>NZ_JADFCM010000008.1:682098-1364196 GCF_015234585.1 Pseudalkalibacillus hwajinpoensis
TTCGGTGGATTATTGTATGGGTTCAGTAGTGCTGGTACAAACGGATGGGGAAGTGAACAGGTGATTATCGCCATGCTCATCGGTAGTGTGACATTGTGCTGGTTCATCTTACGTCAGTTAAAACTCAAGCAGCCTGTGCTTCAATTTAGAGTGTTTCAATATAAGCTATTCACATTAACAACTGTGCTTGGGATGGTTGTCTTTATTGCCATGATCGGTGCTGCAACTGTTCTGCCGCTTCTTATGCAGAATATGCTTGGATTCACCGCATTTGAATCAGGATTAATGCTATTGCCAGGGGCTCTGATTATGGGCTTTATGAACCCGATTACTGGTAGGATATTCGATAAATTTGGAGCAAAGTGGCTTGCGATCATTGGTTTGATTATCGTAACGGTGACGACATTTATGTTCACAAATTTAACAGCAGAAACGACGTTCGCTTATTTAGCTATTGTGAATGCGATCAGAATGTTTGGGGTAGCGATGGTGATGATGCCAGTTACAACGGCAGGATTAAATCAGCTTCCTGCTCACCTCATTCCACACGGTACAGCTATGAACAATACAATGCGTCAAGTGTCCGGTGCTGTTGGAACCGCACTTCTCGTAACCGTCATGTCTCAGGCAGCGCAGCCGTCACGCGGTGTTGAAGGTCTTGTTCATGGCGTTAACGTTTCCTTTATCGTAGCGGGTATTTCAGCTATTATTGGACTTGTTTTAGCTTTGTTTATTCGAAAACCGAAAGCGACTAAAGAAGATTCAGTTCAGAAAAGCAAAGTGGCTACTGAAAATTAAATTGCCTAGATGATAAATAAGATTTTTGTAGATATTTTCTATGAGTAGAAAAAACTCTTCCTATACTAATATAGGAAGAGTTTTTTGAATACATCACTTTTCATCTACGACAGATGAAACTTTTTCTATAAACAATCGTAAAAAGGGTAGACAATCTCTTAAGAAGGAGTAGATGTGATGAAAAAGTCGAAAAGAGAGAACAAGATGGGACTAGGTATTGGTCTTGGAGTAGCGATCGGAGCGGGTGTAGGAGTCGCATTGGATAATATTCCAGTAGGAATTGGTGTTGGAATCGCACTTGGAGTCGGATTTGGTTCCAGTAAAGGGAAAAAGAATGAGTAATAAAAACACTTGGAGTCGGGTTTGGTTCCAGTAAAGGGAAAAAGAATGAGTAATAAAAAAACTCAACTTCTTAAGAAGTTGAGCTTTCCTGTTTAGTGATTCCTATTTGTTTCGATCTGCATACACTTTCATGGCATCTCGCATAAAAAGCGCAAGTCCTTCCCCATATTGATCAATGTTCTTCGTGAAACGCTCATCGTCTACATAGACCTGACCAAGTCCTTCAAATGCCTCAAGTGTATAGTGATAGCCAACCTTTCCATTGAGAAATTCATACCAATCGTGAATCGCTTTCTGTGCTTCAGCTGCTTCCGGTGAACCATTTCTAAGATCAGCCAGTCTTTTATAAATGGAATCAAACGAGTGACCGAGCTTATTTTTTTCGTCCTTTGATAAGCTGTTGATCTTTTGTTTAGAGCGATTGATGGCTTCATCTCCATAACGCTCGCGTGCCTCTTGTTCATATGGGTTCTGGCTAAAATCGAAACCAGCAAATCTCTCTTGATCTGTCATTGATCTTTCTCCTTTCACATTTTGGATCGTTTTATCAATCATGGTGATCATCTTATCCAGACGTTGTTTCTTTTCATGCAGAATTTCTTTTTGATAGTTGAGCGCTTCCATTCGATCAAAATCAGGTTCCTCTAGAATGGTTTTGATTTTCTTCAGTGAGAAATCAAGTGCTCTAAAAAAGAGAATTTGCTGAAGCTTCTCAAGATCGTCCTTCGAATAAAGACGGTAACCAGTTTCTGTAGTAGCTGGTGTTAAAAGTCCGATTTCATCGTAATAATGAAGGGTTCGAACGCTAATTCCAGTTAATTCCGCTACTTCTTTTACTCGTTTCATCAGCTAAATGCCCCTCCTTTCAAGTTTAACTTTAGAGGATAACGCAACGTAAGGGTCAAGAGGTAAGGAGAATTCATTTATGATCTTTTCCATTTCAGTGTTTTCCTTCTATTCTGAGCGTTCTTTTTAATTTCATCAAATTCCCAACTAAAAATGTTATTATTTAGGGGAGATAGCAAGCTTTACTGTAGGGAAAGAAAATAATTGTTATTGATGTTCACCTTCTCATCCATTTTGCGATAGGACAACCATAAGGAGGGGCTTATGCAGGAGAAGTCGATGGTTTTAAGTGATGGAAGGAAACTTGGCTATTGGAAGTATGGCGATCCTACTGGTATACCGATTATGCTTTTTCATGGAACACCAGGGTCACGCATCTGGTTTTTAGAAGATGATGAACTGGCTAAAGCGATGGGGATTTACTTAATTTCAACAGATCGACCGGGTTATGGGCTCTCCACTTTTCAAAAAAATAGAACGATCCTTGATTGGGCTGTTGATGTAGAAGAGCTCGCTACGCATATTGGTTTAGGTCATTTCTCTGTCCTCGGTGTTTCTGGAGGAGGTCCATTCGCTGCGGCATGCGCATATGCATTGCCCGAACGAATCCAAAATACAGCTCTTGTTTCTTCAGCTACACCATTTAAAAAAGGTAGGGCCCCAAAGGAAATGGCGAAAGAAAATCGGATTGCCTTTTTTTTATCAAAATATTTTCCATGGCTTATCAAGAAAGCGAATTTAGCTCAAAAGAAAATGCTTGAAAGCCATCCAAATAAGTATCGAAATGCTATGTTAGCTGGGAATCATCGTCATCTTTCTGATTGGGATCGTGCCTTTTTAAAAGAAGAAGCTCTTGTGGAAACAGGATTATATCACGCGAAGGAAGCTTATCGACAGGGTGTAGAAGGAGTCATCTATGAAACGAATCTCTTATCAAAAGATTGGGGGTTCGAGGTTAGCGAGATTAAAGGGCCGTTGAGATTATGGCATGGCGAGAATGATACGTTATCACCTGTAAATGAAGTTCGTAAACTAGCGAAACGAGCACCTTTAATAGAGATGACGCTCATTCCGAACGGAGGTCATTTTCTCACAGAGAATGAAGATCTATGGGCGGAAATGTTACTCTATTTAAAAAATTGGAATGTGAACACAACGGTTTTATCGTGAGTAACCATTCTTAGAGGAGATAGGAGCGAGTTATTTGAGGTCAGAAAAAGAAAAGATGATCAGGGGAGAATATTATCGACCAGAGGATGAGCAATTGCAGAAAGATCGTCTTCATGCACGCAAAATAACAAGGTTATTCAATCAAACCATTGAGACAGATATAGAAGATAGAACGCGGTTATTGAAGGGGTTCCTTGGTTCTACGAAAGAAAATCTCTATATTGAACCGACTTTTAAGTGTGATTATGGTTATAACATTCACGTAGGAGAGAATTTTTTTGCGAATTTCGACTGCGTGTTTCTCGATATTTGTGAAATACGCTTTGGTGACAATTGCATGCTAGCACCAGATGTCCATATTTATGCCGCAACCCATCCTCTAGATCCGACGGAACGCAATTCGGGTCAAGAATATGGAAAGCCGGTTTTCATTGGAGACAACGTATGGATCGGTGGAGGCGCGATCATTAATCCGGGTGTCACAATCGGAAATAATGCTGTCATTGCTTCAGGTGCTGTGGTTGTGAAAGATGTGCCGGAGAATGTCGTGGTTGGTGGGAATCCAGCGAGGGTAATCAAAGAAATCGAATAGGTAAGAGTATCAGTAAAGCGCTTTATTTTTCACGTGAGAGTGGTAAGACAATCACCAATATTAAATGCATTGAATTCCTTCTAACGACTTGTTTTACACCAGTTGTAGAGCTATTCACTTTTGGCTTATATCGTTCGAATTACTTTTATAGGAAAGAAAAAGAGAGATTTTCTTTCATTGATTGACGATCTTTATCCACCAATAATAGATTATCTCTCTACAATGCATCTATAAAATACCCTCTATTTACTGTTATACTTGAAAATATAACCATGAATCACCGACTAAGGCAGGAAGGGGTGAAGGAAGTATGGCTGTTCGAGAGCAACTACTAGACTATCTCGATCATAATCTTGAAAGCTATCTTATCAAATGGAAACAAAAGATACGGATTTCTAAGACAGACATACACCGCGATAAAGTGGAAGCCAATGGTATTCTCATGTATCGTCTTGTTCAACAAAATATAAAAGAGCCAATTGCTCATGAGAACATTGTGACACTTGCGCACAAAGTAGCAGTTGAG
This sequence comes from Pseudalkalibacillus hwajinpoensis, assembly GCF_015234585.1. Taxonomy (NCBI): domain Bacteria; kingdom Bacillati; phylum Bacillota; class Bacilli; order Caryophanales; family Guptibacillaceae; genus Guptibacillus; species Guptibacillus hwajinpoensis. Next base: position 686,373 of record NZ_JADFCM010000008.1, read on the forward strand.
CGAGCAGAAGCAAATGTAAACATAGGAGATTTTATTTATAACGTGAATGCTGGAAGAAGCGTTCTCATGAAGCATATAACGTATTCTAAAGTAAATGTGAATGATCTACAGAACACTCTTGACTCCATAAATGATTTATTTGATCTGTTTTCTTATCATGCCGTAACCGAGTATACAAAGCTGAAGGAAAACGAATTGCAGGAAAAGATTTCTTTTATAGATGAAACTCATCAAGAGAAGCTTTCCATTCTGGGCCAGATGTCTTCTAGTTTCGTTCATGAGTTCAGAAATCCCCTTACAGCCATTATAGGATTTGTGAAGCTTCTACAAAGAGAGTATCCCGATATGAAATATGTTGAAGTGATCGATCATGAGCTACAACAGCTAAACTTTCGCATTGCTCAATTTTTGCATGTCTCCAAAAAGGAGATTGATAGCGGACAGGAAGAGTGGCTGGAGGTTAAGGGTCTGTTTGACTCGATTATTGCCTTCATTTATCCAAGTATTATTGATATTGATGTGCGAATTGTTAATGAATTTCCAGCGAATCTTTCTGTATATGGACAGCAAGATAAACTACGACAAGTATTCTTGAATATTCTTATGAATTCGTTAGATGCTCTTAAAGCTGAAGGCTCTCCTCGCCAAATACGGATCGCGGGAGAACAAGCAGAAGGAATGTTAACCATTCGCATCACAAATAATGGACCAAAAATTTCAGATAAAACCCTGGATCGCATTTTTGAACCCTTTTATACGACAAAAGAACTTGGCACGGGCATCGGATTGTATGTGTGTCAAAAGATCATTCAGAATCACCACGGGGAAATTAACTGTCATTCTAGTGAAGAAGAAACGACATTCACAATTCACTTACCATTTGTTGAGAAAAAGGATGCGATAAAGTAACCCCTTTAAAATTGCTTTCTGATCAAGATGCCTACTATAATGTGGGCAAGCAACATCTTGATGTAAGGAGTGAGAAGAATGATTACTAAAAACGCGGGAACGCTGAGTAAAGCCTATTTTAAATCTTATATGGAGCTCGTGATGAGTGCGAGAGAATGTTCATTGGAAGAAGCGAAAGGTTATGCATTTGAGCAGCTTTTTCAAAATAATGAACAGGCAAATGGCCCTGAAACATATGAGAAGTTTAAAATGGCTTATGCAGAGCTGTTGGAAAAAGTGTCTGCTGAAGAAGCTGATACATTAGAATAAATATGGATCGGTATGGAATAGAGGCTTAGTGAAGTCTCTTTTTTATTCACTTTTTTTAATGATAGGGGGCATAAAGGTGTTTGGATGGGAATACGTTCCTGACTGGTTCCCCTGGTTTGCGGGTGTTGTGGTCTTGCTATTTGTTTTATTAAGTGAATGGTGGATTAGAAGATAAAATAAGAAAGGACAGGGGAGATTGAACTACCCCTGTCCTTTCGGTGTTGTTTCATTAGTTTCCAGCACCCAGGTCCTCGAGTCGCTTCGCCTTTTACTCTGAACACAAAGGACGTGTTCAAATTAAAAGGCTCCAGCGCTTGTCGGACCTAACCGGGCGCTGGAGCTTTTCTTTTATTAAAGCATTTTATATTCTTCGTGTCTTACGACGATTCGTTTTGATTCGTCTTCTGAGTATTCTTCCCATTCGGCTACAATCGTATTGTTTAGTAAGCTAACGACTTTAGCTTTTCGGTTATCGATTTCGACTAGACTTCCGATTTCAGGGAGAATGATTTCCTGTTCTTCCTCCATGTAAATCCCTCTTTTCCATTTAAACTGATTTATATAATAACATAATTCATATAGGATGCCTAACGATCTGAAAAAATCAATTGTATTTTTGTTGAAAAACCACTTTTGGGTTGATAAGCCTCGATAAATACAAGAAATATCGAGCTTAATCGCCAAGTTTCGCGAACATAGCTAAGAGGAAAGAAGGTTTTGTGTTTTAGCATATGAAGAGATGTATTAGCATAAAGTGATGTATAGCCTATTCTCTCCCCCCTCTTTGTGAGGGGTATTTTTGTTTTCTGAACTTTTCTCACTTTATTTGCTCAAGAATGAGGTGTAAAATGAATGAAGTAAAGAATGAATACATATTCAGGAGGTTATTTGATGTTTCGATCACTTGAAGATTTTGTACGAACATGGGAACGTGAGACGGCTCAAACTGTTAAACTAATGGATCATCTAACAGATGAATCTCTTTCACAGCAAGTTGCGCCAGATCATTTTACACTAGAAAAGCTAGGCGTTCACTTATCACAAGCGATTACTTATATGATGTCGAGTGCTGGGCTCGACCTTCAACCGAAGAAGGAACGTGATTCCTTTAAGGCAGAAGAAATCTCAGCTTTGTATAAAGAAACTGCTGAAGAGTTCGTGAGCACTCTTCAGGAGCAGTGGAATGATGAGAAGTTAACAGAAACAACCACATTCTTCGGTAGTGAGACAACTTACGGAACGATTCTTCTTCTCTTACTCCAACATCAGACGCATCATCGAGGACAAATGACAGTGCTTATGCGCCAGGCTGGTCTTACTGTACCAGGAATGGTCGGACCATCTCGTGAAGAATGGGCAGCCATGAAAAGGTAAACCTTCAAATGAAAGAGACTTTCTTTAGTAAAAAGAAAGTCTCTTTTTCTATGATATAAAACGCTTTAAGTGAACGGTTATAACCGTTAGGGATTAGAAGAATAAAAGAAATAGACAAATGGACAGCCTCTTGGACATATACTGCCTGTGAAAAGAGGTGGGGACGTGGAGCATGAAGAGCAGCAATCTTATCAACGACTAAACTGCGCACAAACAACAGACAAGGCGCCTTTATTTCGAGCTCAGGCCTTTGATCCGATTCAAAAAGAAATAAAGAGAATCAGCTTAGAGGATTACCGGGAAAAGTGGGTCATTCTTTTTTTCTATTCTAGCGACTTTACCTTTGTCTGACCGACAGAATTAGCAGCGGTCGCTGCTATTTATCCTGAGCTTCAGGCTATGAATACGGTAGTCTTAGGGATTAGTACAGATAGCGTTTACGCACATAAGGTATTCACAGAAGTTTCCCCGGCTGCATCTAAAGTGAATTATCTGCTTGTGAGTGATCGAAATCATAAAATCAGTCGAGATTATCGTGTATTAAATGAAGATGCGGGTGCTACCTATCGAGGAACGATTATTATTAACCCAAAAGGTGTGATCGTCTCAAAAATGGTTTATCCTGTTGAGGTAGGAAGAAATGCCTATGAGATTCTAAGATTAATTCAGGCACTTCAATATAATGAGAAGACAGGAAAAAGTGTTCAAGCCAATTGGGTACCTGGTCAGCAAGGGATCAATCGGAACGCAAATTATATAGGAAGAGTATAAAGCTACGGTTTACCGTAGTTTGTTTTTTTGCGGTTATCCTATCTAAATAATGAATTCTTGGTATCATCATAAATAGAGTTCCTTTTAAGGAAAGACTAGGGAATAAAGAAGAACTGACGGTAATAACTACCGTACTTTTGATCAAGGAAGGCAGGATGATTCATTATTAATCCATCCAAACAATCAAAGATATTCGACAAGCACGCAAAGATGTATGAGAAGAGAAGAAAGAAAACAACTATAGATACAAAATTCCGAAAGAAACTTTTAGCAAAAGCGAGTGGTGATGTTTTGGAATTATCGGTGGGAACAGGAACGAATTTTCCACTATACCCTAACATTCATTCACTAACAGCAGTTGATTTTAGTGAAGAGATGGTTCGCTATGCAAGAGAGGCTGCAAAAGAAACGCAGTATCCCTGTACGATCGTCGAGGAAGATGTAGAAATGGTTGATTTCAAAGAAAATACCTTTGATACGGTCGTCTCTACCTTATCTATGTGCTCCTATCCTCATCCCAACGTTGTATTGGAGCAAATGGCGAAGTGGTGTAAACCAGGTGGACAAGTATTACTGTTTGAACACGGAATAAGTTCCAATCGCATAGTTTCACACCTTCAAAAGAAGTTAGATCCAGTATTATCAGAAAAAATCGGATGTCACCTTGATCGGAATATAGTCCAACTCTTAGAGAATTCTAGTCTTCGCGTGACTGCAGTGGAAAGCCATTTCTTAGGTATATTTCATCTCGTTTTTGCAACAATAGAATGATAAGTAAACCTCTGTCTGAGCTACATAAATGAGAGAGGTTTTTTCTATAGATTTCATTCAAATCCTCTAATTATGTCGAAAGTTGACTTCTTTTCGGGTTAACGTTCGAATTGGAAGGGGAGTGTGATTTAATAGAAGGGATCACTTCCATTTAATTTCCTAGATAAGACGAACGACTTCTTTCCACTAATTGATAGCAACCTACTTCTCCTACTACCTCTCGAATAAAGAAAGCTACCGCATTTATAAATCAGATGAAACATTTAACAAGTTGAAATCGTTTAATAGATTGAATTCTTTTTAAATAAAATGACAGATACTGTCATAAATACAGTCAATCTAACGAACTTTTATAACGAAAAGGTTACGATTGGATTACAATAATGTTACAATGGGAGTGTTAATTCAAAAGAAAGTGTGGCTACAACTATGTGTGGTTTTGTTGGAGTGTTACGTACAGAACCAGGAAAATCGGACCATTACGATCATTCTGATTTTGTGAAAAGGAATCAAATTATTACACACAGAGGACCAGATGACGAAGGTTATTATACAGATGAATCGATTTCTCTTGGTTTTAGAAGGCTTAGTATTATTGACCTTGAAAGTGGTCATCAGCCTTATCATTACGAAGATAAGCGATATTGGATGGTCTTCAATGGTGAAGTCTATAATTATGTAGAACTTCGTGAACAGTTGAAGAGAGAAGGTTACACGTTTCACACGGAGTCGGATACAGAAGTGGTTCTTACGTTATTTGTACATAAAGGGGAGAAGGCGTTCGCTGACTTAAGAGGAATGTTTTCGATTCTTATTTGGGACAAACTTGAAAAGAAATTAGTAGGCGCTCGCGATCCATTTGGCATTAAACCCCTTTATTATATGCAGAATGATGAGGAGCTGATTTTTGCTTCTGAGAAAAAAAGTATCACAATGATTGAAGAATTCGAAGCCGTGAATCCTTCAGCTCTTCAACATTATTTAAGCTTTCAATATGTACCAGAACCGCTAACGATGACGGAAGGAATAAAGAAGCTTGAGCCTGGTCATTATTTTGTTAAAAAGCATGATGAGCCCATGGTGATGAGACGCTATTTCCATGCGACATTTAAACCGATTACAACAGAACGAAATTGGGTGAAGGACATTCAGAATGTTCTTTATGATTCTGTTAATGTTCACATGCGAAGTGATGTCCCGGTTGGCTCGTTTTTATCTGGGGGGATAGATTCTTCCATTATCGTTTCGATGGCAAAGAAATTTAATCCGCAAATAAAAACATTTTCTGTTGGTTTTGAACGGGATGGGTATTCAGAAGTTGATGTTGCGAAAGAAACGGCTGATAAGCTGGACGTTCCCAATTATTCTTACATGATTTCTGCAAAAGAGTATGTGCAAAAGTTACCAAAAATCATGTGGCATATGGATGATCCACTTGCTGACCCGGCTTGTGTTCCGCTTTATTTTGTCGCCAGAGAAGCTAGGAAGCATGTAACGGTTGTGCTTTCAGGTGAAGGGGCAGATGAGCTCTTTGGTGGATATAACATATACCGCGAGCCTGATGCGCTCCGTCTTTTCAAGCCTATGCCTGTGATGATGAAAAAAATGGTGAATCGCGTTGCACATGTTTTTCCTGAAGGAATGCGCGGAAGGAGCTTCCTAGAACGTGGATCAACACCGCTCTCGGAGAGGTATATTGGAAATGCGAAGATGTTCGAAGAAAGTGAAAAGAAAAAGCTTTTAACGACTTATTATCAAAATGAGCATTATCAAAAGATCACAAAACCTTTCTTTCAGAATGTGAAGAAAGACAATCCTGTGAATCAAATGCAATATGTTGATATTCAAACGTGGTTACGAGGAGATATTCTTTTAAAAGCGGATAAGATGACAATGGCAAATGCGTTAGAGCTTCGTGTGCCGTTTCTTGATAAAGAAGTGTTCCGAGTCGCTCGTGAAATTCCAGTTCGTGAAAAAATTGCAGATGGTACAACTAAATCCATTCTTCGTAAAGCGGCACGTGGGATTGTACCAGACCATGTTCTCGATCGAAAAAAACTTGGTTTTCCTGTGCCGATTCGCCACTGGCTCAGGCAAGAGTTGTATGAATGGGCAAAGCAGCTTATTCATGTGAGTGAAACGGATTACTTAATCGATAAGTCACTTGTGATGAGGCTTTTAGAAGCGCATAAAGCGGAAAAAGGCGATTACTCAAGAAAAATTTGGACCGTGCTAATCTTTATGCTCTGGCACCAAATATTTGTTGAAGATGTGTATTCCTTTGAAGAGCTTCAGCAGGAAGATGAAATTGTAAGCAAAGTAGCAACATATCGCTAAATGGAAAAGGTGACCTCTGGAGGTCACCTTTTTTGTATGATTTTTGGTTTGTATCCTTAAGAGTGCTGTTGTTCAATTTGGATTAAACGCTTCTCAATGGGCTTGTAATCTTCCTGATGCCCTGTAAATACAGCGAGATCATAGAGACGTTGTAGGAGATAATCTCGATCAAGATCATAGATGAATTGTTTCGGAATGTGATCCATTGAATTTTTTGCGAAGTCCCACACAACATCCAATTTGTCTTTGCTAATGGATTGAGAAACCATGCTAAGTGCTGAAATGATCTCCGTAATGATCGGATAGTTATCACCGGCATAGTGTCTTAAATACCCAAATCCTCGATAAAGGTAATAACTGAAGTCTTCTGCATCCATCACAACTCTTACTTGCTTTTCGTGATCGGCAAGGTATGGAGTGAAGGTAATGTCTCGTTCCACTTCAAGAAGTAGATCAGCCATTTGATGAATGATGGTGATTGAAGTTTGGGGGTCATCGTTACCGAGTGATTTCACACCAATTTCTGATAGCTTGGTCATTCCCATTTTTAGGTCTTGAATCTCTGTTTCTTTATAACCTAATTCAATGAAATCGCAATATTTTTCTGGGTTAACTCGTTCAGCTCCAGCACCCCAATATGAGAAGAAGCGGTTACCCTTTAAGACATAGTCTCCTACTTTGTTATGGAGTTTGATGATGATTTGATCTTTGTGAGCTTCTTCAATCATCGTTTGGAAATCAATAAGTTGAATATAACCAGAACTAGGAGAAGTAATAAGCGTTTCGGTCTCCCGTTCTTTTTCCATTAAGTCTCCTGGTTCTTCAGCACGGAATTGCTCAAGATCGTTTCGAAGCGTTTCTCTTACGATTGAGATCGATTCTTCCTTCATGTTTGTAGCAATATTATGTACCTGCATCCAGCTCGTTGCGTGATTGATAAAGAAAATAAACACGACAACAGTGATAAATGCGAGTAAAACAGTCATGCTGGGAATGGCTACAAAATATTCGTTTTCTTTGCTCGTAAGGAATAAGAAAATGATGAGCACATAAACAAAACTTCCGTGGAATATGCCGATAAAGTGCTGAGTTGTTCGATCGGCAACGAAGTTAAGAAGCATTCTAGGTGAAAATTGTCCGCTAAACGTCGTGAGAACAACGAGTAACGAGTTGAGTGTAAAGGCGCTAAGAGTTAAAATACCGCCTATGAGGGCACTGATTAACAATCGTGTTGGCTGAGCTGTTGTGCGTAAGATCTCAGGTACATAATTTGATAGTTCAAAAACTAAATCAAAATATAATGTAACAGCTACGAATACGAAGGCTCCTAAAATATATAGCCCTGGCATATACCAGAGCGTAGCCTGAAGTTCATGTTTTCGAATGCGTTTAGACATTTCGAAATATTTTCGTAGCTGCCATGGTAATAATTTTTTTATCATGGCAAGGGACTCCCTTCAATTTCAATCACTAACACTTTAGGATTACCCTTGGGGTTCGTCATTAAACCGTATGAAGAGGAATTTGTTTCACTTTTTTAATTAAACCCTTCATACGATGGTGCGAAATGTTAAATCGTGAACCTTTTCCTTTGTTTAACATTGAATAGTACAGACGGGTAGGGGAGATAATATTAGAATAGAGGATTAAATTGAAGGTGATGAATCATGATATCAGAAGAATCAATACTTTGGATTTTAATTAGTATTGGTGTTCTTTTGTTCGTTTACAGTCTTAGAAAGCCGCCAATAAAAGAATGGCTTCTCTTCTTTTTATTAACAGGCTATTTGTCATCGATTATTGGTGTCATTGTGGTTGAAGAGAATTTGCTTTCCTATCCAGTTAACTTGTTTAATACGCATTTCGATTCCAGTTTTACATATGAATATATCTTATTTCCTGTATTAGGCATTTACTATTATCAAAGTACTTATCGATCTGGGTGGTTGGGTTTTATCGTGAAGGCTGCAGTGTTTTCTTCTATTATTACTATTATGGAATACTTTTTAGAAAGATACACAAATCTTATACACTATATAAGCTGGACTTGGATGTATACATTCATCAGTACAATCTTTGTGTTAGTGCTCATCCGCATGATTGTCAAGTTCCTGCCACCCGTTAAAAATTAGCGAAGGGATTTAACTGGTATGTGCATGATTAGGAGGAAAGGAATGAATACTATCTTCAGAGTAAACTGAATGGAGGTAGTTACTTTGTTAAATAAACTGATTGCCGTCTTAGGAATGACTTTCATACTCCTTGTTCCGATCGCACAAGTTGGAGCTGAACCACCTTCTTATGCGAAGTGGGGGAAAACAGCGATTCAAGAGACGAGTCAAAGGTATCCCGATCAACAAATTACAGACTACAGATATGATGGGAAGGTTTTTATATCCGATGTTCGTGAGCAATACGATTTTGAATTTACGTTAAAGCAAAATGGACAATCAAGGGAAATTAGAGTCTATGTCCTCGTTAACCCTAAGAAGGACCAGTTAATCGATGTAAAATATGATGAGATTGAAGAATTTCAATAATCCTTATGAAAAAGTCAGCCATACTGGCTGGCTTTTTGTTGTGTTTTTAGGAAAAAAGGAATTTAGCGAGTTAAATCGAATGATATATGAATACAGAGAGGGTTATTTATTGAGAAGAGGAGAGGAAGACCATGAACATTATTAAGCGTAAAACAGATGTTGAGACGTTGTTGAAGAATTTTGAGCAAATTGCTGAATTTGACCAAATAGGTCAAAAACATTACTTCGTTTTTGAGGATACAGAAAAAGAAGGACAGTGTACGGTCATGAAATACCAAGGTGGTTCATTTTCCGTGCATTGCAAAGGAGCCTCTTATTGTGATGATCAGGAAAATTATTTAGATGATCGTGCACTAATAGGTTTCTTATGGAAGCGACGTAAGGGCGTTAACGCGATTCTTAGAGAAGTTCTTAAGGAAAAGGTTTCTTGAAAGAACTGAACTTCAATCGTGTGGGATCATTCAGGAACTCTTTTGAATAAGCATCGGTCCTGAAGAAATGCTCTCTTTCATGTAAACTGTAAAGGTATAAAAAAAGCAGTATTGAATTGAGGGACTCTTTTTGATTGGTGTATTTATTGAAATTATTGTACCCGTGTTCATTCTCATTGGGATCGGTGTTTTACTTCATCGTATTTTTCAATTTGATTTGTACACACTTGCGAAAGTAAATATTTATTTCATTGTGCCGGGTTTTATTTTCTTAAAGCTGTATGAAACAGCTTTTTCGTTATCGTTGTTTTTATCGGTGCTCACTTTTTTTAGTTTGTTAATTGTGATTTTATATGTTGTTTCTTATTTAATTAGCCGTTTATTCGGCTATAGTAGAAGTGTACGCGCATCGTTTACAAACAGCATCTTATTCTATAATTCAGGAAACTATGGCGTACCGGTAAATGATCTTGTCTTTAAGCATGATCCGTTTGCTATGTCGATTCAAGTTATCATCTTAACGTTTCAAAACATTCTTACGTTCTCATGGGGAATCTTTTCTTTAAAGACGGTAGAAGGAAATAAATTAAATGCGCTTCTTGGGTATTTTAAAATGCCTGTATTATATGCGATGGTTCTTGGAGTCGGATTTAATTTACTCCATGTGGAACTGCCTGAATTTGTATTAATTCCAGCAGGGTACATTGGTGATTCGATGGTGGCGATCGCTTTGTTAACTTTAGGAGCTCAAGTGGCCCAGCTTCGGTTCGCTAAAAATTTATCTGTTGTTTATGTAAGCTTAATGCTACGTCTGTTGCTTGGACCTGCCATTGCACTGGGGATTATTTTTGTACTAGGTATTGACGGGGTTACAGCTCAAGCGTTATTGATTTCATCAGCCATGCCGACAGCTGTGAACAGTGCTATTATTGCTCAGGAGTATGAAAATGAGCCGGAACTCTCTGCACAGATTGTACTTGCCTCAACCATTCTCAGCATGATCACAGTTACGGCTGTTATTTCATTAAGTCGCTGGTTGTTTTAGATGGACTGGTACTCTTTTGACCTAATATCGAAAGGGAGAAAGTATACGGAACTGGAAATCGCAACCATTGATTTTTAGTAAACGAAGGTGTAGAGTATAGTCATAAGCAATACCCATTTCCTGCAACGCACGTTAACAACGGTTGTCTCAAACCGATGCTAGTTTTCCGGGAACTCTATATCCAGTTGCTAATAACAAGCCGGCCTTCTGAGCGGGACGTTAAAGGTAGCTGTGCGGGTACCCACCTGCTTTTACGCGGGCTTTGAGACACTTATAGTGACGACGAAGCGGGGTTGGGTTTAAATTTGCTTATTTTTCTATTTAAATTAAATGATGCTGTACATATAAAGGGCATGGAAGCGACTTCGCTTCCATGCCTTTTTTGAGTATTGGTGTTTCGACATCGTTCGAGTTAAAACGGGCGGTGCCTGTCACCGCCCAATTCCTTACGTGAAATATTCTAGCTTTGCATTTGGAAAGAACTTATCAATATAACTTCCGAATGTGTCTTTCATGTCCTGCTGCTGATCCTTCTGATAAACGTACTTTCCAATACCATATTTCCCCCATTTGTAAAGACGATCTTCTTCTTCCATTTCAAGCTTAGACATCGGGTAATTTTTTTGAATAACGCGCTTAGCTGGTTTTGTGAATCGATGCTGGATGAGTTCAAATGTTAAGTCTTTCGTTGCGCTCTTAGGAAGTTTGGCTTCTAACTTCTCAAATAGAGTCAGATAGCCCTGCTTCCAATCATCGTACAAATAGATAGGTGCGATGATGAAGCCCAGTGGGTAGCCTGCTTCAGCGACTTTAGCGGCTGCTTCGATGCGCTCATCAAGTCTCGAAGTTCCGGGTTCTAGAAATTTAATAACGTAATCTGCATTCATACTGAAACGGAACCGTGTTCTTCCCTGATGATCCGCATCAAGTAGATGATCCACATGTGCAAATTTCGTCACAAACCGAAGACGTCCATGATCAGATTTACCAAAGTACTCAATCGCACGCTTCAATGTATGCGTTAAGTGATCAATGCCGACGATATCTGATGTACAGGATGCTTCAAACCGGGTAGGTTCAGGTGCTCGTTCTTGCATATACTTTTCTGCAGCATCAAAAATATCATCTGTATTTACATACGTGCGTATGTAGGGTTTGCTGCCCATCGTAGTTTGAAGATAGCAATAATGACAGTGCCCCATGCAACCAGTTGCGAAAGGAATCGCATATTCCGCGGAAGGTTTAGACGTATCAAATTTCAACGTTTTCCTCACCCCAACAACGAGTGTAGATTTAGCAACTCGATATTGCTGGAAGTGATTATCTCCCGGGAGGTTTCGTACTTGATTGTGTGATGTTGTTTCCCTAATTTCAATATCCATTTTAGAGAACTTCTCGTGCAGCTCCCGTCCGAGTGGATATTCTAATGCCCGTGGTTCCATGTAGACGAGCTGTGGTACAAAAGGTTTGACCAATGGAAGCCCTCCTATTCTATGGATCCAAAGTATGTGGCATAGGCCTGTTCTGCTTCCGCTTCTGTATGATAGATCGCAATGTCGGAATCAAGTGGATAGTATGTTTCGTATAAGAATAAGGCGAGCTTACCAGGTTCATCAGGATCGTTTACAACGGCTGCTTCCTGGATGTTAGCCACGCTGTACGTATGAGGATTGCGGTACATCACATAGACGACATCACCTGCTTGATAGTCTTGTCCTGACTCGTAAGTGGAATCGTGCAAGTCCATTCTTTATCACTCCTTCAAGTTCTTCTTCCTCATTGTTCCACAAGAGTGACATTTCCTTTCTGGTAAATAACGCCTATTTTAGTCATGAAGTCTAAAACGAGCGCATACGATGTTCTGTTGACTTAAAAGTAAGGGAGGTGCGTGAAGGCATGATGAGTTATTTCATGAAACTATTGCCTTCACTAAGTTTTAGTGACAGAGTATTTGCTCGTTTGAAGCTATATCGAAAAATGAGAGGTGGGGTATGGTACAAAGTTTCTGATCGTATCGCTCCGAAGAAAAGCATATGGGTGAGGAAATTAGAGAATCCAGAAGCTTATTATGTATGGAAGAGAGAAGGACATTAGAGCTATTGCAAAGACGCCGAATTCAACGGCGTCTTTGCTTATATACGACACAATATGACAATTAACGGGTGGTGACAGGCACCGCGCACCGCTATTGCAACCATCCATACAATATGTTACTCAATGGTTCGAGTATGAAATTCACGATCGTAATCGGGGTTGGGATATGGATGTGAAGTTTATTTAGAACTAAGAAAGTAAAACTGATACATAGAAGGATGCTATATACCCAAAGATCTTTCAATTGCTTTTTCTTTCGTAATTTGGCTGCCTCCATAACGGTTACTAGAATCGAGGCTACACCGACAGCGATAATAAACCACATCGTTTTACTCACCATCCTTTCTTTGAACAGAATCGGTGATGTTTCCGGTACGTTGAATGGTTGCGTGGATGGTGTAATCCACTTCGACGTTTTTAAATTCCTCATTCCAATGGTTTTTCAACATTCGCCATTGATCTGGATGTTCGCGATGAATGAGGGCACCAAAACCTAAGATGTCACTGTTGAATTTATCTTGACTAGCAGAAACAGCTGACTCCATTTTAGATTGAATGTCTTTTTCGACCATTGCTTCAAACTTTCTTATTGTCTGTGGATTGGTAATATCAATGTCGCATTCCACATCGCCTACGTTTCCATCTACACGCACGTTTGCATCGATATGAGGAGTGTTATTCTCTAAGCTTGCTTTTAATGATGTTATTGTTCTAATGACTTCAATACCTGTACTACTGTTGGAACAAGGAACATTGACAATGGTACTCGTGACATTGTCCGTAAAATAATTAAATCCTTTACTTTCATCCTCATTAAACCAGCCGACTAATTTATCATTTTTAAAAACACCAATATGATTAATTTGAACAGTTGTAGGGGGCTCTGTTTTTTCAAGACTTCTACTATCTTTTCCTAGCTCAGGATTACCTTTAATAAAAATTCCAGTAAGGACGGCTTCATTACCATCGGTAGAAAGTTTATACATAAGTTCGTCTAATTTAACGGTATGAGTTGGCGCCCAGTTTTGTTCAGACATATAAAAGGAGGAAACGATCTTGTTGGACGAAATTTTATCCATAGGTGTTAGAATATTTAGGAGTTGATCAGCGAGCGTGTCTTTTGCGATAACAAGAAGGAAGTCGGTTCTCATCTCGTGGTCTCTCGAAAGAAAATCAAGAGGCTGGACAATGCCACTTTTGGCTGCTTCTTCCCCAAACACCACGATTTGAACATGAGAAAAATAAACCTTTCGAGGTGCTTGCACCGTTAATCTCCGAAAAGCTTCAAATAGCGTTTCGCCAGAAGAACGATATGTTGTCGTAGCCGTCCGATTTGTTGGACTATCTGAGGCGATTTCTCCTGGATTAATGATTTGAACGGTCAGCAAGTAACCCTCATCGCTTTTGTCAATTCCGATGGCTGTAGCAATCGCTATTTCGTTAAGCTCTTTACTACTCCAACAGCTTGTTAACAGAAATAAACATGTTAACAAAGTGGCAAGTCGATATACGTAAGCTATCATGTCCATGATCACCTTCTCATTATCCTATAGTTAATTTGATTCTGGTTTTGGTGGAGGTGTAGCATTTCTGGTTTTGTCGTTTTTGCTAATGAAGGAAGGGCGTGTTCGTATTTTCCAAAGCGGCGCACGTAGAATACTATCTTTTTGGTCTTTCGGGATAATGGGCGCCATAGGAGACATATAGGGCACGCCAAATGAGCGCAAACTGCACAAGTGAAGGACCATTGCAATAATACCAGTAATGATCCCAAATAAACCAAATGTAGCAGCAAGCAACATGAACGGAAAGCGAAGAACTCGAAGGGAAATCGCTAAGTTAAATGAAGGCATAACAAAGCTACTAATAGCTGTGATAGAGACGACGATTACCATTGCAGAAGAGACGATACCAGCTTCAACAGCAGCTTGTCCAAGAACCAATGCTCCAACAATGGATATGGCAGAACCGACTGCGCGAGGCATACGAATACCAGCTTCACGTAACACCTCAAAGGTAAGTTCCATTAATAACGCTTCAATGAGTGCTGGAAAAGGCGTTCCTTCTCGCTGTGCAGCTAAGCTAACTAGGAGGGATGTAGGAAGCATCTCTTGATGAAAGGTTGTCACAGCAATATATGCGGAAGGTGTTAACAAAGCAAGAAAAAAGGAGATATATCGCAATAGACGAACCATTACGCTTATATCAAAACGTTGATAGTAATCTTCACTCGATTGAAAGAATTGAACAAATAAAGTTGGAACAAGAAGCACAAATGGCGTTCCGTCAACTATTATAGCCACTCTGCCTTCTAGTATGCCAGCTGCAATCGTATCAGGTCGTTCAGAGTTGAAGATCGTTGGGAAAGGAGTGTAGGTGTTATCCTGAATGTATTCTTCAATATAGGCACTTTCCAAAATGCTATCAGTATCAATTTTCTTTAACCGTTCGCGTACTTCTTGCAATATATTTTCATCAACAACGCCTTTTAAATAAACGAGGGCTACATCTGTTTTTGTTTTATGGCCGATTGGGTTCGTTTCGATCCAAAGAGAGGGATCTTTGATTTTTCGTCTGAGCAAAGCGGTGTTTGTTCGTATCGTTTCCGTAAAACCATCTTTCGGCCCTCTAATGACGGTTTGGGAAGTCGGTTCATTTACGTCGCGATCCTTCCAGTTCCTTGAACCGATCGCAAATCCTTTAGACTCATCTTGAATAAGTATGATTGTATCTCCAGAAAGGAGATGCTCATAGAGGGGTTGAAAACGATGAATCTCTTTTAATTCACAGGCAGCAAGAGAGAAATGCTTTAGGATTTCATAAAAACTAGCATTTTGTATGACGTTCATCGATATATCCGTTTTTCGAATATCTAGCATCAATGGATCAATGACGCTTTCTTGGACCATTACTTTGTCTGCAAGTCCATCAATAAAAATAACAGCGATAAGCATTGTCTCATCTGTACCAGAACGAATCTCCCTAATCGTTAAATCAGAACTTTCCCCTAGCATTTTCTTTATGTTCTCTATGTTTTTTTGAAGATCCAGGCTAATATCTTTGAATGTACTTTCAGTGGAAGAGTCCTTCTCATTACGTTTTTTGGTTTCCTTTAATCGCCTTATCCGTTTCATCACAAATCCCCCACATTATTTTCTTCATAAGTAGGTTTACACATCGATTGTTTTTTTATCCCCCTCAACGTGATAAATCGATATTGCTATAAATCAGAGCGGAAATTCGTTTATTATGCATAATTGGCTCAGAAAGATGCATACTACTTTTGTATAAATATGTAAAAATGTTTTTTGCTATGGTAAGTAGCGTATCTTTATCCAAAATACACATGATGATACGAAACATATACCGTTAGGAATTAGGAGAATAACAATGAACATTGTCCTTATTATCACGCTACTGTTTTTTGTTTTTTGGAAAGGCGATTGGAGAAATTGGGAAAAATATTATCCTAGTATGCTTTATATTGCGTTAGCAGCGACCATTTATGAAACGATATCGTACGAAGAATTTCATCTTTGGGAGTTTAAAAAAGACATTTTCTTTAGTAAATTTAATGTTCATTTACTACATAACCTCGTTGTTAATCCTTTAGTTGTGCTACTCTATCTGTCTAATTATCCAATGCATAAAAGAAGGTTTCTATACAATGTAAAATGGATAACAGGGTTTTGGTTCGTGGAGATTATAGCTTCCAAGGCTCAGATGATTACTTATTACAATGGATGGAACCTCGCATGGTCATTATTATTTATTATTGTGATGTTTCCGATGGTCCACCTTCATCATCGTAATAAAACGATTGCACTTCCATTATCGGTAGGCATCTCTATGCTTCTATTGGTCATTTTTCATTATGTTTAGTCGATAAGGGAGAAGTAAAACTATAAGGTTCCAGCTATCAAAAGGAGAGTCTGAGCGATGGCAAAGGAAATCATTAATACGCGTCAATTCTCATGGTTAGTTGCCTTATACATAATTGGAAGCTCCATCTTAATTATTCCTGCGGGTCTAGCTGCTGTAGCAAAACAAGATGCGTGGATTTCGGCGATCGTTTCAATTGGAGTCGGAACAATGCTTGTCGTTTTTTATGGGTATTTTATGAAGAAATTTCCTGATATGACGATTGTGGAAGCGAGTGAGAAAGTACTCGGTAAATGGATTGGTCAGATTGCATCGCTTTTGTTTTTTAGCTTTCTCTTTCTTCTTGCAGCTCTTGTCCTTAGAAATATTGGAGACTTTTTAACGACCCAAATACTGATTGAAACGCCGCTATATATCATTTTTACCATCTTTATGATCGTCGTTATTATGGGCGCAAGTCTGGGGATAGAAACCATTGCAAGAGCATGTGAAATCTTTTTTCCATGGGTTTTCTGTCTTCTCATTTTGCTAACCATTCTTCTAGTGCCTGAAATGCAATTTGAAGCGATTAAACCGATAATGGAGAACGGTGTTAAGCCAATTATCAGGGCTTCTATTCCCTTTATTGGTTTGCCATTTCTCGAATTAGTTGCCTTTCTGATGATCTATCGACACGTAGACAAACATAATAAATTGAGCATTTCATTCTTAAAAGGAACCGCGATGGGTAGCGTCGTTTTGTTTGTTATTATTTGTGCCACAATCCTTGTATTAGGAGCGGATTTCACAGCAAGGTATACGTATCCTACGTATATTCTTGCAAAGAAAATTAGCATCGGGAAGATCGTCGAACGAATTGAAGTCATTGTGGCGATTGTTTGGATGCTTTCTATTTATTTTAAGTTAGTTCTTTTGTTCTACACCTCAGCACGTACGTTAACGCATATCTTTCGTGTTCAAAACTATCGACTGCTGTTATTTCCTCTTGGAATAGGGAGCTTGGTTTTAGCACAAATTAGTTATCCTGACATTATTTATATGCAGGATTTTGTATCGAAAACATGGACCCTTTATGCATCGATCTATGGAATTGGATTCCCCATGTTATTAATTCTAGTTGCAAAAGGTAGAAAGTTGATTTAATAAAACGATTTGGAGAAGAGCGTGCTAGCTTTAGTGTAGGTTTACCGTTGGTTCTTTACCATCTCCGTCATAAAAGGAATAAGACCTATATACTCTCTGCAGGTGGTACCTTTAGGTATCGCCTGTTCTCTTTTTTTACTGTGGAGAAAAAGGTTATGGTAATGGAATAAAACGGTTAGGGATTCACGAGCAACTGATAATTAAAATGTTGGTAAAGCTTGTATGTAAGAGTAGTATTTCGACTATTTTGAATGGAAAATCGACTTTTAAGGGGACGAAAGAGAGTTTAGTTACATATAAAGAACAATAAGCAATGCTACAATCACGTTTTTCGCACTTATTGAATCAAGGATGTCACAGCATCTTGGAAGAAGGAGGATATCATTCATGGATGCTTATCAAATGATTACGTTCATTAAGGAACTTGAAAGATTAAAGGATACGACAAGAACTGCCTACATGAGAAGCGGTCGACGAGAGAGCGTTGCCGAACATTCCTGGAGGCTAGCGATGTTTGCTTTTGCTTTAAGTGATCAGTTTCCAGAGCTTGATACAAAACGAGTACTCATTATGTGCCTTGTTCACGATCTTGGAGAAGCATATGACGGGGATATCTCTGCTACGGTTCAAGTCGATCAAAAGGAGAAAGTACAAAAGGAAGAAGAGGCTGTTCAACGTCTCACATCATCCCTTGGTGAGAAGGGAAAGCATGACATTCTTACAATCTGTCAGGAGTATAATAGAGGCTACACGAAAGAAGCCAAGTTTGTAAAAGCACTCGATAAAATGGAAACGATTATACAACATACCCAGGGCACGAATCCCCCTGGTTTTGATTATGAATTTAACCTTACTTATGGGAAAGAGTATGTGAAGGATCACGCTATTATGAAATCCATACGTGACGAAATTGATAAAGAAACGATAAAGAAAATGAATGAGGAAGCATGATCTTATAAAGCAGGGATGGGATTAGGTGAAAATAAGTTTAATACGACATGGAAAATCCGCCTGCGATTTTTCGGAACGGATAACTAGTGAGGCTTATCGCAAATGGGTTAGTCAATATAATAGAGAAGGCATATGTGATGAAGCTCCTCAACAGGTTCAAGCTATTTTACAACAAGCACCGTTAGTATTAACGAGTGAATTGCCAAGGTCTCTAGAATCAGCGCAGCAGGCAAGTACGATTCAAAGCGATCCAATCTTCCGAGAACTGGAACTCCCCTTTTACAACATACGCTTCCTAAAGATCAAACCTCAAATGTGGACAGTCTTTTATCGGTTTCTTTGGTTTATTGGTTTATCAAACCAAGCAGAAACTCGAAAGGAAGCGAGAAAGCGTGCAAAGTTAGCCGCCGATGTTTTAGAGGAATGTGCAAAGGCAAAGGAGCCTCTCGTTTTAGTTGGGCATGGCTTTTTCAATCGCTTTTTAGGACGGGAGTTAGAGAAGCGAAGATGGAAGTTACAGGGAGATAAAAGTTCAGCGAATTGGGCTTGTCATACGTATTGGAAAGAATAGAACTAATCATTTTACTTTTTATTTTTTGCTCAGTTTTTACTATGTTGAAATATTTTCAGCAATGTTGTGTGCTTAAAAAAACACTGTGTAGCAAATATAGTATGCGAGGTTATGAGATTACTAGTTACATGAAGTGATGAATCAAATAATAATTCGCAAGAAAGAGACGCTATCTTAGCAAAATGTAATTGGTCAATTATTAAATTAAATCTGCTAGTTTATAAAGGGTTTTCAAGAAATATAGGGGTTGTCAAAAAGAAAAAAGCAGGTAAAATGGACGCAAGGTTAAAGAAAACATTCGTTTTGCATCATAGAAAAACATGCGAAACATATCATGGAAGTATAGAAAACAAACTGTTCCATACAGGAACTATTACAAGCTGGAAAGGGGAAAGAAACCATGAATCGTTCAGTGGTCTGTCCATGTGAGGGAGTTATCGAGAAAGTATTCGTCAAACATGCATCTCGAGTATATGAGTGGGAGCCAATGTTTGTCATTCGCAACGGACAGGGCAATACCGAGAAAATTACGCTTGGAGTAAGCGGGGAAATTTCTGAACTTCATGTGAAGGAGAATGATCGCGTAACTGGCGGTTACATTCTTGCCTCAATGAAAGAAGATGATTTTGTAACAGGAAGCGACTGATGCTCGCTCATAGCTGAGCACTGTGCTTGATGATCATAGAATGAGCGTAAACTGACGCAAGCAAGTTACGTTTTATCGTAGCGCTTGCGTCTTTTGTTTTTTTGATCCGATATGAGAATAATATCCAACTTATCCATATAATACTTTGTTAATCAAACTTTCTTATTTGTTTCTAACGAATATGTCTTGCAGGATGACTCTTTTTTTAGTAAAGTACACATATATTACACCTGAGATGGACAAATGTTTTTGTATGGAGGACACTATGAAGAAAATTGGACTGTTGCCACGTATTCTTATTGCCATTGCCCTTGGAATTGTTATTGGAGCTTATTTCCCTGAATGGACCGTACGATTATTTGCTACATTCAATGGGATTTTTGGAAACTTTCTAGGTTTCGCGATTCCTCTCATTATTATTGGATTTATTGCACCGGGAATTGGTGAAATTGGGAAGGGTGCAGGGAAGTTAATTGGGGTTACAACCTCAGTTGCGTACCTTTCTACGTTTCTAGCTGGTTTGCTAGCTTTCTTTGCTGCACGAAATTTATATCCTTTATTCCTTGAAACCGGTGGAGCCGCTTCAGAGATGGCGAATCCTGAAGAATCGTTATTAAAGCCTTTCTTCGAAGTTGAGATCCCTCCTATAATGGGCGTTATGACGGCACTCGTTCTAGCGTTTACACTTGGACTTGGCATGGCTGCGATGAAGGGGAATATGCTAAAAGGGGTTATGATTGAGTTTAGAACAATCGTTGAGAAAGTGATTAGCTACGTCATTATTCCATTACTACCGCTTCATATTCTTGGCATTTTCGCAAACATGACAAGTGCTGGACAAGTCCAAACAATCTTAAGTGTTTTTGCCAAAGTGTTCGTCATGATTATTCTTCTTCATATGACAATGCTTTTGATTCAATATAGCATTACTGGTGCAGCGACATCTCGTAATCCTTTTAAGCTTCTGAAAGGAATGATGCCAGCGTATTTTACAGCGCTCGGTACTCAGTCTTCAGCGTCTACAATTCCAGTCACGCTAAGACAAACGAAAAAGAATGGTGTACGAGAGAAAATTGCTGATTTCAGCGTTCCGCTCCTTGCGACTATTCACCTTTCCGGAAGCACGATTACGATTGTCTCGTGTGCGATGGCGGTTATGCTTTTGAATGGACAGGAGCCTACATTCGCTGCGATCATTCCATTCATCCTTATGCTTGGGGTCACCATGATTGCGGCGCCTGGTGTACCAGGTGGTGCTGTTATGGCGGCGATCGGACTGTTAGAAACAATGCTTGGATTCGATTCAACGATGATCTCACTAATGATCGCTTTATACCTTGCACAAGATAGCTTTGGTACAGCTTGTAACGTAACAGGTGATGGGGCTTTGTCAGGCCTTGTTGATCGATTAACATCGAAGAAAGCAACATTAAAAGACACTGCAAAAGCAGGATAACATTTAGGACAGGCAGATGCCTGTCCTTTTTTATGTTGTCTCGGATTCCATTTTGTTCATTATAAGCCACCGCTGCTGCAAGGATTGTTTGAGAAAAAAGGATTCTCCTATTATCCTCTCGAAATGGAAGTAGTTGGAGGAGGAGAGGAATATGAAAAATACGATATTGGAACAAAACAAAGGAAGTTGGAATAAAGTTGCTCATCATTTTAACGGGGTAGACGCGCTACCTGCGTATGGCCCTTTTGCTCAAACGGAGAATGAGCTCCAGCTACTTGATCAGCTTGAGAAAAGTAAAGTACTTGAGATTGGGTATGGTAGTGGGCATTCATTACGGTATATGGCGAATAATGGAGCAGAAGAACTGTGGGGCGTCGATTTATCTGAAGAGCAAAAACACAAGGCTGAGGAAACGTTATCAGGTTTATCCCCCAATCTTTTTTGTACGCCAATGGAAGAAGAAATTGGCCTTCCTAAAAACTATTTTGATCATGTGTTTTCTATTTATGCGATTGGATGGACAACAGATCTAAGGAAAACTTTCGCATTGATTTACTCTTACTTAAAAGAGGGAGGAAGCTTTGTTTTTAGCTGGGATCATCCTTTATATGTTCATTTGAAAAGTAAAGAGGGAGAAGTGACGCTTAACGGTTCTTATCAAAATGAAGGCCTTCATACATTTGAAGATTTCAAAGGTGAAGGCGTCACAATGACGATTCATAAAAGGAAAATGTCGACTTACATAAATGAATTAATCCAGGCGGGGTTTACGATAAAAAAGGTGATTGAAAGTGATGTCTCTTCTTCTTTTTCTGAGGAGGACATAACTGTTTCAGATCGATATTATTCTTTATACAAAGCAAAGAAATTTCCAACTACGATGATTATTAAAGCGGTCAAATAAGTTAGTAAGCTCTGGGTTTTGCGGGTGATATAATAGATTTTTCATTGAATAATATGGAACTTATTGTAAGGTGATCCGTACTTTAAGAGAAGCGTTTCTTTCGAAGAAGAAGCCATTATCTCTTAGAGGGTGTGATTAATCTGGTTGTGAAATTCTTTTTTTGCATGGTCTTTTTAATAGTAGCTGTTTCAGTAGCAGGAGCGTTAAGTAAGATTTCGGCGTTCATTGAAAAACATTTGTTAAGTAAACTCAGCTCTTTCAACCGGTATGGGTTGCTTCTCGTCGTTACGCTACTGTTTGAGAGTGGATTAGTGGCCACCATATCGGTCATGAGCGGCTGGAATTTCATCGATTCATGGTTCGTAGGAAGAATTTTTCTTATAGCTATTATTTGGCTACCCGCATATTTTAGACCGTTTCAAGAAAATGCAAGTCGCACTGTTGGAAAGTTTCATAGTGGTTTTGAGTCAGGTGCGGTTGCGATCCATAGGGGAGGGACACGTCATCCCTTTTTTGTTGGAACACTTCTTTTTACGACGGTTGGACTCTTTGTTTCTTTCGGATATTATTTTCCATATTTCATTTAACGAAACTAGCACTCTTTGAAAGCAGATAAGTAGAGATGATTACCTTAATAGGTATAGGAAACACCTGAAAAATGGTGTTTAAGAAGTAAATAGACCGTCATAACGACTATTAGGAGCTGAGTGATTGTTGAAATATTCTCTTTGTATCGGTGCTTATCCTGGTGACGATGTGATTACTCATTTGGAGAAAGTGAAAGAACACGGCTTTCATGGACTCGAATATTATGATTGGACAGAGCTCGATTTAAATGAAGTGGCTAAAGCACAAAGTCGTATTGGGGTTGGAATTACAGCAACATGTACAAGGTCTTTCAATCTAGTTAATCCCGAAATGAGTGAGCTTTTTCTTAGTGGACTAACTGAAACAATTGAAGCATGCAAAAGACTTGGAACAACTTCAATTATTACACAAACGGGGAACGTTATGATCGATGCGCCTATTAAGATGCAACAAGATGCAATGATTGATACTCTTAAACGGAGTGCAGCGCTATGTGAAGAGTCTGGAATGGTGCTTGAAGTAGAACCTTTAAATGGACTTGTCGATCACGAAGGGCATTTTCTTCAATATTCAGATCAAGCGGTCTCGATCATAGATCAAGTTGATAGTCCTCATGTAAAGCTTCTTTTCGACGTTTATCATCAGCAAATTACAGAAGGGAATGTGATTCGAAACGCGACGAACTATCGGAATCGCATTCATCACTATCATATCGCTGATAACCCTGGCCGAAATCAGCCAGGGACAGGTGAGTTAAATTATACGAACATCTTAAAAGCAATTAAAGAGACAGGATTTGATGGTTTTGTTGGATTGGAATGCGGCTATACGATAGAAACGGATCGAGCTTTAGCGGAGTTTAGAGAGACCATTTTAGAGCACGTTGAATAGTGGTTAGAAATGAGAAAGAGCTACAAAAACCAGTGTTCCACTGGGAGTTGTAGCTCTTTTTGGTATTACCCATTTAGTTTTCGTAATCCGTGAAGGTCGAGTAGACCAAATCCTACTTTCGAGAATATCGGAAGAACGATAAAGGCTAGAGTATCAATGATGCCTGCAGTTACGCCAACTCCTGATGAACCGAAAAACCATGCGGTAGGGTAAAGAACCCAAAAAGATGTTAAGTAAATCGCCACTCGCTTATAATGCTTTGCAAGTTGCTCGTTTGAACCATCCGCTATTTTCTTGAGGGGTCCCCATACAATGACTAATATGATGACGAGAGCCACAAGCCCCATTGTGTACCAAACATATTTTAGTGATTCAGATGAAAAATCTGCAATGAGACCAGTTAAAATCATAAAAACATCAGCTGCAATCAAAGAAGCGATGAGTGTACGATTGATTTTACTTTGGTAGAACATAGCAGTTAAGGCAAGTGATAGTAGTAAGAGAGGAGTGGAGACTACCCAATCTAAATAGCGTGCAAAGTAAATCGTTTTTTCCGGTCTTTCTAATATCCCTTGCCCTAAAGCAATGGATAAATAAGCGACCCCAGACCATCCTGTGATTAGAATGGCGACAACATATTCATACAAGGGAACGCCTTTTGGGTTTCGACTTAGGAGATAAAAATAAATGGCGCTTGAGATCATGACGATAAAATAAAAAATGTGTAACGAAGTATCGATTGAATTCATGTTTTCACCTCTATTTCTTAACGTGGTATCCATTATCGGCTATAGAGAAGAATTTATTCATTATAAGTGGAGTGATCTTGGAATTTTATAACTAAATACAAAGACTATTTGTATTGAAAGAATCAAATAGGTAGACGGATGGAAGAGAACATTTTAAGATGGAAGTATTGAGTGATAAAGGAGTTACGATATGAATTTCGTTGCACTAGATTTTGAAACGGCTAATTCGCAAAGAGGAAGCGTTTGTTCCATTGGTCTCGTAGAATACGAGAATGGGGAGCTTATTCGAGAGTATTATCGATTGGTGAAACCAAAACAAAATTATTTTGCGGGCATTAACATTAGTATTCATGGGATTACAGAAGAGGATGTAGCTGACGCACCTGAGTTCGACGTTCTATGGAAAGAGGAAATTCGTGAGTTAGTAGAGGGGAAATTCCTTATCGCGCATAACGCCCAATTTGATATGAGCGTCTTACGCGCTGTTCTCGAACAATATAACCTACCTTATCCGATGCTTGCATATAACTGTACGGTGAATTTATCGAAAAAAACGTGGACATTACCTCGATATAAATTAAATGTTGTCTCTGATTACCTTGGAATCGACCTTGATCATCACCATGCGCTGGATGATGCACGTGCTTCTGCTCTAATTTTCTTGAAAGCGGCGGAGACTTTAAATGCAAGCGATGTAAATGATCTTGTGGAGAGAACAGGTACGGCAAACGGTGTGTTGTTCGATAATGGGTATGAACCAGCAAAGTTAAATAAAAAACGAGTGACAAAGAAAACCCCATCACCTAAAATTCGCTAACGAATTTGGTGATGGGTTTTTTTAACCTATTTTACTTCTGCAATCGTTTAGAAGAAGTGAATGAGGAAGGATAATGTATCAAGCTCTCTCGCCAAATCAATTTGCTGTAGGTGAATGTTGGCGGGAAGTTGCAAGTAGGCCGAAGAAAAATTCATTATCCCCATAATTCCTGTTTCAGATAGTTTTTCGGAAATTAATTGTGCTGAAGCAGCAGGAATGGCGAGAATGGCAACGGTGACGGTGGGGGTTAAGCGGTCATACATTTCATCGATATGATAGACC
Organism: Pseudalkalibacillus hwajinpoensis; assembly: GCF_015234585.1. NCBI lineage: Bacteria > Bacillati > Bacillota > Bacilli > Caryophanales > Guptibacillaceae > Guptibacillus > Guptibacillus hwajinpoensis. The sequence goes on from NZ_JADFCM010000008.1 coordinate 711,834, forward strand.
GGAACACCAGCAATCGTTTTGCCTACTATTTTTGGGTTATTATCAAACGCCATTTTGATTTTAGGAGACGACTTTCGTAAATGGTTATAGTGAAGAAGTGCTGTCCCAAGGCGACCGGCGCCAATTAGTGCAGCTTCAGGTTCAGTCTTCTCGTTCACGATCAGGTGAAGGTGGTTGACTAATTTCTTCACTTCATATCCAGCCCCTTTTCGTCCTGGGGCTTTTATCTTAGAAAAATCTCTCCTTACAAGGTCTGATTTATAATTAAGTGCATTTCCAATCTCTACAGATGAAATCGATTTTTGTCCCGATTTCTTAACGCTTTTTAAGTAAGAGAGGTAGAGTGGGAGCCGCTTAATGGTTGCATTTGGAAGCTTATTCTCTTCCTTTTTCATAACATTACCTCCGTCAAACTAATACGCTTTCCCTTCTATTATAATCTTAATCTAGCAAAGTGCAATTTGGAAAATAATCCAAAAGAACTAGAGGGGATAACGTGCAATAAAAAAGTTAAGTTAATCCCCAAAAAAAATCGGCCAATCAGGCCGATTTGATAGCAGCTTTATTCATTAAGTTCTTTTTTACATAAATACCAGTCGATGCATTCGAGATCATCCTCATTTTCACGTTGCTTCATTGCTTCCTGTGTCTTAGGAGGAGAAACGAGGACTTTATCTCCTGGCTCCCAATTTGCAGGAGTTGGTGAACCGTGATCATCGGTTGTTTTCAAAGCTTTAACTAATCGCATGATTTCATTCATATTCCGTCCAGTAGTAAGAGGATAATAGATAACAGCTCGAACAACCTGCTTATCATCTACGACGAATACGGCCCGACTCGTTTCAGTTTGACTTTCATCAGGCATAATCATGCCATATCGTGTCGCTACGTTGCGATCAAGATCCGCTATTACGGGGAACTCAATTTCGGTGTCAAAGTTTTTCTCGATGTTACGCACCCATGCAAGATGAGAGGAAACGCTATCTACACTGAGTCCAATTAGCTCAACGTCAAGTTTACGCAACTCAGGATAAATTTCCTGAAAAGCGACAAACTCTGTTGTGCATACAGGTGTGAAATCTGCAGGATGGGAAAATAGGACAAACCATTTACCTTTATAATCGTCTAATGAAATCTGTCCGTGAGTTGTGTTTGCGGTAAAATCGGGGGCAGGTGAACCGATCCTTGGAAGCTGGTATGTGACTTCAGTTTGTTGTTCTGACATCTCAAAACATCCTCCTTCAATTTGAATCTATGAATGGTGTTCCCTTCTCATTTTGAAATAAACAGTCGATTTTGTGACAAATGTTAAAATTAGTCTTTTTCTTATAGAAAGTAAAAGATAGAATGAGAGAGAGGTAAATGATTCCAAATTATGAGAGGGGAGTAAGGAGATGCAAATCGAATTTCTTGGCACTGGTGGCGCTATGGCGATACCGCGCCCACTCTGTCAATGTGACGTGTGCAAGGAAGCAAGAGAAAAGGGACTTCCATACAGTAGATCTGGTCCAAGCGTGTTTATTCATGGGCCCAATGTTTTGATTGATACACCTGAAGATAGTTACATGCAGTTAAATCGATCACGTATTTCAAACATTGATGGCGTCTTTTATTCCCATTGGCACCCCGACCATGTGATGGGGAGAAGGGTACTCGAATCAGTGAATGCCGATTGGATTAATCATCCTGCAAAAGGAACAACGACGGACGTTTATCTTCCAGAACAAGTAGCCATCGATTTTCAAACAAGATTAGGCACAGCAGAGCATCTAGCTTTCTTCGATAGTCAGAAGTACATATCGCTTCATGAACTGAGTGATGGAGACAAGGTGAGTCTTAATGGGGTAACGATTACACCGTTTCGCCTTTCAGAGGACTATGTTTATGCCTTTTTGTTTGAGGGGGAGGGCAAACGTATTCTCATTGCGCCTGACGAGTTATTTGGTTGGGAGCCACCGGAGCTTGGAAAATTGGATGTTGCGGTGCTGCCTACAGGTGTTTGCGAATTTCATCCGATCACTGGGGAACGTCAAATAAGCGCTGATCACCCTGTACTCAAAGAAGAAGCAACGTTTCGTCAGACGCTTGAAATCATTGAGAAGCTTCAAGTGAAGGAAGTCTTTCTAACACATATCGAAGAACCCGATCAATTAAGCTTTGATGATCTAAAACAAGTGGAAAACACCATACTAAAAAATAAGAAGATATCCTTTGCATTCGATACGTTAATCGTTGATCTCACGTAAATAACATAGATGCCCAGTTTAGAATGAAAGACAAAAGGGAAACAGTTTTCTAGAAATGAGGTGAGCGTATGGAAATGTCATTTGGCTTTATTGTAAATGTGGTTATCGCCATTTTCTTATTTATAGATGCTAAGAAACGAGATAAGAGTTCCTTCTTTTGGGCCATTATCGGTTTGATATTTGGACCAATCGTACTTGGGATTTATTTCATTCAAACAGGTAGAAAAGGAATCGGTTGGCTTATCGTTGTTCTTGCGGTGATCTGGTATATTATCGCAATCGTCTTTGGCATCCTGGCCGGAATTATTGGCCTCTTGTTTTAGTACGAACCTGAAGCCTTTGCTTCAGGTTTTTACATGAATTGGGATGTTCTTTGAAAGTGATAATCAGAAAAACGAGTGAGATATGTCTTAAACAATAGAGCACTTTCGGTGGATGGGCGTCATGGTGTAGAGAAGAAAGTGTAGTACACATTCACCTATCAGTAAGTTCTCGAGGGGGAAGTAATGGATGAGGAAGCAAAAGTGATCGATTGGATCACTTCCGAAGTCGAAACAGAATCATGCACCATGCAGGATTATCCAGTGTATCATTGGGGTAAACGAGTCATCGATCGAAGCGGAGATTATCTCATTGTTTACTTCCATCCGTTGCTTGAAAAAGTGGTCTATACATTCAAAGGCGTGGAGGATTGCTTTTTTATTGCTCATTGATAGGAGTATGTTTTTTGATGAAGAAGAGGTTGATTTCTTGAACGAAAAGGGGAGCGCGAATGTTGATTCGCGCTCCCCTTTTCGTTAGTTCGGTATGAGTTGAATGCTTTCTTCAATTTCTTTTGATGAGAGCAGAGAGAGTTGGTTAAGTAATTCAATTTGAAAATCTCCAGGCCTGTTTCCAACGATATGAGCGGCTTTTTCACTAGCCACTCCATAGAAAGCAAGAACGCCATAGGCTGCGAGCATAGGGTCTGGTTCAACGGCTGCAAATGCCCCAAGCAGGGAAGAGAGAAGACATCCAGTGCCGGTTACTTTCGTTAAAATGGGATGACCATTTCCTAGTCTTATTGAGGTATTGCCGTCTGAAATGGTATCAATTTCCCCAGTTACAATCACAACACAGCCAAACATCTTGGCAGCTTTTCTAGCAAGAGCTTCGCGATTTCCGTCCCCTTCGATGGAATCAACGCCTTTAATTGACCATGTTTTTCCTGCAACATTAGCGATTTCTGCGGCATTTCCTCGCAAATATTGAACGTCGACTTCTTTTAAAATGCGGCGAGCAGTTGACGTTCGATAAGGAGTAGCACCGGCTCCAACTGGGTCGAGTATAACAGGGGTGTTTAATTCATTTGCTGCTTTTCCAGCGAGTAGCATCGCTTCAACGGTTTCCTTTGTAAGTGTACCAATATTTAAGACGACAGCTCCTGCAATTCTCGCCATATCTGCCGCTTCCTCTCGTGCATACGCCATTACAGGGCTAGCTCCTGCGGCAAGTAAACCATTTGCAGTATAGTTCGTAACAACTGTATTCGTTATATTGTGAACGAGAGGAGAAGTCTCTCTAACTTTTGTAATTAGTTCTGCTGCGTGTTTCTTATCCATGGCGCACATCCTTTCTTGTGAATCAATGATAAGTGGTTTCATTTCCTCATTGTACCAATAAGAGGAAGAAGTGAAAATAAAAAAGAGGGGGAATGCTCCCTCATCTTCTATGGTTTTGAATACCGATTCCAGAAGCGCAGAATCCATGAGAATGGAAAAGGCAATCGATAGCCTGCTTTTTCAAGTTGTTTAAGAAGGTTAATAAAGGCACCGCCAACGCGTCGTTTTTGCTTGAGCTCTTCTTCATTTCCTTTCACTGTAATACGATACCCATCTTGAAGACCTTGCACTTTCACTTCAGAGCGTCCGAGCTTTTCTGTTGTTTCCTTCATTACTTTTTCATCATTCATTTTTACTGCTCCTTTTTTTCCATAGTCGTTTCTCGAAGGTGCCTGCAAGAAGTATGACGAGTAAACTGATTCCTCCAGTAATCATAGTAGGGAGGAGTAACGATTGAATTTCAAAGGCTTGACTAATAAAGAATCCGATTAGACTGAGGCAGAAAAGGATAAATCCATAATGCTTATTCCACAGCATGCTTTTTGCCTTGACTTCCCGTTGTTTCATCGATTCTTCCCACTTCCGATGTTGGTTGAACTCATCAGACAATCGATCAAGAGGGTTTTCATAGGAAGTGATTCTCGCATAAAGTTGTTTCAAAATTTTCTTAGGATCATAGCGCTTATCAGTTGATTCTTCCCGGTTGATCCATTCCTGAACAATCGGCTTTCCTTCTTCAATTAAATCAATTTCTGGGTCCAATGTGTAAAGGATACCTACAATTGTTGATATCGCTCTTCCTAGAAAAGCAAATTCACTAGGTAGTTGAATGGGCTGTTTATTTACAAGGGTTTGCACTTCTGTAAGCACTTGATCTGCCGTATCTTCATCCATCATCGTTAAATCTTGTTCCACAAATAACGTGACAAGTGTCTGGATAGCTTTCTCAATCTGCCGCTTATCTGAATTAGGTAAAAGAAATCGAAGCTCTTCAAGCGCATCCGTGACATCACGATACTGACTCAGCACGATTCCAGTAATCAGCTTGCGAATCGATAGAGCATCTCTTGCTTCAATATGACCAACCATCCCAAAATCGATAAAAACAACTGTGCTATCTTCTTGGATCAGAATATTCCCTGAATGTGGATCGGCATGAAACTGTCCCTCTTGAAGAAGCTGATCAAGGTAGCCTTTCAAAAGTTTACGTGCGAGCTCCTGTCGGTTTATGTTCTTTTCTTTAATGTAAGACAGATTCGTAATCCGCGCGCCTTCCATCCACTCCATGACAAGGACTTTTTTCGTTGACCATTCAGATACATAATTGGGTACGCGATAACCCGGGCTGTCTTTGTAACGTTCCTGGAAGTGTAGTCCGTTTTTTAGTTCTTTTTTAAAATCGAGTTCATCTTCGATCACGCTTCGAACTTCATCATAAAGTCTACTAAGATCGAGCTGTTTTCCATAAGAAGTGAATGTATCCATCAACCAAAACACAATTCGGAGCGCTTGGAAGTCAGCTCGTATGATTTTACGGATATTTGGACGACGGATTTTGATGGCAACATCTTCACCTGATTTTAACGTTGATCTGTATACCTGACCAATAGAGGCAGAAGCAACTGGTCGTTCCGAAAGGTGATCAATGACATCTTCGTAATCAGATGACCACTCTTCTTCAAGAGTCTTTCTCGCTTTCTCCCAAGAGAAAGAAGGGACGCGGTCAACAAGATCTTCAATTTCTTCAAGAAAAACTTTTGGAAGAATATCAGCTCTTGTTGAGAGGAACTGTCCAAGCTTCACAAGTAAACCTTCAAGACGAATCGCTTTTTCCTTATATTCTTTCGCTTGTTTCTTTAATAGCTTCTGCCAGCGTTCCTGGTCCCATGAATGCTTGCTTTTCCTTCTGAAATGCTCGAGTTGAATGAAGAACTTAACCGACATCCAAACGATCACGACGATCCGATACAGCGAATAATATTTCATATGCGACTCCTACTCCTGAATAAATGGCGTTTAGTGTTTAACATAGCCTATTTTCGTTCATTAGAAACAACTATTACAGCTGAAGAGCACATTAAAAATCCCTATCTCTACAAGAGACAGGGACGAATAATATTTTTTCTATTGCGTCAAACGATGTTACATATTAATGAACCTTCCTAAATAGCTTTGTTAACTCATTCGAGTGAAATCTTCATTACTTTCGTCTCTTACTGAGCAACTTTTGAATAAGAAAAGCTATGACGGCTGAAACCGCCATGATGATGATCGTTACAAGAAAAGAATTCTCTGCGCTCGTATAATTTCCAAAGCTTGTATAGGAGGGGGATTCGACTAACATTGTTAAAATGATCCCCGATAGAAGTTGTAGAAAAAAGAATAATAATATAAAACTACTTGCAAAATACATATAATTCCTCACGTGAACAGTTCCTTTCCGTGCTCCAAACAGCATATTTAATGACGTTTCCCTTTACATGTGTTCGAATACCCCATTCTATTATAGGGGAGAGGAAATGTTTGTCATATGGTTTTATAAAAAATCTTATATCACGACTAATTTGAGAACGATTTGTATGCGTCCACCAATTTGATTGAATCATACTGTTTCAAGGCTTAAGAAGAAGGGAATCTACGAAAGAGACTTACTATTTCTGGTTTAGGGAGGACATAGCTGTGAAGCGAGCCATGTTGATTATTAATCCATCTTCAGGGAAAGAAAAAGCGATGAAGTATGAAGATGAGGCTGTAGCCATTTTAGAACAAAACCATGTAGACGTTACGGTGAAGTATACCGAAAAAGAGGGAGATGCTGTTCGTTTTGCAAGAGCTGCTTGTGAGAATCACTTTAATACAGTTGTTGCAATGGGAGGAGATGGAACGATCAATGAGGCGGTGAATGGTTTAGCGCGTGAAACAGAACGCCCTGATTTTGGTTTCGTGCCCCTTGGAACAGTTAATGACTTTGCAAGAGCACTCAACATACCGATGCAACCTAAGAAAGCGCTAGAGGTTCTATCTGAACAGCATACGAAACCGGTTGATATTGGACGTATAAATGATCAATATTTCATGAATGTACTTGCAGTTGGCGCCATTGCAGAAGCTGTATATGACGTTACGGCTGATCAAAAATCCAAATTTGGTCCACTAGCTTATTTAATTGAAGGTGGCAAAGCATTAAAGGATAAAACACCATTTGACTTGAACATTACATACGACGGTAAGCAATGGGATGGGAAAGCTTATTTAATGCTGATCGCGTTAACAAACTCAGTTGGAGGGATACAGTCATTCGCTCAGCATGCAGAGGTGAACGATGGCTACTTTCATGTCTTTATATTAAGAGAGTTTTCTCTTCCAAAAGTGTTTAAAATCATACCAGATCTCTTTAGCGGGAAGTTGCAAAATAATGCTCAAGTGGAGTATTTTCCAGCCTCGAAATTAAAAGTGGAATCGGGTCATGAACTCGTTGTAAATATCGATGGCGATGAAGGTATTCACCTTCCGTTCGAAGCAGAAGTGATGCATAACGAATTAAATATTTTTGTACCAAAAGAGTAGGGAAACCTGCTCTTCTTTAGAGTTTATTAATATGAAAAAGCTTTTTCTCCTCATATTCACCTATCCAAATGACTTGCTTCTTAATTTAAAGCGTTGTGAATATGTTAGTCATGATAAGTATGGGGATGAGGTGAAGGAATGGGACAAAAGGTCTTGTTTTTTGGAGATGTAGGAATCGATGACACGATCGCGCTTTTATTTGCTTATTTATCAGAAGGCGTGGATGTTATTGGTATTGTAGCTTGCTACGGAAACGTATCAAAAAAACAAACGACCCGTAACGTTCGCTACTTACTTGAAGAAGTTGGCCGAACGGATATCCCTGTAATGGGTGGGGCAGAAAAGCCTATGACTGGAGAGGTGCCGATTTATTATCCTAATGTACATGGACCGGAAGGATTAGGTCCTATTACGCCACCGCCAAATGAAGCTGCCCCTTTAGAGAATTTCTTTCAAGTGATTTCATTAATTGAAGAGTATGACGACCTTGTGATCGTAAACGTTGGGAGGATGACTTCTCTTGCGACTCTCTTCCTCTTGTATCCAGATACGATGAAAGGAATTAAATCATTTTATATAATGGGCGGTGCATTTAACGTACCAGGAAACGTGACGCCGAGTGCAGAAGCTAATTTTTATGCAGATCCAGTTGCGGCAAATATTGTGATGAAATATGCTGAGCATGTTTTTTTATTTCCACTAAATGTGACGGAGCATGCGATTGTAACGCCGGGAATGGTTAATTATGTTCATGCAAAAGGGAAGGCGCCTCTTATGAAGCCACTTTTAGATTACTATTATGAGGAATTTTATAAGAAAATGGTTCCAGACATTGAAGGTAGTCCTGTTCACGATGCGCTTACGTTAATGGGGGTTGAAAAGAAGGACATTTGCACATTCTACCGCACTCGTGTAGCAGTAGAAATTACCGGAGAAGCCCGGGGCCTAAGTATTGGTGATTTTAGGAAATCCTTTGAACAAGATGGATTTGATGGAAGACCCATTCATTCAGTCGCAATATCAATGAACTATTTTGCTTTCTACCAATTATTTATGAGTACGATGACCGGAGAAACTTTCTAGAAATCTGAAACATTTCCTTGTGTTCTTTCGTAAATGGTGTAGGATAGTCTTAAAAATGAGATTTCTCTCAAACAAAGATTATACCTCTTGTGTACCTAAGCTATTATATATACTTGGTTTCTATTGCGATCCAGGCGGTTCACCCTTATACCATGCCATCTGTTGCGAATAGGTGTAAAGATAGAGATCGCGTAACAAATGCGAGAAATGAAGAGGGTGTTGTCATTTGAATGACATTGGAAGAATGGTTCAGCAAATTGAGATATCTGGAACAGAGGTTCTTCGAAAACCAGAAGAGCTGAAGCTAATCGGTAGAGGTAGAAGTGCAGTCGTATTTAGAATACCTGATGAACAAAAGGTTCTTAAGGTTTTCTATCCTGACTGTGCTCATCTTGCTGTGCAGGAAGCTTCGATTTATCAAGTACTTCAAGATAATAACCACTTCCCTTTTTATTATGAAGGAGGAGAGGGGTATGTGGTTTTAGAATACTTGGACGGCATTACATTCTACGAGTGCTTAAGACGAGGGATTATCATCACTGATAATATGTTACTGCAGGTGGATGTGGCGCTCCAGTATGCCCGTTCTAAAGGGTTGAATCCTTCCGATACACATCTCCAAAATGTGATGCTTCTCTCGAATGGAGAAGTTCGCGTCATCGATGTTGTTCGCTTCCGTCAATCAAAGGAGTGTACGCACTGGGATGACTTAAAGATGGCCTATGATCGCTACTACCGACGTCGCTTCTTTCCGAAGAAATACCCCGTTTGGTTCATCGAGATGATCATTCGGCTCTACCGTAAAGGCTTCATCAAAATGAATGAAAGGAAGTGATGATCGATCATGCAGCAATCACGATTGTTTCGATTTTTTATTTGGCTCCTCCTTATTTTTACAGTGATTTGGGTAGGGAGTAAAATCGAATTTATTTTTCGTCCACTTGTGATACTCGTAACAACTTTAGCATTTCCAATCATCGCTGCAGGGGTGTTTTATTATATTCTTAGACCTGTTATCGCCCTTTTAGAAAAGTGGAAAATACCTAGACCGCTTGGTATTCTCCTTGTCTATCTTGCCCTTGCTGGTGGTGTGACTGGTTTAGTCCTGAGTATTGGTCCTGTTCTAGTTAATCAATTTAATAGTCTTGTCCAAGGTGCCCCGACCCTTATCAATGATCTACAAAAGGCGACCAACGAATGGCAAAGCAATCCATACATAGCGAGAATTCTTCAAAGTGAAATGGTTGATATACAGGAGTTAACGGATCGTATATCGGGTTCTATCGGAGAAATTAGCTCCTCTTTCGGAAACTATCTTTTCTCCATATTAAATGTGGTGACAAATGTACTTGTAGGAATTGTGCTTCTTCCTTTTATCCTTTTCTTTATGTTGAAAGATGGAAAGAAACTGATGCCTTCTTTACTTAGCGTTGTGCCTCGAGCTCATCGAAAAGAAGGGGCGAAAATACTAGAGGACATGGATGATGCATTAAGTGGCTTTATTCAAGGCCAGCTGATTGTTAGCATCTTTATTGGAACCTTTGTTTACATTTGGTATGTTATTATTGATCTTGATTATGCGTTAATTCTAGCGCTCATTGCCCTTTTCCTTAATGTTGTACCGTTTATCGGTCCTATCATTGGGACGGCACCTGGGGTTATTGTAGGATTAATTCAATCACCGCTTACAGCTTTATGGGTTGTCCTTGGTGTGATCGTAATTCAACAAATAGAAAGTAACCTTGTATCACCTCTTGTGATGGGGCGAAAACTTGATATCCATCCACTAACGATTATTTTATTGTTATTGGTTGCCAGCAGCCTCGCTGGATTCCTAGGACTCATTCTTGCGATTCCAACTTATGCGGTGTTAAAAGTAATCTTTACGCATACGTATCGATTAATTAAACTGCAGCAGCGTGGAAAGCATGCAACGAATAAATCATAAAAAAAGAACAGGCACTCCAAATATGGAATGCCTGTTCTTTTTCTTATTCAATGACGCGTATCTTAACATCTTTTCGTCCCCAATTGAGGGCGCCTTGCTGACTTGGAATAAACACATCAATACGATTGTTATTAATGTCGCCACCAATGTCTGCAGCAATGGCAGTGCCATATCCTTCAACTTCCACAATGGAGCCAAGTGGAATCATATCAGGATCAACGGCGATCACTTTGGCGTCCGGGTATTTGTCTAAATTGATTCCCATCTTAGTAACACCAGAACACCCGGTGCAATCGGCTGTATAAGCGGTGCTTTCTGCCGTGAATTCTTTCCCTGCAGCTGAACCTGGTGCAGCCATTTGATCTAACGCTCTACGTGTGGATGGTCCTGCAATCCCATCAGCTGAAAGGCCATTGTCTCGTTGGAATTCCTCTACAAGTGTAGCTGTACCTGAACCATATATCCCATCTGCATCGCTCTCATATCCCGCTTGATTAAGCTGGCTTTGTATATGTATGACTTGTTTCCCGATGTCTCCACGTCTTAGGACTTGAAGGGCTTGTTTTGTTTCTGGTCCTGCAATCCCATCTACTTGGAGATTGCGATTCGCCTGAAAATCCTTCACGGCTTCTTCAGTGATCTCTCCGTAATAGCCTGTTGCAGTGTAGTAGGGGAATAGCCCTTTCGTCATAAGATAGTCTTGCAGTTCCTTAACTTCTCCCCCTGAGTCGCCTTGTTGGTTGACACGATCAAATGCTGCAGAAGCAAATGAAGGCGTGGCTACAAAAATGATGCTAGAAATAAGTAGCGCTGCTACGAGTTTCATTTTGTGTTTCATCTCTATTCCTCCTTGAATGATTGTCCTATACAAGAGACAGCATTCGGAGGAAAAGGAGTCTATTCGACGATTTTGATCAAATACCCGACGATATGATTAGAAAACGACCAAATAATGGAATGGAAAGAGTGAAGAAAAGAAGGACTATGTTTGAAAAGCCCTGGTCAAATTGATCGTTGACTCTTCATCAATAGAGATGGAAAATAGAATAGTTAGTGAAATCGGTTCTTTCAGAAAGGAGATACATTTCTAGTGAAAGCTCTTGAAAGAAAATGGATTCATCTTATCAATATTATTCTTGGAGTCATTATTGTTCCATACTCTATTTTAGAACTCCTCGGTGTTTTAAAGTTAGCTGAAAATAATAACTATCTGTTCGTTCCAATCGGATTATTTGTTCTTTGGATCGTTCTTTATATCCTGCAAATTAAGAAGAAAAACACTCTTCTTGTTATGAGTGCTATCTTTCTCAATGTGTTCTATTTGTTTTTTATTATCCCTCAATTGTTATATTAGTAAATTTTCTGGATTCTTCAATCCCATGAATACTTTTTTGAACATCGGGTATTGTACTAAAGTGGTCATAAAGACTAACAAGTACTTAGAAGATAAAGGAGAGGAATTCAATTGACTAAAGTATTAATGGTCGTAACAAATCATACAGAAATCGATTCAGAGCACAAAACAGGACTATGGCTTGAAGAGTTCGCTGTCCCTTATAACATCTTCAAGGAAAAAGGGTATGACATCAAAGTCACTTCCATTCAAGGTGGCGAAGTAGAGCTTGATCCAAATAGTATCCCAGAAGAAGATCCGAAAGAATGGGAAGACGCTCAAAACCAACTGAAAAATACAACTAAGGTAACAAAAGAAGATGCAAATAACTTTGACGTTGTCTTTCTACCGGGCGGTCACGGAACGATGTTTGACTTCCCTGATAGCGAAGTTCTTCAACATATCCTTCAGGAACAAGCTGAAGCAGATAAAATTATCGGATCCGTTTGCCACGGTCCAGCAGGACTTGTGAACGTAACTTATAAAGACGGTACACCTCTTGTAAAAGGGAAGAAAGTAAGTGCCTTTACTGATTCTGAAGAGCGAGAAATGGGGCTTGTTGAACAAATGCCATTCTTGCTTGAAACCAAATTACGTGAAAAAGGTGCTAACTTTGAGTTAGGCGAGAACTGGTCAGTTTATTCCGTTCGTGACGGTAATTTAATTACAGGACAAAATCCACAATCAAGTGAAAGTGCTGCAAATAAAATTATTGAAGCTATTGAAGGCAAATAAAGAAAAGATAAAATGATTGAGCTTAATGCTTATCATTAACTGATACGAAAGAAGGGGGCGGACCAGTAAAGGTCTGCTCTTTTTCTTTATTACCCTTTCTCTTAAAGAGGAACTGAGTGATAATATGTAGAATGATAGAAGAATAGGATGATGAACTTGAAATTTATTTTATCTCACCCATTTATCAAGGTAATTAGAAAAATGGAACGTACGGAACAGAAAACGCTAGAGCAGGAGCACGATTTAGAACTATATGAAGATCGGATAGTTGTTGGACATAAACATTTTGCGATCAAAGATGTCTTTGATATGTCCTATCGATTTCAATCGACGCTTTATGGTTTTTTATATCTTCATACAAATAGTGGTGTTGAATCATTTATTATCAAAAAGGATCCCACTGTTTTTATTAATGAATACCGCAAGCTTGTGTAAGGAATAGCATAGCGTCTTAAGAAATAGTGTAGAGAAGGGAGTCAGATTTCTTTAGAGATAAAGGTGATTGAAGAAGGAGGCGAAATAAGATGGGGATTGAGAAAACGGTTGTTCTATCAAACGGTGTTAAAATGCCTTATCTTGGTTTTGGTGCTTTTAAACTAAATGGGGAAGATGCCTACAGCGCTGTTAAAGTTGCCATTGAAACGGGGTACCGCGGCATTGATACAGCTTCCTATTATGAGAATGAAGAAGCAGTGGGTCGCGCGATTAAGGATTCAGGAATTCCACGCGAAGAGCTGTTTATTACTTCTAAAGTTTGGAACGATGAGCAGGGCTATAATGCAACGCTTGCTGCTTTTGAAAGATCGCTGGAACGATTGGGCACTGATTATCTTGATTTGTATTTAATTCACTGGCCAGTTCCTCACTTATTTCTTGAAACATGGCAAGCGCTAGAGAAGCTCTATCATGAAGGAAAGGTATGTGCTATTGGTGTTAGTAACTTTGAGACGCACCATCTAGAAGCCATTTCTCGTATCTCAACCGTCAAACCTGTTCTCAATCAAATTGAGTTACACCCTGAGTTAATACAGGGTGAACTAAGAGATTACTGTCGATCAAAAGGAATTCAGGTCCAGGCATGGTCACCGTTAAAACGAGGTCAGGTGTTAAAGAATCCGGTGATTCAAGCAGTTAGCGAACGTTATGGTAAAACACCTGCACAAATTGTTCTTAGATGGTGTCTTCAGCATCAGATTTTGTTGAATGTGAAGTCCTCCCATAGCGAGCGGATTAAAGAGAATGCAGCTATTTTTGATTTTAATTTAACTGATGAAGAGATGGTTTCCATCGATTCTCTTCATTCTGACAGCCGTATAGCGCATCATCCTGATAACCTGGACTTTTACGAAAAAACGGTTCCGGGATTTAAGAAATCTGAATATACTTCTTCCTAAAAAAGACGCCTATAAAGGCGTCTTTTGCTATGTTCTAGCGGCCCCAAACGTCAAGTAATGGTCCATTAACACCAAAAATAGGATCCGTTGCAGGTAATGAAACATTCTTAATGTTATCGATGGCATCTTTTCGTTCATCGGCTTTTCCTGTTCTAAGATCGTGGGGCATACCGGCTGGATAAGCCCCTACTACGCGGAAATCGGTCGAGGATGCTTCTTTTTTATGTCCCACACCAGCAGGAATGACGACAACATCTCCTACTGTCACTTCAACCGTTTTTCCGTTTTCTCCTCCAAATGTAATAGAAGCCTCTCCTTTAATCACTCCAAGTACTTCGTGGCTGTTGCTGTGATAATGATGATAAGAAAAGACGCCATTCTCCCACGCATTAGTCCAATTGTTTTCTTTGAAAATCTTCATACAATTACCGGGATGATCTAGCGCTCCTGGATAGAGAATAAGCGGATGGAACGGGTTGTTTGGAATGTTACCATCATCTTCAAACGTTATCGTTTTTATTTGGTGCTTTTCCATATGATCACTCCTTAGTCCTTTTGTATACGTTTTCGAGAAATTTGAAACATGTATCAGCGTTTAGGATATGACAATCAGGGAATTTATGTATCGAATCACATCTTCCCCCTTAGAAATGTGATTTAAAAGATGAGTATTTTAGTTGACTAACTTGTCTATACAAGATAAACTGCATGTGTAAGATAAACTTGTATAGACAAGATAGAATATAAATGAAAGCGGTTGAAAGGGGAATGTTCTTATGTTGAAAAAACTATTTGGTAAAAAAGAAAAGCTGTCAGAAGAGGTTATATACGCTCCTTTAAACGGAGATGTTGTTGAACTTGAAAAAGTTCCAGATCCAACATTTTCACAAAAAATGATGGGAGACGGTGTTGCGATTGAGCCAAAAGACGGAAAAGTCGTTTCGCCAGTCAACGGGAAAGTAATCCAGTTCTTCCATACGAAGCATGCGGTTGGAATTGAATCTGAATCAGGTCTTGAAATTTTGATCCACGTTGGTTTAGAAACAGTTAACATGGGTGGAGAAGGATTTGAAGGTCACGTAAAAGAAGGCGACAAGGTAAAAGTTGGCGATCCTCTCATCACAGTTGATCTTGATCTTGTTAAGGAGAAAGCAGCGAGTACGATTACGCCTGTGATTATTACAAATGCTGATGTTCTTGAAAATGTTGAGAAGAAATATACAGTCGGCGCTTCAAATGAGACTGAAATTATGACAACCAAAGTAAAAGGATAAAGTTATGAACTTCCTAAGAGAGTGCGCTATATATCAACTCTCTTAGGATCTATCTAATTATTTCTAAGGGGGAAGAAAACATGGCGATTAATCGAGAGTCTGTCGAACAGATCCTGGAAGCCATAGGCGGTAAGGAAAATATTTCGACCGCAACACATTGTGTAACCCGTCTGCGTCTTGTTTTACATGATGAAAGTAAAGTAGATACAAAAGCACTTGAAGAGAACGAGCTTGTCAAAGGTTCTTTTTCGGCGAATGGACAGTTTCAGGTAGTCATTGGTCAAGGAACCGTTGATAAAGTATTTAAGATCTTTGCTGAGATGGCAGATATTGAAAGCGCGTCCAAACAGGACGTGAAAGATGCGGCTGCAAGTAAACAAAATATCCTCCAGCGCGGTGTGAAAACACTTGCTGATATTTTTATACCGATTTTACCTGCAATCGTAACAGCTGGTTTGCTTCTTGGGATTAATAATATTCTCACAGCACCGGATATCTTCTTTAGTGATCCACTTGTAGAGGTGTATCCACAGTGGGCAGATTTAGCGAGTATTATTAACCTGATTGCTAACACAGCCTTCGTCTTTTTACCTGGCTTAATTGGTTGGTCAGCAGCGAAGCAATTTGGCGGAAGTCCATTGCTCGGTATTGTACTAGGTCTTATTCTTGTTCACCCTGATCTCCTCAATGCATGGGCATATGGAGAAGCCGACGATATTCCAACATGGAATTTGTTCGGACTTGAAATAGAGAAGATTGGGTATCAAGGGCAAGTCTTGCCTGTTCTTGTGTCAGCTTATATATTAGCCAAAATTGAAACTTTTCTTAATAAGCGGATTCCAGATTCCATTCAAATGCTCATTGTGGCTCCTGTTGCCTTGCTCGTAACTGGATTCCTAGCGTTTACTCTTATTGGACCGGTGACATTCTGGATTGCGAATCTCTTAACGGATGGTTTTATTGGATTATTTGATTTTGCACCAGCTATTGGTGGATTAGTGTATGGGGCTTTATATGCGCCACTCGTTATCACGGGAATGCACCATACGTTCCTTGCTGTAGATTTGCAGTTAATCGGCAGTACGGGAAGCACATTCTTATGGCCGATGCTGGCACTTTCCAACATCGCCCAGGGTGCAGCGGCACTTGCGATGATGCTGATTACACGTAATGAGAAAACGAAAGGACTTGCAGGTACTTCAGCTGTCTCTGCTTTCCTAGGCGTCACTGAACCTGCGCTATTCGGTGTGAATTTACGCTTTAAGTTCCCGTTCTTTGCAGCGATTATTGGTTCAGCTGTGGCTGGTCTTGTTATTACGGTCAGTGGTGTTGAAGCAACATCGATCGGTGTAGGTGGTATACCTGGCTTCCTTTCAATCTTTAAAGAATACTGGGGTGCTTTCTTTATGGGGATGGCCATCGCACTCGTCGTACCATTTGTTTTAACATTCTTGTATGGGAAAGTTAGAAAAGTAAGTGAGTAAATAAAAAGGAGCGATATCATCAGGCACTTAAGCTGCTCCGATGGTATCGCCTTTGTTTGTTTTTTCAAGTATACAATTAGGAGTTGAATGATATGCAACAACCATGGTGGAAGAAGTCAGTCGTTTATCAAATTTATCCGAAAAGCTTTAATGATACAACTGGTAACGGTACGGGGGATATTCAAGGCATTATCGAAAAACTGGATTATTTAAGTGAACTTGGAGTTGATGTCGTTTGGCTAACACCAATCTATGATTCACCTCAGAATGACAATGGATATGATATTCGAGACTACTTTAGTATTTATGAAGAGTATGGAACAATGGAGGATTTCGATCGTCTCCTTCAAGAAGCCCATTCAAAAGGCATTAAGATCATTATGGATATCGTTGTAAATCATACGTCAACCGAACATCAGTGGTTCGTCGAGTCTCGTAAATCAAAGGATAATCCTTATCGAGACTATTACATCTGGAAAGATGGCGTAAATGGAGCAGAACCAACAAACTGGCAGTCAAAATTCGGTGGTAATGCGTGGCAGTTTGATAAAGAAACCGGTCAATATTACTTGCATCTTTTTGATGTCACACAGGCTGATCTTAACTGGGAGAATGAAAAAGTAAGAGATGAAGTGTATGATATGATGACATTCTGGTTTGAAAAAGGGGTCGATGGTTTTCGTCTCGATGTGATTAACCTTATTTCGAAAGATCAGAATTTCCCAAATGATGATGGTTCTGTAGCTCCTGGAGACGGACGTAAATTCTATACAGATGGTCCAAAAGTGCATGAGTATATGAACGAAATGAATCGCAATGTGTTTATGAAATATAACAGCATGACGGTTGGGGAGATGTCTTCAACAACGATTGACAACTGCATTAAATACTCTAATCCTAAGCGAAATGAATTGAGCATGACATTCAATTTCCATCATTTAAAAGTCGATTATCCTGATGGAGAAAAGTGGTCTGTAGCCGATTTTGATTTCCTAAAGCTAAAAGAAATTCTATCGACATGGCAGGCGGAAATGTATGAAGGTGGAGGCTGGAATGCCCTCTTCTGGTGTAACCATGACCAGCCCAGAATCGTATCACGCTATGGGAATGACGGGGAGTACAGACGTGAGTCAGCCAAAATGCTAGCGACAACAATGCACCTGATGCAAGGTACTCCGTATATTTATCAGGGAGAAGAAATTGGGATGACGAATCCAAAGTTTGATGCGATCTCATCTTATCGCGATGTAGAGTCGTTGAATATTTACTCCATTCTTAAAGAGGAAAAAGGGTATAGTGAAGAGGAAGTACTCGAGATTTTGCGTCATAAATCAAGAGATAACTCAAGAACGCCTGTTCAATGGAATTCAGAAGCAAACGCTGGGTTTACAACAGGGGAACCATGGATACCCGTTGCGAAAAACTATGAAGACATTAACGTCGAAGATACTCTTAATGAGAGTCATTCAGTATTTGAACATTATCAGAAGCTAATCGCACTTAGAAAAAATATGGATTTGATCACATACGGTGACTATGAGCTTCTTTTAGCTGAACACCCACAGCTTTTCGCTTATGTAAGGAACGGTGAAAATGAAAAGCTTCTTGTGATCAATAATTTCTATGAAAGTGAAGTAACGTTTGAACTTCCGGAAGATATGGAAGTAAATGGTTATCACGCAGAGGTTCTATTATCGAATTATGAAGACACCCCTAACACTTTCAAGAAAGTGTCATTGCGACCATATGAGTCGATTGCTTATCATCTAACTAAGGCAAGGTGAGTCTATGAAGCAAACCAAGTACCAGCAAATATATAATGATCTCTCTCTGAATATACAAAATGGTACCTATCAACCGAATACTAAATTACCTTCAGAACACGAGTTAGCGGAAGCGTACGGAACATCTCGAGAGACGATTCGTAAAGCTCTTAATTTGCTTTCTCAAAATGGTTTGATTCAGAAAATTAAAGCGCGAGGATCTGTCGTTCTCGACCTTAACCGCTATGAATTTCCGGTTTCTGGTCTTGTGAGCTTTAAGGAAATCTCTCAAAAAATGAATCGCTCTTCTCGTACCATCGTTCATGATCTAGAAAAAAATCTTCCATCGAAATGGGTTGCTGAGCAGTTGGAGCTAAAAGATAATGCGCAAGTATGGCATGTTGTAAGAGCTCGTGAAATAGATGGAGAGAAAATTATACTGGATCGCGATTATTTTCCAGTAGAATTTGTTCCTGAGCTGACAAAATCGATTTGTGAGAATTCGATCTATGATTATTTAGAGAATGATCTTGGCCTTGTTGTAAGCTATGCTAAAAAGGAAATTGTAGTGGAAGAGGCGGATGAAGAGGATCGTCTCTACCTGGATTTGCATGATTACAATCATGTTGTCGTGGTTCGAAACTACGTTTATTTAAATGACACTACATTAATTGAGTATACTGAATCAAGGCACCGGCTTGATAAATTTAGATTTGTTGATTTTGCTAGACGCGAAAAGCAATAAGAGAAGCGCTCCTATGATTAGGAGCGCTTCTTTATCTTACTGTCATATTGAATTTTCCTGGTTGAGTAGTAATAATAAAAAAAAGAGTTAGATTGGAGAGGAGTCTTTCATTTGAGAGTTAATGAAGAAAACATCTATCTTGTGAAAGCTGAAAACGATCATATTAATGCGTTGAAATCATTCACTCTAGATGAAAGGCAGCTCGCTTTCACGTCGATGCCAGTCCCTGCATATGAGAAATGCCAGATCGATCATGATCGCTTTCCTGTGGTTATTATGGAAAAGGATCAGCCAGTTGGCTTTTTCGTTCTAGATCGTGGGGATGATACCTTCTCGTATTCAGATAATACTAAGGCCGTTCTGTTAAGAGCGTATTCAATCAATCGACCTGAGCAAGGAAGAGGGATTGCGAAAGCCTCTTTACAGCTGCTAGAACAGTTTGTAAAAAGGCATTTCCCTAATTGTCATGAAATCGTTCTTGGGGTTAATGAAGACAATGAAGCAGCTAAGAAGATTTATTTAGGAGCGGGGTTTATTCATACTAATAAGAAAAAGAATGGGCGCTCAGGGCCTCAGGCTATTCTAAAATATCCAGTTATATAGCATCGTTCTTTACAACTAAAAAGCCAGGAGAATTTACTCCTGGCTTTTGATACACGCTTTTTGTAGGCTATATTCTATTAAGAATGCTTGGAATTCTTCTTTAGTGACATAAGCTTCCATTGCTTCTTCCACGACAACATGCCATTCTTCAGGCAAATAAGAGTTTTCTTTCAAGACTCATTCCCCCTGCAACGATAATGTTAACCTATTGTGTATATATGGTTAACATTATCATAGCGGTAGATCAATCGAATTGCAATATAAATTCCTCAGCGTAATTGGAAGGAGTCATTCTTTTTATAAAGAAGTATTTGAAAGGGCAAAGGAAGAGATAGAAAGGAAGATGGTAGTCTTGTGGAATGAAACTCTCGTAACTTCCATATTAAACATCGAATACCCGATCGTACAGGCGGGAATGGCCGGAGGGGTGACAACACCTCAATTAGTTGCTTCTGTATCGAATACGGGAGGCTTAGGCAGCTTAGGGGCTGGGTACATGACACCTGATCAAATGCGGATCGCGATAAAAGACATTAAACAGTTCACGTCAAGGGCTTTTGCTGTTAACTTGTTTATTCCTGAGGAGGATCACTCCTCCAATGAAGTGGTGGAGCAGACGAAGCAGGTGCTTCAGTGCTATGCTACAAAACTTGGTATAGAAGACTATAGTTATAAAGAGAAGCCTTTTTCGGTTTTAAAAAAAGAATACAAAGAAAAGCTTAAGATTTTAATAGAGGCAGATGTACCTGTATGTAGCTTTACTTTTGGAATTCCTTCAAAAGAGGATGTCCAGCAACTAAAGCGTAAAGGAATGATCCTTATCGGAACGGCAACGACGGTAAATGAAGCCATTATCAATGAAGAGAGAGGAATGGATCTTGTGGTGATGCAAGGGGCAGAAGCGGGTGGACATCGTGGCAATTTTGAAAGTGAAGTTAATTCGTCTCTTGTCGGTATTTCCTCTCTTATCCCACAAACAGTTGATGCCATAGAGATTCCTGTTATAGCGGCTGGTGGAATCATGGATGGACGAGGAATTCTCAGTATGCTCGTTCTTGGAGCTGGAGCTGTTCAGATGGGAACAGCATTTGTGACGTGTCAAGAAAGTGGGGCTCACCCTCTTCACAAACAAGCGATATTAACGAGCACGGAAGAACAAACAATGATCACACCCGTATTTAGTGGGAAGTCTGCTCGTGGTATAAAAAATGATTTTATTACCGAAATGACTGAATCTAACTTACCAATGTTGCCTGGTTACCCAGTGTTAAACACGTTAACAAAAGAGATTCGTAAACAAGCAGCTGAGCAAAATCATCCTGAATGGATGTCATTGTGGTCGGGGCAAAACCCACGGTTGAGTACTTCGAAATCCGCGGAGGAAATAATTCGAGATAGCGTCTCAGAGGTAAATAACATCATCAATAGGATTTCGTAATCAAGATACATCCAGCATACTAACCATATCCAAATGAACGTGAAGAAGCCCTTCTCATACGCATGAGAAGGGCTTCTTCAATGGCTTGCATTGATAGGCCGGTCATCTGACAGCACCTTTTATTATGAAAAGATAATGACCGGCTGTATAATGAGTTTGGTCATAAATTCTGAATGAAATACCTGTTTGTTTAGAAAGATATCGGGGAAACGCAGAAGAATGAACAAGGTAATTTGAATTAGATCCAGGAAGGGTGTTTATTCATGAAAGCAGTTGTGATTAACGAATTTGGAGCACCATCAAATTTTCGTGTAGAAGAGCTCTCATCAAGAGAATTAAAAGCTGGTGAAGTGAGAATTAACGTGAAAGCAACAAGCGTTAATCCAGTGGATATGAAAATACGATCTGGTCAAGCAGAAGCGTTTGCTCCAGCATTTCCAGCCGTTCTACATGGAGATGTAGCTGGCATTGTGGAGGAAGCATATGAAGGAAGCGCGTTTAAAAAAGGTGACGAGGTATATGCTTGTGCGGGCGGGGTAAAAGGTCTCGACGGAGCACTCCGTGAACAAATGATTGTTGATCAAAAGCTTGTGGCTAAGAAACCAGCGCGTTTATCTATGAAAGAAGCTGCCGCATTGCCGCTCGTATCTATCACGGCGTGGGAAGCGCTCATTGATCGAATCAATGTAAAGCCAGGACAAAATGTTCTTATTCACGGTGCGACAGGCGGCGTTGGGCACATCGCTATTCAGATTGCTAAATCACTAGGTGCCGTCGTCTATACGACAGCTTCAACGAATGAGAAAATGAAGCTGGGTCAAGAACTCGGTGCTGATTACGCGATCAATTATAAAGAAACGTCTGTCGAAGAATATGTTAATCACTATACAGATGGAAAAGGTTTCGATGCTGTTTTTGATACAGTAGGCGGAGATAACATGGAAAAGTCATTTCAAGCAGTGAAAAATGGCGGCGACGTTGCCTGTATTGTTGGCAGTGGTGAACACGATATGACACAACTTTATGTGAAAAGTGCTTCATACCATGGTGTTTTAATGCTCGTTCCGATGTTAACGAATGAAGGAAGAGAGCATCACGGAGAAATTCTAAACCGCGTTGCGCATATGGTAGATCACGGCATATTAAAGCCGGTTTTGGATGAACAATGCTTTACTTTTACTACGATCGGTGACGCTCATGCACGACTTGAATCAGGAAAGACGATTGGCAAAGTTGTTGCAGAAAATGATTTGACATATTCTTAAATGTAACGTTAGATAATGAAAAGGAACCCATTCGGGTTCCTTTTCATATTGGTTAGTCACACAAATGTACTAAAAAATAAAGACATTCATGAGAGCTAATAGATAAAGAATTCGAAGATGAGTTCAGGCCGTTATTCAGTCCATTTAGAGACAAGCTCTTCGTTCTCTTCAACCCACTGCTTTGCGCCTGTTTCGGTGTCGTCAGCATTCTTAATCGTTGCCATTAGACTACCGAGTGAATCATCATCCATCTTCCAATTGTTCATCCACTTAACGATTTCAGGGTGATCGTCACTGAAATCTGTTCTTGTCATAAAGTAAATATCGTCCGCTTCACCATAAACATTTTTGGGATCTTCCAGGTACTTTAAGTCATATTCTGCAAAAGCCCAGTGAGGATTCCACAGCGTGACAATAATAGGTTCTTCGTCTTCATAAGCTTTCTTAAGCTCACTCATCATCGCTGGACCAGAGCTATCGACAAGGTCATAATTTAATTCATATTCATCAACAGCCGTTCTGCTCATTTCCATCAAGCTAGCGCCCGGATCAATTCCAACAATTTGTTCTAATCCAAGTTCGTCTTTTTTGTCGTTCAGTTCATCTATACTATTGATATCCATATACGAAGGAACAACCAGCCCAAGACCAGTACCCTCATACCATGTTTCTTGCATCTCAACATCTTCTTTATACTCTTCATATAGTGGCTTATCAGTCGTTGGGAGCCAAACCTCTGCTGCTACATCAAGATCGCCTTGTGAAATACCAGCCCAAACTGGTGACTTTTCCATTGATTTTAGTTCAATGTCGTATCCTTTTTCTTCAAGTATCACTTTCCACATATTTGAAACGGCGATATTTTCAGCCCAGTTGTTTAATCCAAACGTAACCGTTCCTTTCGATTCTTCACTTTCTCCAGATCCACAAGCTGCTAAAATTGAAAGTGCTGCAATGACTAGGACTAAGATTCCTCTCCTCATAAATACTCTCCTTTTTCTTTCTTATTTTTTGTGCGAAAACGCACATGTTTTCTATCATAACAAATGTGTCACACTTTTGCAGGTTTATTACAGAAAGGAGACAGTGTATGATGAAGGTAGGGAGGGATGGGGATGATCACAATTGCAACAACGCTTATTGTTATTTTTCTTGTTATTATTTTAATTGGTACGCTAATGGTTGCCGGAAAAAGTGATCCTGGGTATGGGAAGAAAGCGAAGAATACAACGGTTACCATTTCCGCTATTTATCTTCTTGTAAGCGTTCTCGCTATAGCAGGCATTGCAGCTTATGTTTATTTTACGTAAACGTATCATTGTAACGAGAATGCTTCCTCAAAAACATTCGTAGTCATAAATGAAGACGTAATAGGATTGGCTGCATAGCCAATCCTATTTTGAAGCAACGAAAATCATTTCAGCTGCAAGGTAGCCGAACCGTAATCCAAAAAATAATAATACGAGACTGGCTGTTACACTAATCGCACGGAGCGTTCGAGGTTTCATTAGTGATTTTCCGAAGTGGACGGTCATACAAAGATTGACATTCCAAAGGCCGATCCCAATGAAAACGAGTGCAGATAAGAAAAAGGCCTGCCATTTGTCTGGCTGTTGCAGTGAAACGCTAAGCACTGATCCGTAAATACCGAGCCAGAAAAGAAGGTTCATCGGATTAAATGCAGCGATCATGAAACCAGTTGCGTAGGAATGAAATAAGCCCGTTTTTTCTTTGTCCTCGTCTTCATCAAGACTTACTTGAGATCGAAAGCCTTGAATCCCTGAAATCGTTAAGATAATGGCTCCGAGAATCATCAAACTAATTTGGACAATAGTCAACTTAACAAAAGTTGCAATACCGAAATACATCAAATACATGAGTACAAGGTCTGCACTCATTCCACCTGCTCCTACGAAGAGAGAAGACCAGAACCCTTTATGAATTCCTCGCTTCATGATTTCAATGTTAATTGGACCGAGCGGAGCAGCAATTGATAAGCCTAGGATAATGTGAGCAATAGCAATTTCTAGCATGGCGAGCAATCTCCTTTTATCTATGTATTCTGATTCAAGATAAATACTTTTGAGCAGGCTGTTGAAGTGGATAGATATTTGATTTATTCGAATGAAGTGAAGGGTTCACTCGAATGAGTCAAACATCTAGAGAGCATTAATCGTAACGAATGTAACTTTGAAATAAGGAATTCCTCTTTCTTTAATACATGTCCACACGGTCTAAATTAGAAGTCTCATTTTGAATTTAGGGAAAAATATGCTATTATGCTCTTTTGGGTCGCGCAATATTTTGAAGAAGATGTGGAAAATTGTATAATGAAGGTTACTACTACCATTGGAATTGATGTGATGTGGATATGAAGCATTTTTCTATGTTTACTAAAAGTGAAATAAAGGAACGTTTTCCAGTGAGCTTCTATCAAAGAGGTCTCACCTATTTTCAGAATGGGCGCGTATCTGAGCTTACATATGATAAAGAAGATCAGTCTTATCGAGCTTATGTAAACGGAAGTTCTGAATATGGCGTGTTAATTGAGCTACTTGGTGATAACTGGTTTGGGTCTTGTGAGTGTCAAGCATTTGAAACATATGGCACTTGTAAGCATCTTGCTGCTGTGCTTATTGCAATCAGCGAGAAGGGGCCGGAGGAAGAAAGCGAAAAGGAAAAACCATCACAGGTATCTCAATCACCACGAAGCTACAGTGAAACAAATCAGCTCATTCAAGTATTAAGTGATTATCAACCCGAAGCGAACCGCTCAAGATTGAGGGCGGATGAGTTGAAGATTGAGTTTACATTGAAAGCGAGCTCTTACCCGACGCTTCGTAAATCTCAAGGAGATTCTCCGTGGACTCTTGAACTTAAAGTAGGGGTAAACCGCTTATATGTCGTGAAAGATATTCGCGCATTTCTTGATGCGGTACTTGATGAGCAATCTTATTTGTTTACGAAAAAGTTCAGTTATGAACCAGATGAACATAAGTTTCATGAACTCGATGAGCCTTTTATTCAACTTCTACTCGCGATAAGAAGGAATGAGAAGGTTTATTTGGATTTACCTGATAACTGGGGACGTTTTACTGAAAACCGTGAATTGATTTTACCTCCATTGACAGCGAACGAGTTTCTTTCAGAGTTTTTAAAGCAAAACAGATTGATTCGTTTTGAATACAATCGGACGCTTTATGAAGAGACTGAACTTTTCGATGGTGGGTTACCATTTTCATTTGAGATTGAACAGCGGGAAGACGATTACGTACTTCAGTTAAATGGATTTCAAAGCGCAGCTTATTTTCCTACTTACGGGTGGGTATTTCACGATGAGAAGCTATATAAATTGTCGAAAAAACAGCAGTCCTTATTAAGGGATTTGTCTCATTTTCGAAATGCGGCTAGAAAAAGTGACTTATCCATTTCACAAACGCAGATTGAACCATTTCTCTCTCAGGTCGTTCCAGGTCTCAAAAAGCTTGGGGATGTATTGATCTCTGAACAGATCAATGAAAAAATCATCAATCCTGATTTGCGTGCGAGAGTCTATGTAAATGCAGAAGGACAGCGACTTCTAGTTAACGTTGAATATGAATATGGCGAAGATGTGATCAATCCTTTTAAAGATGATTCCCGGATCGTAAATGACCAGGGAGGCATTGTCTTAAGAGACAGTGAAAAGGAACAAACAATTATGTCTCTTATTGAACAAGCATCACTAAAATTCAACGGTAAAGAGCTATATGCAGAAGATGAAGCGGTGATATTTGACTTTCTTTACTGGACGATTCCAGAACTAAATGATCTTGCTGATGTGTTTCTGACAGAATCTGCTCGAGGTTGGTTATTGGATGAATCATCGGCTCCGGTAACATCAGTAGATATGGATCATAGTGGAAATTGGCTTGATGTAAGCTTTGACATGAAGGGATTGGATGAAGAAGAAATCTCTCATATTCTTAAAGCTGTGATCGAAAAAGATCGCTATTATCGCCTTGCGAATGGTGCCTTCGTTTCAATTGAAAATGAAGATTTTCAACATGTTAGTCAGCTATTCGACGACCTGAATATAAAAGAAAAAGATATCGAAAGAGGAGAACTTCATCTGCCACTCTATAGAGGGCTCCAGCTCGACGAAAGAATGAGCGGTGGAAAGCACGCTTCACGTTATAGCAAGGCTTTTCGAGATCTTATCTCTCGTTTAAAGCACCCGGAGGACCTTCAGTTTGATCTTCCAACAGGGCTAGAAGCTGATCTTCGCTCGTACCAGATGACGGGATATCAATGGCTAAAAGCACTTGCCCATTATCAGTTGGGTGGGATTCTTGCAGATGACATGGGACTTGGTAAGACATTGCAAAGCATTGCCTACTTGCTGTCTGAGAAAAAAGATAATCCAGAAGCGATGGCGCTTGTTGTCGCACCAGCATCACTTATTTATAACTGGAAAAAGGAGTTTGAGAAATTTGCTCCTGGACTTCAGATTGAAGTGAATACTGGTACGCCAACTGAGCGGAAAGAGCTTCTAAGTCAAGGGCTTCAGCCAGATGTTTGGATAACTTCATATCCGACTCTCAGGCAAGATATTGCCCATTATGAAACCATTCAATTTGATTCCGTTATTCTTGATGAGGCTCAGGCAATTAAGAACCCTGCGACAAAGACCTCACAAGCTGTGAGACAGTTAAGTGCTAAGAAGCGGTTTGCACTCAGCGGAACTCCAATTGAGAATTCACTTGATGAACTATGGGCACTTTTTCACTCGATTATGCCTGGATTCTTCCCGGATCAATCCACGTTTAGAAATTTACCACATGAGCGAATTTCGAGAATGGTGAAGCCATTTATTCTAAGACGTGTGAAGAAGGATGTACTTAAAGAGCTTCCTGATAAGATTGAGACGGTTCAAGTATCAGAGTTAACAAAGCAGCAAAAAGAACTGTACATTGGCTACTTGCACCGTATTCAGCAGGAAACTAAAGAAAGCCTTGCTGGCGATGGTTTCCAAAAAAACCGCATGAAAATACTGGCTGGACTTACTCGTTTAAGGCAGCTATGCTGCCATCCGTCTTTATTCGTTGAAAATTACCAGGGTCAATCGGGTAAACTTGAGCAGCTTTTAGATATTGTTACGACATCAATCGAGAACAAGAAACGTCTTCTGATCTTTTCGCAATTCTCGAGCATGTTAAAGATCATTCATCAAAAGCTAACGGATCTAGGCTATTCTGCTTTCTATTTAGATGGTCAGACGCCTTCAAAAGATCGAGTTGAAATGACCGAACGGTTTAATGATGGCGAGAATGAAATTTTTCTTATCTCATTGAAAGCAGGGGGAACAGGTTTAAATTTAACTGGTGCCGATACGGTTATTCTTTATGATCTATGGTGGAATCCAGCTGTTGAAGAACAAGCTGCAGGACGAGCTCATCGAATTGGACAGAAAAAAGTTGTTCAAGTTATGAGATTAATTACTCAGGGAACCATCGAAGAGAAAATTTATGAGCTTCAGCAAAAGAAAAAAGAACTCATTGAGAAGGTTATCCAACCTGGAGAAACGATGATCTCTAGTCTATCTGAAGATGAAATAAAAGATATTTTGAGCATTTAATCGCTAGAACTTAAGGGTTTTACTTGGTTTGAATAGCCCTTATCAAAGTAACAAACAATACCTTATAGAGGGGTGTTTAGATGGATGTGTGTGAATTATGCGGAAGAACGGTTACCAAATGCACGCTTCACCATTTAACCCCTAAAGAAGAAGGCGGTTCTTTCAAACCAACCGCCTGGCTATGTGTGCCTTGTCACAAGCAAATCCATGCTCTCTATACGAACAAGGAACTTGCTATTAGGCTCAATACGATTCCACAGCTCAAAGAAGATGATCGAATTCGTCGTTATTTGAAGTGGATAAAAAAACAGCCAGGAACGAAGAGTGTTAAAACGAAGAAGGCAAACAGTCGAAAACAGAAAAAATAAATTTTCGAATCGATTTTTTATTAAAAATCCTTATAAAACGCAACGTTAATTGAAAAATCTCGAAAATGAGTTAGTTTGGATTCGAAATTCGGCGTTTCGACATTTTTTATAGTGGTATATGTAGATATAGGTAAAAAGGTACTAATTCTTAAGCTATAAGAAAATTATTTTAAGTTGAGGTGAAGTGTATGAGGGGAAAAGTATCCTCCGTGTTTTGGAGCACGCTCATTATAAGTTTATTAATGGTTGCTTGGGGAGCGATCTCTCCAGACACATTACAGTCGTTGTCGGCGAGTGCCCAATCATTTATTTCGAATAAGTTTGGGTGGTATTACCTAATTCTTGTGACACTGTTAGTTATTTTTTGTGTGTTTATTATTTTCACACCGTACGGGAAAATTAAGCTAGGAAAACCCGACGAGAAGCCTGAATTCACAAGGTTAAGCTGGTTTGCTATGCTGTTCAGTGCTGGTATGGGTATTGGACTCGTTTTCTGGGGTACAGCGGAACCGATGTCTCATTACGCTGTAAATGCTCCTACGGCAGAAACAGGTTCACCCGCTGCTATTAAGGAAGCTTTGCAGTATTCATTTTTCCACTGGGGTATTCATGCTTGGGCAATTTATGCCATTGTGGCGTTAGTTCTTGCTTATTTTAAATTTAGACATGATCGTCCCGGCTTAATTAGTGCGACTTTATATCCAATCTTTGGTGAGCGCGTGAATGGTCTTTTTGGTAAAGTTATTGATACACTAGCGGTTTTTGCGACAATCGTTGGGGTTGCGACAACATTAGGATTTGGTGCTGTTCAAATTAACGGTGGTTTATCCTTCCTAACAGATATACCGAATAGCTTTAGTACACAGCTAATTATTATCGGTGTCGTTACGGTACTATTCATGATTTCAGCCTGGTCAGGGATCGGTAAAGGAATCAAATACTTAAGTAATGCGAATATAGGATTAGCAGGAGTTCTTTTCCTAGCGATGTTTATTCTAGGTCCTACTGTTTATATTCTGAATATGTTTACAGACACAATCGGTTCTTATTTAACGAATTTAATGGCAATGAGCTTCCGTATTGCGCCATTAAATCCAGAGAACCGTGAATGGATTAATAACTGGACAATATTTTATTGGGCATGGTGGATTTCATGGTCACCATTCGTAGGGATTTTCATTGCCCGCGTCTCAAGAGGAAGAACGATCCGAGAGTTTCTCGTAACTGTGCTTCTTGTTCCTTCGATTGTTGGATTCTTATGGTTCTCAACATTTGGAATTTCAGGAATCAACATTCAACAGCAGGGAATTGCTGATATTGCATCACTAGCAACAGAAGAATCACTCTTTGGTATGTTCCAGAATTACCCTCTAGGGCTTATTTTATCGATTATAGCGATTACCCTAATTGGTACTTTCTTCATTACTTCTGCTGACTCCGCTACGTTTGTGCTTGGAATGCAAACAACTTACGGTTCTTTAAATCCTGGTACAAGTGTGAAGTTAACGTGGGGGGTTACGCAATCAGCTATGGCTGCGGTACTTCTATACACAGGTGGATTACAGGCGTTGCAGAACGTATTGATACTCGCTGCCCTGCCGTTCTCCATTATTATGATATTAATGACTGTGTCTTTCTATAAAGCTCTAAAGAAAGAAAAGTATTTAGTGGCGAAAGATCCGAAGCCTCGAAAAGAAAAACGAAAAGAAAAGAAAGCTGGTTCAGAACCTACAGATTCAACTGCGCCCGCTACTAAGTAAAGTTTTGAGACGATAAGGATTTTCTTATCGTCTCTTTTCTTTTTTGCTTATACTAATTTGACTCATTGAATTGATTAACATAAACCGTAACTAAGTCAAAAATTAATTATCCTCATTTATTAACTCAAGTACCTATCGCTCATTCTTTACTTTTACCCCCCGCCGTTATAAAATAACTTAGCATATAGGAAATTATGAATAAGTAGGGATGAAAGATGACGGTAATTTTGCAATCTGCAAGTGAGAAAATCCTCGAGCGAAAAGAGGAAATTGCACATTTAATTACAGTGGAGCAAAATAAAAAGTTTCCGGATCTGTTGGAGAGTCTATCGAATGATCTGCTCCCAATGCGTATTGAATTGGTCACCGTTTATGCTAAAGCGTTAGCGCTTGATGACGTTGAGAGTGAGCAGGAAATTAAAGAGTGGGGTATTGAGACTGGGGAAGAATGTGCAAGAATTGGAACAACGCTTGATGCGATGTTAAGTGAGGTGCCTCATTATCGCAATTTTATAGGCGAAGTATTGAAGGAATATGCGATTGAGCAAGGCATGGGCATTGAAGAGCTTTATGAAATGATTTCGAAGCTAGATTATATAATGAATTTGGTCGTTTATTACTTTAGTGTTCCATATGTTAACTATCAAACAAATTTACTTGAGCAGTCTCGTAAAGAGATTCTTGAATTGTCAGCACCAGTCGTGCCTATTATGGATGGCGTTGCTGTTCTACCTTTGATTGGAACGATTGATACATACCGGGCAAAGTTAATCATGGAGGAATCTCTTCATCATTCCGTGAATCTCAATCTTAATTATTTTGTGATCGATCTCTCAGGGGTTCCGATCGTTGATACATTTGTCATTCAACAGCTCTTTCAAATTATTGAAGCTCTTAAGCTTGTTGGAGTGGAAGCGAGAATTAGTGGCATCAAACCAGAAATAGCCTTATCAGTCGTAAAGCTAGAAACAAATTTTGGTCAGGCCAACACATACTCAACATTAAAGCGAGCACTAGCCGATTTAGTGAATATGTCTTAAGTGAAACTGCCCTCACATGATGTGAAGGGCAGTTTTTATAAAGGCTGGATAACCCCACTCAT
Source organism: Pseudalkalibacillus hwajinpoensis (assembly GCF_015234585.1). Lineage (NCBI taxonomy): Bacteria > Bacillati > Bacillota > Bacilli > Caryophanales > Guptibacillaceae > Guptibacillus > Guptibacillus hwajinpoensis. The sequence goes on from NZ_JADFCM010000008.1 coordinate 743,220, forward strand.
TCATATTGAATTGTAAAAAAAGATAAAACAACCTTACGATTAGATAACAAAAAACGGGACAAGTGGTTTAGAAAGCGGAAAATATGTGAATGGTTAACTATTGGATAAATGAAAGCTGGTGATTCTATGCTTACGGAACTATTTAATAAATCCAAACATACTGTTGTTTTAACAGGAGCAGGGATGAGTACAGAAAGCGGTTTGCCTGACTTTCGATCTGCACTCGATGGAATGTGGAATGAGGTAGACCCGCTTCAATTTGCAAGCAGAGATGCGATGAAATACGAACGAGATTTATTTGTTCGATTCTATAAGCAACGTATACAAAAGCTAAACGAAGCTTCTCCTCATAGAGGATACTATCATCTTGCTGAATGGGAACGAAGCGGAGAGCTCGGCTGTATTCTCACTCAAAACGTTGATGGGTTTCATCAGTTGGCCGGTAGTCAAAACGTGGCGGAAATGCATGGCTCATTACGATCCATTTATTGTGATGAATGTGGAGAAAAAGCTTCAAGTGAAAAATACATGAATGATGATTTTGTCTGCCACTGCGGGGGATTTAACAGACCTGGCATTGTATTATTTGGTGAACCACTTCCAATGAACGCGATTCATCAGGCGAAAGTGGAAGCGAAGAAGGCTGATCTTTTTATCGTTCTAGGATCTTCACTTGAAGTATCACCCGCGAACGTATTCCCGATGGAAGCGAAACGTAACGGTGCTAAGTTAGTTATTGTTAATCAGGAGGAAACAGGGTATGACAGCGCAGCTGACCTTGTTATTCATGATAAAATAGGCAAGGTTCTAAATGATCTTGCTGAAGCTAAGGCACAATAGAACATGGAGACATAAAAAAATGCCGACATATATCGGTGTTTTTTTATGGTCGAATTGACACTATTTTTCGAACATATTTAATAGTAAGATAAAAAGAGATAGAAAGGAGATGTCGGTGTTTGATAGTATTACAACCAATGAATGATTATGATTTTAAACAATTTCTTGAAGTGTCGATTGATAGCTATGCAGAGGAAAAAGCTTCAGCAGGAAATTGGAAACAAGAAGAGGCGTATGAAAAGTCAAAGCAGGAATTCGAACGATTATTGCCTGAAGGAAGGCACACCGAAGATCATTTTCTGTATACCATTGTTAATGAAGCTATAGAGGAAAAGCTAGGAAGCTTATGGGTGAAGGTGGATAACGAAGCAAAGGAAGCATTTATCTATGAGTTTGCTGTAAATGAAGATAAACAAGGTAGAGGCTTTGGGACAGAAGCCATAAAGGAACTTGAAGTACTGTTAGAGAAAAAAGACATTAAAGGACTTTCGCTTCATGTTTTTGGTCATAATACAAAAGCGATTCGACTTTATGAGCGTTTAGGATTTAAGACTACAAATATTAATATGAAGAAAAGCTTACAACCAAAGTCGTCATTGTCTGATTGATATGAGGGGGGGGATCTGAAAATGAACGAACTGAAACGGATGACTGTTTTTTGTGGATCCAGTGAGAATGTTGATAACCACTATTTTGAAGCCGTCGAGCAGCTTGGCAAGGAGCTTGCGGATAAGGAGATTGAAGTGGTCTACGGTGGAGGCAATGTCGGGTTAATGGGGGCACTAGCAAGATCGGTTTTAAAAGCTGGAGGCAAAGTGACAGGGATCATTCCTCGTAAAATATATGATAATGTGACCCACATAGAGCTATCGAACTTAGTTATAGTCGATACAATGCATGAACGTAAAGCCAAGATGTATGAGTTAGGCGATGCTTTCATAGCGTTACCTGGTGGAATTGGAACCCTTGAAGAATTAACGGAGATATTCACCTGGTATCAGCTTGAATATCATAATAAACCGATTGGACTCTTGAATACAAAAGGCTATTATGATCGCTTTTATCTCATGCTTGAGCACATGGTAGAGGAAGGCTTTCTTCATAAGCGATATATGGAGCCGTTGCTTACAGAAGAAAACCCTGAGAAACTTGTTGCGATGATCAGTCGACATTCGGTTCCTATGATGAATAAATGGAAGCAGGATGATATAAGTGATCGCATTTAAATACCGGATATTCCGGTATTTTTTTTGCTTTCCTATACTTAAAGTATGATTGTCTATTCAAAACGTAAACAAACCTAAATTAATTAAGTATTCAGACAAAAAGAAGGGATTACCTCTGTGAAAATGGAACTATACATACGCAAACCAAATCTAAGAGAAGAAAGATGTGGAGGTTTCTAAATGTATATAACCATCGGTTCTTTGTTCCTTCAAACGGTAAAAAAGTATGGTAGGGAAGAAGCGCTAGTTGATGTAGATCGAAATATAAGATGGACGTATAAGGAATGGAATAGCGAGGTGAATCGCCTCGCGAATGCTTTACTAGATGCAGGAGTTAAAAAGGGAGATCGCGTATCGACCTTCTTATTTAACACTGTGGAATTAGCTACGGTTTATTTTGCGAGTGCAAAAATCGGAGCTGTTATTAATCCCATTAATTTTAGATTGAAATCTAATGAAATCGCTTACATTATTGAAGATGCGAAGCCATCAATATTCCTATTTGAACGTGCTCTCGAACCGATTGTTTCAGAGATACAGTCTCAGTATCCGAATGTTTCGTTCTGGTCAATCGATGATCATAAACCATCATACGCCGAGAGCTACGAGAAACATGTTCGTCTTTCACACGATCAAGAGCCAGTAGCTGAAGTAGATGAGAACGATACTTATGCGATTATGTATACGAGTGGAACGACTGGTAGACCTAAAGGTGTCATGCATTGCCATCGTAATATGTTAGAGCAAAGCATCTTATGTGGTGCCTCTTTAAAGCTCACACAAGCTGATCGGGGACTTGTAGCAGCGCCAATGTTCCACTGTGCAGAATTGCACTGTAACTTCTTACCAAGAGTTCATTTTGGTGCAGCAAATGTCATTGTTCATCACTTTGAACCAAAAAAAGTACTTGAAGTCATTCAAAACGAGAAAATTTCAGTTTTCTTTGCGGCTCCAACGATGTGGAATATGATTCTTCAAGAAGATTACGCTAAATATGATCGAAGTAGTTTAAGGGTAGGGCTTTATGGTGCTGCCCCGATGGCGCCTTCCCTTGTCGTTTCGGTAAAAGAAAAGCTTGGTATTCATTTAATTCAAGCTTACGGGATGACTGAAATGGGGCCGGCTGTCACATTTCTTGATGAGCACGAACAGTTAACAAAAGTAGGTTCTGCAGGAAGAGCAGCCTTAAACCATGAAGTAAGGGTTGTTCGTCCGAATGAACGAGGTCCTTCAGAACCTGATGACGTGCTTCCCCCTGGAGAAGTAGGTGAAATTATTGTAAAAGGACCATGTATGATGATGGGATATTTTAATCGTCCTGATGCATCGAACGAAGCGATGTATAAAGGCTGGTATCATTCAGGAGATCTCGGCTATATGGATGAAGATAGCTACCTTTACGTTTCGGATCGGGTGGATGATATGATCATTTCCGGTGGGGAAAACGTCTATCCGAGAGAGGTGGAAGATGTTCTCCATGGTCATGAAGGAGTTTTAGATGTGGCGGTCTTGGGGCAGCCAGATGAGAAGTGGGGAGAGATCGTCACCGCTATCATTGTGAAGAAAGCGGACGGGTTAACAGAGGCAGAACTCGAGCGTTATTGTAAAGAAAGTCCTGACCTTGCTGACTACAAACGACCTCGGAAATATTTATTCTTAGAAGAACTTCCGCGAAATGCTAGCGGCAAAATTCAAAAATTTCGCTTGAGGGAAAAGTATCAAGTTAAAACAAATGGATCCTAATCGTTAAGCTCAGCTAGGGGTGTGCCTTTCAAGCAATATTAGCTAATAGTGTTGGTCGTTCTATAAATGACTCATTCACGTTTAAACTGATTTTGTTCTTTTGTATTGGACAGCGGTTGTAAAAGACCTGTATAATTGAAAAATTGTAGGAAGGAAGCGGGCATTTGCTCGCTTTTTTCAATGATTCGTATATTCATGAATTTTGAATTGGCGTACATACTAACATCGAATAGGAGGAGTTGCTCATGATTAAATTGTTTACGGATAGTGATCTTGATGGAACGGCATGTGCTCTTATTGCCGAGTTGGCATTTGAGAATGAAGCTGAGATCACACATTGTACATATCGTAATTTAGATGACCGGGTAGAAGCTTTTCTTTTACAAAACAGTGGAGATCCGGTGTTCATTACCGATTTATCTGTGAATGAGCATGTTGAAAAACATTTGGAGGAGCGTTACCAACAAGGAAGTCATGTCCAAATGATCGATCATCATGCTACAGCGATGCATTTTAACGATTACGAATGGGGTTTTGTTGATCCGGGAGATGATAAAAAAACGTGTGCTGCAACACTTTTTTATCAGTTTCTGTTAGAAAAAGAGAAAATTGAACGCATGGAATCATTAGAACAGTTTCTTGAGCTTGTGCGAAAGTATGATACTTGGGAATGGGAAGAGGATAATGAGGTCGATGCAAAACGATTGAATGATCTATTTTCCATTATGGGAAGAGAAACATTTAAATCCGAGATGCTGAGGCGTTTAACGCGAGATCCCGATTCCTTTGCTTTCAATGAATCAGAAGAAATGATTCTTGATCTAGAGGAGCGGAAAATTGAGCGTTACATTCATCAAAAAAATCGTCAGCTCGTTCAAATGGAAGTGGATGAATACTGTATTGGTCTTGTTCATGCTGAATCGTATCATTCAGAACTTGGTAATGAGTTAAATAAACGAAATTCACATCTTGATTTCATTACGATCATCAATGATGGAAGCCGCCGACTTGGTTTTCGAACGATTCATGATGAAGCGGATGTCTCTGAATTTGCATCACGTTATGGAGGCGGGGGCCACCCTAAAGCTTCAGGTTGTGAAATGAATGAAGACACGTTTCGTATTTTTGTAGCGCCATCCTTCGCTCTAAAGCCACTTCGTAAAGATCCTGAACGGAATAAGCTCAATGAGCGAAACAGTGAAAGTGGCACTTTCTATGAGAATCATGAAGGAAAAATCATCTACATTCGTCCTAGTCGAGAAGATCAGTGGGAAATCATGTGCCGCGGCGAGGTTGAAAAGGACGACTTTGAACACTTTGAAGATGCAGAACGATACGTTAAACGCTCTTATCATGCGTGGCTCCGTTCTGATAAGGAAGTCGTGGAAGACTTTGTCCGTATTCTTCCTCTTACAAAGAAACAAATCATCGATCGCTATCACTATATGATCAAATCAATGCTCCATCAAGAAGAAGACGCTCTTAGCTGAGCGTCTTTTTTTATCGTTTAGTGTCTATGAGGGTTTTCTGAATAAAAAACTATCTTGCTGTCATCTTATTTGGATGATACATATGAAATCAAAAAAATTCTTCCATATGATGAGAAATAGGTTTTTGGGGCTGCTCAGTATATTAAATTCTGTTTCTTTTCTTTAATACCGGGGTATAGAATGTTACATGCCCATGGCACTTCAACCATAGCGTTGCTAGCATGCATTATGGGTGTGAAAGGAGAAATCAGTGAAGCGAATGATCTCTAACAATCGCTATTCGCAAGTCCTTTACCAGACACAGAAAGCCAGGGCACGATGCTTAAAGTTCGAGAAGAAACCGTACATCAGGACGATCGCGACCGCTACTGGATTCTCAGAAGAAGAGATCTTAGAATCTCTCGAATTTGGTGATGTCGATTACATCATGAAGCTGCGTTTGCACTATAGCTAGACGTAACGTTGTGCGTTGTAGAGCCATTAGGGCATGTAACTCTTGGGTGAACTTTGTTCATAAAGAGAGCAGCTATCATTATAGCTGGAGGCTGATTATTTCTATATGAAATAATCAGCTTTTTTTGTTTTTGAGGTGACGCCTTTTAGAAAAAATAACTAATTTTTAAAATAATGGAACCTTTTTCTGTTAGAGTCGTAGAAAGAGATGACATTATTTTGAAAGGTTGTGTACATAATGAACGAAGATTATGAAGAAAAAGGAAATACAGTAAAGCCATCACTACTTGGAATGATTTGGAGTCCCGGTGAACAGTTGAGCAAAATTCGACAATCTCCTAAAGTATGGTTGCCTTTAATCGTAGTTACGGTACTCTCACTGATCGGCGGCTGGTTGATGATACTTGGGCCAGGATTCGAAGAGCAATTCGCTACAGGGGATTTACAGGGAGAAAATGTTGACGGTCTTATCTTATTTACTAAAATCATTACAATCGTTTCGGTTGGAGTTGGTCCGGTATTATCCATCCTCGTTGGTAGCTTTATTCTTTGGTTGATTAATAAAGCAACAAGCTCAGAAGCTACGTTCAAACAATTCTTTTCGATGAATACGTATATTGGGTTTATTGGAGCAATAGGTGCTGTTCTTAACGGACTTATTATTGCTATTGTTGGAGGCACTGTTGATAAGCTCTACACAAGTCTTGGTAGTTTAGTAAGCGGAGAAGGATTTCTAGGTGGTTTTCTAAATGGAATTGAAATCTTTGGAATCTGGACGATTATACTTACGGCTCTAGGTCTACGTATTACAGCTCAATGGCCAAAAGCACTCGTATGGACAATCGCTATTATCCTTTTTCTTTTTACAATCGGCGGCGCCGTCATTACTGGTGTAACGAATAATATGTCAGGAATATAAGTAATGAAGAAGAAAATTTGGATTGCAATCGCTGTTATTTTAGTCATTGTTATTGTAGTAGGTGTGAACATTTATCGGACTTATGCGGATAGCACGGCTACTGTTGAAGCTGAAAAAGCTATAAAGGAAGAAATAAATTCCACAGTTATGACACCTGGAACGTTAGCCATGGCTGATGAAAGCACGCTTTATCAGGATCCTGCTAAGGGTGAAGTGAAGGAAGTTCTTGTTAAAGAAGGAGACTCCGTAAAAAAGGGAGATTCAGTACTTACATACGAGAATCAGGATTTAGAAATGGAGAAAGAGCAGAACGATATTAACATCGAGTCGCTTTACCTACGAATCAATTCACTTGATAAGCAAGAAAAGCGTCTAAACGAGAAAAAAAGCGACTTAGCTGATGATGTTGGAGAAGAAGCAGCAGAAACGATGGAAACAGAACTTGATCAAGTGAAAATGGATAAGCGGATGGCCAATCTTGATTTACGTCAGGCATTATTGCAGCAAGATCGTTTGAAGCAGAAAATAAGCGATCTTGAAGTTACAAGTGACATTAGCGGTGTTGTGCTAGAAGCCAATGATGCAAGCGCACCGCAGTCAACTCAAATGGAAAAGCCTCTTTTGCGGATTGGCAGCATGGAAAACCTTATCGTTGAAGGAACGCTTTCTGAATACGATACGTTGAACATTGAATCAGGTCAAAAAGTTACCGTTACAACAGATGTGCTACCTGACGAAAAATGGGAAGCGGAAGTAATGGATGTAGGTTATTTACCAGAAGCATTGGGAGCTGAATCAAACGCTTCTGCTGTTCAATATCCTGTTACGGTTAAATTAAAGAAGCCAGAAGAGTTGAAATTAAAGCCGGGGTTCCAGATGATTCTTGAAATTGAAACAGAATCGCATGAAGCATTAACACTTCCGTTTGAAGCGGTTCAGCAAGATGGGGAAGAATCATTTGTCTTTATTGTGGAGAAAGGCAAAGCTGTGAAACGCGAAATTGAAACAGGTTCTTCTACAGCGAAGCGGATTGAAGTGACGAAAGGGATCTCGACAGAAGAACAAGTGATCATCAATCCCCCGGATAATCTTAAAGATAATATGGAAGTGACCGTAAAATGATCCAACTTGATGAAATAACAAAAAGCTATACCCTTGGTAAGGAATCGGTCAATGTTCTTAGAGGAATTAGTATGGAAATTAATAGTGGTGAATTTGTTGCCATTATGGGCCCGTCTGGATCAGGTAAATCAACCTTAATGAATATAATTGGTTGCCTAGATCGCCCAACAACTGGATCTTATTTCTTAAATGAAGAAGATGTATCGAAACATAAGGATCAGGAGCTAGCGAAAGTTCGAAATCAATCCATTGGTTTCGTGTTTCAACAGTTTCAATTATTACCAAGACTAACAGCGCTCAAAAATGTGGAGCTTCCCATGGTTTATGCTGGTGCTTCGAAAAAAGAACGAGAAGAGCGCGCTAGAGATGCTTTGACGAAGGTCGGACTACAGGATCGGGTAGAACACCTTCCAAATGAACTCTCAGGCGGCCAGAAACAGCGGGTCGCTATTGCAAGAGCACTTGTGAATGACCCGTCTCTCATTCTTGCTGATGAGCCTACAGGAGCCCTTGATACGACTACTAGCGTTGCGATTATGGATTTGTTCGTTCAGCTTAACCAAGAAGGAACGACAATTGTTGTCGTCACGCATGAGCCAGAAGTAGCCGAGTATGCCAATCGTGTGATCTACGTGCGGGACGGTTTACTAGGGCAGAATCCTCTTTCGAGCAGGGGGCATACATCATGAGTCTCTGGGAAAATATTAAAATGGCTTTGACGTCAGTCAAAGCCCATAAAATGCGTTCCATCTTAACGATGCTTGGCATTATCATCGGTGTTGCTGCTGTGATTGTCGTTGTCGCTATTGGGCAGGGCGGAGAGGCGATGCTAAAGTCTCAAATTGCCGGTGATGGAAATACGATTGAAGTATTTTACCAGCCTTCTGAAGAAGAAATGCAGCAGGGGAAATGGGAAGAAAATCCCTTTACACAGGAGGATATCCGTCAGTTAGAGCGAGTGGAAAAGGTCTCGAATGTTGTGGCCTCTTCCTCCGAGTTTTCCACGGCTCGACTTCGAGAAGAAGAAGCCGAAACTTCGATTACAGGTATCAATGAAGCTTATTTAGATGTGAACCAACTAAAAGTAGAAGAAGGTCGTACTTTTACAAGTGCGGATTTTCTTGGTGGTCGAAGAGTAGCCGTTGTAAGTGCAGCGATGCAGGAAGAATTATTCGAAGGTAAATCACCAATTGGAGAAATCATTCGTATTGGTGTTCAGCCTGTTGAAGTGATTGGGGTACTTGAGAAACCAACAGGGCTTTTTGCGTTCGGTTCAGTCGAAACGTACATTCCTTGGACGGCGATGCGAAATATGCTTGGAACGAGTAACTACAGTCAGGTGACGCTTCAAGTCGAGAACGCTGATGATATCCAACCGATTGGAGACCGTGCAACGTTATTATTAAATCAGTTACACGATACAGAAGATTCCTATCAAGTCATCAATATGGAAGAAATTGCTCAGGGAATTGGTCAGGTAACGACCATTATGACTACGATCATCGGGAGTATTGCTGGAATTTCGCTTCTCGTAGGTGGCATTGGTGTGATGAACATTATGCTCGTTTCTGTAACAGAGCGAACGCGTGAGATTGGTATTCGCAAGTCTTTAGGTGCGACAAGGCAGCAAATCTTGCTTCAGTTTCTTGTTGAATCCATTATATTAACGTTAATTGGAGGAATCATTGGTATATTGCTAGGATCTGGTACGGCTTACCTTGTCTCCTTTTTTGCAGACTGGCCATCGTTAATCTCATGGCAGGTCGTTTTAGGAGCCGTCGTCTTTTCCATGTTGATTGGGATTGTATTTGGTTTATTGCCAGCGAACAAAGCTTCAAGGTTAGACCCAATTGATTCCCTTCGTTATGAATAATTAAGAAAGAGGATGAGCCGGCTCATCCTCTTTTTTGCGTTAACTATTCGAAGTTTGACGATGTTTTGTTAAAGCGACCTTAATTTGAAAGTAAGTAAACGATTCAGGTAGTGCTTCTTTAATTGGTTTTAGTTTATCAAACCCTACATCTGCCGCTTTCTCAAGAATCTTATGTTCTGTTTCCTGATCGATGAGACGGCTCGTATCTTCAAGTAAACCTTCTTCCATTGCCTTTAGTAGATGACTCTCGACGGTGGTTGGACTTAATGAACGCGCTGCTGAGATGTTTGGAATGTCTTTACCTTCATCAAATAACTTTAATGAGGCTTTATGACTCGCATCCTCTGAAGACGTTGGTTTCGCCGATTTCGCCGATGAGAGTAGCTCTAGAAAGACTTCGCCGTATTTATCAAACTTCATATCCCCGACGCCCTTGATCTCAAGCATTTCTTCACGTGTGGAAGGTGTTTTTGCGCTCAGTTCTCGCAATGTACTATCGGCAAACACAACGTAAGGTGGCACGTTGTCTCGATCGGCAATTTGCTTCCGTAGCGTTCGCAGCTGTGTAAAGAGTTGATCATCCTCTTCAATCGCTACTGGTTTACGAGCTACTTTCTTATATATGCTTTCTTGTCCTTTTAACACAGGTAACGTTTTTTCCTGTAGAACGAGGGTTGGGTACTTACTATCAGTTAAAAGAATATATTGCTCGGCTGTTAGAAAATCAATCATATCCACAATATCCTGCTGTGTGAGATGTTTTAATAAACCAAAGGTTGAAACGCTGTCGAGTCGTAGTTCGTTCAAACGCTTTGATTTCGATCCTTTCAGTACCTGTGCAATGATCGTTTTCCCAAATCGCTCATTCACTCGTTTAATGGTTGAGAAAATCATTTGCGCTTCACGGGTAATGTCAACCGCTTCTCTGTCATCAATACAATTGCTGCATTTACCACATTTATAGCCCGGCCGCACATCTCCAAAGTAATGAAGAATGGTTCCTTGGAGACATTTTTCAGTATGGCAATAATCAACCATCGCTTTTAATTTGGCAAGATCAGCGGATTTACGTTCAGGTTCATGTTGGTTTTGATCAATGAGAAACTTCTGCACGTGAATATCACCAGGAGAAAAGAGAACGAAGCAATCACTTTCTTCTCCATCACGCCCAGCTCGTCCAGCTTCCTGGTAGTAGGATTCCATATTCTTTGGAAGATTATGATGAATCACAAACCGAACATTCGATTTATCAATCCCCATGCCGAATGCATTAGTTGCCACCATCACTGAAATATTATCGAACAAAAATTCTTCTTGCGCTGTTTTGCGCTGCTTTTCTGTCATCCCAGCGTGGTACTTGCCAACTTTAATGCTCTGTTTTTGTAAGGAAGCGTAAAGTTGATCTGCTTCCTTTCTAGTGGCGGTATAGATAATACCGGATTCAGAAGCGTTTTGGCTAAGGTATTTATCGATAAATGATTTTTTCTTCTCTCCTTTAATAACAGAGAAGTGCAAGTTTTCCCTAGCAAATCCTGAGATAAAGGTTTGCTCTGGGGTTATGTTTAAGATTCGCTGGATATCCTGAATAACTTCAGGTGTTGCCGTAGCGGTTAAAGCAACGACGGGAGGCTGCTCTTCAAAGTGATGAAGCATCTGGCTAATCTTCATATAACTAGGTCTGAAATCATGCCCCCATTGGGAAATACAATGGGCCTCATCTACGGCAATAAGCGAAATCTTAGTCCGCTTAAGTAACCGCTGAAACGTTGGTGCTTCTAAGCGTTCTGGAGCTACGTACAGTAACTTTATTTCTCCACTTTCAGCTTCAGCCATACGGTCTCTAATTTCAGTCTCTGTAAGGGAGCTATTAATATAGGCAGCTTCTATACCGTATCCGGCAAGTGCATCAACCTGATCTTTCATTAGAGAAATAAGCGGTGAAATGACGATCGTTAATCCATCTGATAGAAGAGCAGGAATTTGGTAACAAATTGATTTTCCTCCACCAGTAGGCATAATGCCAAGCGTATTATAGTTAGATAGAACACTTGAAATGATCTGTTCCTGTCCACCTCGAAATTGATCATACCCAAAATGATGTTTAAGTTGTTCTCGTGCTTGTTGGAGCATCGTATCTTCCTTTCTGGTTCGTCAGAAGTTCGTTTGCTTTTCTCATCTTACCGTACCCGCTGAATTGTGTATAGACAAGCTCCGTGATTCTTTAAAAATGGAAATGATCACTACAAAGGTTCATGAACAAGATGAATGAGAGCATTCATCAATCGTCCTTTCAGTATTAATAAAGGATAAATGTTTAGGAAATGGGCAAAATGGTAGAATGTGCAAATAAAAAGTGGTTTTTAAGCGGAATCAAAGGGGAACATGAGTATGGTGGACTGGTTTGAAGTTATACTAAGATCTTTGTTTATTCTTATCGGACTCTTTTTCATCACAAAGCTTCTAGGGAAAAAGCAATTATCTAAGCTTTCCTATTTTGAATATATTGTTGGCATCATTATTGGTGACATTGCCGGTAGTTTATCAATGGACATCGAGGTAAGCGTCCTTCATGGAATTACAAGCCTTTTAATATGGACGCTCGCATCTGTATTACTCAGCTATTTATCACTGAAAAATAAAAAAGTAAGAGATTTCGTGGAAGGAAAAGCACGAATTTTTATAAAAGATGGTAAGATCCTTGAGGATAACTTAAAGAAAGAGCGTTTTACAATTGATGAACTGCTAGAAATGCTTCGCAAAAAAAGCGTCTTTTCTGTAAATGAAGTAGAGTTTGCACTATTTGAAGCGGATGGAGAGCTCAGCGTTTTATTAAAGCGAGATTATCGGATGGTAAGGCCAGCGGAACTCTGGCTTAATCTACCTGAAGAGAAAGAGCCAAAAACCGTGATTATGGATGGAGAAATTATTAAAGAAATGCTTGATGAAGTAGGGAAGAGCGAAGAGTGGCTGAGAAGCTACCTATTAGACAAAGAGGTTGTAGTAGAAGATGTTTTTCTTGCGCAGCTTCACTCTGATGGAAAGTTAACGCTTGATTACTATGAAGATGGCATTTCTGAAGTTGAATAGCACAATGGAGGATGTTATGGAAAAAGAAAGATCGTTCCGATCAAAAGAAGAGCTTATCGTACTTCTTCTAGATCGTGGAATATATAAAGTGAAGCACAAGCAATTATACGAGTGCTCCCAAACAGAATTGTACTACTACTATCTTTCTATAACGAGAGATAAATTACAACGATTAACTACAAAGGTTAGTTCGTAACAGCTTCTATATAGAAGCTGTTATTTTTGTTCATGAATGGTCTTATATTAAGAACTTGTTCGAATAGTGTAAAGAACGTTTTAATAAAGAAATAGAGTCATTTTGTCTAGTTTTGGCGAAAGCCTTCACAAGTCATAGAATAATTTGGATAATAGAGCTTGTACTTAAATGGATAGGAGGGGTGACGAACCTTGTTATATGTTAAACAGGACGCAAAAGAAGAATTGCTTCACTGGATAAAGCGTAAGCAAGAGGAAATGATTGAGATTGGCACCACTAAAGGGATATCACATCAAGAAACTTTACAGTGTAGTCAGGAGTTGGATGATTTACTAACTTCGTATCAACGTTTGACCTCCGTCAACCAACTTAGAAGTTAACCTTTGGATCGAGTGAAAAATGGCTTCCTTAACGACTGGTGGATAATCGTTTTGGAACTCACGAATACAATCACGAATTTGTTGAATTAGTATGATCTCCTCACGAACTGCATCGTTCATTTCAACATCCTCCTCGAGATTCAGTTTATACACCCAATCATGACAAATTAGACACTTAATCGTCAATCCTTTTTCCTTAAAATCGTTCAAATGTTCTTATAAAATTCATTATTTTCTGTTAAATTAAGTCTTTTGTACTAAATGTATTGTATGACTTACATAATGTTCTTTAATTTTCTTAAAAAAACTTTCATACAATGTTTGAACAAATGGCTCAAAGATTATATACTAGAAAGGACGGGTTTTGGTGCCCATTATTATGTGGCCCCAAACCTCTGTTTATTTCTATAACATTCATTTAACGTAAATGATGATTTGATTGATAAAGGAGGTCTAGCAATGAAGGAAGGAATCCATCCAAAATACCAGCAAGTTGTATTTTTAGACGTTAGTACTGGTTTTAAGTTTCTAACTGGTTCTACTATGGGATCTAACGAAACGATTGAGTGGGAAGACGGTAGCGAATATCCACTAATCAAAGTTGATATTAGTTCTGAATCTCACCCATTCTACACTGGTCAGCAGCGCTTTAACGATGCTGGTGGTCGTGTTGAAAAGTTCAAAAAGAAATACAACCGCTAATAAAAGTAGAAAACACTCCCAGGAGTGTTTTCTTTTTTTTGACAAAAAATAAACGATAAAAGTGATAGGAGCTTTTATGAAACTCTCAAGACGATAAAAGCTGTTTTCGTAACTTTGATAATGCACTTTTTCTCCAGGATTTTACTGCTTCAATGCTCACTCCTTCAACACCTGCTAATGTCTTAAGGGATTCCCCGCCCAAAGCAACCATGTCCACCCATTTACTCTGATTTTCTGTAAGATAACTTAAGTCAAGTTCAGGTAATAGAGTTTGTTGATGAATTGGAAGCCTTTCTTCATATTCACTCCAATCTGAGTGAAGAGAGAGCTGGTTAGACAATCGTATTTCTTGGCGACATTCATCAATTAGCTTTCCTCGGACTTTCATGTAGGCGTAAGATGAAAAACTTCCTTTTCCATTTTGATAGCTTTCAGCACATTCCCATAGGGCGATCATGGCTACCTGCTCATATCTAATATAATGGTTTGTAAGATGAAGCTTTTTAATCTGACTTTTGATGAGTGGCATGTATTGTTTAACCAATTCTTCAAATACGCTATCTTCCAATGAAATCTTCTCCTGTAATCAGGTGCACCTTACTTTTATTCCGCCGGTAAATCAGACGATACGTGAATAAGGGGGAAGAGTCATATGAGCAAACTTAGAGTTTCGTATAGGAGAATCAGTATGTACATCACGTCATGCTTGTGGGGATGGGGAGTACAGGCACACTCATAATTACCTAACAGAGAATCTTTCCTTTTTCATATTCGGTATACCAAAATCTTAAAGAAACATAAAAAAACGATCTAAGATTAGATCGTTTTCGGAGGAGAGGACTTATGCTTTTCGATAGCAAAGCTGGGCGTTAATTCCTTTTAATTGAAGTTCGCGGACAATACGTCTTAACTCTTCTTTTGTTAGGAGCGGCTCTTTCACAATCTTCCACCTCCACTAATTTTGGATTACTGATCAAGTTCCAATGCGTCAATAAGTGCAGTCTTATATAAGTCAAGTTCGGAGAATCCTTCAAACTGGTGTAGCATTCCTTTAAAGATAAAGCGACGCGGGTTTGGATCACTTACTTCCTTCTTCAAAAATTGAATAGTTTCAAGCAACTCTTTACGCTGATTTTCTTGAATGTTCATTCGATTAATCAACGTAGCCATTTCATTCAATATATGAGAAGGGGATTTTCGCTCGCATCCATCTGAATGACTCATGTTCTGGAAGATTGCAGAGGCATGATCCAATGAGAGGAAGGGGGCAGTGTTATTTTCTAACATACCGCTTACCATGTCATTCAAGCGACTTAATATAAAGCGTGGAAGATACTCCAGGTCTAGGTCAGCATTCTGTAAGACAATTAGCTTGATATAGGAGGAGTACATACCATCTAGGAGCAAAACACAGTCCGGGAGAATCGGAGTAATCCGATCGCCATATAAGTCTTGAATGCTACTCGCTAACGTTTCAAGGGACTCCATTCTTATCTTAAGAATTAAATCGTCAATTTCTTTGTTCATCGAAATAGCTTGTTCCCTGAATTGCATAATAATAAACTCTTTATGATGCAAAATTTCTTGTGCTTGAACGTATAGAAGCTTCTCTAGCCGTTCTTCAGGGGTGAAGGAATCTAATTTCGCTTCTGATATTTTCTTTTTTAACTTCTCATAATAATAAGCGAAAATGGAATAAAGCACATCATCTTTAGATTGGAAATGGAGATAAACGGCTCCTTTAGAAATTCCACTTTCATTAGCGATTTCCTGTATAGACGTGGAATGGAATCCTTTTTTGGCAAAAAGCTGCATCGCCGTTTCAAGGATCACTTTCTTTTTTTCATTCATCTTACACCTCTGTTCGCCAGTAATTTTACTGACCGGGTTTTGATGACCAATTGGTCACATCTATTATATCATGTTCAAGTTTTTTTTCCTAATCTCATTTTTTACGTATATTTTACAGTGATTTGTAAACAAAATAACTTGAATTATAACGTTTAATTAAGTATAGTTATTGTGTAATGACCGGTCAGTCATAGCAGAAGTAGAAAAAAGGAGTGGAAGCTGCTTGAGAAAGCTGATTCAATTTTCATTAAATAATAAGTTTGCAGTTTGGTTATTAACGATTATCATAACCGCTGCCGGATTATACTCAGGGTTTAATATGAAGATGGAGACCATTCCAAATATTAATACCCCGCTCGTGTCCGTGACAACAGTGTATCCTGGTGCAACACCAGAAGAAGTGTCTGATAAAGTATCAGAACCAATTGAAAACAAAGTGGAAAGTCTCCCAGGAGTGAAGGTCGTTAGTTCATCTTCATTTGAAAATGCTTCGAATGTGCAAATTGAATATAATTTCAGTAAAAACATGGATGAAGCTGAAGATGAAGTAAGGGAAACCATTCAGTCACTTTCATTACCTGAAGAAACGCAAGACCCAGACGTGTCACGACTAAGTTTTAATGCTTTTCCAGTCATGTCTCTAAGCGTTTCAGAGAAAGATCGTTCACTTACAGAATTAACCCAGCGTGTAGAAGATGATGTACTTCCAGCTGTTGAAGGCGTGGAAGGTGTTTCTTCTGTATCGATTGCTGGGCAGGAAGTCGAAGAAGTATCCTTCTCATTTAAAGATGAGAAAATGGAAGAGTACGGTTTAGACGAAGAGACTGTTAAGAATCTCATTAAAGGTTCTGCTGTTAACATTCCTCTTGGGCTATATAACTTTGACGATAATCAAAAAGCAGTTGTTGTAGACGGTAATGTATCGTCATTAGAAGATTTAAAAGAACTTGAAATTCCAGTCATTCCATCACAGCAGGGTCAGGGAGCTCAAGCAGGCTCAGCTCCTCAAGCACCTTCATCAACTGATGGTGCACAAGCCCCGTCCGCTTCTGCTGAAGGAGCTAGCGAAGCTCAAGCACAACCGAAAGTTCCAACCGTTCAGCTTCAGGACATTGCAGACATTGAATTAGTTGGTGAAGCAGAATCAATTTCCCGTACGAACGGTCAAGAATCGATTGGTATCCAAGTTACAAAGAGCGCAGATGCTAACACTGTTGATGTTGTAAATGGTGTGAAAGATAAAATCGCCTCACTTGAAGATTCGAATAGCGACATTAGTATTGTGACGATATTCGACCAAGGAGAACCTATCGAAGAATCTGTTAGTACAATGTTGAATAAGGCGATTATTGGAGCAATTTTCGCAGTATTAATCATACTATTGTTCTTGCGTAACATTCGCTCAACTTTAATCTCAGTTATTTCAATACCGCTAAGTTTATTAATCGCATTGTTAGTTTTAAATCAATTAGAAATTACACTGAACATTATGACACTTGGTGCGATGACGGTTGCGATTGGTCGTGTTGTCGATGATTCCATTGTTGTCATAGAGAACATATATCGACGTATGGCCATTGAAGGCGAGGAGCTACGAGGGAAAGAACTCATTACAGAAGCTACGAAGGAAATGTTCCTTCCAATTATGTCTTCAACCATTGTAACGATTGCCGTATTCCTACCACTTGGCCTAGTGCAGGGACCAGTAGGTGAACTATTCTTACCATTTGCACTAACGATTGTATTCGCACTACTAGCATCGTTGCTTGTTGCGATTACCATTGTTCCAGCGATGGCTCACTCTCTCTTTAAAAAAGGGCTTGTGAAAAAATCCGGAAAACCTTCGCATAAAGAAGAAGGAACTAGTCGTCTTGCGAACGGTTATAAGAAGATGCTGAATTGGGTACTCAATCATAAGCTGATTACCTTTGGAGCAAGTGTACTTGTATTAGTCGGAAGTCTTTTCCTTGCACCGATTGTTGGCGTAAGCTTCTTACCTTCCGATCAAGAGAAAATGATTGTAGCGACTTATAATCCAGAGCCTGGTGAAACGTCTGAAAATATCAATGATCTTGCTCTTGAAGCGGAAGATTATTTCCTTGATAAAGAAGATGTTGATACAATTCAGTTCTCAGTTGGTGGAGAAAACCCAATGAATCCAGGTGCAAGTAACCAGGTTCTCTTCTTCGTAAGCTATGATGAAGAGACAGAAGGATTCGAAGAAGAACGCAAAAACGTTCTTGAAGATTTGAAACAAATGAGTGAAAAAGGTGAATGGGGCTATCAGGACGTCTCAGCTTCTGGTGGAAGTAACCAGATCACATTAGTTGTGAATGGAGAAACAATGGATGACCTTGGTCCAGTTGTTGAAGATGTAACGGCCGTTCTAGAGAAAGAAAAAGATCTTACAAATATTAGTTCTAGTATTTCTGAATCCTACGATCAATTTACGATTGTAGCAAATCAAGAAAAACTAAGTGAGCTAGGGCTATCAGCTGGTCAAATAGGAATGGAGCTTCGAAACACAGGGGAAGCACCAGTTCTTACAACCATCCAAAAAGATGGGGAAGAAATAAATGTCGTTCTTGAAGTAAATGAGAAGACATATAAAGACCAAGAAGATTTAGAAGGTACAACGATTACGTCACCACTTGGAGTGGACGTACCTCTAAGTGAAATTTCAACGATAGAAGAAGGGGAGTCTTCTAACACAATCACTCGTCGTGATGGCAAAGTGTATGCTAACGTGACAGCCGAAGTCCTTGATGACAATGTTGGTCAAGTTTCTGCAGATGTGCAAGAAACGATTGATAACATGGACTTACCGGACTCATCAGAAGTAAGTCTTGGGGGAGTAACTCAGGATATTAATGAGTCCTTTACTCAGCTCGGTTTAGCAATGCTTGCTGCTATTGCGATTGTGTACCTTGTTCTTGTGATTACCTTCGGAGGTGGTCTTGCACCACTTGCAATCTTGTTCTCACTTCCTTTTACCGTGATCGGTGGACTGGTAGGATTGTTGATTGCTGGAGAAACAATTAGTATTTCTTCACTAATTGGAATGCTCATGTTAATCGGTATTGTTGTGACAAATGCGATTGTACTGATTGACCGAGTGATTCATAAGGAAAAAGAAGGATATACAACAAGGGAAGCGCTACTTGAAGCTGGTGGTACGCGACTTCGACCAATTCTAATGACTGCACTTGCGACAATTGGCGCATTAGCACCACTTGCATTCGGTTTAGAAGGCGGAGCGCTCATCTCCAAAGGACTTGGCGTAACTGTTATCGGTGGTTTAACAAGTTCAACTCTTCTTACGCTAATTATTGTGCCTGTTGTGTACGAATTCTTCATGAAGTTTAGAAGGAAACCTAAAAGCGAATAGAGAATAAAAAACGGAGGCCAGTGCGGCCTCCGTTTTTTTGTGCTTTGATTAGGTAAATAAACATACAAATCGAACGGTTTTTCTAAATGATTTGTAAGATGTGTACAAACTGGTATTTTCGGGAAACAATGAACTATTAATGATGAAATAGGAGAGACATAACAATGGAAAAAGTGGAAGTAATGTATGTCGAATATTTTCATGAGCGTTTAGAAGAGATTGGAGACAAATGGACAAAGCGACTTCAACTGTTGGTTGATGAGAGAGAAGCAACTGATACGGCGGTTCTTAAAGTTCCAGAATTAAAAAAGGAAGTTCAATCATTCTGTTCTGATTTTGTTAAACAAATGATTTTTCTTGAATCAAATAGTAGGGATGTTCAAGAATGGGCTGAAAGAATGGTGCGAATATTTTCGAATCATACCTTCTCACTTCAGCAGTCAGTGGCAAGTTTAACCTATCTCAGGCAAATTCTTTGGGATGTAATGGTAGAGTTTAGTTCACAAGAAGATCAGTTAATTGAAGCAAGTCGATTAGCGGAGTGGGGCAGTTACATGAACAAATCGTTTGATTTGCTTCTTCATAAGGTAACTGTCTATACAAATCAATTAAATGAAGAACAGATTGCAGCTCAGCAAACAAAGATTACCGAATTAAGCGTACCAATCATTCCAATATCAAAAGAAATTGGCGTTCTTCCTCTTATTGGAACGATTGACACATACCGTGCTTCTCTTATCCAAAGAAAAGGAATTGAGCGTAGCTCGGAGCTCCAGCTATCCTACCTTGTGATTGATTTATCAGGCGTGCCAATTATGGATACGATGGTAGCAAATGAAATCTTCCAGCTTATCAAAATGCTTGAACTCTCAGGAATTGAATCGATTCTAACGGGCATTAGGCCAGAAATTGCGCAAACCGCTGTGCAGCTTGGAATTGATTTTAATAATGTGAATACTTATGCTCACCTGCATCAAGCTTTGAGAGCTATTCTATAGCATGCAGGTGAGGTGATCATTAAGCAACTGGTAATTGCCATGCTTTAACAAAAAGAGAGCTATGATGTATTTGCTATTACGTTTAAGGATGCTAACGCTATAAAAGAATTGCTTTGAAAGCTCACGATACGGTAATTTTCTTGACTTAAAAATGCTCCTTACAAGATCTTCGGTTGAAGCGAGTTTAAAGGCTATTTCTTTACACAAGTCTCGAGTTGCATGCTCTGCCGGCGTACTAGCTGGCAGCTTTTTTAGTGTAATACGGAATAAACGTAGCTGTTCCTGATAGCGAATGATTTCTTTCTGAATCGAATGATTTACCTTTATCATAGTTCGAGTACCTGGCTTCTTTCTCTCAAATTTTAGTAAATGAACGCTTTGATGTGTAGATTATACGGCTAAGCGTAGTGCTGGTCAATGGGCCTATTTTGGTAAATGGGTGATACGGCTGTGGGTCTAAAGTATCGTTCGTGTGAAAGAACGCTCTTATCGTTTCCGATATAAGTATGGGGAAGAACTTCAATACGAAAACCCGAACTTTCGTTCAGGTTTTCATAAGTATATTTAATACTCTTAGTTTGACGCAAGCGGGCAAAACGTAGAGATATCCATTTGATTCTGAGTAAAGCATTAAGACCAGCTCGTTATACCACTTAACTCATGGTAGATACTATCTGGTTGAAGGTTTAGCTTTTCAACAGGGTTTTCGTTACGGTTAATCCAGGCTGTATAAAAACCGAAGTTCTTGGCGCCAGATATATCCCATCCATTTGAAGACATGAACAGAACTTCTTCTCGCTTAAGCTCAAGGAAGTCAAGTGCATGAGTATAAGCAGCAGGTGATGGTTTGAATTGTTTAATGTCATCTGCGCTTATAATGTAATCCAGGTGTTCAGATAGAGGAGATTGCTTTACTAGCGGATCGAGCATATCGTGTGAACCATTTGAAAAAATAGCAAGCGTCATACCTTGTGCTTTTAATTCTTTAAGTACCTTTGGAACCTCTTCATACACATCTAGTTGCTGATAAGCTTCGAGAAGAATTTCCTCATTCTCATGACTTAACTCTGTTTCTGCTTCTTCTACAGCATAACGAAGCGCATCCCGAGTAACCTCAGAAAAAGGTCGGTAGTTTCCCATCATTTGTCTGAGATAGCTATATTCAAGTTGTTTTTTTCTCCAACTTTGACTGATTTGATCTCCTTTACTAGGAAACAGTTCTTCACACTTTTTAGATACTGAAAAAACATCAAACAATGTACCATATGCATCAAATACGAAAGCCTTTATATTTTTCATAAGAATCCTCCTTTAAGGATGTAACTTGATTAAGTGTTCCACAAAAAGAAGGGAAGATAAAATTTTTTGCTCAAAATAGGCTGAAAGACAGCGGCATTAATATGGAACTTTATAGGAAAATTATGCTAGACTTAAAATAGAATCTTGATTGAATGCTGGAGGGCGAAATGAAAACAGAAATAGAAGCAAATTGGCTAAAAGATTGGGGTGCACCTCTCCTTTTTGCTATTATCCTGGCATTTGTGATTAAAATGTTTATCATCGCTCCATACATTGTAGAAGGAGCTTCAATGGATCCAACGCTACATGATGGAGATCGTCTGCTCGTTAACAAATTCATCTCCTATGTGCAGGAAGAGCCAGCAAGAGGAGACATTATTATTATTAAGGATGAGGATGCAGAGAAGCATTATGTGAAACGAGTGATTGGATTACCTGGAGACATTATCGAAATGAGTCAGGATAACCTTTATGTAAACGACAAACAGCTTAAAGAACCTTACTTAGACGGAAATCGTGCTGATGCAGAAACAATGGGTATGAGATTAACAGAAGATTTTGGTCCTGTTGAAGTACCCGAAGGACAGCTTTTTGTGATGGGTGATAATCGTTTAAGAAGTATGGATAGCCGAAATGGTCTTGGGAAAATTGAGCTGGAAGAAGTTGTTGGAAAAGCAGAAGTGGTTTGGTTTCCTTTTAAAGAAGTGAGATCAACAAATTGAAGTAAACTAGAAGGGCGTAATCGCTCTTCTTTTTTTGTTACGCTTTTGAAACAGTTGAAATGAAACGTTAACAGTAAATTACCGCCTAAAATGTGGATCTATTACCAAACTTACAAATTTGAATATTTTAAGAGGTTCTTCTCAGAACCGTTGGTATAAAGGGGTTTTGATGAATAATTAACCTGATTTATACGTAAAATTACCTGGTATGAATTACTAGCATAGGAAGTTATTATGGTCTTTTAGACTAGCAATCTTATGATATTCTCAGTGTGTAAGAAATTTCACCAATCAGGGAGGAATCACATTGAAAAAGTCAATTATTCTAGGTGTCACAGCGGCAGCAGCCCTGCTGGCAGCAAATCCATCTAATAGTTCTGCTAATACGGGTGATCAACACGCTGTCAAAGCAGAAGTTAATGCGCAAACATTCCAGGTCAACAATATAAATGAGTTGCAGTCTATTCTTGATCGTTTTGAAAAACAATACAATATTTCTATTAAAGATTCTATTAATCTAGATCAACTTTTCCAACAGCAAGGTAAGACTGAACAGCCAGCACAAGAGGAACAGGCTGAGAAAGCTGAAGCTCCTTCTGAAGAGCCTGCTAAAGAACACGCCGAAGCACCTCAAGAGACTACACCTTCTGACGCACAGGCAGAAGAAGCACCTGCACCAGAGACAGAGCAGGCAGAACCAGCTAAGGAAACTAATGAAGACACAGGATTATCAGAATTTGAACAACAGGTTGTTAATCTTACAAATGCAGAGCGTGAAAAAGCTGGATTGCCTGCACTTGAAGTAGATACTGAACTAAGTAAAGTAGCACAAGCAAAGTCTGAAGATATGAGAGATAATAACTACTTTGCTCACAATAGCCCAACATACGGCTCACCTTTTGATATGATGAACCAGTTTGGCGTGGATTATCAATCAGCTGGAGAAAACATTGCTAAAGGACAACAAACACCAGAAGAAGTTGTGAATGCTTGGATGAACAGCGAAGGACACCGCAAGAACATTATGAACGGTAGCTTCACACATATTGGTGTTGGTTATGTAGAAGAAGGTAATATTTGGACACAACAATTTATTGGTAAGTAATAATGGAATGATAACCCATCTCTAGCAGATGGGTTATTTTTTTGCTTTATGAATGTACTTACTCGCTTCACGTTTACTAAGAGGAGGTAAGGTTTGATGTTCTATAAAGGTTTTCACGGTTTCTGGATCTGTTTTGGAATATTCTCTGAGCGACCAGCCGATCGCTTTTTGGATGAAAAATTCATTTGAATCTTTGTGTAGTAGGATGTATCTTTTGAGTCGACCAAAATCTGTGGAATCTTTATAAGAAAGTTGAAAAAGAAGCGCACTACGGTTTAGCCATAAGTTTGGACTGTTCACCCATTTGTTTGTTATCGGTGCAATTTGATCAGGATATTGTTGAAAATAAATACCTGCACTATGAACAGCAAGTCCATCTACAGTATCCCACCAGGATTTTGTGATAATAAGTTGTTCAATAAGATTGATATAGTCTTTGGGAAAACATTTGACTCGGTCAAGAAGATCAAGGGCGGCATTCTGATATTCTCGTTCTGGTAATGCCCAAAGCTTTTCAAGCAGTTCCTTAAGGGTATCAAGATCTGGATTCCCATGCCTTTTAAGCGCCTTAACAACAGCTTTCCTTCGTTCTGGTGTCTTAATGCCGAGGAAGGGAAATTGATTTCGCATATACTTTTGCATTTTTTTAGCTTGCTCTGGATTTTGGAGCGGTTCAAGCTCTTGTTGAAGAATGGTTACGGTTAAAATACTTCTCACCTCCTTCCTACATTTTACATGAGCTTTAGTTTTTATTGGAAGAATGATGACCTATTTCAATAATACTTTTTGCTACAAATAGAAGAAGGCGCGTCATTTGACGCGCCTTCTTCTTTACTAAAATAAGGAGGTTTCCCGGGGGAGGGAAGGGATGCATTATTTACTATACGTTGGAACCAGAGAAGCTTTCCGGGTTGGGAGAAAGCTTTTCTGGAATGACTAAAGTATAGCAGGCTTTCATAAAGAAATGATGATTATGGGATGTTTTTGATAAGAATGACAGATTTGTGAACAGCGTAATGAACTAATCAGAAGGATTAGAAAGAACGGCTAATTCAGTCAGTGCGTTATGAAGACTAGATTTGATGGTTAGTTTGTGTAAATCAATTCCTAACTGTACCGCTGAAATCGAAATCGAAGGACTTATACCAGTCAGAGTCACCTGAACTCCCATAAGACTTAACGCTTCTGTTATGTCAAACAAGTGTTTCGCGACCATCGTGTCCATTGTCACAACACCTGACAAGTCAATGATCATATGGTCGAGTTGAAGTTTACGAGATTGGTCAAGCGTTTTCTCCATGATTAGTGTTGCGCGGTACGTATCGATATTACCTACCAGAGGAAGAATAGCAAGGTTTTGAATAATAGGAATGATAGGTGTAGAAAGTTCTTCCAGAGTCGAGTTATATTTTGTTTCAAGCTGCTGATTACTAGTGATATAAGAACTCCCATAGCTATACACAAACTGATCAAGCAGTGGGTCAATTCTACTTGGTAGTTGAATAACATCCCGTGGTTTCATATTTAATTTTTCAACGACTGGTTCAATTGCCTCCCATATCGCCTCTCGAATGAGAGGTACAGTTACAATAAGAGAAATGATCATTTCATTTTCGTCTTGTACAAGTTCGCCAGATTCTTCTCCAAATTCTTCAATTGCTGCAAATGCATTCAAAGTGTCTTTTTGAAGACTTTTACCAATCAATTTTATAAGATAGGTCGTGTTCTTTATGGAAAGTTTCGGTTCATTATTAAAATCTGCGTCATCAAGGTCCTGACGCTGACGTTCGTATGTACTTTGTGCAATCTCCAAGGCCTGCTCAAGTATATAAGTTCCTACTTTTTGAGTAGATGTTTGATCGGTCACTTCAGTTCCCCCTTTTTCTTGTTAGCTATGTTAGTTCTATTGTTGATTCTTGATTGTTGCTCGAAGCGATGGTTATCACAGAGCGTAAACGATCTGAAAACAACAATGGTCCTTAACATAGCCTTCTTATTATATCTTATATGCTCATCAAAATTAATGAAAAAGCTGGTTTTAGTATAAAACCAGCTTGAATGTAAGATCATTAATTTTAGCTCATAGCAGGGATAAAGCGTTCGTGAAAGGCTTTATATTTACTAGAAATACTAGAAGCAGATGTTCCATATTTTTTCGCAAGAGCACTCTGGCTGATTGAAGTGTCATAAACTTTGGCAGCAAGATATTCAAGAGATGCTGCAAAGATAGAAGCTTTTCTAACAATAGGCTTTTCATCATCAGCATATTTCTTCCAAAAACGAAGAATTTCTTGAAGTTGTTCCTGAGAGTACTCTTCACTAACCTGCTCCATAAAGAGTGAAGCTACTTCTGCATCTTCTTTTCTAGACCAAATCATTTCAATCGATTCGTTTGATTCTTCTGAACCGTTGCCGTGTTTCACAATTTGACTAAGTACTTCTGGGAAATCACGTTGCATCATGGAACGAACATTGTAGTTTGATTCTTCTGATGAAAGTTTCTTTTCCACCATTTCCATAGCATCTGGTGCGATTTTAAGAAGTTCAATAAATGGCATGGCACCGTTTTTGACAGGAAGAAGAATGCCTGCTAAACTTTCTCCGCTAGTAAGGATTACTTCTTCATGTAGAAGGATACTGATCGATTGGTTTGACCCGAGTTCTTTTACGACCGCTGTGTGGCCTGACGCTTCTTCCACTGTATAAATAGACATGTAAGCATCGCGCCAGTCGTTCACGGTTTCTTTAACTTTCTCAGTAGAGAAGGTGTGCGAATAAAGTTGAAGATATTCTCTAACAATCGTTTTGTTCCACTGGTTAAGAGATTGATGGAAGATTGCCCATGGGAAAATACCGTGCATATAAGCTTCCTCAAGATTTTTGGGGATTTCAAAACGGTTAAATAGATCATTTGCTAGAGAGACCATTTTTTGATCATGTTCACTCATCGCATACTCTACAAGCTGTGCTTGAATTGTATATAGTTCTTGTGTATAGAGCTGTTCTTCTAATTGATCCTGTGCACTTTCAGATGTCATACAGCATTTCTTATATTTTTTGCCGCTGCCACAAGGACAGGGATCATTTCTTTTTGTTTTTTGCAATGTTGCTTCCTCCTTCAGGTCAAGCTTATTCGAGAATAAGAGACGAATGATATTTTAGCATAGAAATGGCTAAAAGCACAAAAAATGGACAAAATCCGAGCGGAAATGACTATTTTTGTATTCATTCCTATCATGTCTCACGTTCAATCGGAAAGCAAACGGTCACAGTGGTTCCAATTCCGACAGTACTATTAAAATCGATTTTCCCTTGATGGTTCTCAATAATTTTAAAACTAGATAGCAAACCTAGACCAGTGCCTTCTTCTTTTGTTGTGTAGAAAGGTTCTCCAAGTGTTTTTAGTTTGTGCTCAGGGATACCAACACCTTCGTCGACGATGATCACGTTAATGCTATTGTCTTTTACTACAGTCTTTAATCGTAAAACGCCACCATCAGGCATTGCTTCCATCGCATTTTTGATTAAATTAATAAAAACTTGCTTCAGCTGATTCTCTTCTCCGTATAGAGATTCATGACGCTCTGTGAAGTCTGTTATAAAAGAAATGTTGTACAGAGATGCCTGGGTACTTAAAAGCTGTATGACATATGAGAGCAATGTATTTACATTAAAAAATGTAAAATGCTCAGCCTGAGGCTTGGCAAGGACAAGCAAATCTTTAATGATCGAATCCATCCGATCAATCTCAGATAGCATAATGGAAAGGAACGGCGTCTTATCAGCGAAATCATTATCACTACTTAGAAGCTGAATGAATCCTTTGACTGATGTTAAAGGATTCCGTATTTCATGAGCTACGCTAGCGGCAAGTTGGCCAACAGCGGATAGCTTTTCTGTTTTTAACAGCGCATCTTCTGTCTTCTTTTTGTCTGTTATATCCATAAACGCAGCCATGATCCCATTGATCTGACCATTTTCATCTTGGATAGGCGCTGTAAACAAAGCTGTATAGACGATGGATCCATCCTTGCGCATCCGTTTGACTTCTTTGTTTACGATATGTCCATATTCAATAATTTCAGGAATCGTAATATCCTTTTCCTCTACAGGAACAATGGGGCTTTTCTTGCCGATCACTTCTTCGCTTTTCCATCCAAATATTTTTTCGGCAGCTGGATTCCACAATCGAATGTTTGACTCCATGTCGAGGGCAAGAGTGGCGATAGGAGAAGCGCTAATGATCGCTTGTATGAGTTGTTTCGCTTCCCAAAGTTCTTTCACAGCTTTTTTTCGTTCTGTGATGTCTCGAGTTTGGATGATCGTAGTGGATTTGTGGTTGAACATAATAGGAATCAGCGTTGATTCCACATCTATGACTTCGTTATTTGAACGTAATAACTGGTATTCAATTGTTTCAGAAGACGGCTCCTCTTGAGCGTGTATTTTATTTAGTAGGCTTTTGAATCTCTCAGTATCTTCCAAGTTAGCGATAAGTGATTGACGATTAACATAGAGGTCTTGAATCGATTCAACACCTACCATTTGCAGTCCAGTACGGTTGGTATAGGTGATTTCATCATTTTCCATAAGACAAATGGCATACGGAGAAGATTCAACAAGGCGCCGATATCGTTCTTCACTTTCAAGAAGCTGATTTTCCATTACTTCATTTTTATAGAGAAGGTGTTTCAATAGGAAATAAAGAAACAAACAAGTTAGTAAAATAAAAAACCAGCCTTTATATAGACCAATTTGCTTATTCGCTAAGAAGTCGGAAGAGAAGTGATACAGAATTGTATCAGAAAGCAATATCCAAACTGATCCGAATAGAAAATAGCTTCCTATAATGATCCAGGGGATTGATTCGGTTTTAATGTGCACTGGAGTTTGTCCTTTCTCTATAGCTTCTTATTGTATTCTACATATATCTCGAGATTTTTACAAAGTACTCCCAACTAATTGGAAAAATATTTAGGTAGAAAGTCGTAATAAAGAGTGATACATTTATAGTTAGGATTATTTCAGAATAAACCTTTTACAATGGAATCGGTCAGCGAAAGACCGACGATCATTCGGTTTATGATACGAATGATCTAGGCATGTAGTAAAAGAAGATTTATATTGAAGGAGATAATTTTCTATGAATGATGAACATATGGAACCTCGAAGTCGATATAAGCCTAAGAAAAAACGACGTGGATTAAGAATAACGCTATTCATTCTATTATTTATTATAGTTGGTTTTGGTGGGTATGCGGGATACCTTTATTATAAAGTTTCCAGCGTATCAGACCAATCAGTGATGCAACCGGAACGTGGAAACCAGTCAGACCTTAGAAATGACGCGGTTGATATGGGAAAAGATCATTTTTCCGTATTATTACTCGGTGTAGATGATGAAGAGGATACATCGAATGGGCGAAGTGATTCGATGATGGTAGCCACATTTAATCAAGATGATAAATCAATGAAGCTTCTTAGTATCCCACGTGACTCTTATGTTAATATTCCCGGAAGAGGTATGGACAAGATCACTCACGCTCATGCTTATGGTGGAATTGACTTGACGATTGATACAGTGGAAGGTTTGTTAGGAATTCCAATTGATGAAGTTGTCAGAGTTAATTTTGATGCCTTCAAAACAGTGATTGATGAAATGGGCGGAATCAAAGTTAATATTGATTCCCAGCTTATCGCAGATCAACTATACAAGGAATCAAAAGGGAAAATTGATTTAGAAGTAGGAGAACAGACGCTAAATGGGAAAGAGGCCCTTGCTTTTGCAAGAACCCGTAAAGCTGATTCAGATTTGAAGCGTGGTCAGCGCCAAATGGAAGTGATTACTGCTGCCATTGATAAAGTTAGTTCACTTTCTTCTATTCCGAAGTATGGGGACTTAGTAGATCGTATAGGTGAGAACTTAACGATGAGTTTTACATTTAACGAAGCTCTAGGACTTTATCCATTTATTTCGAAAATCGATTCAATTGAAAAACTACAGTTAACGGGTACTGATTTTCAACCTGCTGGGACTTATTATTTCAAATTGGACGATCAGTCTCTTGCGACGGCAAAAACGGAACTTAAAACTCATTTGAACCTGGAAGATCAAATTGACGATCCAAATGGGAATATGAATGCTATAGAAGAAGAGCAAAGTTCAACAACTCCTTAAATGGAATGTATGAACTTAAATTGAGAGTAAAAAGTAAGGCCTAAAGGGAGCAGACATCGCGTCTGCTCCCTTTTCGTGTTGATGATTACAGTGAGGCATAATAGGGAATGGAAGGGAAGAACTATAGAAAGGGGACTAGTGAAGATGTCAGGGATTGCATTCGTTAAAAAATTAGGTAAAGAAATAGGAGAAGATCGTGTAACAAGTCTTGCAGCAGAATTAGCATACTACTTTATGCTCTCCATTTTTCCTTTGCTTATTTTAATTCTTTCAATTCTTCCATACTTATCGATTGACAAACAGGAAGCAGTGGATTTTCTTACAAAATATGCTCCCGGAGAGACCGGAAGTATACTTCAGGATAACGTTCTATCAATCATAAGTGAGCCGCAGGGAGGGCTCTTAACGATTGGTTTACTCGGTACTCTCTGGTCTGCATCGAACGGTATGATGGCTCTGATGCGGGCCCTTAACCTTGCATATGACGTTGAAGAAACGAGATCTTTTATTAAAGCTAGACTGCTTTCGATTTGCCTAACAGTTGGACTTATACTTGTCTTTATTGTCACTCTTGTTCTACCAGTTTTCGGCGACGTCATTATAGATGCTGTTACTTCGACGCTTAACCTTCCGAGCTCGACTGAGTTTCTTTTCCGTATTTTACGTTGGGTTATAGCTGTAGGGATTATGGCGTGTATTCTGGCAGCTCTTTATCGATTTGCTCCTAATAAGCATTTTCCATTTAAAGAAGTTATTATTGGAGCAGTCGTTGCGACGATTGGCTGGCAAGTGATTTCTCTTGCTTTCGCTTTTTACGTAAGTAATTTCGGTAACTATTCAGCAACTTACGGTAGTCTTGGTGGTGTCATTATCTTAATGCTCTGGTTCTATTTAACGGGCATCATTCTTCTCGTCGGCGGTGAGGTTAACGCGCTTCTCCATAAGAACAGAAGGAGAGCAACGACTTCTGCAGAAAGCGAACAAATCGGATTTTAATGAGTCAGTGGTAATTGAATAGTGAAAGTTGTTCCAAACGATGGGACACTGCTCACCGTAATTGTTCCCTTATGATTTTGAATAATTTGTTTACAGAGGAATAGGCCAAGTCCTGTTCCTTTTTCTTTTGTCGTATAAAAAGGTTGGAAGACCTTTTGTTGAGTAGACGTATCCATGCCAGCTCCGTTATCACTAATTTTGATCGTAACGGAGTGAAGACGCTTTGCAATTGATAATGAAATCTTTCCGTTTTCTTTATTGCTACTACGAATCGATTCAATACTATTCTTGATCATATTTAAGAACACTTGCTTAAATTGTCCTGAATCGATCGTCACTTCGAGTGGTTCGGAAAAGTGATTTAGATTCGTAGTAATATCACATCTGTTCAGAGTGGCCTGGCTATGGAAAAGAAGAATAATATTTTTTAGGAAAGGAACAACATCAATACGCTCTTTGATATGTTCTATAGGACGTGCTACTTGAAGAAATTCTTCAATCAATGTATTGGTTCGATGGATTTCTGATAATAGTAAATCAGCTATATCGTTTTTTTGTAATTTATCCAAATCGGGTTTAATGAGCTGGAGGAAACCTTTCATGATGGTAAGAGGATTTTTGATTTCATGTGCTACACCTGCGACAAGATAATGAACGGTACTTAGTGTTTTATTTTCATAAGCTAAAGCTTCAAGTTTCTCGATTAACTCGTTGTATTCCTCTAATGAGCAAGGTGATGGATAATGTTTTGGCATTAGAGGGAGTTTTTTTTCGACATTCAGGTTAGTGTGATCCACTCACGCCACCCCTTTCCTTAACTTTTCATTAGCGCATAGTTATACCTTACCACCATGAAAATGCGAAGATTGAAAGTTCATAGGAAAGAATTCGAGTTTTTTTGTTGATATGTGTTGAAAATCGTCACTAAAAAAGAGCCTGCAAGTTGCACAGACTCTAACGAAGCTACGAAGGCTGATAGCCAGCGTCTTCGATTGTTTGCATGATTGCCGATGGATCAACGGCATCTTCATCATATACAATGGTCACTGTTTCTTCATTCAGATCGGCGAGAGCTCGATCGATACCGTTTAAAGAGAGAAGGGCAGATTCAATGCGTTGAATGCAGTCTTCACCTTTCATACCGGATACGGATACCGTCATTTCATTCATAAAACAAACTCCTTTCTTACTCTACAAGCCTTTACCCATATTAGAAGGAGTTTAATCGACCTAAGGTTTATTCGGTGTTTCGTTAGCAAGCTGTTCAAGCGACTTAATCTTGCCGTGTGGGTTTTGCGCTTCTTTTCTTTTTCGAAATTGTCTTTCACGCTGGCCTTTTGATTGGCTCATGTGTTGTCACCCCTTATTAGTTGTTCATTCATAAGGTGACCATTCAGAACAATTGTAGTCACTGTAAATTCTGGTTGTGAAGTTGAACAAAGGTAAAACCTTTCTCTTTGAGAATAGGAACGGCTTGTTTCATGCCTTCAGACGTTCCACTTTTTGGTTGATTCATATGTAACAAAGCGATATCGCCAGGTTTGGCCGTCATAAGAGCGTTCTTCACTTGTCCGCTTGTAAAAGTCGCACCAGCATCTCCAAGAATGGTATAGTTTACAATTTGTATACCAAGATCCTTAGCGATTTGAACTGCCACTTCATCGTAATATGCCGTTCCTGATCGAAACAAAGTTGATTTTGATCCTGTAAGATTTTCTATTTTCTCCTGGTTTTCTTTGACTTCGGCAATCACTTCTTTGACTGATGCCGTTCCTGAAATACCCCAGGCGGATTTTCCGTTTACAGATAGAGGTTGATGATGGGTGCCGTGATTTTCAATCTGAAATAGCGGATTAGTAGCGAGCTGCTGAAATATTTTGGAGTTCTCTTCAATCCATCTGCTATTAATGAAAAGGGTTGAAGGGATCTGCTCTTCTTGTAAAAATCTGATAAGTTCACGATCGACGTTACTTCCATGAGGGCCACCACATGCATCGAATGTAAGAGCGATTTCTTTTTCTGATGTTTCAAAGTGCGTTTGGACTCCTGTGGTGCGTTCACCCCATTCATTTGGCTGAACGGTTTCGTATTTTGTAAGGATAAGTTCTGTTGGCACGTCATGATGCATATAGGGAATAGATCTTTTGATGAAAGTGGCTTCAGAAAAGGAGTGTTGGGCTTCTCGTTGTTCACAAGCAGAGATAAGAAGAAAGGATAGTAAAAGAAAAGCTGTTTTCGTGTTCGTCAATTTTATCACCTTTTCCAAGCTTATCACACAATATTTGGATGTAGTGATGGAGAATAAAAAAACCTCCCAACAAGGGAGGTTTCATTCATACCTTTACAACGTTAATGTTAGATCGTATGCAAAAAGAAGTTAATGAAAAATAAACTCGCGATAATGTACATTGGAACAGGAACTTCTTTTGCTTTGCCTAAAGCAATTTTAAGAAAAGGATAGGCGATAAAACCAAATGCAATACCGTCCACAATACTATACGTGAGTGGAATCATCACAATGATTAAGAACGCTGGAAACCCTTCAGAGAAATCCTGCAACGAGATGTTCTGAATGGATGTGATCATCAGTCCGCCTATAATAATAAGAACTGGGGCGATCGCAGAATCAGGAATCATCTTGAAGACAGGAATGAAAAAGAGAGACGTTAAGAACAATAATCCTGTTGTGATGGACGTTAAACCAGTACGCCCTCCTGCAGAAATACCTGAGGCGCTCTCGACAGTTGAGACGGTAGGACTTGTGCCGAAAAGACCAGACGAGATAGCTGAAATGGCATTTGCTTTGTAGGATTTATCAAATTTCGATTGATCTGGAAGTAAGCCGTGAAGCAAGCCCATATTCTCAAAAACAAGAATCATCGCCATTGAAAAGGTGGCGATCCAGAAAGGGAGCATAAGAATATCATCGAATGACATCGCTCCAAAAACAGCTCCGTATGATGAAAAAGAAAAGCTTTCCTGCTTTCCGGTTGAAATTAAGCCTAGTGACCAGGCAAGTGCAGTGCCGAGAAGCATGCTTATTAAGAAATGACCTTTTACATTTCGAATAAACAGGATGGCTGCTAATGCAAGCGTCACAAGAGTTGCAATAACATGAGCAGATCCAAGGTTTCCAAGTTCTACAAAAGTCGTATCGCTAGAAACGACAATGCCACCTTTTTGTAATCCGATAAATGTTAAGAATAAGCCTATTCCAACGGTAATTGCTTCTTTTAATGATCTTGGGATTGACTTTGAAAGGACACCGGATAGCGGTGTGAACGCCGTGATTGCAAAGAGAATCCCTGCAACAAAGACAGAAGCGAGTGCCACCTCCCAACTTAATCCCATTGATTCAACCATTGTATACGTAAAGAATGCATTTACACCCATTCCTGGTACGAGGATAATCGGTGCATTTGCATAAAAACCAATTAACAGGCAGCCGAACACTGACGTCAGGACTGTTGCAATCATTCCTGCTTCGAAAGGAATTCCTGCATCAGCAAGGATTGACGCGTTAACCGCTGCAATATAAACAATCGTAAAAAATGATGTAATGCCTGCAAGAATTTCTTTCTTCAGTGAAGTATCGTGAGCCTGAAAATCAAAATTAATTTTCGTTTTCACTTTATTCCCTTCTTACTTGTGTTTCCCTCTCCCACCCGTGTATTTGATTAAATCAAATCACCAATAAAATAGTATAACAGAGCCTTGATCTTTTTTATAGTGGAAAAATACGTAATGACCTCATTCAGTCACTTTGATAAAATAAGTGGGGTATATAATTTGTTTTGAGGAAAGAAGGCTTTTACATGCGTAATACATTATCTGCTCTTCAATGGGCCGTTTTTATGATTGCAGGGTCAATCGTTGCTCCCGTTGCTATCGCTAGCTTGTTCCATATGGATCCTGCGATGGCAGCAGGGTTCGTGCAAAGAACGATGTTTGTGCTTGGTGTAGCCGGAATACTTCAAGTAACGTTCGGTCATCGCTTACCTATTAATGAAGGCCCTGCCGGGTTATGGTGGGGAGTATTTGTGCTTTATGCAGGATTAAGCTCTACCCTTTTCGGATCTGATATAGAGACGCTACAAGCACTTGAGCTTGCGATGATTGCAAGCGGAGTGATCTTCATTCTTCTTAGTGCGTTTGGATTAGTAGAAAAGTTATCTCGTCTCTTTACACCGGTCGTGACAGGAATTTATCTCTTGCTTCTTGTTGCTCAACTTAGCGGATCGTTTCTAAATGGGATGATGGGTGTTGGTTATTTAAAAGAAGGCATTGATCTTAGAATTGCTGGCCTATCGCTTTTACTTGTATTTATCTCCATTTGGTTTTCACGTTCTATGCCTGCCATGATTCAACAATACAGTATTCTCATTATCCTAATTATAGGGTGGATCATTTTTGCGGTGCTTGGACTAGCCAAACCGATCGTTGTTCCTGAGGGAGGAATCATTGAGCTTCCTGAGGTACTTGCATTTGGTTATCCTACATGGGATTCCGGCATGATAATCACAGCTTTTCTAGTCACGCTGCTTCTTCTCACCAACATGATTGCAAGTATTCGCGTAGTCGAAGAGGTGTTGAGTAAGTTGGCAAATACAAAGCCAATGGGACGCTATAGACAAGCAGGTTTTGTTTCTGGCATAAATCAATTACTTGGAGGCGTTTTTTCTGCGGTGGGAAGCGTGCCGATCTCAGGTGCCGCTGGATTTATATTAACAACAGGATTAAAGCAGAGACTTCCTTTTGTACTTGGAAGTGGATTTATTATTATCATTAGTTTGTTTCCAGCCTTAATGGGCTTCTTTGCAGCGCTACCTGAACCGGTTGGGTATGCTGTTATCTTTATTGTATTTGTGAATATGGTTGGAATTGCTTTCAATGAGTTTAAGAAAGATCAGTCAGAGGGAAAACCATTTATAATAGGGATTTCCTTTATGGTTGGGATTGGAACAATGTTTATTCCACCCGAAGCCTTTCAGCAAGCACCTCCAATTGCGGCTTCTATTCTAAACAATGGACTTATTCTCGGTTCCATTACAGCTATTTTGACAGAACAAATTCTCTACAAAAAGCAACGTAAATAACCATCTCTTCGTGATTAATGTCACAGGACTAGTTCTTTTCTTATGTTAAAATGAAAGTAGAACAGGGGAGGAGAATGTTGCAATGAAAAAATACAATAAAATTCTTGTAGCCTTTGATGGATCTGACCTGAGTGTTAAAGCATTAAATGAAGCGATTGCCATGGCAAAAGAAAATGACTCTCTTGAAATTGACGTTGTCACAGCATTAAACCCTACAGCGCAAATTAGCTCTGCTGTTGTTTACGCGAGCATCTTAAATGAACTTAGAAAAGAAGCGGTGGATATGCTGAAGGGAATTAGCGAGAAGTTAGACGTTCAGTTACCAAATCATAAAGTGAAGACAATGGTTCTTGAAGGGAACCCTGGAAATGAAATTGTGAAATATGCAGATGAGCATAATCGTGATCTTATTATTATGGGGAGCAGGGGACTGAACGGTTTACGTGAGTGGTTCCTTGGAAGCGTGAGTCATACGGTCCTTCAGCGTTCTCATTGTCCCGTCTTAATCATTAAATAACGCAAAACCCGGCATTTCTGCCGGGTTTTATTATTTCTCCACATATGTAATTGTGTTTTCCTGACCAATAATTGCTTTAGCTGCATAGCCAATAAAAAGCCCGTTGTCTACAACACCTGGAACCTGATTAATTTTGTCGTGCAAAGTAGAGGGGTAATCAATTTCTCCGAACTGACAATCGACGGTGTAGTTTCCATTATCCGTGACGTAAAATGAACCTTCTTTTTTTCGTATGGCCGTTTGACATCCAAATTTCTTTAAAGCGTTAATGGTTTTTAAATATCCAAAAGGAACGATTTCTACTGGAAGAGGAAAGGACCCAAGCTTTTTCACAAATTTATTAGAGTCAGCAACAACGATCATATGTGTCGAGTGATAAGCGATAATTTTTTCGCGAAGTAAGGCACCGCCCCCTCCTTTTATAAGGGTTAAATCTTCTGTTAATTCATCTGCCCCATCAATTGTTAAATCAATGGATAACACTTCTTCAAGGGATAGAAGGGGAATACCGTTATCGCGAGCGAGTATTTCAGTATTGGTCGATGTTGCTACTCCCTTAATATCCAATCCCTCTTTAACCATGCGGGCGATTTTGAGGATTGTCCAATAGACAGTACTGCCAGTACCGAGCCCAACAACCATGCCATTCTGAACATAGTTAGCGGCTTCTTCGCCTGCGCGTTGTTTTTCGTTCAAAATTCAATCACTCCTTTTCTATCTATGCTAACCTATTAAGTATAATCGTTATGTCCCCTGTTTCCCAATGATGAATTTTGTAAGCGCATACTTCGTTGGCGTGATAAGGATCTAGTGAATAGGTCATTTTAAATCATGATATTTATAGGTTATTTATACCATGTTATTTAGTTACTAATCTTTGCACGGTTAGCAGGAAAGACGTATAATGCATACTGTCAGACTGTTCGCGTGACTAGCTTGATAGCAGGTGAACATACTATTTAAATAGGGTGATTCACTTGTAACAAAACGGTTTGCGATAGGTGAGTTAACGAAAAATAGGAAATGAGCTGGAGGGAATAAGATGTCAAAACAACAAATTGGTGTTATTGGATTGGCGGTCATGGGGAAGAACCTTGCGATGAACATCGAAAGTCGCGGCTATTCTGTTTCTGTGTATAACCGATCTGAAGAAAAAACAAAAGAAATGATGTCAGAAGTTGAAGGACGAAATTTTCAGGATACATACAGCATTGAAGAGTTCGTTCAATCTCTAGAAACACCTAGAAAAATTTTGCTAATGGTTAAAGCTGGCATGCCGACGGATGCGACGATTGACCAGTTGCTTCCACATCTTGATAAAGATGATATCATCATTGATGGCGGGAATGCGTTCTTTAAAGACACGCAAAAGCGTAGCGAAGATTTGAAAGAAAAAGGTATTCGCTTTATTGGTACTGGTGTTTCTGGTGGAGAAGAAGGCGCACTTAATGGTCCTTCTATTATGCCTGGTGGACAACCGGATGCGTTTAGTGAAGTTGAAGATATCTTTAAGGCGATCGCTGCAAACGTAGATGGCGATCCTTGTACAACATATATCGGTCCAGATGGAGCGGGTCACTATGTGAAAATGGTGCATAACGGCATCGAGTATGGTGATATGCAGCTAATCGGCGAAGCTTATTACATGATGAAGAACGTGCTTGGTCTTTCTACTGATGAGCTTCACGAAGTATTTAAAGAATGGAATAAAGGTGAGCTTGATAGCTACCTTATCGAAATTACAGCTGATATCTTTACGAAGAAAGACCCTGAAACAGGCAAAGCGCTTGTAGACGTCATTCTTGATACAGCTGGACAAAAAGGTACAGGTAAATGGACAAGTCAAAGTGCTCTTGATCTTGGTGTACCACTTTCAATCATTACGGAATCTGTTTTCTCCCGCTTCATTTCTGCAATGAAAGAAGAGCGCGTGAAAGCAAGCAAGCTTCTTGCTGGCCCTAATGTACCAGCGTTTGATGGTAATAAAGAAGAACTAATTGAGAAGATTCGTAAAGCTCTCTACTTGAGTAAGATTTGTTCTTACGCACAAGGCTTCGCACAAATGCGTTCTGCTTCAGATGAGTATGATTGGAACCTAGATTACGGTTCAATCGCTATGATCTTCCGCGGTGGTTGCATTATCCGTGCTGGTTTCCTTCAAAACATTAAAGAAGCTTATGACCGTGAGCCAAGCTTAACGAACCTTCTTCTTGATCCATACTTCAAGGAAATCGTTGAATCTTATCAGGGTGCTGCTCGTGATATCGTTTCACTTGCTGTACAGCGTGGAATTCCTGTTCCTGGGCTTGCAAGCGCGATTGCTTACTATGACAGCTATCGTAGCGAAACACTTCCAGCAAACCTTCTACAGGCGCAGCGAGACTACTTCGGCGCTCATACGTATCAGCGTATTGATCGCGAAGGTGTGTTCCACACAGAATGGCTTGAAGACTAAAAGAGAAACAAAAACCGCTAATCACTTCCTTAAGGGAGGATTAGCGGTTTTTTACTTTCAGTTTTTAAATTTATACACCATCTTTTTGCCAACTCGAATGAATCTCAAAAGACCGCCAATGAGTATGAGTAAAAAACTAGCATAAATGCATGACCATTTGATTGAGGTTAAGAACGGTGCACTCCATGAAATGAATGGGAACGTAGTTGGATAAGAATACATCACAGCAGATGTTGAAATGTTTTCTAAGTAATCAAATAGAACACCGAAAGCGGGGAGTAAGTTTAGAAGTAGCCATTTTTCATTGGAAATAGATCGGAAGAGAACAGTAATCGATGTGGTTAAAAAGAACCAGTAAACGAGCGGCCAAATAATATCAAAGCTGAAACGCTCTTTAATATAATAGCTTCTCCCGCTTTCTCCATATTGCTCTGCAACGCTATATAGCTTTTCAGGAGTATAAAAGAAAGAGCCATCAGGAGAATCACTTGTCCCAGTGGCTTCATAAGATCTTTCCGATACTTCAGGAAGAATAAATGCGAGAAATAAGGCGAAAATAACCACAGAGAGAAACCATATACTTGGAGTCAATCGAGAATTTAACTTTCTAGAAAGATAAAGTAGGGACTTCATGAAAACCCTCCATATTATCAGTATGGGTATCTCAATCACAGAAGATAGTAAGAAAGCCAGGGATTCTCCCTGGCTTTCTTTGTACTATGCTTCTTTTAATCCTTCAAACAATAAAACGCGAGCAGGTGATGCATCAGTTCCCTGAAGTTTTAAAGGTGCAGCAACCATGAAGTATTCTCCAGCGGCCACGTCTTTTAGGCGTAAGCCTTCCATGATGATAACATCCTTTTCGAATAAAGAGCGGTGTGTAGGGTGCTCAGGCTGACTACGTTCAATACCAAGACCATCTACGCCAACTCCGCGAATGTTTCGCTCTGCAAGGTAGCGTGCAGCGTCTTCACCAACGAAAACAAAGTCAAAGTTAAATTCCTCTTCGAAAGAGTTTTGTGATTTGAAAAGGATAAAGTCTCCTTCTTGGATGTCTTCAGCTTCAATATCTTTATCAGATATCGCACCTTTTACATTCGTAACGTCGATTACTTTGGCTTTTCCAACAAGATCTTCTTGATTAATCGATTCAATCGTTGCTCCATCATTCATCATATGAAGCGGAGCATCTACGTGAGTGCCCGTATGTACATCAAGAGATAGACGAGACTCTGTTACATGGCCATTCGTCGTCGTGTTGATTTCAGGCTGTTTTTCTTCCTTGTTCTTATAAACGGCCATTCCATTAAAGATAGGTGCACTTACATCATACATTTTCATTAAGAAACACTTCCTTTCAAATAGTAGTGTATATGATAAAGAAAGATACGTGAAGCACGTATCTTTCTTTTGTCATTTTGAATCAATTGCGACGAATCGCAGAAACTACGATGTTTGTTGAATAGGAACACAAAGAGCGTGTTCAATTTATAGAGTTCCAGCGTCTCAATCACTTTACTCTTTCGGTAGGGGCCACCAGTGTAAGTTGTCATTTTCAAGAAGCTTATCTGCCGCTTTTGGTCCCATTGAACCTGCTGGGTAGTTCGGGAAGTCCTGTTCTTTCTCGTTTGCCCATGTAACCGAAATAGGGTCAATGAACTGCCATGAGAGAGCTACTTCATCCCAGCGAGCAAAGTTTGTTGCATCTCCGCGCATCACATCATGAAGCAAGCGTTCATATGCTTCTGGGGAGTTCATGTTATTTTCCTGATCGTTATTGAAATTCAACTGGATCGGTGTTGTTTTACGCATATCGCCTGTATCTTTGGCATTCAAGTGAAGCGTAATGCCTTCTTCAGGTTGAATGTGAATGACAAGGATATTCGGTCCAAGCTTACCACTTTCATTCTTATAAAGGTTCATTGGCAAGTCTTTAAACTCAATCAGAATTTTAGTAGATTTATTTGTCATTCGTTTACCAGTGCGAATATAGAATGGAACACCAGCCCAGCGGAAATTATCAATCATTAGCTTCGCTGCAACGAATGTTTCTGTATTTGATTCTTCATCCACATTATCTTCTTCACGGTAGCCTGGTAATGTCTCTCCATCTACTTCGCCTTGTTTGTATTGACCGCGAACGAAGTAGTCATTTACTTCTTCCGGTTTAACTGCACGAAGCGCGCGAAGTACTTTAACCTTCTCACCGCGAATCTCTTCTGTTGAGAGGCTAACAGGCGGTTCCATCGCTAGAAGTGAAACCATCTGTAGGACATGGTTTTGGACCATATCACGTAGGGCACCAGACTTTTCATAGTATCCACCACGTGTTTCGACACCAACCGTTTCACTAGATGTAATCTGGATATTTGAAATGTGGCGACTGTTCCAGAGTGGTTCAAACATCGAGTTGGCGAAGCGAATCGCTTCGATATTCTGCACCATTTCTTTTCCAAGATAGTGATCGATACGATAAACTTCATCTTCAGAGAACACTTGGCGAATTTCGTCATTCAGCTTTTGAGCAGATGGGAAATTGTGGCCAAAAGGTTTTTCGATAACAAGGCGATTAAAGCCGTCACCATCTGTTAAACCTTCAGAGTCTAGATTTAATGCAATTGTTCCAAAGAATTCTGGAGCCATCGCCATATAAAAAATGCGATTTCCTGGAATATTAAATTTCTCATCAAGCGATTGTGTTAATTCATTTAATTCCTGGTAAGATTCTTTCTTCGTAACATCAAATGGTTGATAGAAGAAGTGACTGCTAAATTCTTCATGCTTGTCATCTTTATCCATGCATGCTGTATGTATAACAGAGTCATGAACATTTGAACGGAATTCTTCATTAGTAAGTTGTCTTCTTGCTACTCCAACAACAGCGAAATCCTCTGCAAGTACTCCCTTGCAATAGAGGTTATAGAGTGATGGAAATAGCTTGCGTTTGGCAAGATCTCCTGTTGCACCGAAAATCACGATAACAGAAGCCTGTTTTGATGGTTGATTCATCTTTGTGACCTCACTTTTTGATTATTGCTGTTCCAGAGGGAACTTATGGAAGGAACAGTGAATTCCTTAATTCATCAGTAAAGACTGTTAATGATAAAACGTCTGCTGAAATTCTATCGATCCCGTAATAGAAGATATTACCGGGTTCCCAAGTAAAAATTTTATAGCTTTTTCGCGTTAAAATCAAATTGTGTGATTGAAGCTACGGTAGGATTTTGAAAAAAGAATATAATGGTATATGGCTGTAAGCGATACCAAGCTGATTCCTTTGCGGAAAGGTGTGTACAAGGATTTTGAAGGGAAGATTCGTAAATTTTTTTGAAATAGAATGAATGGATTCAATTACGGCGAATATAGTAGGTAAGTGATTGAGAAGAAAAGGGAGGATGAGTACAATGCTTAAAAAACTGGTCATCTTCTTCCTGCTTATTGCTTTCAGTATTTCATGCTCAACTGTTGAGGAGAAGCCTCAAGATTCAGGAGAAGTGGAAGCAGAGCGCACAGAATCTGTTCAAAGTATCGTAATGAAGCAAGGGTATAACGTGTTAAATGCGATTAAATCGAAAGATGGCAAAGAGCTTTCTAAATTTGTTCACCCAAAAAAAGGTGTGCTATTTTCTCCCTATGGAACGATAGAAGTAAAACGAGCTCAAGTGTTTATGCCAGCTCAACTAAAAGAGTTCTTTAAGAACTCTAAGCAGCTTGAATGGGGAACAGAAGCAGGAAGAGGCGATCCCATTCGTTTATCGCCTGAGGAATATTTTAATGCATATGTATACGATGTAGAATTTAGCGAGACGGAAATCGTAACATTTGATGGCATTCATCGGGAAACAAATAGCATACAGAATATTAAAGATGTGTTTCCGGAAAGTCACTATGTAGAATTTTTTGTGCCCGGATCGGAAGAATTCGAAGGAATGGATTGGAAAAGTCTTAAATTGGTATTCTCTGAATATAACGGAC
Organism: Pseudalkalibacillus hwajinpoensis; assembly: GCF_015234585.1. NCBI lineage: Bacteria > Bacillati > Bacillota > Bacilli > Caryophanales > Guptibacillaceae > Guptibacillus > Guptibacillus hwajinpoensis. The sequence goes on from NZ_JADFCM010000008.1 coordinate 785,831, forward strand.
AATACTATTTAATTGGAATTATTCATGATCAATGGACACCTTAATGTGAACAAATCGTGTCACAAATTTGAACTTTACGTGTGAGATGAATCTCATTGGTTGCTCAATCCGAGAAACTTTCTTATCCTTAAAAGGTAGATTATTGTGATAAGGAGAAGAAATCTAATGAATGATGTTAAACAACGGAATTATACACCATGGATTGTCGGGCTATCAATTGCAGTGAATGTGCTCGTCGTTGTCCTTTTTTTCCTACCTGAGTATAGTGGTGACGTGGGATTTGATATTACGCTGCTCCCTTTGCTAAATGCTGTTTTTAATAGCTTTACATTTGTTTTCTTAGTAGCAGCGCTCATTTTTATTATGCAAAAGAATATTAAAATGCATAAGCGGTTTATTTTTGCTGCTTTTACAACAACGGCACTCTTTCTCGTTTCATATGTGACGTATCATGGGCTTTCTGAATCCACTTCGTTTGGAGGAGAAGGCATCATCGTTCCCATTTACTTCTTTATTTTAATTACGCACATTATTTTGGCTGCCGCTATTGTTCCTCTGGCTTTAATTACGGTTACGAGAGGATTAAACATGCAAGTGGCTAAACACCGTAAAATCGCTAGGTGGACGATGCCGATCTGGCTTTATGTTAGTATTACAGGTGTTGTCGTTTACTTGATGATCTCACCATATTATTAAGGCCTTGTATAAAAAAGTCTGAAGCATCTGCTTCGGGCTTTTTTTATGGTTAAGTTAATGAATGTTGTTGACCTTGACTCATTTATGCTCTGTGATGACCACTCGAATGAGCCAAAGATCAACAACAGTATAAATAGCATTTTGTAAGCTGGATAGCCTCTTGTATAGTGTATTTTAAGGAAGGATAGGCTACTATTATATGATTGCGTGTGGCATAAGGGCGGATCTTATGCTACTTTTGTTAGTGTACGTATTATATCAAGGAGGTACGACTATGAGTGTTCATATTGGTGCAAAACAAGGGGATATTGCGGAAACGATTCTATTACCAGGAGATCCGCTTCGTGCTAAGTATATCGCAGAGACATTTCTAGAAGATGTCGTTTGCTACAACGAAGTAAGAGGTATGCTTGGATATACAGGTACATATAAAGGCGAACGAATTTCTGTTCAAGGAACTGGAATGGGTGTTCCATCTATTTCGATTTATGTGAACGAATTGATTCAGAGCTATGGTGTTAAGAATCTTATTCGTGTTGGAACATGTGGAGCATTAAAGAAGGAAGTGAAAGTAAGAGATGTTATTCTTGCGATGAGCGCGACATCGGATTCAGGTGTGAATCGCCTTCAGTTTAACGGTATGGATTTTGCTCCTACAGCTGATTTTAATCTTTTGAAAAACGCTTACGACGCTGCAGCTGAAAAGGAAATGAGCGTTCATGTAGGGAATGTGTTTACAAGTGATTCCTTCTACCGTGACAATCCGGAAATCTTCCAGCAGCTTGCTGACTACCAGGTACTTGGTGTAGAAATGGAAACTTCTGCTCTATATACAATTGCTGCGAAGTTCGGCGTGAATGCCTTAACGGTGTTAACCGTTAGCGACCATATCGTAACGGGGGAAGAAACGACCTCTGAAGAACGACAAACAACCTTTAAAGAGATGATGATTATTGCCCTTGAAGCGGCATTAAAACAAAAATAAAACGAGAAGAAGACGGCTAATAAAAAGCTCGTCTTCTTTTTTTGTCTTCATTTAGCATTAATTGCATTTGTGACTCATTTATCCCAAGAAATGCATATTTCATACGTTATCTCCAAAAGCTAGAACTAACGTATGAGGGGGGATTTACAATGGTTAGAAGGAGAACAATCAAACGACTTCATAAATTGAAAGAAATGGATCAGCAATCGGATAACCAACAAAACAACAAAACCACCCTTCAGGAGCTTATTTTAGATAACTTCAGCGATTGTGATGACCTTGTTCATCGAACGTTACCGGAGCTAAGCATTTCAATTATTTATTTCCTGCATTTAGTTAACGATCAACTGCTGAAAATGGAGTTGCTTGAACCCCTTTACCATGCTTCTGAAGAAGCTTCCCTTCCTTTCCTTAGAAGATCGAACTTTCACAAATCAGATGATGAGAAGAAGCTAATTGATGGCATTATAAAGGGAGAGGCTGTTGTTTTTCATAAAGAGCATGCTTATTTGATTAATATTTCCGGACCAAAGCAGCGTGAAATTCAGCCTTCCGAAACGGAAACAACGATTACGGGCCCACATGAAGGATTTGTGGAGAGCAGTGAAATCAATCTCTCTATGATCCGAAGGCGTGTAAGAAGTTCACACTTGAAAATTAATGAAATTCCAGTAGGTGAAGTGGCAAAAGGAAGCGTCTATGTTCTCCATATTAAAGGAATTGCAAATGATGAAATTGTTCAAGATTTGACTAATAGGATTGAAAAAATTGAAATTGATGCCGTTTATGATTCACATATTCTTACTCAATTAATTGAGGACCAGCCTAATGCGCTTTTTCCGCAATTTATGTTAAGAGAAAGGCCAGATGCGGTTGCAGCAGCACTTGTAGAAGGAAAAGTCGTCATTGTTATGGACGGTAGTCCTGCAGTGATTATTACCCCTTCAAGCTTCTTTGACTTCTTTCAAACGGGTGATGACTATTACCAAAGGTGGATTACTGGTACGGCAACCAGACTACTGCGCTTTGGTGCATTCATGATTACGATTGGATTTACCGCCCTTTACGTTGCCGTTACATCCTTTCATTATGAAATGATTCCACAGTCACTTCTAACAACTCTTGCCGGTTCAAGAAGCAAAGTACCATTTGATCCTTTATATGAAGCGTTAATTATGGAAGTTACTCTGGAATTTTTACGTGAAGCCGGTGCACGGTTGCCTACAAAAGTAGGACAAACGATCGGTATTGTAGGCGGTATTGTCATAGGGCAAGCGGCTGTTCAGGCTGGAATTACAAGCAACGTCCTCATTATTGTGGTGGCAAGCTCTGCCATTGCTTCTTTTGTAGTCCCAAGTTATGTAATGAGTGCAAGTATCCGACTGACGCGGTTCGGTTTAATTCTACTCGCAGGAATACTTGGCAACCTCGGAATCGTGATTGGATTGACGATTCTTGTGATTCATTTAAGCAGTTTAACGAGCGTTGGAGCACCGTATTTAGCCCCCTTATCCCCGTTTTTCAAAAAAGACTGGGGTGACTTCTTATTAAGGGCTCCTTACTCATTAATGAAAACGAGACCAGCTATTCCGAGAAGTTCAAATAAGAAAAAAGTGAAATAAGTAGCTGTAGAAATTGAGGGATATAAATGTCGGAAAAAATAGCGCCATTCCACCTCGCCATCCTGATTTATATGATTCAATCAGGTGTAACACTATATAAATTGCCTCGAATGCTGGCGGTAAATTTCGGAACAAACGGCTGGGTTATGATTCTCATTATTTCCCTCATTGCTGGTTTTAACATCTTTCTCGTTTCTCTTGTGAATCGTTTTCGGAGGGGAGAGAATGTATTTGAAATTATGGAAGGGCTTGTTCCGCAAAAGGTTCTTGCCCCTTTTTATGTCATATTAGCGCTTATATGGTCGATTCTCCCTCTTCTTGTAGGAAAAGACTACATGCTCATTACCCAAGTCCTTGCTTTTCAAAATACCAGTCTGCTGTTGCTGTACAGTCTCTTCTTGCTCCTTGCCTTATATCTTGTCGTTAAAGACATTTATACGATTACGAAAACAACAACTGTTTTCTTTTTTTTGACGATTTGGATGACATTTATGCTCATTTACCATATTCCCTATTCTTCTTTTATGCGCTTAACACCATTTATATTTAAAGGTGGGAATAATCCCCTCCAAGGAATGATCGAGGTTTATACTGCTTTCCTTGGTTTTGAAATAGTGCTCTTTCTCTTTCCTTATATTGATCAGACAAAGCCTAAATGGTTTCGTAGCGTTTATATTGGGCATGTAATTACAACAGTTGTATATGGGCTTACATGTTTCGTTTCATTTATGTATTTTTCATTTGATCAGCTTAAATTAACTAGTTTTCCAGTGCTGAATTTGATCGCTTATATTGAAATTGAGCTTATTGAGAGGATTGAAAGCCTTGTTTTCAATTTGTTCTTGATGAAAATTCTTATAACCGTCGTCATGTATTTATGGGCAGCGAAGCTACTGCTCAATAGAGCAATACCTGCTATTAATGAAAAGTGGTGTGTATTCATTCTCATCTTTGTCGCCTATTTGATCACGTTAAAGGTGGATGTAGCATACGAGCTAGCGCCCTGGCTATTAATTTTTGGATTAGCAGCTGCAGGAATTGCATTAGGGCTTCCAGTGCTATTGCTCGTAACGCTTTGGATCAGAAGCATAAGGAGGAAACGACATGCGGAATAACAGAAAGCTATGCTTTGTTATCTTAGCCATGATCGTTCTGACAAGTTGTAATGACAAGAAAGTAATTGAAGATCTGGCGATCATTAGTATGATTGGTTTTGATCGAATAAAAGGGGAGGATGGGAAGTTAAAAGTAACAGCTTCATTTCCCGATTTATCAAGTGAGGCATCACAAAAGGATGAAATCATTGAAACAGTAGCCAATTCAAAAAAAGAGGCTGAAGATCTTCTATCATCTAAAACGAGGCAACAGGTTGTTAATGGACAAATACATTCGATTATAATAGGAAGAACGCTAGCTGAGGAAGGGGTCAGTCGTGTCATTACTTCAATGGAACGAGATCAGGAAATTGGTTCACAAGTGAAGCTAGTCATGGCGTTTGGAGAAGGGGAAGAGATTATTAAGACAGATGTCGAACCAGATGTAGGTAGCTATGTTGATAAAATGTTAAAAACAGAAACGGATAAATTTACGATTCCAGAGATGGACATATTTCATTTTTCAAGAGATTACTTTGATGATGGCATTGATCCTGTTGCACCTCTTTTTACCAAAGAAGATGGTGAATTAGTGTTAATGGGAACTGCTCTTTTTCGAAAAGACCAGTACGTAGCTCATCTGGATTTATTTCAGTCAAAAGTATTTTTGTTTCTTCTTGGAAAAGTAAAAAAAGGGGAATTAACGATTAAAGTTCCGGATGGTGATAACATCCGCAACCTCCATTTTGATTATATTAAGAGTAATAGGAAAATTAAGGTTGTAAAAAGTAATGGTAAGGTGGACCACATTCAAATAAATGTAAAAATGCGTGGCTCGGTCATAGAGGATACAGGAGCAAAAGAAATTTCAAGTACTAACGAAACTAAGAAAATTGAAAAGGTAATTGCGGAACATATTGAACGTGACGCGGAGGGGATTCTTAAAGTGCTAAAGGAAAATCAAACGGATAGTCTTGGACTGGGGCAATATGTAAGGCATTCCTTATCATATAAAGAATGGAAAAAACTAGATAAATATGAATACCTAGAAACAATACCTGTATCAGTGAACGTTGATGTGACGATAAAGGATACAGGCATGTCTCAGTAGTTAGTAAGCAATCCCCACACGTTTACGGGAGTGATTGCGATCGAATAGTTCCTTGTATACAAAAGCAGCTGTGTCTGCGGTTGATATTTCACGACCACCATCAGGTAGATATTCTTTTTCCACCCGATACTCCCCTTTTGCGGGACCATCTGGCAAATAAGTAGGACAGATGATTGTCCAGTCCAGATCGCTAGCAGAGAGCATTTCATAAACAGAAAGATGTTCCCTTGCTGCTCGCGTTGTTTTTCGTTTAGACTCAGAGGATTCAAAACGATAGAGAGTTGGTTCGACTCGGCTATTAAGTATGCCAGCTGTCCCTACGGTGATGATCCGATTAATCTGTTGATTCTTCATCACCCTTATTAAAATCGGGGTGCTTTCTGATAACGTTGTGGTTTTATCAGTACCAAGTGCACTAACGATCACATCAACGCCCTTGGCGGCTTTTTCAACGACGTCTTCATTGAGAACATCCCCTTCGACAATCGTAAGGTTACTATTTGTAGGGAGCTTCTCAGGTGATCGTGCTAAAACAGTCACCTGATGCCGATCGGAGAGAGCTAATGTAAGAATGTTGCTTCCGACTCGTCCTGTTGCTCCTAAAATCAAAATATTCATCTTGACTCTCCCTTCTAATACTATTCATTTTAAAAAAGGAATGGCTCTATTGCAACTAACGATATTCATGGAATGACATTACTCCGCACTAGTCACTTTGGTGATTTAATGAAAATACAGCGCTTACATTGAAGAATCCTTTATATTTCACAATAGATTTCTTATTTCTACTTATAAAGTTCAGAATTTTTGTTAAAATACTCGTAACGTAATAAGAGAGTGAAGTTTACTTTGTTTTAGATAGAGGAGAGGGGAATGCTACATGAGAAAAGCGCTTTTTGAGAGATTAGAAGATTTAGTACCACAAATGATTGACCTAAGAAGAGATCTTCATCAGCATCCTGAATTGTCATTCCATGAAGTTCGAACACCTAAACTAATTGCAGATTTCTACGAGGAACTTGGCATGGACGTTAAAATAAATGTCGGTGGCAGAGGAGTTGTGGCTTCTTTAGAAGGAGCAATGCCAGGAAAGACAGTTGGATTACGTGCTGATTTTGATGCCCTTCCAATCAATGATGAAAAAGAAGTACCCTACAAATCCACTGTTCCAGGTGTGATGCATGCGTGCGGTCATGATGGTCATACATCAACGCTTCTCCACTTAGCAAAAGCACTACATGAGCAAAAAGACCAATTAGCAGGTCGCGTCGTCTTTATTCATCAATTTGCTGAAGAGATTACACCTGGTGGAGCGAAGCCAATGATTGAAGACGGGTGCCTAGAGGGAGTGGATGTTCTTTTTGGAACACACCTTTGGTCTGGATTCCCAACTGGAACAATTGCGTATAAACCAGGACGCATTATGGCTGCTGCTGACTCTTTTGAAATTGTGATCAAAGGGAGAGGTGGTCATGGCGGTATCCCACATGAAGCGCTTGATTCAATTGTGATCGCCAGTCAGTTAGTTGGTAATCTTCAACAAATTGTCAGCCGGTTTATCAACCCTTCCAGTACAGCAGTCATCTCTATCGGTTCATTTCACGCAGGTTCAGCTTTCAATGTCATATCAGAGACGGCAACATTAAAAGGGACGGTTAGAACCTTTGATCGAGACGTTCGCGAGAAGATCATTGGATTTATGGAACAAATGATTAAAGGCACTTGTGAGAGTAGCGGGGCAGACTATACATTTAGTTATGATAGAGGATATCCTCCTGTAGTTAACCATGAAAAAGAAACGGTAATGTTGAAGGAAGCTGCAGAACGAGTAGCTGATGTGAAGAATGTGGTAGAAACGGAAGCCTTAATGGTAGGAGAGGATGTCGCTTATTATCTAGAAGAGGTTCCAGGAACTTTCTTCTTAACCGGGGCAGGTAATGCTGAGAATAAGTCTACGTATCCTCATCATCATCCAATGTTCGATATTGATGAGAACGCTATGTTGATTGCTGCCAAAACGCTTGGAGAAGCAACGTTAGCTTATCTTGAGCAACATCGTTATGAGACGGAAGAAGTTAACACTTAAAATAAAAGGAGTGAAATGGATGGCGAGGGGTTTACTTGAGAATGAGGCAGAACTTAGCAAAAGGCAGTTGCATTTACTTATGCAAGTTTCTACAATATTTAATTCATCACTAGATTTCTATTCTGTCATTCAGTCTGTTATAGAAGAAGCCGTCTCAGCCATTGATGCAGCTGATGGTGGTGTGCTTTTTCTATACGATAAAGAACAAAAAGGTTTAAAAGTTGCCGGGTCGACAGGGTTTCGAAAGAAGACGGTTAATGAAGTCATTCTCCGTTCAGGTGAGTCGATGACAGGTCTTGCATATGAGAAAGAAGCCACTTTGCACTTCAAAATAAGTGATGAAGTCGAAAAAGCTATGAAGACGATGTCTCATCAAAATGCTAGCCTATATCACCAATCTGCACATGAGCTACCGCTGAGTACAATTTGTATCCCAATTAAAAAAGAAGGTACTTGTACAGGGGTTATAGTGCTCGACCGTTTTAATGGGGAAAAAGGATTTACAGAAGATGATATCCGCCTTGTGGAAGCTATTTCTTCACAGGCGGCCATTGCACTAATGAACGCGAATTTGTATCAGAACAAAGAAGCTTCTTTACAGAAGTTAAAGCAATTTAATCAAACAGTGATTCACCAAAACGAGAGTCTATCGATATCAGTAGATACACACCAGGCACTATCTGACATAGGAATGAATGAAGACTCGTTTCAAGAAATTTGCACGTATCTCACAAAGTCTATCGGAAAGAGCGTAGCCATTTATGATCCATTTGGAGAGGTGAAGGCTTCCAGTCAGATTGATTGGAATGCAGAAAAAAGCTTGCAAAGCATTATTCTTAACCATTTAAGTACGATTCAGAATGAGACAAATGAGTTAGAAGTTGTGCAAACAGACGAAGATTCCTTGCTTTTTCCTCTTGGTCGATTGTCATTTCCGCTCGGTTATCTCGCTATTCTTTCTGAAAAGCTCCCACTTACAAGGTTTGAGCAGTCAGCCGTTTTTCATGCCTGTACAGTTGCGGGTCTTCAGCTAATGAAAAAGGAATCGGAGCATAAAGAACAACAGCGTTTAGCTGGAGAATTACTACTCCATCTTCTATCGCCACAAGATGATGAAGCGGATTTAAGTTACCTTACAGGGCGTTTGAAGACTGGATTAAATGGTTTTTTCACAATCGCTTTAATCGATGTACCTCAGGAGTTTGAACAAGGACGCGAGGAATGGCTTAGAAGATGTATTCATGCATCAATTAAACATTTACTAGAGAAAAATCATCAAACAACTTTGCGTGTTACAGAGTGGGGTCGTCAAATTGTCTTGCTGTTCCTTCAAGATGATGAGAGAGGCATCGAATCATCCATTCTCACTGTTAATCAGTTCTTCCAAGAATTTAATGAGTTGATCGCTTCTGTTACAACTGAAAAAATTTGTAGAATCGGTATTGGAAAACCAGTTAGAGGAATCCGTGCCATTGATCACTCTTTTCAAGAAGCGAAGAAGACGATTAAATTTCTAAAGAGATTTACATTCGCGGGTTATTCTTCATGGTATGGAGAAATTGGGGCGCTTCGACTCTTATTAAACAATAAAGAAGAAGATCTAGCAAGCTATGCCCTTGAGTATCTCTCTCCATTGCTAGCTTATGAAAAACGCCGCAAAGGAGAGCTCTTTCAAACTTTATTTGTTTACTTATCGACCGGCCAAGATTTAAAAAACGCTTCTGAACAGCTCCATGTTCATGTTAATACAATGAATTATCGAATTCAACGCATACAAGAAATACTAACGATTAATTTTAATGATCCTTCTGATCTTATGAATATCCAAGTTGCCTGTAATATTTATCGTTATTTATTTGAAGCCTAGTTATTCATCGTCTGGCTGAAGATAGGGGCGAAGTTTTCGTACGTATCGTCGAATGTCGAATAAGAGTTTGGTTTGTAATTTCTTTTCTTCTTCGAAATTTTGGATATGAGAGATGGATGGGAAAGATCCGTGTTCATTGAAACGAACGGGAATCAGTCCTGTTTTTAACAGTTCACCACTTTCTCGATTGATAAATTCCACTTCGACGTTCGCTTCAAGCGTGTTAGGTATATGATGGTCTTGTAGTCGCTTAACTTCCTGTACTTTAAATAATATTTGCGGCATGTAAGATCCTCCTTCCTTTTCCCCATACCCTTTTTTGAAATGAATTAGCCATAAGATATGTTTGTAACAGCCTGCCCTTTCATGCAGGCTGTTTTTATTTAGGAGCTTTCTTGAACTGGTTAAATGATTGGGAAATGTGATGGGAAAATTGTATCATCTAAGAAAATGTGGAAGGAATTTGAAGATGAATGTCTAATGTTAACTAAGTGAAAGGAATTACTTGCACATGAACTGATTTTGTTATGGAAAACGGAGTGGAGCGTATCATGGAAGACCTCATCTATGATTTTCATTTTTTTCTTATTTTGATTTCGATCTTAATGGTAGTCAGCTATACTTATACAGCATTTGATTTTCATGAAAAGGTTTACAATATAGCGCATTCATATCGACAGCTATGGATATTTGGTAGTGCATTAGCAATGGGGACAGGGATTTGGATTCTACAGTATCTTGTACTGTTAGGGATATCAACAGCTGTCTCATCCTTTTACACTCCCTGGTTTGTTATCATTACTTTAGTTATTCCTGTTGTTGGATCACTCCTGTCATTCAACATCATTTCATCAAAAAGACAATTGAAACAGTTGGTTGTGGCAAGTTTCTCTCTCACCATTGTTTTGGTTTTTTTGCAATTGTTAACATCTGTCTATTTATTAGAGGAGATTTACCGATTGAAAGATTGGTGGAAAATTGTCATTCCAGGTTTGATCGCTTTCATTTCGACAATCTGTAGTTTTTGGTTAGTTTATGGTGTATCAAATGAAAAGCGGAACTCCTGGGGGAAATTATCAGGGGCAATTGTGTTTGGTCTAGGTACTCTCGCCCTTCATTATTTTACGATGGTTTCTTCGGCTTCAAATTCAAATTTTAAAGTAGAAAGCTACAGTGAAAATACGGTGTTACAGTATCTTGTGTTGATTGGCATATTCATTATTTCTGTTTTAATTTTAATTAGTGTGATTCGAGGTCAAAAGTTAGAAGAACAGGCCTCACAACTTCAGGAGAGTGAGCGGAAATACCACTCACTCGTCGAAAATAGTCCCGATGGTATCATGGTATTAGATATTAGCGGTCAAATACTTAATATGAACCCCGCTTTAGAAAAAATGAGTGGCTACTCATCGAATAGCACAAGTAATAAAACGAGTTTTCAATTCGTGGATCAGCGTTATTTAAAGCAGACGTTGAATTGTTTTGAAAGAACGAAAGAAGGGATTCCGCAAAAGTGTGAATCTGCCATTGTTCATCGAGAAGGTCACTCGGTTCATGTGAAGTTAATTTCAATTCCACATATAGTTCATGGGAAAGTACAGGGTGTTATTGTCATAGTGGAAGATATTACAGAATTTAAAGAAACAGAAGCACTGCTAAGACGCTCAGAGAAATTAACTGCGGTAGGAGAGCTTGCAGCAGGAGTTGCACATGAAATAAGAAATCCTCTTACTTCTTTAAAGGGCTTTGCAACATTAGTTTATAGCTCTTCTGAAGACGATAAATCAAAAGAGTTTCTTCAAATCATGTTATCGGAAATTGATCGCATTAATTTCATCGTGAGCGAATTTATGCTCCTTGCAAAACCTCAAGAGAAAGAGTTTGGAGAAAGTGATCTTATTTCATTGCTTCAGCACGTAGTCGCCCTTCTTAAATCGCAGGCAATCCTGAAGAACATCGTTATTCGAACACAGTATGAGTGTGATCACTTTCCTATTTTAGGAGAAGAAAATCAGCTAAAGCAAGTGTTTGTCAATGTCGTGAAAAACGCTATTGAAGCTATGCCTAATGGCGGCACTATCTTTGTAAAGGTAAAAGAAAACGAGAAAAAAGAAGCGGTTATTACGATTGTAGATCAGGGTGTAGGTATTCCAGAGCACCAATTACCAAGGATCGGAGAACCATTTTATACGTTGAAGGAGAATGGGACTGGACTGGGACTAATGGTTAGTTTTAGCATTATTGATAACCATAACGGGAGAATGCGTTTAACAAGTGTTGAGGGAGAAGGAACTACCGTCGAAGTGATCCTGCCAGTTTATGAGAATAAACTGGTGAACGTTTGAGGAAATGGAGTTATTACAAATTAAGAAAACGAGAAAAACGCGCTAGCAAGTTGCTAGCGCGTTTTTCTCGTTTTCTAAATATCGTTTTTAATAAGTAGTTATCATTTCAGGTATCCGCTTTTTCTAACTGCTCAATTGTTTCCTTTTCAAGAAATTCAGAGGCTGGAATATCTAAAGCTGTTGATATTTTTAAAAGTGTTTGAACGTCTGGCTGATAGCGGTTTTCTTCTATTTTCTGCATAAGTCCCGCTCCAATCCGCACTTTCACCGCTAATTCTGAAATGGTTAAGTTGGCTTCCAAACGGTGCTTACGTATTTTGTCTGCTGTGTTCATCTTTCTCAGCCTCCTCAGCAGGTACTTTACTTCCTCTTACGACGAGTACATCACAACTTGCGTGACGAGTGATATGTTCAGAGACGCTGCCCATCAGCAATCTTTCTACGCGATTCATCCCTGTTGCTCCGCAAACAATTAAATCTATTTTATTTTGTGGAGCGATCTTTCTTGCGATTTTTGCTTTTGGGGATCCGTATTCAATCACTGTATCAACATTCGAAATTCCTGCCATTCGTGCTTTTTCTTCGTACTCCTTTAATAGACGCTTTCCAAAGTCTTCTGCTCGTTCCGTTGCGATATCGTAAAGTTCAAAAGTTGAGAAATTTCTCGTATCAATGACATGAGCAATCAGTAGGGACGCCTCGTCTTGAATCGAAAGTTCTACAGCTTTGGAAAAAGCAATCTCTGCAGAATCAGAACCGTCAACAGCAACAAGTATGTTTGAATGCTTTACGCTCATTCTAATACCCTCCCAATAGAAACTTTATTTCTTAGCTTTATTGTATAACGTCTTATTCGTCATTACTGTGAGATATATCACTATTAAGATGAAAATATTCTATTTCAATAAAAAATGGCATAAACTTAAGTTGACAAAACTGCATTCGTGCGATAGTTTTGTACTAAGGAAACATTTGTGGGTAAGGGAACGTTAGTTAATTAATATTACACATTTATTTTTTTGCTTCGAAGTTGCCTTAGGGAAAGAATTATTTAGTTGGTAAAAAACAAAGCCGTTAAGCAAATGTTTTTCGTTAAATTGAAATAGATAAGCACCTTACAGAAACAACGCCCATACGTTAGGTAAAGGGAAATGGTGGCGGTATAAATAGAAAAAGAGAGGTTGGTAAATGTGAAAAAGTGGTTAGGATATGTTTTCGGAGTAGGACTATTTTTGATCGTGATGTCGGGGTGCAGCAGTACTGAGACAAACAAAGATAGTGAAGGAAAAATTAATGTGACGACAACCATCGGGCAAATTGGAGACATTGCAGAAAACATTGGTAAGAACCATGTGCAAGTCGATTCCTTAATGGGTCCTGGTATTGATCCTCACTTATATAAAGCCTCGCAAGGAGACATTAATAAGCTATCGAATGCAGATGTCATTTTCTATAATGGTCTTCATCTAGAAGGGAAAATGGGTGAGATATTTGCGAAGATGAAGGGAGAAAAACCAACCTATCCTGTTGCAGAAGCTATTCCTGAAGAGAAGCTATTAATCACTCAGGGAAATTCAAAAGCCGTTGATCCTCATGTGTGGTTTGATATTGATTTATGGAAATATGCTGTGCTAGAAGTTCGCGACGGATTAATTGAATATGATCCCGATCACAAAGAAGATTACGAGAAAAATGCAGAGGAATATTTAGAAGAGCTAACTAAGCTACAAGAAGAAGCACAATCAAAATTGAATGAAATCCCAGAAGAGAGTCGTGTTCTTGTTACGGCCCACGATGCATTTCAATACTTCGGTCAGGCATATGGCATGGAAGTGAAGGGGCTACAAGGATTAAGTACAGATTCAGAATATGGACTTAGGGATGTTCAAAATCTTGTGAATGTATTAGCAGATCAAAATATTAAGGCTGTATTTATTGAAAGCAGTATCTCAGAACGTTCGATTAATGCAGTCGTTGAAGGAGCAAGAAAAAAAGGTCATGAGGTTGAAATAGGTGGCGAATTGTTCTCGGATGCGATGGGTGAGAAGGGTTCACCTGAGGGGACGTATATAGGCATGTATCAACATAACATTGAAACGATTGTGGAAGCGTTGAAATAGGATAAGAAGGAGGTAGGGATATGAATCCAATTCATGTATCAAATTTAACGGTTGCCTATGACCGTAAGCCTGTACTTCAGGAAGTAACGGTTGAAATGCCAGAAGGAAAGCTAATAGGCGTTGTTGGTCCCAATGGTGCTGGTAAATCAACGTTAATCAAAGCTATTTTAGGGTTAATTCCAATAGCCTCGGGATCTGTAGAAATTTACGGAAAATCATATCGTACTCAGCGAAAACTAGTTGGTTATGTACCACAGCGAGGGTCAGTGGATTGGGATTTCCCTACGAATGCCCTTGATGTCGTATTGATGGGAAGATACGGGCATATCGGCTGGTTTAAACGGCCTGGTAAGAAGGATACTGCTATTGCTATGCAGGCGCTTGATAAAGTGGGCATGAAAGAGTATGCAAATCGGCAGATCAGTCAGCTATCAGGTGGCCAACAACAAAGAGTGTTTCTTGCAAGAGCCCTTGCCCAGGATGCGACAGTTTATTTCATGGATGAACCATTTGTTGGCGTTGATGCAGCTACTGAAAAAGCGATTATCTCACTTTTAAATGAGCTGAAAGCACAGGGAAAGACCGTCCTTGTTGTTCACCATGATTTGCAGACAGTGAAGGAGTATTTTGATTGGACTCTTTTGTTAAATAAAAGAAAAATTGCTCTCGGTCCTACAGATGAAGTATTTACGATTGAAAACTTACAAAAAACATATGGTGGAAGACTATCATTTCTTGATTCTGAGGTCAGCACACCATTTGTAGTTCAACCTTAAGGAGGGAGAATAATGTTAAATGAGCTCCTCCTAACGCTACAGGATGCAAATACACAGTGGGTGCTATTGGGTACAATTCTTCTCGGAGTGGCAAGTGGTGTTCTCGGCAGTTTTGCCCTTCTTAGGAAACAAAGCTTAATTGGTGATGCTATGGCTCATGCAGCACTTCCTGGGATTTGCATTGCTTTTCTACTGTATGGAACAAAATCGATTGGCTGGTTTTTAGTAGGTGCAGCGATATCTGGCTTACTTGCAACCTACTTTATTCAAGCTATTATTAACCATTCGCGTATTAAAGAAGACACGGCGATCGGATTGGTACTCTCAGTGTTTTTTGGATTTGGGATTGTCTTATTAACTAAAATCGCTCAATCTGAAAATGGTAACCAGAGTGGTCTTGATGACTTTATATTCGGTCAGGCAGCATCGCTTGTAGGAAATGACGTTCGAGTTATTTCGGGGATTGCAATCGTGCTCCTCGTGATCACCTGGCTACTCTTTAAAGAATTGAAGCTATTTACATTCGACCGCCAATTCGCAAAAGGAATTGGATTACCTACAGGGTTTCTTAATGCATTATTGATGACACTAATCGTCAGTGCAGTTGTGATTGGTTTACAAGCGGTGGGAGTTATTTTAATGGCCGCTATGCTCATTACTCCTGCAATATCTGCAAGGTATTGGACTGATCGACTTGATCGGATGGTTATAGTAGCGGGAACAATTGGTGCTTTATCCGGAATTCTTGGCACGATATTAAGCTCTATGGCAAATCGACTTCCGACAGGACCTGTCATCGTCATTGCAGCAACGGTTATTTTCTTAATTTCGCTCGTTTTTGCTCCAAACCGAGGGCTTTTATCGAAAGGTTTAAAATTGTATCGCGTTCGTAAAAGTGTTGCTAAGGAAACAGTTTTTCAAACGATGTATGATCTTTCTGAAGAAGTTAGCTTATCCACTACGAATTTTGCGTTCACTATAGCTCAGCTTGAAGAAAGAAGAAAAATGCCACGTCGTAAACTAGAGTCGATTCTACATCAGCTTCAAAAAGAAGGATACGTCTTCCAGCAAGTGAGTGGTAAGTGGCGCCTCACTGAGTTAGGTGCTTATAAGGCGCATGAAATTACAATGAACAATCGACTATTCGAGATTTACACTATGTATGAAATGAAATTTGCTCATCTTCAATCAAAGACAAACGATGAGTGGCATTATAAAGACCTTCCTGCAAAAGCCGTAGAAGATCTTACACGTCTAATGGATGTTCATGAACGGGCGCTTAAGTTAAATCCAGTTCATTTTGCTAGAGGAGAAAAGTATCATGTCAAAGCACCTTCTCAAAGCACAAAAAAGCGTAAGAAGGAGGTGAATTCCTCATGAGTTATGGAGCATGGATTATGCTTACTGGTTCTTTAGTGGGAGTATCGTGTGGGATCATCGGGTGTTTTTTAATATTACGTAAAATGGCGATGCTTGCTGATGCGATCAGTCACACCGTTTTGCTAGGTATTGTATTGGCATACCTCGTAAGTCATTCACTAGAAGGGATTTATATGCTCGTTGGTGCAGGGATTATAGGTCTATTGACCGCCTTTTTAGTGCAGGTGCTTCATTCAAGCGGTGTGCAATCTGATGCCGCTATCGGTGTAGTGTTTACTTCTCTATTCGCATTCGGAGTTATTCTTCTGTCAGCTTTTGCTAGTAAAGTACACCTTGATGTTAACCACGCTCTTATGGGAGAGATCACCTTTATTCCGTGGAATACGTTAACGATAGGTGGAATGGACCTTGGACCTTCCGCGGTCTGGATGCTTGGAAGTGTGCTGGTGATTAATCTTATTTTGATTTTCACGTTTTATAAAGAGATTAAGATAAGTTCGTTTGATCCTGCGATGGCTTCGGCTATTGGTATTCCAGTTATGTTCATCCATTACCTACTCATGTCAATGGTTTCAATCACGACGGTTGCTTCTTTTGATAGTGTAGGGGCTATTCTAGTCGTAGCCATGCTTATCGTACCGGGAGCTACAGCCTATTTATTGACAGATAAATTACTTGTTATGTTAATCATCAGTGCAGGTGTTGGTGTAGTTGCGGCGATCGGTGGTTATTATGCTGCGCTCGCTTGGAATATTTCGATCTCAGGTTCTATGGCATCGATTGCTGGGATGATGTTTGCGATCACATTTATCCTTTCACCGAGACACGGTTTATTATCAAAAGTCATAGCAAGGAAAGGAATTATCGCTGATCAGTCTTAATCATTTAACGCGATGAATCGCAAAAGAAATGATTCGAAACTATATGAAAATTATGTGATCTGTAGTATAGTAAAGAAATGCGATAGCTTGTGTCCACAAGACTATCTCCTCAATTAGTAGCCCTGTAAGCGAATGCTGGATTCGCTTACAGGGCTTTTTTCATTGAGTAAATTTTTTCTGTCATCATCTTGATTTCTAGAATAATGATACATTCGAGGGAATGTTTCTTCAAACGTAAAGTAAGGACTAAAAGAGTCCGAAATCGAACTTTCCTATAAATGGATAAGCAGAATCATAATCTTTTAGATTGAAAGTAAGCATTACTGGGAATAGAAAGAATGGATAAATGATATGAAAGAATGGAAGGAGATTGACAATGGACACTGGTACTGCGGCGAAACACAAAGCAAAACAAGCATCAAATGATGTTAAACCATGGATAAGAGGATTAGCAAGAATGGGGTATGCAGCCAAAGGAGTTGTTTACTTAATAATCGGGATTTTAGCTCTACAGGCAGCATTTGGCCCCGGGGGTAAAACAACTGATTCAAAAGGTGCTTTCGCTACTATTGCAGGAAAGCCATTTGGTGAAGCACTTTTATGGGTTCTCATAGTTGGGTTAATCGGTTATTCCGTATGGAAAGGTCTCCAGGGAATAAAGGATCCAGATCATTATGGTAACGATACGAAAGGCATTTTAATTCGCATTGGATTTGTTGGCGCGGGTATTATTCATTTATTTCTTGCCTATAATGCTGTTTCTATTATTACAAGAGCGGGAAGTTCATCTTCTGGCAGTAAACAATCAATGTCTGCTAAACTATTAGGACAGCCTTTTGGTCAATGGATCATTGGATTTCTTGGGTTATGCTTAATTGGTTTTGGTATTTATCAGGTTATTCGTGGTTACAAGAAATCCTTTATGAAACAGCTTAAGCAGTATGAAATGCACGATCAAGAAGAATGGTGGGGCAAACGTGCTGGACAAATCGGACTTGCAGCACGAGGTGTTGTCTTCACGATGATGGGCGTATTCTTTATTCAGACAGCGATCACGGCTAACCCTGATAAAACTAAGGGGCTCGATGGAGCGCTTTCAGAATTAGCTCAACAACCATATGGTGCTATCTTGCTTGGACTAGTTGCCATTGGATTTATCGCTTATGGCATTTTTATGTTTGTAAAAGGGAAGAATAGAAGAATGCAAATTTCTTAATTTATGAAGTATTAAAGAAGGTGAATCAACTGAATCAGACGACACTTGAAGAAGCAAGAAATGGAATTGAACAGAATCGCTTGTACTTTTTGTATTTGTATGGAACAAATTGCTCTGTATGCCATGCTCTTTTGCCTCAAGTTGAGGAAGTATTAGAGGATTTTCCACAAATCATACGAGAGAAGTTAAACGTTCATGAAATTCCAGAAGCAGCAGGTGCCTTTTCTGTTTTCACCATTCCCGTGCTTTTGTTATATGTGGAAGGAAAAGAAAGCATTAGAGAAGCGCGATTCGTTAATATCGACTCCCTTCGTTCATCGATCAATCGAATTGTTACGATGTTAGATTAGCCGAAAAACACTCAATATGAGTGTTTTTTTGTTATATCTTTATTAAGAGTTGAAAAACCATATACAGTAGAATGGAAAATTCAGTATACTGAACATAATCCAATGTGAAAGGAAATATGTGAAGTACGAATGAATGACTCGAAGCAGTTAACAACCACTTCAGAAACATCTCTATTTATTGTTCTCCTTGTCTTTAGCATACTTACTTATGTAGTTCTGTTTTTCTCAGTAATTGGAATGGCGATTATTGGAGTTTTATGGTTTATATCTTTTTTTAGTCACGGCTTGTTTATAGGAAACATTCGTAGTAATGGCGTTAAAATAACGGAATACCAGTATTCACATATCGATCAGAGAGTACGTGATTTATGTAAACGAATGGAGATTGAAAACGTTCCAGACGTCTATGTCATTGAGTCGGCAGGCATGCTGAATGCATTTGCAACAAGGTTACTAGGTAGGAACATGGTCATTCTTTATTCTGATATTTTTGAGCTGATTGAAGAAAATGCTGAAGAAGAAGTTACGTTTATTATTGCTCATGAGCTCGCACATATTAAACGAAATCACATTTTAAAACAACTTCTGCTTCTACCTGGAAATGTGATTCCGTTTCTGGGATCTGCCTATTCTAGAGCGTGTGAATATACGTGTGACCGAATGGGAGCTTACTACATAAATAGCGGTGAGAAGGCAGCAAATGGATTGATCATTCTTGCCGTTGGAAAACGGCTATACCAGAGTGTGAACAAAGACGCTTATATAACACAGCTTCAATCTGAGAAGAGTTTTTTTGTTTGGTTAAGCGAATGGCTTTCAACTCATCCCCCTTTACCGAAAAGAATTGCTGCTGTAGAGTCGTTTATGGAACTGAGGGAAAAGACTCCATTTCCTGCTCCTCGTAAGAAATTAGTAATCCTTTCACTAATTACGCTTATGCTCTTTATCGGTGGAATAGGTACAGCCGTTATGATAGCAGAAGTTGTTATTCCTTCGATCTCATCAGCATTCGACGATGAGCTTGCGTTATTTGACGAGGCTACTGGCGTGACACCTCTTATGGAAGCCATAATTAATGAAGATGATCTCGCCTTTCAGTCTCTTATAGATAAGGCTGATCTTGAAGCAACTGACTCAGATGGCTGGAATGCTTTACATTATGCAGCTGAGCATTCAGAAAATGATAAGATGTTTCAAGCGCTCCTTGATCGTGAAATGAATCCAAATGCCGTTGATTTATATGGGACAAGTGCCTTAATGATTTCGGTTCAAAATGGCTATGTTTCTAAAGTGAATCGTCTATTAAAGGCAGGTGCTGATCCAAACATGGCGGACATTGATGGCTGGACGCCTCTTATTTATGCTGCTTATATGGAACCTAATAATCGGAACGAAATGTATAATCTGCTCCTTGAAGCTGGGGCAAACCCCGCTTTGCAAGACGAAGAGGGGTATACTGCAATTGACTATGCACGAGATGCGAGAAATGAAGAAGATGTAAAAATTTTGTCTCAATAATGATAGATTCATAGGAAATTTAGTTTTCTGGCACGAATGATTATTAATAATGAAAGGTGGAGTTTGAATGAAAGATGCTCAATTACTAAAACAATTTACTTTTTGGCGATATCGAACACTCCAAGCGCTTGATGCTGTTACAGAGGAGCAAGCAGATGTTCTTCCTGAGGGATTTACGAACACAGTGCGATGGAATTTAGGCCATGTACTTGTCACTGCAGAATTTGTTCTAAATCGTTTTACAGAGATGGAGAAGAGTCTTCCACTAAACTATTCCGCATTATTTAAAGCTGGTACACGACCTGGTGATTGGACGGAAGAGCCGCCATCACTTACTGAGATAAAGCATTATTTAATAGAGCAGAATAAAAGAATAAGTGAGTTAGAAGGAAAACTGAGCGAGTCCCTTCAAAGTGACTTTTCTATTGGTTCCTACCTTACTCTTGAAACAGTAGGAGAACTTATTCTGTTTTTGATGAATCATGAAAATCTTCATTTAGGAACAATTAGTGGGATTAAACGTGCTCAGGGTATGAAAGAACTGTGGAAAAAATAAACTGTATGAGTACAGCTTAAAACACGTGCAAAAAGCACGTGTTTTTTTGTTTTTTATAAATTATTACAAAAAAATATAGAATGTATAACCTGTGATTTGTGCAATTCACAGGTTTTTTAATTTTCCTAAAAAAAGGTTGAACCTTTTTAAAAAGTTGTTATATAATACTAACAAATAAAACAAATTGTATTATAACAGATGGAGGGAAGCAAAAATGGATTGTTATACGTGCTATGGAAATGGTGAATTGGAATGTCCGCATTGTCATGGAAAAGAAAGAAAAAATGAAGGGTGTCACCACTGTGAAGGTGAAGGATGTGTTGGATGTCATCGCTGCAACAGTAGCGGCAGACTTGAATAGGAGGGGATGTTGTGCTGGATGAAACTTTAGAAAGCGCTTACGATCAAAAAAGCCATTTACTAACTCTTGAAGCGATGGTGTTTCTAGAAAATCTTCAACGTCATTCACAGTCAATACAGCAGCTGATACAAGAAGAATTAAACAGAGAAGACTTCTTTGAACAAAAAATTCTCTTACCCGAAACGAAATCAATCCGTGAAGCGAATTGGGAAGTTAAACCAGTTCGGAAAGATCTACAAGATCGAAGAGTCATCGTGAAACAATCCGTTATCGACATTGAAAATGGTTCTTCAACAATTAATGCAGGGGCAAATTTACTTATTGCAGACTTTTCGGATGAAGCAATGTCTTTTGATCAGCGTATGCGAGCAGCACAAAATCTAAAAGAACTTATTCAGCAAGAACGAGTTAAAGAGAATGTATATCCTACAGCCTTCATGATCGCAGTAAACAATAGAAAGAATGAAGATAACTATAGTGGTATAGAAATCCCAGATAACCTTATTGATTTTGGACTTTATGTTTTCCATAATACGACTGAATTATTGAAGCTTGGTTCTGCTCCATATGTTTGTTTGAAAGGCGTTTCTTCTTATCGAGAAGCTAGCTATTGGAATAACATTTTTTCTTTTACAGAAAAGGAAATGAATCTCTTTCAAGGAACGATCAAGGCCACTGTCACAATTGATCAAAACAATATGAACCAGAGTGAGGAAATACTTTATGAATTACGTGATCATTGCGCTGGTCTCCATTTTGAATCTGAAGGTGTTGAAAGTATAAACGATTTAACGCGGTTTGTGATTAGCGTAGGACATAAGCGAAAGACACATGTCATTGTGGAAGATAAGATCATGAGAAATAATGATCGCGATGATGAGAAAATTGTGAATGGGGAAATGTTTGAACGGGGGACACGGGAAGTAATTGAAGGATTTGATGGAAAGTGCTTCACAGATACTAATCTGATTCCAATGATGAAGGCGATTTGGAATCACTATATGCCTGAACCGAATCAGATTTGGAAAATGAGGCATGAGTACTCGGCATTTGATAGCTTGAATCATTCGAAAGTGATCTAAGAAAGAAGCATGACCAAATACCAACATATCCAGGGGGAAATAATGATGACAAAGCAAACAGGAGAAACACTTCAAGAAAACTGGAACCAGGACCGTTTTAAAGGAATTGAACGCCCATATTCACCTGAAGAAGTTTTGAAATTACAAGGATCCGTTCAAATCGAGTATACTCTTGCGAAAAGAGGTGCTGAACGACTCTGGAAACTTGTGAATGAAGAGAACTTCGTCAATGCGCTAGGTGCCCTTACTGGTAACCAGGCTGTTCAACAGGTGAAAGCTGGCTTAAAAGCCATTTACTTAAGCGGATGGCAAGTAGCCGCAGATGCGAATATGTCGGGGCAGATGTATCCAGACCAAAGCTTATACCCTGTAAATAGTGTTCCACAAGTCGTGAAGCGAATTAATCAAGCTCTTCAAAGGGCGGATCAAATTGAACATTCGGAAGGAATTCATGAACGTGATTGGTTCGTTCCAATTGTTGCTGATGCAGAAGCAGGTTTTGGTGGAGCGCTCAATGTGTTCGAACTTATGAAATCAATGATTGAATCAGGTGCAGCAGCAGTACACTTTGAAGATCAACTCTCATCAGAGAAAAAGTGCGGGCATCTTGGAGGAAAAGTTCTTCTGCCAACACAGCAAGCTATTAAAAATTTAATTTCAGCACGCCTCGCAGCAGACGTTATGGGAGTGCCAACGTTAATTATTGCGCGAACAGACGCTAACGCTGCGAATTTAATTACGAGTGATGTTGATAAATACGATGGTGAGTTTTTAACAGGGGAACGCACTCCTGAAGGCTTTTTCTATACGAAACCAGGTCTTGAACAGGCGATTGCAAGAGGCCTTGCTTATGCACCATACGCTGATCTTATCTGGTGTGAAACGTCTGAACCAAATTTAGAGGAAGCTCAGAAATTCGCTAATGCTATTCATGAACGTTTTCCTGGAAAATTACTAGCTTACAACTGTTCGCCTTCATTTAACTGGAAAAAGAAACTCGATGATGAAACGATCGCTAAATTCCAGCGTGAATTAGGTAAGATGGGCTATAAGTTCCAATTTGTTACGCTTGCTGGTTTCCATGCTCTTAACCACAGTATGTTTGAACTTGCAAGAGACTACAAAGATAACGGAATGGCTGCCTACTCAAGACTTCAGCAAGCTGAATTTGCTAGTGAGGCAGATGGTTACTCTGCGACAAGACACCAGCGTGAAGTTGGAACGGGTTACTTTGACGCTGTGTCTCAGGTTATTACAGGTGGGACTTCTTCTACGACTGCTTTAAAAGGTTCCACGGAGGAAGAGCAGTTTACTTCAACGAAATAAGAGAAAAAACCGGCTGAATTTCAGCCGGTTTTTGTGTGGAATTCGTTTAAATAGTGGAAGTGGGTCAGAAAAACTACTAGACATCGGGAGCATGAGAGTGAAGGGCATTTATTTCCGCGAAAAGTGATCACAATTCCGCGATAATCCCAATATATCCGCGGAAATAGGATTAATTCCGCGAAATCGGTTTTTTAGATCATGCTGCAGTGCCTGCCGGGTCTAAACGGAGGCTTCCGCTTTTCGGTGTCTAGCTGCAGCGCCCAGCCTCTCGATCGCTTCACCCTCTAAAATGAACACAAAGAGCGTGTTCTTTTTAGAGGGCTCCAGCGCTTGTCGAGGCTAAACGGTCGCTTCCGCTTTTCATGTCTAGCTGCGCGGGCCAAATCCTCCGGCTGTTTCGCCCTTTCGATTGAGACAAAAAGCGTCTCATTCAAAAGGGCTCCAACATCCTGCGGATTTAGGCGGGCCCGCTCCGCTTTTCATGTCTAGCTGCGACTCGCAGAAACTGCGATATTTCGCTCTTTCACCAGAACACAAAGGGCGTGTTCTAGTTCAAGAGCTCCAATATCTCCGTTTCTAACCGCTCGTCTCCGCTTTTCGGTGTCTAGCTGCAGTGGCCAGGGTCTCGATCGCTTCACCCTACAAAATGAACACAAAGACCGTGTTCTTTTTGTAGGGCTCCAGCGCTTTTCGACCCTAACCGGCCACTTCCGCTTTTCGTGTCTAGCTGCAGCGCCCAGCCTCTCGATCGCTTCACCCACTATAATGAACACAAAGAGCGTGTTCTTTTTAGAGGGCTCCAGCGCTTGTCGAGGCTAAACGGGCGCTTCCGCTTTTCGTGTCTAGCTGCAGCCTCCAGACCCTCGGTCACTTCACCTTTTCATCCGAACACAAAGACCGTGTTCAAATGAAAAGGTTCCAGTGCCTGCCGGGTCTAATCGGAGGCTTCCGCTTTTCGTTATTTATACTTAATTCCTGATTCTTCTACTATTCCGCCTTCTTTGGCTTCGACTAGGAGGTCGAGGGCTTTGTTGAGAACTTGTTTGTGCTGTTCTCTGTTGTTTGGTTGTCCTAGTGCGCTGCCCATTGGAAAACGGTTGTAGAGGGAGCGTGGAATGTTAACGTATTCGCTTATTTCTTTAGACATTGTCAAGGAAACTGTTGGGATTCCGTTTTCTTCTAATATGCGTGCGATCAGACCGACCGACTGTTGGCAGACTGGTCAGGAAGGCACCAACAAAGCGAAGTCTACGTTTTCCTTCAATAATTTCTGAGCCACCTCTTGTGCTGTAACCGTTTTGAGTGGGTGAGGTGTAGGGATATATCCCATAAAGCCATAGTGATTTTCAGCGAGTTCTCCAATTCTTCCTTCTTCTTGAAGTTCTTTCATTGTATCAAGAGGGAATTGGATGTTGGCATCCTGTATCACTTTTGAGTGATCATAGTGCTCGTGAGCAAATGATACATTATTGAGATCTGTATTTACGGGAATTTCTCTGTAAGAAGGATCACCCAAACCAAAGTTATCATTAAAAGGTTGTTGCCCTTTTACATATACACCACCAGTAGCAATAATGGCGCCTTTCGCTTTGCTAAGGTCTTTAGTGAATGGTGTGAATGGGGTCGACTCATTCTTTTCAAACTTAAAAGAAGGGACCCAATTTTGTTGCACGGCCTGTTCGACCTTTTCAATCATGCTAATTCCTCCTTCTCATTAAAAATTATGTTGCCTTTTTGTTTTAGCATGTATACAAAAAAAACAAAAGTAAAATGTCTCGGACAGCATAATTTCCCCAAGTATGAAATACGATGGTTAGTAAATGAAGGAGGAGGGACAGGCCAATATGAATCAGAGAAGAAATGCCTATAGACAATGATTATTCGATTCTTCACTTTTCTAATCGGGTTTGGTCTGTCGGTTGCAGGTGGTGTTACGTTAATTCTGGAGCTCAATCTGATTATTATTGGTCATAGTCTTCTTGACTATTTTGTTTATATATCGCAGACTCCAGAGCTGTATTTATTTGCTTCTGGCGTTTTTGTTGTATGGGTAAGCGTATACTGGCCGAGAGCATAGGTAGTAAGAATTATCATTTCTCCGCTAATGTCCCTTCCCGATTGAGAAACTCCTCATACCTTATAATGTAGGCAACTATCATGATGGCCAACAGGAAAGGGAGGAGACACATGAACCATTATCTCCCCATTCAGGGGGATTTTTATAGTGCTTATCCTGACACAAGGAATTATTATGGACTGAGACAGTATGACTACCAGCGGCCGTATCCGTTTATTGGAGGTTTTGCAGGTGGGCTTGCGGGAGGTCTTGCAGGAGGATTATTAGGAGTATTATTAATACCAGGGATATATGGTGGATATCCTCGTCCACGACCAGGATATCCCTGTCCTGGACCTGGGTATTGTCCTCCAGGTTATGGACAGCCGGGATACGGAGCTCCAGGGTATGGCCCACCAGGATATGGCCCTCCGGGTTATCCTGGCGGACGACCGCCATATGGACCATATAGAGAATAGGTTTAAAAGCAAAGGGAGAACCCTTTGCTTTTTTTCTTTATTTTAGCTTATAGTGTTGTTTTTTCTTTTTTAGAAAGGTTTCCACTTTACATTTTGAGCTTTACGAAATCGTTTGTTAACTTCTTTCCAATTAACTACGTTCCACCAGTTTTCGATGTAGTTCTTTCGGTTGTTTTCATATTGTAAATAATAAGCGTGTTCCCAAACATCAAGAGCTAGAAGAGGTATGACATCCCACTGGCTTAAGTTTTGGTGTTTTTCAGCTTGAAGAATTTCAAGTCTTCTTGATACAGGTGACCAGACAAGAATGGCCCAACCTGATCCCTCTACTTTAGCCGCAGCATTTGTGAATTGTTGCTTGAATTGGTTGTATGATCCAAAGCTCTTTTGAATCTCAGGTAAAATTTCTCCCTCTGGCTTCCCACCATCTGGGCTCATGATTTTCCAAAATAAAGTATGAAGATAATGCCCAGCTCCATTGAAAGCTAATTCACGTTCCCAATGTTTAATGAGAGCATAGTTATCCTGTTGTCTTGCTTTCTGTAATTCAAGTTCTGCTTTGTTTAACCCATCTACATAGCTTTGGTGGTGAATGTCATGATGCAGCCTCATGATTCTTTCACTAATGTAAGGCTCGAGTGCATTGTATTTGTATGGCAGAGAAGGTAAGGTATGTCCTCCTATAGGAACGGATGAATCTTGTAAGTTACGCCACTGCTTGTATAACGAATTGGCCATCTTATATAGGTCTTCTTCATTTGACCCATTCACATCGACATTTTCCTGAACCGCCGCTAACCATTCCTCAGTTTGAATAAGTAGAGAAGAGTTTACTCGTTCATGGAGGTTACCTTCTAAAATGTGATTTCGGAATTGGGAGCCCCACTCAAGCAGTTTTACTGACAATCCACTCACTCCTTTCTAGACGTTATTACTATATGAATTCTGTTAACAAATTGTTTCAATCTCTTAATAAATGTTTTTAATATGAAACATTTGGGTAACACCTCTCTATGGAGTTTGACGCTAAGGGGGATCATAATGGGGAAAAATATCAATGAAGAACAACATACAGGTAAGCAAGAAGGTCGAAAAAAAGGGAAACGTTTTGCTAGGAATGTCCTTTTAATAGGTGCTTTCTTGATGGTTTTTGTATTAACGTTTGGGGGTTATCAAACTTACGCTTATATTAATGAAGCACCAAAGCTTGAAGAAAATAAACTAAGTTTACCGCAATCATCTACGTTATATGATGCAAAAGGAAATAAAATCACAGACATTGTAGGAGAAGAGCATCGAAATATCGTTTCATTTGATGAAATCCCTGAACATGTTGTAAATGCCTTCATTGCAGTTGAGGATGTAAGATACTGGGAACATAATGGAGTGGATTTAAAAAGAATCGGCGGAGCTGTCGTGGCCAATATTCAAGATGGGTTTGGAGCAGAAGGTGCGAGTACGATTACGCAACAAGTTGTTAAGAACATGCTTCTAGAGCCTGATAAGACAGTGAAACGCAAAGTTCAGGAAGCTTACCTTGCGATGGAATTAGAAAAACAGTATTCCAAAGAAGAGATTCTTGAGATGTATTTAAATAAAATCTATTTTGGACAAGGGGCGTATGGAATCGCAACAGCTGCTAACACCTACTTCGATAAATCACTAGAAGAGTTATCAACAGAGGAAGCGGCATTATTAGCAGGTTTGCCTCAGCGTCCATCAGGATACGATCCATACAAACATCCAGACATCGCAAGTGATAGAAGAGCAACTGTCCTAAGTTTAATGGAGCAGCATGGATTTATCTCTGAACAAGAACGTAAAGAAGCAGCTTCTGTTCCTGTGCAAGAGTCAATTGTGGAACAGCAAAGTCAGTCTACAACCAACGATGCTTTTATCGATCAGGTTATTGATGATCTTGAGAAAGCCGGCATTCCTGAAAACGCACTTTATTCAGGAGGATTAGAAATTTATACGACGCTCGATCAGAATGCGCAGCAGATTGTAGATGAAGCACTTACTACAAATAAAGTTGTTGAATACCCAGATGAGCAGTTTAGAACAGGGGTTTCCCTCATTGAAACTCAGTCCGGTGCGATTAAGGCTATTGGCGGAAATCGTCAAACGGGCGAAAATGATGTTCAAAAAGGATTTAATTATGCTACTCAATTAGAACGTTCACCAGGCTCAACGATCAAACCAATTCTTGATTACGCTCCTGGAATTGAAAAGCTGAAATGGTCAACTAATCAACAGTTTATTGATGAAGAGCTTGAGTTAAACGGAAAAGAATTTAGTAACTGGAACGACGAGTTTCAGGGCAGTGTTTCGATACGAGAAGCACTTCAGTGGTCTTATAATATTCCTGCTATTAAAGCATTTATGGAAGTAGGGGGAGAAGAAGCTCAGGCATTTGCGAAAAAACTAGGTATCTCAATTGATGAAACGTATCCTGCCTACGCTATCGGTGGTTTTGCTGGAGGAATTTCTCCTCTACAACTATCAGGCGCATATGCTGCATTTGGTTCAGGCGGAACTTTCCATGAGCCTTATAGTGTTGAAAAAGTAGTTTACCCGAATGGTAAGGAGCAACAGCTATCCTCTAAATCTGAAAAAGCGATGAGCGAAGGAACTGCCTACATGATTACAGACATGCTCCGAACAGTCGTTGAAGAAGGAACTGGCATGCAGGCGAAGGTTAAAGGGTTGGACGTAGCTGGTAAGACAGGCACGACAAGTCTTGATGATGGTATTAACGGTGATGGTGTATCAGACGCCTGGTTTTCTGGATATACGACGAACTATACTGCTTCCATTTGGACTGGATATGATAAAACGACTCAGAATTCCTTCATTCATAAAGAAGACGATGATATTGCGAAATTGCTTTTCCGTCACATCATGAGTGAAGTATCGAAGGATAAAGAAACAAACTCGTTTAAAAAGCCGGATTCAGTTGAAGAGATTGAAATTGATAAGACAACAGGATTACGTGCAAATAAGGCAACGCCTTCGTCTGATATAATAAAAGAGCTTTATTTTAAAGGAGAAGAGCCGAAAAAAGCACCACTTCCAAAACCGAAAAAGAAAACTTCATCAAATGAACAAGATGAGAAAAACGATACATCTACAGAATCTACAAAGAAGGATTCCAATAATCCTAATGATAAAAAGAAGTCAGAGGATAAAGTAGAGAAACAGCAGAAGAATGAGTCCGTAAAAGAGGAACCAAAGGCTAAGCCGGAAGAAAAGAAAGAGCCAAAAGAGCCAAAAGAGCCTCAAGAACCGGAAAATTCAGAAGCACAAGAAGAACCTTCTGATCAGTCTGAAGAGAAGGAAGAGCCTGTGACAGACGACTCTTCTAATGCTGGAAGTGACAGTTCAGAAGACGGCGAAGATGATGCTAATGCTAACTCTGGTAATGAAGAGAATACCAATAATGATGGCAGTAATGAAGGAAACCCAAGTAATACGGGTGACGCAGAAGAGGGGGGGAATCAAGAGGGTTCAAATAATGACCCTCCCGCTGATGGAAATGATGAGGGCACGAGTGAAGAAACAAATGAAAACTCTGCAAATGATAGTGAAAATAGCGAGGTAAGTGATTCAGAAGAAAACACTGGTGACTCATCAGACTCTTCTGATCAAGGTGGAAGTCAAACTTCTGAAGAGGAAGAAACTACATCAGCTAATGCCAATCAATCCAAGGAAAAAGAGACCACAGAAAAGTAGGTAATACTGAAAATATTTGAAATTGTGACCAATTTAACAGTTTATAGAATGAACCTCCATTATGATGAAGAAGGAAATGAAAATTCATCAAATGGAGGTTTTCATTATGAAAGCAGCAATTGTACATGCCTTTAAAGAGCCACTTTCAGTAAAGGAAGTAGATAAGCCTGTTATTGGACATGGAGAAATATTAGTACGCATCAAAGCATGTGGTGTATGTCATACCGATTTACATGCTGCACATGGTGATTGGCCCGTTAAACCAAAACTTCCGCTGATACCAGGTCACGAAGGAGCTGGAATTATTGAGGAAGTAGGGGAAGGCGTCACACACTTGAAGATAGGAGATCGAGTGGGTGTCCCATGGCTCTATTCCGCGTGTGGTCACTGTGAATACTGCCTAACGGGACGTGAAACACTTTGTAAGGAACAGCAGAATGCGGGCTATTCTGTTGATGGTGGATATGCTCAATATTGTAAAGCCGATGCAGATTATGCTGTGAAAATTCCAGATCGTCTTAGTTTTGAAGAAGTAGCTCCTATTTTCTGCGCAGGCGTCACCACTTACAAAGCTTTAAAAGTAACTGAGGCTAAGCCTGGTGAGTGGGTGGCCATTTATGGAATCGGAGGGTTAGGGCATGTCGCCGTTCAATATGCGAAAGCAATGGGGCTTCACGTCATAGCGGTTGATACGCACAGTGAAAAATTAACACTTGCAAAAGAACTTGGTGCAGATCTTACTGTTAATCCAGTTGAAGAGAATTCTTCTGAATTTATCCAAAGAGAGGTTGGTGGAGCGCACGCTTCTGTTTGTACAGCTGTTTCGAAGCCTGCTTTTAGTGAAGCTTATGCAGCAGTTAGACGAGGAGGCTCTGTAGTAGCCGTAGGATTACCACCTGAAGAAATGCCGATACCGATTTTCGATACTGTATTAAATGGTATTAAGGTCATTGGATCAATCGTGGGCACGCGTAAAGATTTAATGGAAGCTTTGCAATTTGCAGCTGAAGGCAAGGTGAAAACAATTATTGAGACTCGCCCATTAGAAGAGATTAACGAAGTTTTTGAAAGTCTAGAAAATGGCGATATTAATGGAAGAGTTGTTATCACGTTCGACTGAAAAAAAACCGCCGTCGGCGGTTTTTTTATGTTGGAGGAGCAAGAGGCACAAATGGTGTTAATTCAGAAGTTTGTGCTGTAGAAAGTTCAGGAGCAGGTTCAGTGTATCCACCCGTATTATAAAGATTTGAAAGTGGTTTAATAATACCAGCGCTCCCAATTTGAAGGACTGAGGAATTCGAAATTCCTTCGACTCTAAGCTGATGAATAACGATGTTTTGGTTCACAAAGAAATTCACGAATCTTCAGCTCCCTAATTGTTTGCGGTAATGTTTTCATCCGCAACATCCGGGTCTAGTGAATTCGTTAAACTAAATCCGTTGTTTACGACATGAAAATCGCCTGTATTAAATGCACCTGAACCAGCGTATGTTTTGGAAGTTGATTTTGGTGTTGTGTTAAAACTATCCCCGAAGTTCACTACTCCACCCGCGCTATTTATCTTAACTGGTCCTACGATTGAAGGCATTATTGAACACCCTTTGAGTTGTTATAAAGTATAGTATGTGATCAATAAAGGATCCGTTCAATTTATTCTTCATCATCGTAAGGATTAGACAAATATTCGCGATTGTGTTTTACCCTTGCCTCCGTCTTAATCTGTCTCGTAGATCCAACTTGTAAAACGGAGGAAGCAGCGATCCCGATGACGCGAATGCTCCCAACTTTAATAATGGGGTTTTCGTGAATCGTGCATTGCTCGATTTTCTCAGTTAGAAGGGGGAGAGGTAGTGGTTGGGAAAACATCGGATATTCTGTTAAATCTTCTACTTCATTCCCATTAAAAATCGGAAGTTCACGCTGTAAAGCATAAATTTTTGTCTCGGGAGTCACTTGATTGCTGTCACCAATTTGCACAACTGCGGAACTATCGACTGACGAAACAAGGATCCAATTGACGAGGGAGGATCGACTATTCATAGGAAATTCCCCTTATGATGACGCTAATGGAACAAATGGAGCTGAGATAATTAACGATTCCGGTGGTGTGTCGAAAATAGATGAGCAGACGATTGATTCTGTGTCGCCCACAAGAAATACAGAAGAGCTTGCTACAGCTGTAATATTAATATGCCCTACTGAAAGTCCTCGGTTTATGACGGTATACTTCATTTGGAATTAGTCCTTCCAGGTAAGTTTTTTAGAAAAGCTTCCATTCCATTTGTAATGTCTCGCTTTAATTTGTTTGTTACTTCTTCAACTAGTTGCTCTGTGCTTGACTCAGGCGATCGATTGGATTGTTGATTAACATAATAGTTGATACGCTGATCTAGCTGCTTTTGAATATCATTTAAGATGAAGTGACGGTAAGGATCATCAAGAGGATACTGATATTTTTTCTCTAACTCCCCTAGATGTTGAATGGCCCCATTTTTCATATAGGAGTGAATGTTTTGCTGAATGGATTGTATGGCTTCCGGAGGTATGTTACTCGGATTCATTCCATTTCCCCCGTTTACTGTAAAGTCATCCAGAACATCAGCTCCTCCATTTGGAGTTAAGCCAATATTTAACGTTCCATCAAGCCTTTCAATTTTTAATTGGTCAAATTTATATTCGATTTTCTCAATGTTGGTTTTAGGAGCTTTCGATAACTCATGGCAGCTATTTCTTAAATCATCCACCATATCTTCAAGCATTTTGATTCGATTGTTTTGTTGTTCAATGTTTTGTTGCATCCGTTGCAAGATCGCATAGAAATTATCGGTTGGATACATTGACAATCAACTCCCGTATCAAAATGTTTATTCCACCTATAAATGGTCACTCCCCAAATCTTAGGTAATCCAACCGGGTCTCATTCAATGCCTTTATAGTCCGATGGATAGAAGACTTTACACTATCATATGTTCGACAGCAAAATTAGGTGAATGCCCTGCTAAATATTCGCAACAACATTTTGGTCAGCAATATCACTATCGTTAACGGTAGTGACGCTGTAATTACTATTGACGTTTAAGCCATCGCCTGTATTAAACGAACCGCCGCCCGCAAAGGTGCGTATTGCACTTGTGGGAGACACAATAAATACATCGCCGACGTGGAAAACACCGCTGCTTCCAATGGAATTGACTTTAATAGCTCCAACGATTGCCGGCATTTTTTCACATCCTTATTAATGGATTTCACTTATTACTGTATGCGGAACAATCGCGTATGTTCGAAGCTTCTAGCTATAGTCTGTTTACCGCATACTTCCCCTGCGTCGTGTTAATAGCTACCCTTAAAGCTCTAATATCTAAAAAATACTTCTTCATCTAAACTATGATTCAGTAACAAAAATCACCTGTAAGAATTTTTTAATAAGTCAAATGACATTGGATCAGCAAATGAATAATTTATATCTTTCAGTAAAAAATAGGCAGGTTAACAAATGAATAGAAGGGAGTTTTTATAATGAAATGGATGTTGAATTTACTATTCATGCTAGCGCTTTTTGTCGTGCTTTCCCCTGAGGGTTTTGCAGCGGAGAAAAGTGAAGCCAATGTGCGTGTTATTCATGCTTCACCAGATGCACCGTCTGTCGATATTTATGTAGATGGTCAACCTGCTTTTGAAAAGGTTTCGTTTAAAGATGTGACAGATTATGCTGCTTTAGCACCTGGTGAGAAGACGATTCAAATTTTTGCCTCTTCTGCTAACGGGGAAGGTAAACCGGCCCTTGAACAAAAACTAACAGTGGAATCAGGAAAAACCTATTCCGTACTTGCGATCGGTAAGCTTGAGAACCTTGCCCTTAAAGTATTAGAAGATCAAAAAGGTTCAGGAGAAAAATCGGGATTGAGAGCTGTACATGCTTCACCGAACGCTCCAGCTGTTGATATTGGCGTGAAGGATGGAGATGCTCTTATTAAGAATCTCGCTTTTACCCAAAACTCTGATTATCAAATGGTTGACCCGGGAACATATAACTTAGAAGTTCGTGCTGCAGGATCTGATAAGGCTGTTCTTGATCTTCCTAATCTACCTGTTGAAGCAGGTGTAAACTACACAGCTATTGCTATTGGTTTATTGGATGGAGATCCTCCATTAAATGTTATTCTTCTAAAAGATGGGAAATAATAAGAAGACCGCAGCTTAGCTGCGGTTGTTTTTGTCTGGAGAGGTTCTGTTCGTTTATCGCATTATTTTCTAATGCGATGGGGTCCAACATGTCCATCTATACTGAAAAGAAAGGAAACGTGATCGAATGCATTCTAAACATACAGTGCGCTACATTTGCGAGCGTTATATAAGTGGGAATAGTTACTATTATAAACAGGAATTAATTACGCATGATACGTGGCAAAATCCTGCTTCAATTCAATGGTCTACTAAAAGACCGATTTCAAGTAACACATTTTATCAGAAAGAAAAAGAAGGTTATAAAACAATTACTAAGCTACATGACAAAAAACCAGCGAAGGTTCTTCAGTTTTCTAGAACATAGGAAGGTTTATCCTACATCATAGGAAGGAATGAGAGATAGCAAGGAGGAATAAAGGATGAAAACCATTTATCATGTACAGAGCGGAAAAACCGGTTCATGGGAGATCAAGAAAGAGGGGGCAGAACAAGCAACCAAAACATTTGAAACAAAAGCAGAAGCGTATCAGTATGGAAGGTCGTTATGTGATGAGAATCGTCCATCTGAATTAATTATTCATCAGGAGAACGGTCAAATCGAAGACCATAGCCTATACAATAGTTAGTGATTTCTGTTCTCTTCGTACATATTTTTCAGCTTATGAATAAACATAGTACTAACTACTATCCTAATGAAAGAAGGGAACCTTCATGGATTTTATTAGTCCAACAGCTGGAAAAGTATCGGTTGAACAGCTTACACAACTTATTGAAAGCTATACGAAAGAAGATCCTAAAGGAACATATCGCATTGTGATTGGAACAGATTCGCAGACAAGCCGGAAAGCGACACAGTTTGTGACAGCCCTCATTATCCATCGTGTCGGCAAAGGAGCACGCATTTTCTATCGAAAAGTAAAACACAAGCCGATTCATGAGCTCAGGCATCGCATTTATAAAGAAACCCAAATGAGTCTTGAGCTCATGGAATCGTTAAAGGATGAAGGATTTTCAACGCTATTAGAAACCTGGCCGATTGAGATTCATCTCGATGTTGGAAAGCAAGGAGAAACGCGTAAAGTCATACAGGAAGTTGTAGGATGGGTAACTTCTGTTGGCTATATTGCTAGAATCAAGCCTGACTCATATGGGGCGAGCAGTGTTGCAGATCGCTATACAAAATCGATTAGTTAAACTGGCGGAATGTGCCAGTTTTATTTTTTTATGAAACCTCACTCTCGCTCATTCGTATTATTAGTAGAATGAATACTATGGAGGAGTGGTGAGATGAAGTTAAGAATGATCACGATTCTTAGTGCACTGATGCTTATTCTTGCAGCATGTAGTGGTACAACAGAATCCGGAGGCGAAGTAAGCGTTGATAAGGGTATTGACGCTGAGGAAGTATTCGAGAAATCAATTGCGGCTCAAGAAGAGATTGAGAATTTCCATATGAAAGCGGATATGACGCAAAGTATTGGTTCAGGTGAAGAAGAGATGGATGTCAATAGCGTGATTGACGCTGATATGGTGATGGATCCTATTGCTTTTCATCAAATGATTGATATGACAGCAAATGGTGAAACGATGCAAATGGAATCATACTTTACTGAAGAAGGTTTCTTTATGAAGCAGGGTGAGCAATGGATGAAATTCCCTGATGAAATGACAGATACACTACTTTCTCTTCAGGAAAATCAAGCTGATCCAGCTGAACAAATGGAAATGCTCAAAGAATATGTCGATGAATTCACTTTATCAGAAGAAGATGATACTTACGTGATGACATTGAAAGCTTCGGGTGAGAAATTTCAAGGGTTGATGGAGAAAACAGCTAAAGAAATGGGCTCACAAAATCAAATGATGGAAGAGGCCATGGATCAAATGAAAGTGAACAATGTGGAATACACATACGCGATCGATAAGGAAAGCTATCTTCCTGTACAAATGGACATGAAGATGGACAGTGAAATGAGCATGGAAGGTGAAACAATTTCCACGATTATGGAGATGAACTCCACTTATGACCAGTACAATGAAATTGAAGAAGTGAAGGTTCCTGAGGAAGTTATTTCACAAGCAAAAGAAATGCCAGGTATGGAACAATAATAACAAGGAGTGCTGCTAAAACAAGCGGCGCTCTTTTATTATGAATATAGAACTTTTTAAAGACTACTTAAGAATTGGATAAGTTATAACTGGAAAAAAGTACCCTGAAGCGTTACGATTAGCACATGACAACTGTTTGAAAGGAGCGAGGTTCATGTCAACTGAAACACTACTATACGATCAACTGAAACGTCCTTTAAGAGATCTTCGTATATCCGTAACGGACCGTTGTAATTTCCGCTGTCGTTACTGTATGCCTGAAGAAACGTTCGGTCCTGATTATGAATTTCTTCCTAAAACGAGCCTTCTCCAATTTGAGGAGATCACGCGTCTCGCTCGGTTATTTGTTGAGATGGGGGTTGAGAAGATTCGTCTGACTGGCGGAGAACCGCTACTTAGAAGGGATCTCGATGTTCTTATTGGTATGCTATCACAAATTAAAGGTCTTGATGATATAGCTTTAACAACGAATGCTTCTTTATTAAAAAAGAGCGCATTAAAATTAAAGCAGGCAGGTCTCACTAGAGTGAATGTTAGTCTCGATGCCATTCATGATGAAACGTTTGGCAAAATGAATGGGAGAGGGACAAAGATAAAACCCGTTTTAGAAGGAATTCAGGCTGCTGCCGATGCAGGTCTTCAAGTGAAAATTAATATGGTCGTTCAAAAGGGAATCAATGATCATGAAATCGTTCCAATGGCAGATTATTTCAGAAATAGCGGTCACATCGTTCGCTTTATTGAGTATATGGATGTAGGAAATTCAAATGGCTGGAAGTTTGATCATGTGATGAATAAGAAAGATATTATTGATCAAATAGCAGAGACTTTTCCTCTTAAATCTGTTGATGCTGCATACTTTGGCGAAGTGGCTAGCCGCTATCAATATGAAGATGGATCTGGTGAAATTGGTGTTATTTCATCTGTCAGTGATTCGTTTTGTTCTAGCTGTACAAGAGCGCGCCTTTCAGCTGATGGAGCTCTTTACACTTGTTTATTTGCTTCGAAAGGAACGAGCTTACGAAATCCGCTTCGTAATGGAGCGACAGATGAAGAATTACGGAAGATGCTAACAAATCTCTGGAATGGTCGACATGATCGCTATTCAGATGAGCGAACAGAGGAAAGTGTTTTAAATAGAGACAAGATTGAAATGTCATTTATAGGTGGATAATCATGGAGAAAGAATTCAAACATACGACTGAACGCAAAATCACACGGTATGAAAATGGGGAATTTAAAGAGAAGGAAGACTTGATTGCACTTGAGAAACCAATCACGATTCGAATTAATCATACTGAATTCGCAACGCTTGTTTGTACACCTGATCATTTAGAAGATATGGTCATTGGATTTCTCGCTTCAGAAGGGGTGATTCGATCTTATCACGATGTTGAAGAAATGCTTTTTAATGATGGGCAAGGGATTGTGAATGTAAAAGCTGCTGTTCAAGGTTCATTAACGTCTGAGACATATACAAAGCGCGTCATTAGCTCATGCTGTGGAAAAAGTAGACATTTTTATTTGCAAAGTGATTCGAAAACGGCTCGTACGATTATGAAGGCACCTGAATTAACCGCCTCCGTTTGTCTTGCTAATATGAGAACGTTGCAAGAGCAGTCAGCTACGTTTAAATCGACTGGTGGTGTTCATAACGCGGCCATATTCAAAAATGGAGAAATGGTGGCTTCACGTACTGACATTGGAAGACATAATGCTCTTGATAAACTATATGGTTACGCACTCCGTCACCATCTTCACCCTTCTGATCTTAGCGTTGCGTTTAGCGGAAGAATTTCATCAGAGGTTGTTATTAAGCTATCCAAGATGGGGATTGGTGTACTGCTCTCCAAATCGGCTCCCACTGAGCTTGCCATTCAATTAGCGGATGATCTTAACATTACAACAGTAGGGTTTATTCGCCATGAAGGCTTCAATGTTTATACAAAACCAGAACGGATTCTGATTTAGAACACCTCTATATTAGAGGTGTTTTTTTTGATCAAGTCGTTCATACTACTGAACAAATAAGCATTTTGGAAAGGCGGACATGAAATGGGTTGGACGATAGCTGTGATATTCTGGATTGCTGGTGTTGTATTGGTGGGGAGCCCCAAGTATTTGTTTCATCGTCTTGAGGCAATAAAATCGGATACGGCAGGTCATGCAAGGGCATCTGAAGCAACAGATAAAGAAGAAAGTATTTTCTTTTTTATTGAAACGAAAGCTCTTGATTCAATACCGTGGTGGGTGGTAACGATTTCTTGTGTCACAATTGGACTTTTTCTTATTGCGTTTGGAGTAATCGCCCTTGTTTTTTCCTATTAAAATGAAACTTTCTTGATTATTCATTCGTCTTTAGAGAGGAGGGATTTGCCGGTAGTTTGGTTATCCCCCTTTGGTGGTAAATAAAGAAAGAAAGAGTTCATTTATGTTAGGGAGATATAAGGGGTGTGAGTGATGGAAGCAGAGAGAACAAAAGAAAAGTCAGTGTGGCATTTTTATTTATTATTAGTGGGATTACTTGTTCTGAAAACGTATCTTGTTTATCGATTTGAATTTTCGTTTTCATTGAGCGGAATTGGCGAAGAAATGTTTCTGTTCATTAATTCAATAGGGTCAATCGTATTACTGCTAGGTATAGGTCTTTTTAGGAAGCAGTCAAAACCAGGCCTAATATTAGCAGTTTATTTTATTTTATCAGCTCTACTTTATTGTAATATTTTATATTATCGTTTCTACATAGACTTTGTTACCGTTCCTGTTCTTTTTCAATTTGGTAACGTTGGAGGTTTAGGTCAAAGTACAGTTGAGCTGTTGAATTTATATGATCCGCTCATCGTGCTCGACTCCATCATCTTATTTTGGATCCTAAAACGAAATCATTTACATAAGACCCCGTTATCAGAGAAACTACGAAAAAGAACGGCGTTTACTGGTGTCGGCATATTAGTAGGAACAGCTGGACTGGCGTTAATTATGCATCCATTACTATTTGAAAAATCATATGATCGAGAGTTATTTGTTAAGTCACTTGGTGCTTATACATATCATATTTATGATATAGGCTATAACTCGTTTACATCCATTAATAGTGCGTTTGCGGATGATACGGAACTATCAGAGATCGAAAGTTATGTAGAGAAAAAGGAATTGAAGTCTTCCTCCTATGAAGGGATCGCGAAAGGGAAAAATCTGATCATTATTTCTTTAGAATCTACGCAAGCATTTATGCTCGATGAAAGTATCGATGGGGAAGAAGCCACACCTTATCTAAATAAGTTGAAGGAAGAAAGTTTTTTCTTTCCTAATTTCTATCACCAGACAGCACAGGGGAAAACGTCTGATGCTGAATTTATGATTGATAACAGTTTGTATCCACTTTCCGGAGGGTCTGTGTTCGTTAGAAAGCCACAGAATGAGTTTTTCTCGCTTCCTGAGGCATTAAATGACGAGGGGTATACGACAACTTCTTTTCATGGAAATGATCGGGAATTTTGGAATAGGTCAGAAATGTATGAAACGCTTGGTTACGATCGCTTTTATTCAAAAAAGGATTTTGAAGTGAGTGACGATAATTCCATCAACTACGGTTTGAAGGATATCCCGTTCTTCAAGCAATCGATTCCTTACTTAAAAGAACTGGATCAGCCATATTCGGCAAAATTTCTTACACTGACAAATCATTTTCCTTACTTATTAGAAGAAAAAGACACAATGATTTCACTGCCGGAGACTCCGGAAGAAGTAGTAAACCGATATTATGCAACGGTTCGCTATGAGGATGAAGCGATTAAGACTTTCTTTGAAGAAATGAAAGCTGCTGGT
Source organism: Pseudalkalibacillus hwajinpoensis (assembly GCF_015234585.1). Taxonomy (NCBI): domain Bacteria; kingdom Bacillati; phylum Bacillota; class Bacilli; order Caryophanales; family Guptibacillaceae; genus Guptibacillus; species Guptibacillus hwajinpoensis. Next base: position 825,592 of record NZ_JADFCM010000008.1, read on the forward strand.
TTATATGAAGACTCCATTTTTGTTCTTTATGGTGATCATTATGGGTTATCTGAAACATATGATAAAGCTCTTGGCGATTATCTAGGTGAAGAAATAGGTCCTGTAGAACATGTCGATCTACAAAAAGTGCCTCTCATCATTCACGTTCCAGGTGAAGAAGGCAAGGTGATTGATACAGTTGGAGGACAGGTTGATTTAAAGCCGACAATCTTAGAGATGTTAGGCGTAGAAGAAAGCACAAGTTTGAATTTTGGCACAAGCCTATTCTCGAAAAAACGAGAAGATCTCGTTATTTTCAGGGATGGAAGCTTTGTGACAGAGAATCTTATCTATACTAAAAATACGTGTTATAACAAAGAAACAAGTTCAAAAACCAATCGAAACAAATGTGCTCGCTATTTTGGTCAGGTTCAAGATGAATTAGATTATTCTGATCAAGTGATCTATGGTGATTTACTCCGTTTCATTGAATAGCTTTGGTGTTCATTCTGAGTCGTTCATGGTACGCTTAAAAAGGATTAATGACTGTAAAGGGATGAGTATAAATGGATTTACAGAGGTTACAAATTCTAACTGAAGTAGTGAGAGAGTACAAAACAGCTATTCACATGGATCAAAATAAAGATGAGGTAGGTAGAGAAGTTCTCGATATTGTGATGAATTCTCAGGATCTCGTTTTATATGGACATGTAAAAAGAGCTAAAGACGTTGACAAATTTCCTGGTGAAGCTTTGAAGCACCTCGATCAGGCTACAAAATATCTTCATGAAAAAATAGATGAACAGTTGAAACACTCTTGAATCTAAGGGTGTTTTCTTTACGATTGAAGTTGTTTTTATCGTAACATAGCGATCAAACAATGATTGAAAAATTGGAATAGTTTGTATATAAAAGAATGTGTTGTAATTGTTGCAATACACTGTCATATAGTGATATGTTTTTACTGTTTACTAGATTAAAGGAGAGTGAAATGAATGACTAATTTCGTTAAGCGACTGGCTCCTGTACTTTTAATGGGGCTAGTTGTTTTTGTGATAAGTGCTTGTTCGAACGGTGGAAACGAATCGAATGAAGCAACTGAAAATAAACCGACTGCCTGGGAAGAGATTCAAGAAGAAGGAAAGATTACGGTAGCTACGTCTGGGACGCTCTATCCAACTTCTTATTATGAAGAAGGTTCTGACGAAGTGACGGGGTACGAAGTTGAAGTTGTAAAAGAGATGGCGAAACGCCTTGATCTTGAAGTTGAATTTGAAGAAATGGGCTTTGATGGCATGTTAACAAGCATCAACTCAGGGAAAGTAGATCTTGCTGCAAACGATATTACATCAACGGAAGAGCGAGAAGAAAAATTTGCTTTTTCTGAACCAGTTAAATACTCTTACGGAACAGCGATCGTAAGAAAAGATGATTTATCTGGAATTGATTCACTAGATGATCTTGAAGGGAAGAAAGCCGCTGGTGCTTCAACAACCGTTTATATGAAGGTAGCTCGTGAGCACGGTGCTGAGGAAGTAACTTACGATAATGCGACAAACGAACAGTATTTACGTGATGTATCAACAGGGAGAACGGATATTATCTTGAATGATTATTACTTACAGAAGCTCGCTCTTGCTGCCTTTCCGGATTTAAATATTACAATCCATCCAGATATCGAATACTATCCAAATGATCAGTCGATCGTTATGAAAAAAGATAGCGGAGAACTGGAAACAAAAGTGAATGAAACCATTAAAGAGATGAAGGAAGACGGCACGCTCAAAGAGCTTTCAGAGAAGTTCTTTGATGGAGCTAACGTATCAGTTAAGCCAGATATTGATTTTGAAGAATAAGTGGGAGTTGTAACAAGTGGGGGAAATACATTGGGAATATCTATTTGATGCGGGTCTTGCGTTAAAGTCGTTTCCCTATGTCATTCAAGGACTTGGATTAACGTTATTGATCGCGTTTGTTGGAATGATTATCGGACTGGTGATGGGGTTATTTCTTGCTCTTGGAAGAATGTCAAAATGGAGAGCCCTCAGGTGGCCAGCTCGACTTTACATTTCGTTTATGAGGGGTACACCGATTCTTGTTTTTCTTTATATTCTTTATTTCGGGTTACCTGTCGTTGGCATTGAGTTTTCAGCTTTAACATCAGCATTGATTGGTTTTAGCTTAAATAGCGCCGCCTATATTGCTGAAATACAGCGATCTGCGCTGTCATCTGTTGAAAAAGGGCAGTGGGAGGCTTCGACAGCGCTCGGTATGCCTTATTGGACAACAATGAGGGAAGTCATATTGCCGCAGGCAACGCGAATAGCGATTCCGCCATTATCGAATGTGATGCTTGATCTAATCAAGGCATCATCTTTAGCGGCGGTCATTACAGTTCCAGAATTACTCCATCATGCGAAAATAGTTGGAGGCCGAGAGTTCGACTTTATGACGATGTACATATTAGTTGCGCTAATTTATTGGGCTGTTTGTGTATGTGTGTCTTTCATACAAGAGCGATTAGAAAAACGATATCATTATTTACACTAACCCTAGATGATTTTCTAGGGTTTTTTTGTCTTTTTTTACTAAACGGTATCTTAGCTGTTATTGTTGATTATTCGAACTGTGGCTTTACTATAGTCAGTCTTGAAAAAACAAAAATATCCCATATTTATTATGAAGTATTTTTAAGAATGTTATAATAAGTCCTATAATCAACATAGACGTTTCGTCATATTTGAAGGGAGTTCATCATCTGCATGAAAAAATATCTTGGCTTATTAATGCTTATTGGAGTTCTTTTGCTCGCTGCTTGTAACAATAATAGTGAAGCGAACAAAGAAGAAAAGCCTTCAGAAGAATCAGGAACAATGGATCAAACACAGGAAGAACTAGAAGCGATGAAGGTAAAAGAAGATAAGGTTGTTGCTACTGTAAATGGTGAAGATATTAAGGGAAAAGATTATAATTCGATGCTAGTTCAAACTCAGCTGCGCTATACGATGAGCGGTGAAGATCCATCGGATACGGAAGTGGCGAAGTCAATTGAAGAAGAAGTTATGGATAATTTAATCGGACAGGAACTTCTGCTTCAGAAAGCAAAGGAAGAAGGTTTCTCTGCATCAGATAAAGAAGTTGAAACTGAACTTGAGCAAATAAAGGCTCAATTTGATGGTGAGGATGAGCTGAAGAAAGCGCTAGAAGGTCAAGGCATGACGCTTGCTCAGCTTGAAAGTCAGTATTCTGATATTGTCGTTGTAGATAAGTTCGTTAAAGAGAAAATTGAAACACCCGAAGTGACCGAAGAAGAGATGAAATCATTTTATGATGATCAGTTCTCAAAAGATGCTGAGAATCCACCATCTTTTGAAGAAATGAAGGATCGTATAAAAGACTATTTGGTCGAAACCAAAACGCAAGAGAAGGTTCAGCAAATGAAAGAAGATTTACTAAAGAAAGCCGAAGTCGAAGAGAAGTTATAGGTCAGCATATAGCTGGCCTTTTTTTGTGAGGGTTAAGTTTTGGCTACTATTATCCATTTCTCGATTTATAAGCGATAGGAAATTTCGAGTAGGCATAATTCAATTATTCAATAAGGAGACATATTAGCATGGATACTATTTTGAGTGAACTTAGAACGTACGTTAGACGAAAATTAGAAAGAGAAGGTAGCGGTCACGACTGGCATCATATTGATCGGGTTGTGAAACAAGCAAAAAGAATAGCAGATGAAGAGAGTGCTAACACCTTTATTTGTGAAGTAGCAGCACTCGTTCATGATTTAGCAGATGATAAAGTAGCTTCCTCAGAGCAAGAGGGGATAAGAGAGGTAGAAGCGTTGCTATATCAATTAAAGGCTGCGGATCGAGAACACGTTATGGAAATTATTACGACTATTTCTTATAAAGGAGGGAATCGCCCACCAGTCAAGAGTCTCGAAGCACAAGTTGTGCAAGATGCGGACAGATTAGATGCGATAGGGGCGATTGGCATTGCACGAACGTTTGTGTACGCCGGCTCCAAAGCAGAATTGATTTATGACCCTTCTATTGAACCAAGAACAAATATGACAATGGATGCCTATCGAAATGAACAGTCTACCGCTATTAATCATTTTTATGAAAAACTTCTGAAATTAAAAGATCTTATGAATACCGAGACGGGAAAAAGTCTTGCAGAAGAACGGCATGAATTCATACAATCATTTTTATCACAGTTTCATGGAGAGTGGGAAGGGAATCGATAAAGCTATGAGAATTCACCCTATGACCTTAGAAAAGGCACAAGAAATTCAAACGTGGACATATGACGAACCTTATTCTTTGTATAGTTTTACAGGCGATCAAGAAGAATTATTAGAGTTTATGAATGGGTCTTATTTTTTTGTGATAGATGACAAAAGAAATTTGATTGGATACTTTTGCTATGGAGAATCGGCTCAGGTACCAGCTGGTCACCAAGTTGACGCCTACGAGGAGAACTTTATAGATATTGGTTTGGGACTACATCCAAATAAGGCGGGCAAAGGAACCGGGTTAGCATTTTTGAAGGTAGGACTTGCTTATGCAATAGAAATCAATGGGTTCTCAAATGTCAGACTGACCGTAGCATCGTTTAATAGGCGGGCGATCAAGGTGTATGAGAGAGCTGGATTCACTTATGAAAAATCATTTACGAACGGCTCGACGAATTTTAATATCATGATAAAAAGAAATGGGAATAGCACTCATCTATAAATGCAAACTGTGGATTAAACAACTGAAAAAGGGGAATAAGAGAACTATATAAATATCTTTACAGGAGGATAGTTTCATACAGAGAGCTATTTCTTTACACAATTAATCGAGTTTAGCAAAAGATTTTGTCTTATTCCTACTAATTCTGACATAGCATAGGAAGTTTGGTCGAATACGTTTTGATTCCTTCTAGAAATGGGCATAATGGTAATGTATTGGCATGAGGAGGAATGAGACATGTATGATGCAATTGAAAAAAAACGCAAAGAAATGTTTGAAGTTGCGGGACGATATGGATTTGCATCAGAGAGAACCATTCGCTGTAGTCAGGAGCTTGACCGATTATTAAATGCCCTAATGCAAATGAACCATCAAAATGAGGAAGTTTTGTGAAACTAACATCTGATATTTTCTTCCTGTGTGGTAAAGTAAAGGAGGAAACCTTATGAAGTTCGATCTCAAATCAATTCTCACAAAAGAGTTGTTTGATTGGATAGAAGATCATCCTAAGAGGAACCAATTAATTGAATCAATTCAGGGAGAGATCTTTCAATCAGTGGTTCATTTCCGCGAATGGAACGATTCCAATTATAATGGGAACGAAGATTGGCTACTGTTTGCACTGCGTAATGAAGAAACGTGGCGAAACGAAGTAGACCCACTTGACCAGTGTGAAAGCCGTTAAATAAACGGCTTTTTTGTTGTGATTAAACCTTTACTTTAAATAAGTAAGCGCTTACAATAATAGAAAGAATAGTCAGAATAATCGAATAAGGGTGTGTTGAGAATGAGAAGCGAGACGAGTTATCGAATGCTTGCCTTTGAAAAATTCAACGCTGAAAAGAATTGGTCAGAAAACAATCGCCTTTTTAATTATTCCATTGCCGGTCTGGGAACTATTTTCTATTTCGTAACGTTATTTTTTTAACGCCTTTCTTAAGAGAGAGGACTTTGCATACCCACACAGGAACTTCCTAAATGATAGGGAAGTTCCTATTCAAGTTGGCGTGATGAATCTGGCTTTCGTTCAGAGGCAAATATCTTACTGTCTATTGTCAGCATTAGCTACTAAAGTGAAATCTACGATATTCAACTGGAGTAGATTGATAAGCTTTTGAAATTCCTTCAGTCCCGATCAGTTCTTTTGGAACACGCTTAAGCTGCACCTGAAAGACGTGGTCTTCATCAAATAGAGGATGAGATATTTGTATCGTATCAGTAGATTTCCAGCTTGTCCGTATTAAATCTTGTTCCTCCAGAAAATAAAAGGATTGAGGGAATCCATTCCGATACCAGGAGAGCTCTTCCTCTTTTTGGACACCCGGTTCTTGAAAACAAGCATAGAGCGAGAGGTCGTCACAAAATTGAAGAAGTTGATAATGAAATGTTAGAAGATCATCAGGAATATCAATTGATTCCTTGAGCTGATCTTGTCTATTCTCTTCTTCTGCGTAAAAACGAATCGCATGCTCCGACTCGGCACCATTAAAGAAAGAGCGATAGTGTTTGCTACAAAGAAAAGCCCCGTAAATTGTTTTTTCACTCACTTCCTCGATCCCTTTCTTATAGAATTGTAGCTTAGTAGCTAGAGGGAAGTCTAAGAAGGAGTAGGGTGCTTCGCGGCGATCATTCCAAAAAGGAACTTCATCAAGTGGAATCCATCCACGATCATGATGTTTTATCGCGTATAAAACATCTTCCTGATAAAGGTTCTCTGGCCAAAAAGGTTTCCGCAACGCTTCTGCAAACTGCCCTGAAAGCAAGGCGTGATCATGCTGTGTAATCATAACAAAACAATCATTATCCTCATAAACAATCATATCCTCAGTCCTTTCAATAAAAGCATAATTCCCCGTTAATGGCCGACAATCACTGGAGTCTCTCAAAAGAACAAGCAATTTGTGTTCAGCATGAGAGATGAAGTGATCGAGGCCATGGGGAATGGAGCTGGATAGATAAAAGCGTAATTCCCCGTTAATGGCCGACAATCACTGGAGTCTCTCAAAGGAACACGCAATTTGTGTTCAGCATGAGAGACGAAGTGATCGAGGCCATGGGGAATGGAGCTGGATAAATAAAAGCGTAATTCCCCGTTAATGGCTCATAACGAATGTTGTAAGCGCTACAATTTTGTGTGTAACAAAAAAGCGAATCCTTAATTAGGAACGCTTTTTTGAATTTCTTTAAAATTAACACGAGTATTCGTCATCTCGATTTTTGAGATCACAATTGGTTTTGTAATGGCTTGTGTAACCATATCATCCTTTTTCGGATCAGTATAGAAATACGAGACAACAATTTCGTTGCCTTCTTTAATAATACTGTCGATTGAAACTGAATAACCACCTGTTGGCATTTCACCACGAGTAATAATAATATAGAGATCGTCATTTGATGGAATCGTAAAAGTGGATTTTTCTAACCATTTTTGTTGAACGGTTGTCTGAACATCTTTAGGAGCATTCTGCATTTCGACTGTTTCAAAAGCGATTTTTTCCTGCATTTGTTCTCCTCCGTTCGATTCGTTAGAGGTTTGAGATGAATTATTACCGCACCCCGCCAAGATAACGAACATCATTGAAATAACTAATAATAATGAACGCAATGTCCTTCTCCTTCCTCTATATAGAATCTTTCATTTTAGTAAAGCTGAAACTATCTTAAGTTTAGCGAATTTCATTACGCTTGGAAAGAGTCGGGTGTGAAAACGATTATAATTTTTGATAATAGGGTAATAAAAATGTGAGACGTTGACGTATTGAAAGGAGACAAATCATGCAGAATGAAATTTTAAGCTTTTTAAGAAATGTTGAAGAACCGGTGAGCACTAGAGAAATAATGGAGTACTTATCACGAAAAGGGTACAACCCTGATGAAGAAGAACTCGTTCGCATCATTAAACAAATGCCACAGGGGTCGGTTCAACAGGAATATGATGCCTCCGTTGTTGATCCATCGCCATCGGTTGTGTACAAAGCAGGGCCTAATGCATAAGACTTTATTTGCGGAATTGATCCACTAAATACAAACCAGCAATCAGTAAGAAAACAATTCCAGTTCCATAAAGTACATCTATAATTAAATCCATGTGATGACATCCTTTCTCTGAATCCTCAGTTAAGTGTATCAAAACTTCTTATTCATTAAAGTTTTTTTGTTATATTCGGATAAGGAAATGATATACTAGGTGCATTGAGATAAGCGTGGAAGGATGTCGTTATGAAGAAATGGAAGTTAGATAGTTCTAAGCTAATTATATTGTTTTTTATTGTTTTTATTATTGTAGGCGCTGTCAATGTACTGTTTAGTGATCGGAAAATGAATACTAGTGAATACTTGCTTAGTGAAAATCAAAGAGACGTGGTATCAAGGTCGGAGACGCAGCCAAAAATGCCTATAGGCGCTCTGGTGAATAGTAAACTAGCAGAAGATCACAGTATTACCCTTACTGCCAAGATAAAGTATGAAGGGGACGAGAATACTCAGGTTGAGGTAGTAAAAGACGGGCTATTGGATTACCAAATTACTGAACAAAATACAGACGAAGTTGTTATTCCATATAATTCTTTAGTACCTTCAGTCGAAAAGAAGGTGTCTAATGATGAAATTATCGAAGGGGATTCACTTGTTACAGAACCTCTAGATCCAGGTGCATATCAGATTGAAGTTAAAGTACCTATTGTGATGAATAATAAAGAAGAGAGTTTCTTGTTTCGAATTCCAGTTGAAATAGCACCATAAACTTCCTTAGAGGAAGTTTTTTTGGTTTATTCTTTAAAAAGGATGCTGAGATAGGACTGTTGTTTAAATCATAAGTTCAAAACTGATAGAATAGAGGTATGACGATCAGAAGTGAGGGATCTATGTGAGGAAATTAAATTTATATAAAATTATTGGAATTTTCTTATCTTTCGTCCTGTTCCTTGTTATTTTCAATCAGATTAAGAATGGGGAGCCTAATTTTAAAGTGGATGAGTCTCTTTTTGAAGTATACGAATCTACTAGTAGTTGGGAAGAAGCAATGGAAAACAGTGTTCCGCAGACTCGACTAGCAAGAGAGTTAGGAGTATTGGGTGGTGAGGAGCGCAGTATCCCCCTTCTTTCAGCCGAGAGAGATTTAATTATCCATGATGTAATGGTTCTAAATTACGGAGCCGTTTATCTTACTTATTCCTTTTCGTTGAAGGAAAGTGATCAACCATATAATTTACCAAGATTACATATCGGGTCAGTTAGCTTTACAGGAATCGAAGGATCAAACGAATCATATTTAGTTAATCAGCAGAACATTTCTAAGGAGCAAAATGGCAAGCCTCATGTTGTGAATCACCGTATCTATCAGGCTGATATTTTAATACCGAATCATGAGGCCGGTGGGACTATAAATGAGTTCAATCGTTTTTCATCAGCAAATTCCGTCCTTATTAAAGATGCGTATGTTCAAGGAAATGATGAGAAGGTGAACTTGGAAAATCAGGAGCTGTCTTTAGAAAGTGATTATTCTTCAAATGTATATGCTGAAACGGATTTGAACAAAAGTGTAAAAATAAAGGATGGAGAGCTTACATTTTCTCATTTTGAAGCAGGTCTTAACATGAATAAACTCTATATTGAAGGTGAATACGATCCGCAAACAAAGTTTGTAGTTACCAATACAAGCGGAGAAAACCCCTACTCCATTCAGTATGATGTAAGGGAAGACAAGGATGGAAGTTATCTTCCTTTAGAACCTTTTCGGGCAATACAGAAACAGTTCTCATATCGATTAAATGAAGTGATTCTTAATAAAGACGGATCAGTTAGTAAAACAATCGCGCAATCTGACTTGGAAGCGATGGCAAAGGGAGAAAAGGTAACCATTGGAGAGTACAGCGGAATCTCTTATTCTGTTCATTTAAAGGATGATGGTCAGCAACTTGTGATTTCATTTGATTCTGAAGAAGAAATAAGTTCGCAATTTTTTAATCAATTTGATATTGAAAGCCGAAAGACTTATGAAGAGCGATTTGATGTTGCATCAGAAGAAGAGCGGCAGCTTATTGAAGCCCGCAAGCCTATTCTTTTGGAAATGAAAGATGATAAGAAGAGTTCTATTCTTATTTATCAAACAAGACCTATCGGGGAGCCGAACAGTATACAGATTGATCTTGATCATGAGCATTTCACATCCGGTTTCCCAGTTTCTATGACGCTATCAAATTTACCTGAATTTCAGTCGATTAACGTTGATTTAAGTGGTTCACTCAAAATGAATGAAAAAAAATAATTTATTTTTAAATTTGTAGTTTGGTTTTTTGACATTCGGGAATATTCTTTATCAAACCCCCTAAGTAGTTTGAAAGTGATTTTCCCCCTGTTAGCCGTGCTCATGTGAGTGCGGCTTTTTTTATATGTTAGCTTATATTGATAATCAATTATGTTCATTAATATAGTCTTCCTTATAGTATAAATTCGGTTTGAAATGGTGAAGCGTTTCCATTAAGAGGGATTCGTGGTAATCTTTTAGGAAAGCAATAGATCAAAGAAATTGAAAGGATGAGGCATTTTGGCGAAGAAGGGGATTATGACAGAGCTAACAGAAGATCTTGTAACCTTTTTAGAAGGAGAAAAGCTTGTAATGCTTGCAACGATTGATCATGAAAGCCATACACCCAATGTATCAGCGATATCATGGGTGAAAAGCTTAGATAAAAATAATATTCGCTTTTCTGTGACTTCTAACTCAAGAACAATTCAAAATGTCAAACAGCATTCTAATGTTGTCTTTACAATAATCGGATTGGAAACGGTATATTCCATTCACGGAAAAGCTTCTATCCTAGAGGAAGCGATGCAAGGAGTGTCACTGAAGCTTGCTAAGATTAATGTGGAAGTTACTCAAGTCGCAGAAAGCATGTTCTGGGGTGCGAAAATAACGGCAGAACCACAATATGAAAAAACATATAACCAAAAGAAAGCGGAAGCTCTTGATGAAGAAGTGTACGAAGCGTTGTTAAAATAGACGAGACTTTCTTATCATAATTTTTTGTGATTTAATAAAGGAAATAAGCATTATGTGCTTTCGCAGTGACGTATGCATCAGGAAACGAGGTTGATTCCCATATGGAATGGGAAATGATTAAAGACTTTTTGAATGAAGAAACAATCAGAGAGTGGCTAGGTCAGTATCGTGCACTTGGTCCTTTGCCTGGAATTTTGCTACCAATGCTTGAGGCTGTGATTCCCATATTACCCCTTTTTCTTTTTGTAGCAGGAAATGCGGCTGCGTATGGATTCTGGTATGGCTCTTTACTTTCATGGCTTGGTGCATCTCTTGGCGCTTTGATCGTTTTTATAGTGGTCAGAAAGCTTGCTAGACAGCGCTTCATGCGAGTGATTACAAAACATGCCAAAATCGAAAAAACACTTCGCTGGATCGAGCGGCATGGATTTGGGATGGTATTTCTTCTACTTTGTTTTCCATTTACGCCATCAGCTTTAATCAACGTCGTCGCAGGTCTTTCAAATATGAGCATTAGAAGCTTTGTACTCGCCGTTTTACTAGGGAAAATGGTGATGATATCGATCGTGTCTTTTATTGGACATGATGTCTTTGCCCTGATCCATCGTCCTTTGGAGATGGTGCTGATTCTCGCTGCTATAGTTGTATTATGGGGAGCGGGCAAACTAATTGAAATCAAATTGAATCAACGCCCGAGAAAACATCGTACTGAAGATCATGTGAGATAAAGGAAAAGCCATGCCCGAAAGGGGATGGCTTTTGCGTGTTATTGTTTTTGGTTTTAAGCTTTTAGTGCCTGTGGAGGGTAATCGCCCATTTCCGCATTTCATGTCTAGTTGCAGTGGGCAGACACTTGGTCACTTCACCCTATAACTCGAACACAAAGACCGTGTTCAATTTATAGGGTTCCAGTGCCTGCCGTGTCTAACCGCCCACATCCGCATTTCATGTCTAGCTGCAGTGGGCAGACACTTGGTCACTTCACCCTATAACTCGAACACAAAGACCGTGTTCAATTTATAGGGTTCCAGTGCCTGCCGTGTCTAACCGCCCACATCCGCATTTCATGTCTAGCTGCAGTGGGCAGACACTTGGTCACTTCACCCTATAACTCGAACACAAAGACCGTGTTCAATTTATAGGGTTCCAGTGCCTGCCGTGTCTAAGCGCCCACATCCGCATTTCATGTCTAGCTATAGTGGGCAAATCCTCCGGTCGTTTCACCCAATCGATTGAGACAAAAAGCGTCTCATTCTCATGGGTTCCAACGCCCTGCGGATTTAACCGCCCACTTCCGCATTTCGTGTCTAGCTGCAGCGCCCAGCCTCTCGATCGCTTCACCCTCTAAAATGAACACAAAGAGCGTGTTCTTTTTAGAGGGCTCCAGCGCTTGTCGAGGCTATACGGGCGCTTCCGCATTTCATGTCTAGCTGCAGTGGGCAGACACTTGGTCACTTCACCCTATAACTCGAACACAAAGACCGTGTTCAATTTATAGGGTTCCAGTGCCTGCCGTGTCTAACCGCCCACTTCCGCATTTCATGTCTAGCTGCAGTGGGCAAATCCTCCGGTCGTTTCACCCAATCGATTGAGACAAAAAGCGTCTCATTCTCATGGGTTCCAACGCCCTGCGGATTTAACCGCCCACATCCGCATTTCGTTTTAAAATATCCTTTTCTTATCTCTTTCTTCTTTAAGTATTTCAACGGCTTCTCTGAAGCGTTGGGAGTGGATGATTTCTCGTTCTCTTAGGAAGGCGAGGGAGTCGTTTAGGTCTGGGTCGTCTGAGAGGTCGATGATCCATTGGTAGGTGGCTCTTGCTTTTTCTTCTGCGGCGATGTCTTCGTATAGATCGGCGATTGGATCTCCTTTGGCGGCGATGTAGCTTGCTGTCCATGGGACGCCAGCGGCATTGGAGTAGTATAGGGCACTGTCATGATTAGCATAGTGGGCGCCGAGTCCAGCTTCTTTCATTTGATCTGCGGTTGCGTCTTTTGTGAGTTTGTAGATCATTGTAGCGATCATTTCGAGATGAGCAAATTCTTCTGTTCCGATATCGGTTAATAACCCGACGACCTTATCAGGAATGGTATACCGTTGATTCAAATAACGGAGGGCTGCTGCTAGTTCACCATCAGCACCACCATATTGCTCAATCAAAAATTTGGCAAGCATGGGGTTACATGTACTGACTTTAACGGGATATTGCAATTTCTTTTCATATAGCCACATTGAGGTTCACCCTTTCCAGACTAGACTTGCCATGGCCACGGTGCGTCGCCCCAATTCCATGGGTAGTTTGAATAGCTGTTGCCGTATTGCTGAAGGGGACCATATTCCTTTTCATAGCGTTTCTTAAGATGCTTACTTCTTTTGGCATATTCATTGAATTGTTGAATGGCTTCGTAGTCATCCGGGTGTGTATCAAGGTAAAGAGTCAGTTCAACGAGAACGAAATCAGTGGCCTGCAGTTCCTCTAACAGCTCATAGTAGGCTTTCGGTAGCTGTTTAGACATGTTTTACTCCCCCTGCTTTGAAGGATAAGGATAGGGATCATAGAAGGCTTTCCAGAGAGTACCTCGAGAGAGAGCTTCACGTGCGGAATATTGCTCCAGTCCTGGGGGCTGAAATCCCATATAAAGATTAGGAGGAGTGGAATAAGATTTCACTCGAATAGGGGGACATGGATCAAATGGACTAACATAAGGCTCGTAATACTTTCTGTGGGTATACATCGTTGACCTCCTTCTATACAAATCTCTACTCTTTAGATGTATGAAGTTATGAAAGAAACATGATTTCTAAATAAAGGAGCACCCCCTAAAGTGGGAGTGCTCCTCATCTTTTTACATTTTATTAACGGTATTGTTCCACGTAGCAAGCATATTCTTTAGGTCATGAAGATCTGATTTAAATGGATAGTTCGATGCGACACTTCTTTTTTGACCTTCGTCGAGCTTTTCGTAGCTATGCACAAATTCGGTCATGTCTCTTGTTAGTCTATTTAGCTCCCATTTAAATGTTTCGAATTCTTTTTCCATTGTCAAAACTCCTTTGTAAATATGTTCTTATATTTGATATACCCTGACGGATCATCCTAAAAACCATCGAGTATGATAATTTACAAATAATGTCGCTTTAGATGCGAACGTATTTTCTTGTCTTGCTATCCAATTGAAGAAAAACATGAGATAATAGACTAAGAATTTACGGTGTAGGAGGTAGAATACATGGCGGTACAGTTTGTTATTGGTCGGTCTGGAAGTGGAAAAACAGAGCATTGCTTATCTGAAATGCAGCACGAATTGATCGATCGCCCGCTTGGTGAAGATATGATCTATCTTGTACCAGAGCAAATGACTTTTCAATCAGAATATGAACTAGTACATAATAGAGGGTTAAAAGGAATGATTCGTGCTCAGGTTTTTAGTTTTACAAGACTGGCATGGAAAGTTCTTCAAGAAACGGGAGGGATGGCCCGCCCACACTTAACGAGCGTAGGAACAAGTATGATGTTACGTCATATCATCGAAGAGAATAAACAGAAGCTAAGAATTTATCAGCGTTCTTCTGAAAAAACAGGGTATGTGGAACATCTGAATGACATGGTAACAGAGTTTAAACGGTATTGTCTTGAACCGGAAGATATAAAACGTTTTGCGGATGATCTTTATGATGAAGATGAGCGAAGCTTACTTCGAGATAAGCTCTATGATCTTCACCTTGTTTATGATGCTTTTCAGAAGGAAATGCTCGGGTTTTATCTTGATTCGGAAGACTATTTGGCATTGCTTGCTGAGAAAATCGAAGCGTCAAGCTACTTAGAGGGTGCCTCTATCTGGATTGATGGTTTTCATAGTTTTACACCTCAAGAGCTTCTTGTGCTTCAGGCTTTAATAAAAAAAGGCACAAACCTTACATTTACCATCACGATGGATCCCGAGATGAATCCTTCAAGCATTCATGAACTGGATCTCTTTCATGAGCCAGCGAAAACATATCAAACTCTTCAAGGACTTGCGCATGAAGAGGGGGCTGCTATTAAGGAGCCGCTAATTTTAGCTGATCAAAAGCGCTATAACAATAGTGAACTTGCTCATTTAGAAGCCAACTATGGTGAACGACCACCAGTTCTTTATAATGGAAGTCTTCAGCATATTCAAGTTCATCATGCGGTGAATATCCGTTCCGAAGTTGAAGCGGCAGCGCGTGAAACGCTTAGATTAGTACGCGATGAAGGCTATCGATATAGAGACATTTCAGTCATGGTACGTAACATGGCTTCTTATTATGAACTTGTCGAAACGATCTATGCCGATCATGGAATTCCTATTTTTTCTGACCAAAAAAGGACGATGCTGCATCACCCGCTAATTGAATTAATAAGGTCCAGTCTAGATATTATTCAATATAACTGGCGCTATGAATCTGTATTTCGCTGTGTCAAAACAGAATTGCTTTTTCCTGACGATACAGAAGAAAGTGTCGAAACCATTCGCGAGCGCATGGATGAACTCGAAAATTATGTGATTGCTAAAGGCATTAAGGGCTATCGCTGGAAAACGGACGAGCGCTTTAAAGCGAATATCTACCGACAGCTCGAAGATGATGAAACGGTTACCTCGGATGACCTCGAAAAAATGGAAGATCGACTAAATGAGACGAAAGAATGGATTGTTACACCGCTCGAAAAGTTTGAAAGAAAAATGACGAAAGCAAAAACCGTTCGCGAGATGTGTGAAATTCTTTATTATCTTCTAGAGAATAGTCATGCTGCAGAAAAAATAGATCGATTGAAGGTACAAGCAGAAGAAGCAGGTCAGCTTTCGAAAGCACGGGAGCATGATCAAGTTTGGGATGCTGTTATTGCACTGCTTGATGAAACGGTTGAATTGATTGGTGATCAAAAACTTTCAATAGAGCAATTTACGAAGCTTCTTGAAGCTGGGACGGAAAACATGAAGTTTGCCCTTGTACCTGCTTCACTTGATCAAGTTGTGATCGGTAGCATTGATCGAACGAGATTTACTGATGTGAAGTGTGGGTTTTTGCTAGGTGTCAATGAAGGAGTTTTACCATCAAGAATACAGGAAGATGGGCTTTTGAATGAACAGGATCGAGAAAAGCTAGAAGAACAGGGGATCCAGCTAGCACCCGGATTAAAGCGACGTCTTTTAGACGAAGAGTTTTTAATTTATCATTCCTTGTCAACGTCATCTGATGCCCTGTGGGTAAGTTGTCCTCTTGCGGATGAAGAAGGAAAGGGATTGCAGCCATCTATTGTGATGAATCGATTGAAAGAGATGTTTCCTGAGCTTATCATTGGTTTGAAATTTGCTGAACCAGGTGAAGAATCGAAAGAAGAGCTATCGTTTATAACGAACCCGGCGAAGACAATTGGTAGATTAACAGGTCAGCTTCGTCAATGGCATCGAGGCTATCCGATTGATCCGATTTGGTGGGATGCCTATAATTGGTTCGTTACAGCGTCATCACAAGAGAATCGAGTTCGATTGATTGAAAGTCTTTTTTATCGTAACAAAGCAGATCGTCTAACTGAAGACACGAGTAGAAAACTGTATGGTTCAAAGATTCAAACAAGTGTTTCTAGAATGGAAAGGTATAAATCCTGTGCCTTTTCGCAATTTGCATCTCATGGTTTACGGTTGAAAGAACGGTCAACATTTAAGCTTGAAGCTCCAGACATTGGCCAGTTATTCCACGCGGCGCTTAACATGATGGCTGAAACAATTAAGCAGCGTCATTGGGATTGGGCAAAGCTTTCATCGAATCAATACTATGAACTATCAGGTCAAATCGTAGAGCAACTTGCACCGAAATTGCAAAATGAAATTCTATTAAGTTCAAATCGCTATCACTATATAATGAGAAAACTTTCTCAGGTAGTAGGTCGAGCCTCTTCAGTTCTCGGTCAACAAGCGAAGAAAAGCGGTTTTCAGCCAGCGGGGCTCGAACTAGGATTTGGCCCAAACCAGGAGTTGCCACCAATCGAGTTTACGCTTAAGAATGGGGTGAAAATCCAGCTGATCGGACGAGTGGACCGAGTTGATCAGGCGCTAAATGGAGAGGAACTTCTTCTCAGAATTATTGACTACAAATCAAGTGGAACTTCTCTTGATCTCTCAGAAGTTTACTTTGGTTTAGCGCTTCAGATGCTAACGTATCTGGATGTTGTGATTACAAACGCAAACATCTGGCTCGGTCGTGATGCAACGGCAGCCGGAATGCTGTACTTCCACGTTCATAATCCAATGTTGCAGGCATCAGCGCCAGGACAAGCTGCACTTCAACAGGAACTTTTCAAAAAGTTTAAGATGAAGGGTCTTTTGCTAGCTGACAAAGATGTCGTAAGCTTGATGGATCATGACATTGAGAAGAAAAAATCTGACATTATTCCAGCCGCTCTAAAGAAGGACGGTAGTTTTTATAAAAATTCTTCTGTTTTATCTTCCGATGATTTTCAGGCGCTCAGGTCATTCACACGGCAAACCATCCAAACGATTGGAACTGAAATATCAGACGGACGTATCGATATCGATCCTTACAAGATGAAGGATCGCATCCCATGCACTTTCTGTTCCTATCGCTCATTTTGTCAATTTGATCAGGCGATGGAGGATAATGACTATCGACCGATTACTGTACAGGATGATGAAACAATACTGAGACGCATGAGAGAGGAGGCGAACGGGAATGACGATAATGAATAAACCCGAAGGCTCGAAATGGACAGACGAACAATGGGAAGCTATTGCTGCTCGTGATCAAGACGTTCTCGTAGCAGCTGCAGCTGGGTCGGGGAAAACGGCTGTTTTAGTTGAACGAATTATTAGGCGTCTTGCTGATGAGAATGATCCTGCTGAAGTTGATCGAATTCTTGTCGTAACGTTTACAAATGCTGCAGCGGCTGAAATGAGACATCGAATCGGGGAGGCTCTTGAAGAAAAGTTAAAGGAAGACCCATCTTCCCTTTATTTAAGAAGACAGCTTTCGATGTTGAATCGCGCTTCCATTTCAACGCTTCATTCTTTTTGTATGGAAGTACTTCGACGCTATTATTACGAAATTGATCTTGATCCTGCATTTAGAGTAGCAGATCAAACCGAAGCGGCATTGCTTCGTGAGGAAGCAATGGAAGAACTTTTCGAAGAGCATTATAGCAAGAAAGAGAACGAGGCTTTTTATGACCTTGTTGATCGCTATAGTAGTGATCGTAGTGATGTGGATCTTCAGCTTCTTGTAGAAAGACTCTATCATTTCTCTTCTAGTCATCCATGGCCAGAGCAATGGTTGCAAGATAGTGTCGCCGTATATGAAGAAGCGAGTGAAAAAGCGTTTGATGAATTAGTCTGGGTAGAGGAAATAAAAAAAGATGTCGTTCTTCAGCTTGAAGGTATGCGTGAAATGCAGGAGAAGGCCATTTCTCTTTCTAATGCACCAGGCGGTCCAGAGCCATACCTTGAGATGTTAGAAATGGAACGTGAAATGACGGAAAGGCTTCTTACCGCTTCCGCTCAAACGTGGCAGGAGCTCAAAAATGAGTTCGAACAAATAACATTTGGTCGCTTAAAGCCTTGCAAAGGGGATCAATATGATTCTGAAATGATTGATACAGTAAAAGGCCTTCGTGATCGTGTCAAAAAGACCATCCAAAGCTTAAAAGAAGAGCTATTCCAAAGAAACCCGGAGGAATATGTAGAAGACATCGTTCAGCTTGCTCCAGTACTAGGAACGTTATCTTCACTTGTAAATGAATTTAGACACAAGTATACGGAGCTAAAAAAAGAAAAAGGGCTTGTGGATTACAGTGACCTTGAACACTATTGTCTTTCTATTTTATTAGATGATCGTTCTACTCCCGAGAACCCGGTCCCATCGAGTGCCGCTCGTGAATATCAAACACAATTTGCCGAAGTACTGATCGATGAATACCAAGATACGAACTCTGTTCAGGAAACAATCCTAAATGCCATTAGCAGAACTTCTGACTCAGGAGGCAATCGCTTCATGGTAGGGGACGTGAAGCAAAGTATTTACCGTTTTAGACTAGCAGAACCTGGCTTGTTCCTCTCTAAGTATAAAACGTTTGGTCGATCGTCTGACGAGCCATCGAAACGAATTGATCTTGCGCGCAATTTCCGTAGTCGAGAAGAAGTGTTGAATAGTACGAATTTTATCTTCAAACAAATTATGGACGAACGTGTTGGAGAAATAGAGTACGATGAAGCAGCTGAGCTCATTCCTGGCGCAGAATACCCTAAGTCTGAAACGGTTGTTCCGGAAGTTCATATCATTGATAAGAGTGCCCAGAAAGAGGTAGACGAAGAAGAAACTGAAAAGGTTCAGCTTGAGGCTCGGCTTATTGCTTCTAATATTAAAGATATGATGGGGAAGAGTGAAAGCGAACGAACAAAAGTATACGATCGGAAGGAAGATCGTATGAGACCAATCCAGTATAGGGATATGGTGATTTTAATGCGTGCAACAGCAAGCTGGGCACCTGTGATCATGGAAGAATTAAAGCAAGCTGGCATCCCATCTTATTCAGATCTTGCAACAGGATATTTTGAGGCAACAGAAGTCGCGATTATGATGAGTCTTCTTAATGTTATCGATAATCCATATCAGGATATCCCGCTTGCCTCCGTGCTTCGTTCACCCATTATCGGGTTAACAGAGGAAGAGCTTTCCCTTATTCGTATCAATGAGAAACATTCAAGTTATTATCTTGCCTTACGATCTTATTGTGAGACTGAGTCGAACAAGCTATCGGAGACATTATCGAAGTTCATCACAAACTTGAACAGGTGGCGAGAAGCGGCAAGGCAGTCTTCTTTAAGTGAGTTAATTTGGCAGCTTTATCGAGAAACGAACTATTATGAATTTGTTGGTGGAATGCCTGCCGGCTTGCAGCGACAGGCGAATTTACGAGCGCTGTATGATCGGGCAAGACAATACGAAGCGACTTCGTTTCGTGGCTTATTTCGTTTCCTGCGCTTTATTGACAGGATGAAAGAGCGTGGGAGTGATCTTGGCACTGCGCGTGCTCTTGGAGAACAAGAGGATGTTGTCCGAGTGATGACCATTCACAAAAGTAAAGGACTTGAATTTCCTGTCGTCTTTATTGCAGGAATTGCAAAGCAATTTAATATGAGAGATATGGCCAATCAAATGCTGATGCATAAAGAATTTGGTCTTGCCACCAAATTCATTGATCCAATTCAGCGTATTAGCTATCCGACATTGCCTTACTTTACACTGCAAAAGCGGATGAAGCTTGAGCTACTTGCTGAAGAAATGCGAGTTCTTTATGTTGCGTTAACGAGAGCGAAAGAGAAATTAATTTTAGTTGGTACGGTAAATGATTGGGAGAAAGAACGATTGTCGTGGGCAGGAGCAGCTGGAGATGAGTGGCTGCTATCTGATTACGAACGATCGAAAGGGAAGACCTATCTGAGCTGGATTGGACCCGCTATTATGAGACATAAAGATCTCGCTTCTATAACTGAAGGGATGGCGAATTTTTCAAAACACGATGAGGTATTTCAACATCCGGCACGGTGGTCACTCACTCTTCATAACGCTTCCTCCTTCGCTGAGATTGAAGCAGAAGATGTTCATAAACATCGAGAATATGAAATGCTACTACAGAAGAAAGAGCCTATCCCTGAAGTGAGCTCCTATAAAGATGAGGTGAACCACCGTCTTGATTGGACTTATCCTCATCAAGCAGCGTCTGAAACAAGGTCGAAACAGTCGGTAACAGAAGTGAAGCGCCAACGTGAGATCTTTCAAGATGAACGAAGTGATGACAAGCTAGTCAAAGGATTTAGCCAATCATTGAAAGAGCGACCTCGCTTTCTTCAAAGTAAGCAGTTAACGCCTGCTGAGCGAGGAACGGCAATGCACATTGTCATGCAGCATCTGGATTTGCAAAAGTGGCATGATCGTGATGACATAAACGAGTTAGTCGCCAAACTTGAGCAAAAGGAATTGTTAACGACTGAACAGGGAAGAGCCATTGATGTCGAGCAAATTCATCAATTAATGGATTCAGAGCTTGGCCAGAAAATGAGAAATGCAGCTGAAATATATAAAGAGGTTCCTTTCAGCCTAGGAGTAGATTCAAAGTGGATCTATCCTGAATTTGAAGGAGACCAAGAAACCGTGGTTCTCCAGGGTGTGATTGATTGTATACTTCGCGATCAAAACGGAGAATTGGTGCTTGTCGATTACAAAACAGACGTGATAGCGAATCGTTTTACTTCTGATGAACAAGCAATGGAAACAATGAAACGGCGCTATACAACACAGTTGCATTTATATGAAAAAGCCATTAATGAGATCTGGAAGGTGCCTTGTAAGGAGAAAATATTATTTTTCTTTGACGGGGGTCGATCTCTGTTAATCGATTAACAAGTAGCCGGGCTTATGTCCGGCTGTCTTCTTTTCGGTGGAGTTAGAATAGAAAACGAAATAAAGGAGTGATTAATATGAGGTTACTTCATACTGCAGACTGGCACCTGGGGAAAACATTAGAAGGAAGAAGCCGTCTACCAGAACAAAAGGAGTTTCTTGAAGAATTAATGGTGATTGCTGATGAAGAAAACGTAGACGCTATTTTAATGGCTGGAGACGTTTTTGATACTGTCAATCCGCCCGCTGCAGCTGAAACGCTTTTTTATGATGCAGCAGTAAAGTTAACTAGTCGTGGCGAACGCCCTCTAATCATCATTTCAGGTAACCATGATAATCCAGAGCGGTTGTCGGCATCACGTCCCCTTGCTCACACAAATGGTATAACGATTATTGGTTTTCCCACAACAGATCCGATAGAAGTGACGGTTCGAAATGGGCAAAAGCTCACTATCGCTGCACTTCCTTATCCATCGGAATCCAGACTGAATGAATGTTTAACAGCTAGTCAGGAAGAAGAGGCCCTTCAGCTTGCCTATGATGACCGAGTGAAAAAGCTATTTAGTGATCTGACAGAAGCTGGATCAGAGGAGGCCGTTCATATTGCTATGAGCCACATTTATGTAGCCGGAAGCAGAGAGAGTGATTCTGAACGACCGATACAAGTTGGTGGCGCTTATACGGTATCAGCGAATTCTCTTCCTGAACAAGCGCAATATGTCGCGCTCGGGCACCTACACCGTCCTCAAACGATTACAAGAGCTTCAGCACTTGCACGGTATTCCGGATCCCCACTTGCTTACAGCTTCTCAGAAGCAAATCAATCCAAGTCAGTTACAATCGTTGATGTGGAGCCAGAAGGACTTGCTCATATAAATGAAATCCCTATACAATCAGGCAAGCCTCTCGTTCGATGGATCGCTGATCAAGGAATCGACCAAGTATATACGTGGCTAGAAGAAGGAAAAGATGCGGATGCGTGGATTGATCTCGAAATCCATTTAAATGATACGCTATCAATAGAAGAAATACATCGCCTTCGTAGTCAGCATGATGGATTTATCCATATTAGACCTGTTTTTGCAAAAAAGGATCAGCAAAAAGAAGTTTCAAATGCTAATCTTCCAATAGAAGAGCTTTTCAAACGATTCTATGAACGACAAACTGATGGAGCTGAGCCAGAACAAGATCTTGTCCAGCTTTTTCTAGAGCTAACACAGTCAGATGATGAGGAGTAAGGGGGACTGAAGACATGAGACCGATACACCTGTCCGTTTCAGGACTACATAGTTTTCGAGAGAAACAAGAAATTGATTTTGAATCACTTTGTCAGGGAGGAATCTTTGGGATATTTGGTCCTACTGGCAGTGGGAAATCTTCTTTGCTTGATGCGATGACTCTTGCCCTTTATGGGAAAGTTGAACGAGCAACGAATAATACTCAGGGCATTATGAACCATGCAGAAGACACGTTGTATGTTTCGTTTACATTCGCCCTAGGAAACGAATTGCGCTATCGGGTGGAGCGAAGTTACAAACGTTCTGGAGATGTTTCCATTCGTTCGGCCAATTCAAGATTAATAGAACTTGGTGAAGAAAATACGGTTTTAGCGGATAAAGACCGTGATGTTTCACAGCAGATTCAAGAAATTCTAGGGCTAACGATTGATGATTTCACTCGTGCTGTTGTATTGCCGCAGGGTAAATTTGCAGAATTCCTTTCTTTAAAAGGCACTGAGAGAAGACAAATGTTACAACGTTTGTTCCAGCTTGAGAAATACGGTGATCAATTTAATCGTCGATTAAGAGCAAGAGTGGATGAGAAAAAGTACCAGCTGAACGAAATAACGGCTGAGCAAACGGGACTAGGTGAAGCTTCTAAAGAATCTCTTAAAGAGGCAAAGGAAGCTTTCCTTGAGGCTGAAAAAGCTGCTCAGAAAGCAAAGGACGATCTTATTGCAGCTGAGAAACAAAAAGAAAATGTAACAGAGATTTGGAACCTTCAAAACCAGCTTGATGAACTTCGCAGTAAGAAAAAGGCGATAGCTGAACAAAGAGCTGAAATCGAAACGCTTGAAATAAAGATCAATGAAGCAAATGCAGCGGGGCAAATAAAGCCTTATTTAGATGCTGTTGAAGCAACAGAAAAAGAAGTACAAGAAGCAAAGAATCGTTATGAAGAAACAAAGCGTCAACTAGAAGAAGCTACAAAGCTGTATCAAGCAAGAAAGAATGAGCATGAAAGCAAGCAACGAGATCGGCAAGAGCAGGAGCCTCTCCTATTAAAAAGATTGAACGAACTTGAGCGTGGGTTGGAGCTTGAAAAAGAAATATCTCAACTGAAAACAAAGCGTGCTAGTGTCGAAAATCAATCAATTTTGCTAGAAAAAGAGTCAAAGGTAAAAGCGGAAGAGACGAAAAAAGCACAAGAGGATTTGAAGAAAGCGCGCACACTTCAAGCCGACCTTAATAAAGATTTGACAAGTCGGCAGGTCGCCCCTGAAGAACGTAAGCGAATTCTAAGAGCTCAGAGTTTGAAGCAGGAGTTCCAATCTCTACAAAAGCAGCTAGATGAAACACGTGGTGAAGAAGAAAAACAAGTGAATGCTCAAAAGCAACTTCAGCCTCTTTATGATGATACGATGCAAAACTTGAAGGTGTTAAAGGAGAGTTATTCAGGTTATTATAACTTGGTTCTTTCAACATATCATGCTATATCATCTCATAAGCTTACGCTTGAGAATCACATCCGTAACGTTCAGGATGAAATCGATCAAACGAGTCAAAGACTTGAACAAAATCGCACACATGTCATTGCAATACGTCTTGCGAGAGAACTAGAAGAAGGGCAGGCATGCCCTGTTTGCGGTGCGAAAGAACACGTTCAGCTTGCAGAAGGTAATGATAACACACCTGATTTGAAGGAAGATCTAAAGGAAAAAGAACAAAGGCGTGAACGGTTAAAAGATCAACTGCAACATGCTAAACAGCTCCAATATCAGCTAGAGCAAACGTCTGACCTGATGACAGATCAGGATGAGCAACTAGTTAAGGCGCAAGATATAAGCGATGTCGATCGTAACCTTACAGAAACTGCTGTTATAACAGAAATAAAATCGCTAGCTCAGGATGTTCGAGAAATAGAAGAAAAAGTTAAAAACGCTGGAAAGAGTCTTCAGGAGCAGCAGTCAAAAGCGACCGAATATGCTTATCGTCTAGAACAAGTTCAGAAAGATCTAGAAGTTAGAACAGAAAAGCGGATTAATTTAAGTAAAGAAACAGAAGAAATAACGAAAACCATTCAAGAGGAATTGTCTCTTTCTGTTCATGAGATTGAAGCAGAAATGAAAAAAATTGAAGAGATGGATAAAGAAGCAACCATCATAAGAGAGCGTCTTGAAAAAAGCGTTCCTTATATTGAGAAAAAAGAACAGCACCTTTTAGAGCTTCAAGAACAGGTGCAACAACATACTGTGCGTAGAGCTGAATTAACAAGCTCATTACAACAGCTTACAGAACAAATTAATAAGATGGTAGCTGATTACAATGGCATCGTAGGTAACAAAACAGCAGAAGAAGGGTATAAAGCAACGAATGAGCAATTACATGTCCTTCGAAAAGAAGAAAAAACGGCATATGAGCGATTGCAGCTAGCGGAGGAAAGTTATCAGCAAAATGAACGACGTTCCGCTGCCGATCAAAATTACAATGACGATGCTCAGCTGCGTTTAAAAAAATCACTTGAAACATATCGAGCAGTTGAAAAAGACTCTATTTTTGAGAACCGAATGCAGGTTAGAGATGCTGAAGTGGCTAAAGAAAAGAAACAGAAATGGGAAGAGCAAGTACAAGCCTATCGAAAAGAAAGAGATCAAACGGAGCATTCGATGGTGGAGCTTGACAAGAAGCTTTCAGGGAGAGCAATCACTGAAGGAGAGTATCATGAAACGATCGAGAGAGCAGAAAGTGCAAAAGCTAATCGAGAGGACGCCTTATCACATTATGCGGCATGCCGACATCGTGTAGAAGATATAACAAAAAGGCATGAACGCTATAAGGAGCTTGAAGGGGACCGTCAGTCTTTAAGTGAGGAGCTTGAGAAGCTTAATAAGCTTCAAACCGTTTTCCGGGGAAATAGTTTTGTGGAATTTATCGCTTCTGAACAGCTAGAGCAAGTTAGTTTTGACGCTTCACAGAAGTTAGGCGATCTAACCTCGCAGCGATACGCCATTGAGGTAGACTCAGGAGGCGGATTTTTAATTCGTGACGATGCCAACGGAGGAGTAAAGCGACCAGTCTCAACATTATCAGGAGGAGAAACATTCCTTACATCGCTTGCTCTTGCCCTTGCACTGTCAGGACAAATTCAATTGAGGGGTGCTCATCCGCTTCAGTTTTTCTTCCTTGATGAAGGATTTGGTACCCTAGATGAATCACTTCTAGATACCGTCATTACCTCACTTGAAAAGCTACAAAATGAGAGCTTATCTGTCGGTGTCATTAGTCACGTGTCAGAGCTTCGCGCAAGACTGCCTCGAAAAGTCATTGTGACCCCATCAGAACCATCGGGGCGTGGAAGTCGTATTGAAATGGAGACACTCTAGACATAGGGAACATATCCAAATGGGTATGTTTTCTTTTTTTTCTTGAAAGATACTGTCAAAATACGAGAGTTTATGTAAAAATATGAATAGTAGTTGAGGTAATTTACATAGGAGGAACATGGATGTCGCATTCTATGAGACTAGTTTTAGGAAGCTTTAAACCTTTTTCACACTTTCGTCCGCTTCAATCAGCCTACAGATTAAAAGGATCCTGGTGGCGCATATTCTTATTAACGATCGTAGCCTTTTTAGTAGTTGGAATAACATCGTTTATGAACATTAAATATGCTGGGGAGATGCCTGAATATGCTGGCATTGTAGCAGATGATCGATTGCTTTTCGTTCTAAGTGAAGTGATTACAGATGGTTTACTTGGACTCATTACGTTTGTTCTCGTAGTTTTAGGAGGAGCATTACTATATTGGCCATTCTTTCAGGAAGTTGGATTTAAAAGACTTGCATACATACATAGCTATGTCGTGTTTATTTTGTTAATCGGTATGGTGGTTCAATTGCCGTTTATTCCTTTTCTACATGAGCCTTCACTTATATCTCCTTACAGTTTAGGTGTCTACGTAGACTTGATAACAAATAGCCCATTCTGGCTTTATTTTAGCTACAGTCTTTCCATATTTTTAGGATGGGGGACTTTTGTTCAGTACGCTGCGCTTAAGCAAAGTACAACTCATGCGAAAAGGTACGTTATGTTTTGGACAATCGGCTTAAATCTAGTCATCGTTGCAATCATCGCTTATATGAGAACGGCATTTTAATGAAAAAGTTGGAGGGTTCATCTGTGAATCGTAAGTCACTTTTGATTAGCATTAGTGTAACTCTTGTTGTCCTTCTTTTTATTACGGTTAACACATTGATTATCCAAAGTGTGATCGCAGGTGAGAAGAAGCTGGAGACGGTTACTGTAGAAGAGAAAACTTATCAAGAACTTGCTTCTTTCGAAGGAGTTCTTATTCCAGAATTAGAAGAGTCATATTATTATCAAGCCTCACGCGGTAACATGGCAGATGTGCTCGTAAGTGAAGGCGATCTTGTTTCAACTGGTACTGCCCTTTTTGAATATGAAGAAGAGATCACTGTTAATACTTCAGATTTAAAGGCACAATTAAATAAAGCTGAAACAGCCGTTTCTGTGCTTGATGATCAGCTTAGCGACGTGACTATGCAGTCTTCACGTATTGATTCTAATGAGGATCTAGAGGATGAGCAGAAACTACAACTGCAATTAGATGTAGAAGAGCAAATGCGAGAAACAGAATATAAGAAAAGACTTGCTGAGCTTGATGTAAAAGAGTTAGAACGTCAAATTGCTGAGGCAGATACAAAACAAGTAGATCTTAAGGTGGAGTCGACACTGGACGGCATAGTTGAAGAAGTGAATCGTACTCCTGAAGACGGTGAGCCGGTTGTCAAGGTGTTATCTAATAAGATCACTGTTCAAGGTTCCGTCAATGAATTAGATTACCCAACTCTTGCTGTCGATCAGGAAGTGCTGATTCGTGCGAGTGCTTATCCTGGTCAACCAGTCACAGGAAGAGTGACAATCTTAGAGGATCGTCCATATGAGGTAGATGAAGAGACGGGACTGAGCTTGTATCATTTTAATGTCATGATTGATGAGGAAACAGAGATGAAGTCGGGTACACACGTATCCATAGATGTTCCACTTCATCAAAATGAAAATGCTCCATCCGTCCCTGAGAAAAGCATTATAATAAAAGATTCTACTAGTTATGTTGTCGTGTTTGAAGAAGAACAACTTTACTTAAGAGAAGTAGAACAAGGACGAGAAGAAAATGGAAGAGTAGAAATCCTATCAGGTCTCGAAGTTAAGGAAAAAGTCTTAACTGAGCCAAGAGAGGCTTTTACTGAACTGCTTTCAGAGAAAAAGGAAAAAGAACAGAGTCAAGAAACAGAAAGCAAAGGATAAAACGAGAGGACCTGTAGAGATACAGGTCTTTTTTATTGTTAGAGAAATTCTTATTCGTTTAAAGTATGATTATCGCAATATTCATGAAAATGAATGGGGTTTCATGTCATAATAGCAGTATTAAAGTAGAGGATGTTCCTCTTAAAATGTAACGAGCTTAAAAATAATTGAATGGCTTGCCTTATAGGGGACAAGAAAAGGAGAGAGTGTTGAGATGAAGTTTGTTTCTTTTAGAAACCACGGTGTGTCTTCATTCGGTATATGGAAAGAAGATAATCGGATTGTTAATTTAAGCGCTTATTATCAAGAGCAAGGAAACCACATCCCTGATTTACGATCATTTATTCAATCAGGAAAATTCGATTTAGCTGAACTGATGGAAGTACCGTCTCAGTATGAAGTAGATGTTGAAGATGTTCAGTTAGAAGCACCCATTCCAAGGCCATCTAAAAATGTGTTCTGTGTAGGGAAAAACTATCGCGATCATGCTATTGAAATGGGAAGTGAAAAGGATATACCAGCGCATCCTATGATTTTCACAAAAGCTCCAACGACAGTTAGCGCTCCAAATAGCGTCTTAGCATTTGAAAATGAGCTATGTAATGCACTCGACTATGAAGGTGAGCTGGCGGTTGTTATTGGCAAGCAGGGAAAAGGAATCAAAAGCGATGAGGCCATGAACTATGTTTTTGGATATACGATCATCAATGATATTACAGAGCGCGACATTCAAAAAAAGCATGGTCAATTTTTTGTTGGGAAAAGTCTTGATGCATCATGTCCAATGGGGCCAGTTATTTTACATACATCTGCTGTACTAGATCCGCATCAACTGCCTATTAAGACAACGGTAAACGGAGAACTAAGACAGAGCGGGAATACGTCTGACTTTATCTTCAATATTCCAGAGCTTATTCACGTTCTTTCGAAGGGGATGACGTTGGAGGCAGGAGACATTATTGCAACAGGGACTCCTGCAGGTGTAGGAAAAGGATTTAAGCCTCCCAAATTTCTTCGTGATGGTGATGTGGTCGAGATTCAAATTGAAGGAATTGGTACTTTACGTAATGAAATAAGAAAGAGATAACGTTCTCGTGTTTAATTCTTGCTTAAAAAAGGAATTGTTATCCAGAGAACCTACTAGGAGGGTAAGCGTATGGAAAAGTTTCATTACATTAATGGTGAATGGACAGGTCAGGATCTTGAAAAGCTTGAAGTGAACAACCCGGCAACTGGTGAACTCGTCGGTACTGTACCGGTTGGGGGGAAGTCGGAAACGAAGAAGGCAATTGACGCTGCGCATCAGGCTTTCCCCGCATGGTCAAGCCTCACCGCATATGAGCGGTCGTCATACTTAAAGAAACTCCATAGTTTGATGATGGAACACGAAGATGAATTAGCTGAGCTTATGACGCTTGAAATGGGAAAACCTCTTCATGAATCAAAAGGAGAAGTGGCTTATTCTGCCTCATTTGTGGAATGGTTTGCTGAAGAAGGAAAACGCGTTTATGGTCGTACCATACCTCCTCATAAAGAAGAGCGTATGATGGAAGTTCGCAAACAGCCAGTAGGAGTTGTTGGTGCGATTACGCCATGGAATTTCCCAGCTGCCATGATCGCAAGAAAGCTTGCTCCTGCTCTTGCTGCAGGGTGTACCTTTGTTGTTAAGCCACCTTCTGCAACGCCACTAACAGCAGTGCGTTTAGTGGAACTTTGTGAAGAGGCTGGTATACCTAAAGGTGTTGTAAACCTCGTCACTGGGAAATCTTCAGAAGTAGCAGGCGAGCTAATGAGTAACCCACACGTTCGTAAAATAACGTTCACAGGTTCAACAGAAGTTGGTAAGAAACTAATGGAACAGGCTGCCGAAACAGTGAAAAACATTTCTCTTGAGCTTGGTGGACATGCACCGATCATCGTTCTTGATGATGCAGACATCGACAAAGCCGTTGACGGCGTCGTTGCTTCTAAGTTTAGAAATGGCGGTCAAACGTGCATATGCGGTAATCGTGTCTATGTTCAAGAAAAGATTTATGATGAGTTCATTTCTAAATTCGCAGCTAAGACGAAAGAACTTAAGGTTGGAAATGGATTAGAAAAAGGCACTGACATTGGACCGATGATTGACAAAGATGGCTATGATAAAGTAGAAAAGCATGTTCAAAATGCGCTTAGTCAGGGAGCTGAATGCGTTGTTGGAGGAGAAGGATACGAAGAGAATGGATCCTACTTTTACCGTCCAACGATTTTAAAGGATGTAACACCTGGCATGTTAATTATGAATGAAGAAACGTTTGGACCAGTTGCTCCAATTCAAAAGGTTAAAACAGATGATGAAGCGATTAAGTTTGCAAACCAAACGCCATTCGGACTTGCTGCTTACGTCTTTAGTGAAAGCGTTCGAAGAGGAAATCACGTCGTAAATGGTCTGGACTACGGGATTGTAGGCTGGAATGATGGTGTCCCTTCAGCTGCTCAGGCGCCGTTCGGCGGTATGAAGCAAAGTGGTATTGGTCGAGAAGGTGGCCACGAAGGACTCGAAGCTTATCTAGAAACAAAATACGTTTCGATCGGATTATAGAAACGAAGAAAGCCTCGCTATAGCTAGCGAGGCTTTCTTCGTTTTCTTATTGTACAGACAGAACATCTGTAATTTGTTCAATGGCCCAGTTTAAATCATCTTCACTGATAATAAGAGGAGGCGCAAAACGGATCACCGTTTCGTGAGTCTCTTTACATAGTAATCCTTTTTCTTTCAGCTTCTCGCAATACGGACGAGCAGCTTCATGAAGCTCAACACCTATGAAAAGACCGCGACCACGGACTTCTTTAATCATTGGATTCTTGATTTCTCTTAATTTATTTTGAAAGTAGTTTCCTAGTTCAAGAGAGCGATCTGCAAGCTTCTCATCCTCAAGAACTTCTAAAGATGCCACCGAGACTGCACATGCTAGAGGGTTTCCTCCAAATGTTGAACCGTGAGATCCTGGGGTAAATACGCCAAGAACTTCTTCATTAGCGGCAACACAAGAGATCGGGAATACACCTCCACCTAGTGCTTTTCCAAGAATGTACATATCAGGCTCTACATTATCCCAATCGCAAGCAAATCGTTTACCAGAGCGGCAAAGCCCTGCTTGGATTTCATCAGCTACGAAAAGCACGCGCTGCTCCTTACAATACTCATAAGCTTCTTTAAGAAAACCTTCTGGAGGGATATTGATCCCAGCTTCACCTTGAATTGGCTCAAATAAAAAGCCTGCTGTATTTGGCGTAATGGCTTTTTTCAATGCATCAAGATCACCATAAGGAATGAGTTTAATGCCTGGAAGCATTGGTCCAAATCCTCTTTGGTATTCTTGTTCAGATGAGAGGGAGACAGCTGTCATTGTACGACCGTGAAAGTTACCCTCACAGGCAATGATTTCTGCTTTATCTTTCTCAACACCCTTCACTTCATAAGCCCAGCGGCGCATCGCTTTAACAGCTGTTTCAACTGCCTCTGCACCTGTGTTCATTGGAAGAATCATATCTTTGTTTGTAAATTCAGAAACTTTTCGATAAAAAGGTCCGAGTTGATCATTGTGAAATGCACGAGAAGTTAATGTGACACGATCTGCCTGGTCCTTTAGAGCTTGAATAATCTTAGGGTGTCTGTGCCCCTGGTTGACAGCTGAATAAGCACTTAGCATATCCATGTAACGATTTCCTTCGGGATCTTTCACCCAAACACCCTCTGCTTCTGCAATGACTATAGGCAGTGGATGATAATTGTGTGCGCCGTATTGCTCCGTCATTTGAATAATATCCTGTGTTTGTACCATGTTACGGTTCACTCCCATCTTTTAGTTGAAGCTTCTTTTATAGTATAACAATGAAATCGTTTACTTCCTATCATTTGAAAGAAATTGGGAGGAATGTTTCATTATCTTCTCTTATAATTCTTTCATGATATGATAGAGAGGAATCTGTACATAGAAAGAGGGAGAGACCGTTTATGTTGCACGCCCATTATTCTGCTTGGGGATTAACCTTGATTCTTTTTCTTGTTAGCTATTTTTTAATGAGAGCTGGGAAAGGGAAATCACTAGAAATAACCCATACGATTCTTCGAATATTTTATATTTTAACTGTTATTTCAGGAATGTTTCTTGTAATAGGCTATGAGTTTTGGGGGCCTTCCGTTGTGAAAGGTGTCGTCGCTCTTTGGCTTATTTTCTCGATGGAAATGATACTAGTAAGAGGAAAAAAAGAGAAAAAAATCTGGCCATTTTGGATACAATTTATGTTTGCTTTTCTCCTTGTTATCTTTTATGGGTATTCTGTACTGCATCTTTATCAGCTATAAGTCCTAAAACCACCTTCGATAAGGTGGTTTTTTTGTATTAAACGTTTGGTTTCTTTATGCCGATATAAGAAGAAGGGTAGATTGGCATATTTCTGGGATAAGTGTATTCGCGCTTTCTACTTTTTGATATTATATACATAAATATAAAAGTTTCGAATTAAAGGGATTAAGGATGAGGTGTGTATAGCTTGAGGACATTTTCAGTCATGATTCATCATGATCACGATTTGCTAGAATGCATTAATAATCAACCGGAACTGTTTCAGGCACATGCCGTACTCATTCAACTATTTTCTTTGTCAGGTGACAGGAAGCGGGCTAAAGAAGTCGCGCAACAAACATTGACATTCCTTCCTCATGCCGTTCTTATTGGGTCCACAGCAAGTGGCGCTTATTATCAAAAGGACTACGTGAAAGAAGGGATACTCGTTTCCTTTACGACTTTTCAACACGCCGAGATCAAGCCGTTTGATTTGGAAGAGAATGCTTCCACTCTTATGAATGAGAGTACTGCACATGATGAACTTGTCATTCTTTTTAATAGTAATGTAGAAGATCGTGCTTTGTTTGAAGGTATAAAACCAATCCGATTAATCGGAGGTAGAGCCCATATTATTAATGAGGATTCCTTTGTGATCAAAGGTAATCAACTGCTATCGAAAGGCGTCGCTGCTGCTAAAATTATCGGAAGTGACCTTGAAGTTAAGATTTTCGAAGAAACGTTCTGGAAACCAGCTGGTCGAACGTATGAGGTGACAAAAGCTCTCGGGACGCGTATTTTTGAAATTGAAGGCCTGAAGCCAGTGCAGTTTTATGAGAAGTATTTAGGATATGATGTTGCGAATAAACTTCCTCAATCAGCAGCCCACGTCCCGTTGCTTCAGCGAGATAATGGGAATGTGAAGCCGATTACCATTATGGAGAAACATCGAGATGGATCGGTTACGTCGAATCGTGTACTAACAAAAGGGACGAAGCTACAGTTTTCATATGGAGACGCCGCACAAATTCAAACGTCCTATGAGCGCATTGACCAAATGGCTAGTGATTCATGGAGCCAAAGTCTATTTACTTATTCATCTGCTTCGCTCCGTGCTCTATTTTCAAACGGCATTATTACTTATTTAGAGAATCTTGAAAAGAGATGTGATCTTACATCTGTTTTCCTTGCAACGGAATATTATTCAGATAGCCAAAAAGTACAAATTGGAAATAACAGCATGGTTTTTGCGCATTTCAATGAAAAAAATGCTCGAATGAAAGACCTGGGGCATCAACCATTACACAATCAGGAGATGAAGGACTTGGATGGTTTAATGGCATTATCACATTTAATTAAAGCTTCAACAGAGGAATTAGAGACGTTAAATTTAAACTTACAGCAATCAGAACAGCGCTTTAAATCTCTGTTTGAACAAAATCCGAATCTTGTTTACTCTGTGGATGTATACGGTAAAATTACGAGCGTAAACCCTGCATTAAAATCATTGCTAGGTTACTCGTCTGAAGAAGTTATGAGTAAGCATTCTCTTCAGTTTGTTTCTTCAGAGGATGCAGAAATGACTAGGAAGAAATTCTATCAAACGTTTCAGGGGATGGCTCAAACATATGATGCCCATCTTGTACACAAGTCTGGAATGAGCGTTCTCTTTACAATTACGAATATCCCAATCATCGTTAATGGCGAAATTACCGGAGCGTATGGAATAGCCAAAAGCATCATGAATCAACGGAAAGCGGAGGAGAAAATCGCTCATCTCGCTTATTATGATGTGTTAACCGAGCTTCCAAATCGTTTGTTATTTGAGAACTTACTAAATGAATCACTTAAGAATCCCGATGAAAAGCTAGCTGTCATGTTCATAGATTTAGACCGCTTTAAATTGATTAATGATAGTTTGGGTCATCAAAGAGGGGATCAGATCCTCAAGCAAGTGACAACTCGAATTAAGGAAGCTATAAAGGATGATGCTGTCCTTGCTAGATTTGGTGGTGACGAATTTACTGTTCTCTTACCTGGACTGAAGTGCGAAAAGGATGCACTTATGCTTGCGAGACGCGTCATTGATCATTTGAAGCAGCCTATCGTCTTTGACGAGGTTGAGTACTTTATGACAGTAGGCATCGGTATCAGTCTTTTCCCTCATGATGGATTAGAACTTGATACAGTTATGAAAAATGCTTATATCGCATTAGATCGCGCCAAGCAACAAGGTGCTAATTATATTGAATTCTATACCGATGAAATGACCGATCAGGCTTTTGAGAGATTAGAGCTTGAAAGTTATTTGCGTCGAGCCCTTGAGAAAGAAGAACTGACCCTTTTCTATCAGCCACAAGTTAATCTAGATGAACAGAAAATTTATGCTTGTGAAGCGTTGATTAGGTGGAATCATCCGAAATTGGGACTAGTGTCTCCAGCGCAGTTTATACCGCTTGCAGAAGAAACGGGACTAATCGAAGAAATTGGTATTTGGGTATTGAACGAAGCATGCATGCAAACGAGCAAATGGCAAGAGCTTGGATATGATGACTTGTCGATTAGTGTGAACGTGTCTGGAAGACAGTTTCAAAGTGAGAAATTCGTTGATTCCGTTAGAGAAGCATTAGTGGCTTCTGGTCTCGATCCTCAATCTCTACACCTTGAAGTAACGGAGAGCACAACGCTCGTCAATACGGATTATAGTATTTCGATGCTAAATGAATTAAGAGAAATGGGTATTAAAGTGTCCATTGATGATTTTGGAACTGGTTATTCTTCGCTTAGTTATCTGAAGGATTTCCCATTAGATATATTGAAAATCGATCAGTCCTTTATTCGAAACCTTCAGGAAAACAACGCAGATGCAGCGATTGTTAAAGCGGTGATTACGATGTGCGAAGGTTTGAATTTATCAATTGTTGCGGAAGGAATTGAGACGAAAGAACAGGGGGATATTATTAGAAGCTTCGGGTGTAACTTTGCGCAAGGATTTTTCTATAGTAAACCATTGAATAAGGATCGTTTCGAGAAACTGCTTCTATCAAAGCAATTTCCTTTGGCAACCTAACGAAGATCGACCCAATGTGGTCGATCTTTTTTATTTTGCAGAGCGTCCTGCCTCCAATGTGCTCCAGCTGTTTCAACCGATAGTTGGAAGGGAATAGGACCATAGCAAAGAGGTGATAAAGAGATGGATTACGACGTCATGATTATTGGAGGAGGCATATCGGGCCTCACACTTGCTGTCAAATTAGGACAAAGTAATGTGAAAACGCTATTAATTGAAAAAGATAAAAGAAGCGGGTTGATTTATAAAGGTGAACTTCTTCAGCCAAAAAGTCTTCAAGTCCTTGAACGAATTAATGTTTTAGATGTAGTAAAAGAAAATGGTTTTCACTTACCTTCGATTGAATTCCATGAGTATAACCAAAAAGACGATGGCACGATGGAGCACCTTAGTTCAAATGAATTCCGCTACGATGTGATTCCATCTCTATACAATACATCGCTTATGATTCCACATGAGAGGCTAAAAGAGCTTCTTTTCGAAGAGGCTTCAAAATATGAATCTGTTGATTATATTCAGCCTGCTAAATTTACGGGCTTTACTGAAGATGAGCCGGAGAATAAGAAAGCGATCATTCAAACAAAAGAAGGGGAACGTGAAATTCAAGCAGGCTTTTACGTTGGTGCTGAAGGAAGAGCTTCTCCAACAAGAACAGCTATGGAAGTGGAGATGAAGAATACAAAGTATAATCATCATTTCTTGACGGTATCGTTTCCCCGCCCGGAGACGCTAAATCAGTCAACCATCATCACGACTCAAAATAAATTTGTCGGATTATTCCCACTTCCGAATAATGAAGTAAGAAGTGTTCTGTTGATTAAACCAGGCGAGTTCAAATCGATGCGTGAAGAAGGATTACAGTCCTTTTATCGTGCTTATTGTGAGCTAATGCCTGAGCTTGAGGGCTATGTTCATCAAATTGATACGTGGAAGAAAATTCAACTCATGATTCCTGTTAGGCACAATGTCTCCAATTACGTCAAAAATAATTTGATCTTAACAGGGGATGCCGCTCATAGCGTACATCCTATGGCAGGGGAAGGAATGAACTTGGCGATTCAAGATTCTGATGTATTAGGAGAACTTCTTTGCTGGATGTTTGGAACGAATCAGACGGAATGGAAGCATCTTAAGTGGTATGAGAAAGTAAGAAAACCGCGAGCGGAATATGTGTCTACGCTTAGTCATCAAGCTGCACTACTCTACTCTTTCCCTTATCGTCCGTGGCAGAGACTTCGAATTAAAGGGGTCAATCAAACAGAGCATTCACCTCTTCTTCATTATAAGCAGATGTTAAATACATCGGGTCTCGGCATTTGGAAATTTAACCTGTTGGATCGATTGAAGCAAGCAGGAATAATTCCAGCTGCAATAGGGAATGGGAAATTAAGTAAACATCCAAATGAGAAAGTAATGTTCACGAAAGAGGATGATTATCCGTGGTATCGCAAATGAGACGGGAGGAAAAGATATGAAGGAAATAAAAAAGATTTGGCGTGCTAGAAAGTGGATGAAAAGCAATGAACCTTTTTTATACGCCTGGCATGCCCATGTAGGCTATGTACATGACTTATTTGATGAGTTCGAATCAGGAACAACCGTCTCTGCTGTTGCGACCAAACGAGACATGAATGAACTGCTACTAACAAGATGGGCTGAAGTGGGGGTGGCAATCGGTCACTTAAAAAATGAAAAGGATGGAAAGATCCGTTCTAAGAAACATATGGTTGAATCGATCTCAAAAAGCAGTGAGCACTCTGTTGGTATCTTATTAAAAGAAATGATGGAGTTACATATTCCGATTTTGCTTTCCTATCCTAATTTATTAAGCAAAGATCAACCCGCGCGATATGAGGACGAAGATTATGGAGGAACGGTTGCGGCAACATCCAGCTTTATTGAACGATTTGCTTTTCCGAAGATTTATCAAGCGATTAAGACGACGAATGCCCAATCCGTTATCGATTTTGGCTCAGGTTACGCGGGGTATTTATCGCGTATTGGAGCAAAGTTAGAGGACATGAAGCTTGTTGGAATTGAAAAAAATCGATCCGTCTGTTTAGATGCAGAAGCTAATATCCATTTTCCGCTAAAATCACCGCTACACCTTTATCCTGATGATATGATGACATGGAAATGGGATGGTGCCCCCTTTGATATGGCGATGATGAATAATTTACTTTATTATTTTGCTCCAGAAGATCGATTGAAACTGTTCCAAAAGGCAAATGAGGTAACAGGTGAAGCTGGTCAGCTGATTATCATCACTCCTATGCATGAATCAAAACACGGGCAGGCTTTCTCGGCTGCGTTTAACAGCTTTATGAGTGCTCATGATAACCTTTATCCATTGCCAAGTCGTGATGAAATGGACGATTTAGCAACGAAAACAGGATTTAAGCTTAAACAAATAAAACCAGTTGTAAAAGAAGGCGCATGGTACTTTTTGCGTTTTCAGAAAGTGTGAGACCTATCAAAAGGTCTCTTTTTTTCGTTCGTTCAAAGACATTTTGCACCAAAATTGGGCGTATGCATAATGTGAACAGAGAGGAATGAGAGGAGGGAGATCTTTTTGTGTGGGATAACTGGATGGGTGGATTGGAAGCAGAATCTGACAGGAGAAGAGAACGTTCTTAGACGAATGGCGAATACGTTGTCAAGACGTGGTCCTGATGCTTCAAACAGCTGGGTTAGTGCGCATTGTGGATTTGGGCATACTCGTTTGATTGTCGTTGACCCAGCTGGTGGAAGTCAGCCAATGACTAGGACACATGGCGAAAAGCAATATACGATTTGTTATAACGGTGAGCTATATAATACGGAGGATTTA
Organism: Pseudalkalibacillus hwajinpoensis; assembly: GCF_015234585.1. Classification (NCBI taxonomy): domain Bacteria; kingdom Bacillati; phylum Bacillota; class Bacilli; order Caryophanales; family Guptibacillaceae; genus Guptibacillus; species Guptibacillus hwajinpoensis. The sequence continues at coordinate 863,524 of NZ_JADFCM010000008.1, forward strand.
CGTAAAGTTCTCCTTGCAAAGGGTTATACATTTCAATCTCATTCGGATACAGAAGTTCTTTTAACGTGCTATGTTGAATGGGGAGAGCAATGCGTTGATCATTTAAATGGTATTTTTGCCTTTGGCATTTGGGATGGAGAGAAATTATTCCTTGCAAGAGACCGCCTTGGTGTTAAGCCATTATTCTATCGACAAAGTGGCAGCTCACTTCAATTCGGCTCAGAGCTTAAAGCCATTCTAGCTCATCCCGATGTGAAGACGGAAGTCGATCGAGCGGGGCTTCAAGAAATTTTTGGTTTAGGACCTTCTAGAACACCAGGACATGGGGTTTTTCGAGGCATAAATGAACTGCGACCTGGATTTGCGATGAAGTTTGAGCGGAGTGGTCTTCGCAAATGGCGCTATTGGAATGTCAAAAGTAGTGAACATACTGATGATCTTGATACAACTGTAGATAAAGTAGGGGACCTTTTAAAAGATTCCATTAAACGACAGCTTGTAGCGGATGTACCAGTTTGTACGTTTTTATCTGGTGGAGTTGATTCAAGCGCCATTACATCCGTTGCTCAAACGGCATTCCTGGATGATAACAAGGGCACATTACGTTCCTTTTCGGTTGATTATGCGGATAATGATAAATACTTCAAGAGTAGTGAATTTCAGCCGAATTCAGATGCTCCGTGGATCAAAAAAGTTTCAGCAGAGCTTGCAACTGATCATACGAACTGTGTGATTGATACACCTCAGCTTGTGCATCACTTAAAGGAAGCGATTGAATGTCGAGACCTGCCTGGTATGGCGGATGTAGACTCTTCATTATTGTGGTTTTCAAAGGAAATTAAGAAACATGCGACTGTTGCTCTTTCAGGTGAATGTGCTGATGAAATATTTGGTGGGTATCCATGGTTTCATAAGCCGGAGCTTTTAGATCAGGAGCAGTTTCCCTGGATGAGATCGACACTTGAAAGACAGGCGATGTTAAAAGAAGATGTTCGGAATAAATTGAAGCTAGAAGATTACGTGACGGAAAGATATCGTGAGTCAATGAAGGAAACGCCAGTACTTGATGGAGAGAGTGAGATTGAAGCAAAAAGAAGAGCTCTCTTTTATTTGAATTTAAATTGGTTTATGACAACACTTCTTGAACGAAAAGACCGTATGAGCATGGGAGCTAGTCTAGAAGTAAGGGTGCCGTTTTCTGATCACCGCATCATTGAATACGTGTGGAATGTCCCGTGGGATATGAAAATGCTTGATGGTCGAGAGAAGGGACTTTTGCGAAAAGCGATGACAGGAACGCTTTCACATGATGTTCTTTATCGAAAAAAGAGTCCTTATCCAAAAACCTACAATCCTGCTTATACGAAAGCCGTTTCTTCATGGCTTCAAGATACGCTCGATAACAAGCAGGCGCCGCTTCTTGAATTGATCGATAGAAAAGTTGTGCAAGATATCGTTGATTCAGAGGGAAAGGCGTTTAAAGTTCCCTGGTTCGGTCAGCTTATGGCAGGACCTCAATTGATTGCTCACCTTGCTCAAATTAATTATTGGATGGAGCACCATAATGTAAATTTAGTTGACTAAAAAAAGGATCGAAGCTGATGGCTTCGATCCTTTTCTTTAAAAGATTTTATTATTGCTCGTTCCCGCTTAGTGGGGAGGGGTTCGATCGCTTCAGCTTATCAAAAGAATACAAAGTGGGTGTTCTTTTGATAAGGCTTCAGCGCTTGTCGAGGCTAAGCGGGCGCTTCCGCTTTTCGTGATCCAGCTGCAGTGGGCAGACACTCGGTCACTTCACCTTTTCATCCGAACACAAAGACCGTGTTCAAATGAAAAGGCTCCAGTGCCTGCCGTGTCTTAACGCCCACTTCCGCTTTTCGTGTCCAGCTGCGACTCGCAGAAACTGCGATATTTCACTCTTTCACCAGAACACAAAGGGCGTGTTCTAGTTCAAGAGCTCCAATATCTCCGTTTCTAAACGCTCTTCTCCGCTTTTCATGTCTAAACGCTTCCTTCTGCTTTTCTTTTTTCAACTGGTGGCTGTTCGAGTCCGTTGAGGCGTTCGACTAGGCTGTGGCCGAATGGTGTTCCGGCAGAAGGGCTTTCGTTGTTGTTTAGAAGGCCTCCTCTAAGCTCGTAAGCTGTTGAGCCGTGCTCTGCGAAATCAAGTCCCTGTATTTCTTCTTCACGAGAAACGCGAATGGAAGAGAAGCGAGTATAGATGAATAAGAAAATACCTACTGTACCAATCGTCCACGCCATAACTGCTAGAATTCCGATTGCTTGAACGAGTATAAGGGATGCACCGCCTCCATAGAATAAACCTCCATCGATTGCGAAAAGTCCAACGGCTAGCGTGCCCCACGCACCACACACTCCGTGAACAGCAATCGCTCCAACTGGGTCATCCAATTTTACGCGACGGTCAATCAGTTGAACGGCTTCAATTAAGATAACACCAGAGATAAGACCGATGAACATGGCGCCAATTGGAGATACGCTTGCTGTACCTGCTGTAATTCCGACAAGCCCAGCTAATGCGCCGTTTAGAGTTAAAGAAGCATCAATTTGCTTATAGCGAATATAAGAATAAAGGGCACTTCCGATTACACCACTTGAAGCAGAAAGAAGTGTTGTTGCTACGATCGTAGGGATAAGTGCGTCGCTTGCTGATAGTGTACTACCTGCATTAAATCCAAACCAGCCGAACCAAAGAATGAAGACTCCTAGTGCGCCAAGTGGAATGTTATGACCTTGAATAACGTTCACTTTTCCGTTTGAGTATTTACCAAGACGTCCTCCAAGAAAGGCGACCGCCACAACCGCACCAAGTGCACCTGTCATATGAACGACCGTTGAGCCAGCAAAGTCAACAAATCCTAGTTCTGAAAGCCATCCGCCACCCCAAATCCAGTGACCAACAACAGGATAAACAAATCCGATCATTGCAACCGTTACAGCAATATAACTGATTAATTTCATTCTCTCAGCTACTGCACCAGAAATGATTGTCGCACAAGTTGCGGCAAAGACGGCCTGGAAAACAAAGAAGCCGATGTTTTCAGATTGTCCTAGAAGAAGGAAGCCATCACTACCAATAAAACCGCCGGCTGAAGAACCGAACATCAATCCGTATCCGATTATAAAGTAAAGCACAGCGCCAATTGACATTGTTAGAAGATTCTTCATTAAAATATTTAAGGCGTTTTTAGAACGGGTAAATCCAGTTTCAACCATTGCAAATCCAGCGTGCATGAAGAATACTAGAAAGGCAGCAATCATAATCCATACGGTATCCATTGAAGCACTCAAGGCAGTTACAGCTGAGGCATCGCCTGCTGCGAAGACATGTCCTCCGGATAGAAGAAAGAGAAGCGCGAACAAACCAGTGATTTTTTTCATTGTTTTTATCATCCTTTTTGATTTATTTAAATGCAGTGAGTCCGTGTTCACCAGATCGTATGCGAATGACATCTTCAACAGGATAAACAAATATTTTGCCGTCGCCAACTTCCCCGGTTGCACATATATCGCGAATATGCTTAACAACATGATCAAGCAGGTCATCATCAAAAACGAGCTCTACTTTAATTTTCGCCTGAAGCGAGACTTCAAAATGACTTCCTCTGAAAACGCCAGTTTGTTTTTTTTGTAATCCACATCCAGCTACTTCGGATACTGTCATGCCTGTGATACCTTCATCTCTTAACCGATCTCTTAGGTCCTGAAATGCCTCAGGACGAATAATGGCTTCTACTTTTTTCATGTAAGACCCTCCATGTCAGTTTTTCTAACATTGCCTTTTTTCTATATCCTAATATTATGCGGTGAAAACAAGAAATTCAAGGTTATTTTTTGAAAATTTAAAATAGCGTGTCATATAATCTAACCTTAATAAATGTAAGTAATCAGAATATTCCAAGTGGGGTAAGTGTGGTTGCGCTTTCAGTTGATTTCGAATTCTGAGGCATAAAAAGAAGCTCCTGGATGATGACCAGGAGCTTCTTGCTTATGAAATGTCTAAAATAGTGAAGCCAAATGGTTCAAGATGAAGTAGGCTAGAGTCGTGCTGACTCCCTAAAAGAGTTTTTGCATTCAAATAATTGAGTGAGAGCTCAGTAGTTATGGCCTTTTCTGAGTTGTTTAATAGAAAGAGGAGCGTTTCATTATTCGTCTGCCTCTTATATTGAATAAGCGTTTCATCTGTATACACCACTTCGAAAGTTCCATCGTTCCGAAACGCAGGGTGTTGATTACGTAGGGCGATCAGTTCTTTTAAAAACTGAAATAGTTCAGTGTCCTGGTCTTTTTCATCCCAAATCATACATTCTCGACAACCAGGATCAGCGCCACCTTTCATCCCAATTTCGTCACCATAATAAATACAAGGTGTTCCTGGGAAAGAGAATTGAAGGATATACATGAGCTTCACGACCTCCTTTTTCCCGTTTGCTAGTGTGAGGAGTCGCGGTGTATCGTGACTTCCTAATAAATTAAAGGCGACTTCATTCACATTTGCAGGATAAGAGTGAAGGAGTGCGGTTAGGCGGTTCCCCATTGTTTCGGCAGAGATTTTTCCATTTGCATAATGATCAAGTAGGGCAGCAGTTAAAGGATAGTTCATTACAGCATCAAACTGATCGCCCTGTAACCACGGCATTGAGTCGTGCCAGATTTCACCAAGAATATAAAGCTCAGGCTTAACACGCTTTACCTCTTTTCTAAATTCACGCCAGAAGCGGTGATCAATTTCATTTGCAACATCAAGTCGCCACCCGTCAATATCAAATTCTTCTACCCAGTAGCGACCAACTTGTAGTAAATACTCTCTCACTTCTGGGTTTTCAGTATTGAGCTTAGGCATTGTCGCTTCAAAGGCGAAAGTATCATAGGAGGGAAGAGGTTTTGTTTCAATTGGATAGGACCTCACGTGAAACCAGTCTCGATAGCGTGATGCTTCTCCGTTTTTTAATAAGTCCTGAAACGGTTCGAAGTAATAACCGCTATGATTGAAAACAGCATCAAGCATAACTTTAATGTCCCTTTCATGACAGGCTTTGACGAGCTCTTTAAATGTTTCTTTATCGCCAAATTGTGGATCAATCTCCATGTAATCGATTGTGTCGTACTTATGATTTGAGGCCGCTTTAAAAATAGGTGTGAAGTAAATGCCGTTAATTCCAAGGTCTGTTAAGTGATCAAGATGATTTATTACCCCCTGGAAGTCTCCGCCGAAAAAGTTGTTACGCTCCGGAGGGTATTCCCCCCATGGAAGCGTACCTTTTGGATCTAAGGAAGTATCTCCGTTAGAGAATCGTTCGGGGAAGATCTGATACCATACTGTGTCCTTCACCCATCCAGGAGCTGTAAAGATATCAGCATCATTTAGGAAAGGGAAACTATAATAGTCGTTTGTATCTGATGGCTGTTCCGTATAGAAGCCTTTTTCTGTATGGTAATACGCTTCATTTTTATCTTCTAGATAGAAGCCATATCTCAATCTACGATAAGGAGGTTGGATCGCTACACTCCAATAATCGAATAGAGAGTCTGAGCCAGTTACTTTCATTGTTTTAGAAGTGAACTGCCATGCGTTGTCTTTCCAATCATACGGATCTCCATAAATAAGGGAGGTGGATGTCACATCATCTTTCTTTGTTCGAATCATCAGGTGTAGCGTTTTCTTATCATATGCGTAAGCATAGTTGTTCTTTGGGCGGTGATAGATGGCTTCTTTAAACATAACTAGATACCTCCATGTGCAATCGCTTGCATTTTGATAATAGAAAACTCTTTTCAAGAACTAATCGAAATGGAATGTTGCTTCTATATAAATGTAGAAGATCAAAGTAGGTTAGTCAAATGTAAAAAACAAGGTGAATTTACTGTTTCGAAAAAATTTTGAAAAAACTTTGTGCAAACGGTTGCGAAAATTTTATAGCCATGTATAATAAGTTATAGAAAGACAGTGCAATCGTTTTCACTGAGTTATATGAAAGCGCTTGTACTCCTATCGTAAAATTAAGAGGGGGTTAACACATGAAACGCTTTTTCGCTTTGTTTCTTACACTAGTTCTTGCAATCGGCGTTCTTGCAGCATGCGGACCGCAAAACAATGAAAACGCTTCTAGTAACAACGGAGGCAGTGATTCTGAGGGGGAAGATGCAAATAAACCTGAGAAGCTAGTTGTTTGGGAAGATACAGATAAAGGGATTGCACTTGAACCGGCTATTGCTAGTTTCGAGGAAGAGTACGGAATTAAAGTTGAATTTAAAGAACTAGGTATGGCTGACGAAATTAGAGAGCAAATTCGTCTTGATGGTCCAGCAGGTACTGGTCCTGACGTTATTACCCTTCCGCACGATCAAATTGGACAAGCTGCAGTTGAGGGACTTATTTCCCCAATCGAAGTTGAACAGTCTGTGATTGATACATTTACAGAATCTTCTATTCAAGCTGAAAACTTTGACGGTAACCTGTATGGATTACCAAAAGCAACGGAAACACCTGTCTTCATTTACAACAAAGATCTAATGGACAAAGCTCCAGAATCAATGGATGAAGTATATGATTTCGCAAAAGACTTCACGAAAGACAAGCAGTATGGCTTCCTTGCGCTATGGGATAACTTCTATTTTGCAAACGCTGTCCTTTCAGGATATGGCGGCTATGTGTTTGATCGCACTGATGAGGGATTAAACCCAGAAGACATCGGTCTTAACAATGATGGTGCTATTGAAGGAACGGAATACATTCAGAAATGGTATCAGGAAGATCTTTTCCCTAAGGGCCTAATTGGTGAAAACGGTGGATCTACAATGGATGGTCTGTTTAATGAAGGGAAAGCAGCTTCCGTTATGAACGGACCATGGTCTTTCCAGGGTTATAAAGATGCTGGAATTGACATTGGTGTTGCGCCAATGCCTACACTTCCAAACGGAGAGAATTTCAAAACGTTTATCGGTGTTAAAGGCTGGCACGTAAGTAATTTCTCTGAGAACAAAGAATGGGCTACGAAGCTCGTTGAATGGTTAACAAATGAGGAGAATGCAAAGATTCGTTACGAAAAAACAGCAGAAATTCCTCCGGTTAAATCACTAATTGAAGATCCAGTTATTGCTGATAATGAAGGTGCAAGTGCCGTAGCACTTCAATCTCAATATGGCGTTCCAATGCCTAATATTCCAGAAATGGCTGAAGTATGGGAGCCAGCAGCGTCTGCCCTACAATTAGTAGCAACAGATAAGCAAGAACCAAAAGCGGCCCTTGATGAGGCTACGAAAACAATTAAGTCTCAAATCGAGCAGAATCACAGCAACTAAAGTATTGAAAATTTAAAGCGGTACTCCGGAAACGGGGTACTGCTTCTCACTTTAAAGCTAGAAAAGTGGGGAGAAGAAAGGGGATTGCCATCACGATGGAGGCAACTGAGCGTCAAACAAAGCATCGAAAAACAGCACTTGCTTTATCACTAATACCTGGATTCGGTCAGTTTTATAACAAGCAGATCCTCAAAGGACTTATGTTCTTCATCTTAACGGTTTCATTTGCCGTTGCTTTTGCTGACTTAATCAACATTGGATTATGGGGGATCGTTACCCTGGGGGAAAAGCTACCACGAGATCACTCCATCTTCTTGTTAACACAGGGAATTATCGCTGTCCTTGTTATCCTGATTGGATTGGTTATTTATTTCTTAAACCTAAGGGATGCATATTTGAATGGAAGAAATCGTGATCTAGGCATTCCCTTAAATTCTGTTCGAGAGCAATACCGTAATGTTTCTGAACAAGGATTTCCTTACTTAATGCTATCACCTGGATTTTTCTTATTAATTTTTGTTGTTATTTTTCCGATATTGTTTGTTATTTTACTTTCGTTTACAAACTACGATCTTTACCATTCTCCACCAGCTAATTTAGTAGACTGGATTGGGATTCAAAACTATATTGATATATTTAAGCTAGACATCTGGCGCGATACTTTCATCGATGTTTTCTCATGGACAATCGTATGGACATTTGTTGCGACAACAGGACAAATTGCGATTGGTATTTTTCTAGCCGTTTTGATGAACCAGAAAGACCTTAAATTTAAAGGCATCTTTAGAACAATCTTTATCTTGCCTTGGGCCGTACCAGCTTTCGTATCAATCCTTGTGTTTGCGGGGATGTTTAATGAGACGTTTGGTGCGATAAATAACGACATCTTAGCAGCGTTCGGTATCGATGCGATACCATGGCTTACAGAGCCATTTTGGACAAAAGTTGCTTTAATTCTTATACAGTTCTGGCTTGGATTCCCGTTTATTTTCGCTATGGTAACGGGTGTGCTTCAATCGATTCCAGATGAATTATATGAAGCTGCAACAGTAGATGGTGCGAATATCTGGCAGAAGTTTAGAGGAATCACGCTTCCAATGGTTCTTTTTGCAATCGCGCCAATTTTAATCACACAATATACATTTAACTTTAATAACTTTAACGTTATTTACCTGTTTAACGGTGGTGGTCCTGCCGTATCAGGTCAAACAGCAGGCTCTACTGACATTTTGATTTCGTGGATCTATAAGCTCACGTTTACGTCTGCGCAATATGGCAAAGCTGCTGCTATTACCATGATTCTATCAGCCATTGTTATTGGTGTAGCACTGTGGCAGTTTAGAAGAACGAAATCATTCCAAGAAGAGGATATGATGTAATATGAGTCCAAAAATGCAGAATACCTTACGTTTAACACTGTCCTATATTGCCATCGCTATTGCTTGTGTCATCATCTTGTACCCAGTTCTATGGATTGTGGGGTCTTCCTTTAATCCCGGTGACAGTCTATCTGGATCATCAATTATCCCGAAGGATGCAACATTGGAGCATTACAAATCGTTATTTAATACGGCTGAAAGTGATTACTTGCTTTGGTATTGGAACACATTGAAGATTTGTATCATCACAATGATTCTAGCCGTAGCGATGATCTCCTGTATGGCTTATGCCTTCTCACGCTATCGTTTCGTCGGTCGTAAAAATGGATTAATGACTTTCTTAATTCTTCAAATGATCCCGAACTTTGCAGCACTTATTGCGATCTATGTATTAGCTTATACAACGGGTTTGTTGGATACGCACTTTGCGCTGATTCTTGTTTATACAGGTGGTTTACTGCCAATGAATACGTGGCTTGCTAAAGGATACTTTGATACAATTCCAAAAGAGCTTGATGAATCAGCTCGAATCGATGGCGCGGGTCACTTCCGTATCTTCTGGCAAATCATATTGCCACTTGCAAAACCGATTCTTGCTGTAGTAGCATTATTTAGTTTCATTACACCGTTTACGGACTTTATTCTTGCTCAAGTTATTCTTCGTAGTGAAGAGAAATATACGCTGGCGGTTGGTCTTTACAAAATGATTTCTGATCAGTTTGGTAATGAGTTTACAACGTTCGCCGCAGGATCAGTATTGATTGCGATTCCAATATCAATTTTATTCCTATCGCTCCAACGTTACTTTATATCTGGCCTTACTGCTGGAGGAACGAAAGGATAGATCAAGACGTGAGAAAGAAGAGAGAGAGGAAAGCTACTCTTGCAGCTTCTTTCTCTTTTTTTATCCTAACCATTCGTTTAGAGATCTTTAATAGGCACGATTGTTTCTCTATAGTAGATGTCATTTTCAATAGAAATCGTTTACAATGAATCATTAGATAGTTAAGATAGACCAATTACTTATCATATGAAACGAACAAGCGAAAGCTTTGTATAGGAGGAAATCCCAATGGCAGTAACGATTAAAGATGTAGCGAAACTTGCCAATGTTGCGCCATCGACGGTATCACGTGTGATCGCAAATAATCCACGAATTAGTGAGCAAACGAAACGTCGTGTCAGAGAGGCGATGGAAGAGCTTGGCTACCACCCTAACTATAATGCAAGAAGTCTAGCGAACCGGAGTACACAAACGATTGGCCTTGTTATGCCGAGTTCAGCAGATAAAGTATTACAGAATCCATTCTTTCCGGAGGTTCTTCGCGGTATTAGTACGAAGGCTCATGAAAAAGAATATACCTTATATATGTCCACTGGGGCAACAGAAGAAGAAATGTTAGAAGGCGTAATGGGGATGGTTCACGGGCGCAGAGTGGACGGTATTGTAATGCTTTACTCAAGAATCGACGATAAAATTATGACGTTTTTACAGGAACAAAATTTTCCGTTTACCGTTATTGGGAAGCCACTAGTGAATCCAGATTCAATCACTCATGTCGATAATGATAACTTTAACGCGGCAAAAGATGTAACCGAGCATTTTATTGGCAAAGGTCATGAACGAATCGCATTTGTAGGAGGGAATTTAGATCTAGTTGTAACCGTGGAGCGGTTACACGGTTATGAAAAAGCCCTACAGGAAGCGGAAATTCCACTCCAGGACGATTATGTTGTTCATGTGGAGTTTCTAAAAGAAGGCGGACAGGAAGCGGTAATGGAATTATTTTCGTTAGAAAATCCTCCAACCGCGCTAGTTGTTGCAGATGATCTCATGGCCCTTGGTATCATGAGCAAGCTTGATGAGATGGGTCTTTCTGTTCCTGAGGATGTGTCTATCATTAGCTTTAATAATGTAATGCTCGCTGAATATGCTAGTCCGCCGCTTACTTCAGTTGATATTAATATTTTTCAACTAGGTTATCAGGCTGTGAACTGTTTGCTAGAGAAAATTAGTGATCCTGAGTCAGGAAACAAACGTGTTTGTGTACCACACCAGGTTGTGGAGCGCTGGACAGTTAGGACAATTAACCAGAATGAGAGTATGAAATAGCCACGAAGGTGGCTATTTTTTTTGGGATTTTCAATATAGATTGAAAAAAACTTTGAACAAGCCATCATCAGCCGTTCCAAATCCATCCAGTATTGCGTTTACTATAGTAAATACAAATTCTCCAAAGTAGGTGATTATCATGAGTTGTTCAGGTTGTGGAGGTTGTGGAGGAAGTTATCCTGGAGGAGTATTTGCTAGACAGGGGGCGCAAGGAATCCCTGGCCCACCAGGGCCGCCGGGACCATCAGTTACAGCCACTTCAGGATTTGCTGCGAACACGTCAAATGCTAATATTAATGCGATAGTTGGAGGGACAAATATTTCTCTTCCAGATGCCCAGAGTTTACCAACAACTATAACGGTAGATGGGACAAACACTTTTTTTACAGTTCAAGAAACGGGAAGGTATCTCCTTTCTTATCATATAAATACTACAGCAGCAACTCTGATAAGTTCTAGGCTAATGGTTAATGGGGTTCAATTAAGTCAAACAGTTATTTCACCTGTTGTTGCAGTCACTAACTTTAGCGCAGAAGCCATTGTTTCATTGTCTGCAGGAGATGTCATTTCTCTTCAGCTTTTTGGACTGATTAGTTTAATTGTCTTAGCTTCCGGTGTAGGAGCTTCTCTTACTATAATCAGAGTAGAATAAATTAAAAAAATCGCAAAGCTGATGCTCTGCGATTTTTTATTATTGGTTAACATACGGTTGATAGAGCCTGGTTACTCATTGCAATTTTCCCACAACTAAACTCTACTTCAGCGATATTACTAACAAAACAATCACATCTTTTGACGATGATTTGGAAGAAAATCGTTACACTATCACCCACGTCAATATCATCGAGTTCAACACCGTATTGTGGGTTGATCCCTGGATACTGAACCCCATCAATATACAAGCTGTTCTCAACAAAAAGCGTGCCTGGTGGAATGCTATCGCTAAAGATCACGTTAATTGCTGGAACCACACCATTGTTAGTAATGGTGATTGTATATGAGAGAACGTCTCCGTAAGACGAGAACGGTTTATCGACTGTCTTCACAATATCTAATATTGCATCTCCTTCGTCAATTTGGACGCCAAGCGCATTTGGCATATAAGCATCGCCTGACGACGTGAAGCGAAAAACAGCCGTGGATTGGTTGTTTGGTAATAGGCCAGAACCACTGACGTTTGTAATATCCCATCCCTGTCTTCCAGCAACAATATTCGTTAATGTAAAAGGATCCTGGTTCCGGTTACCAAATGTTCCACTCGTATCAAGATTTCCCGAATCATCATTAATTTGAGAGCCAAAAAAGTTTCCTACTGGGTTGTTTGGTCCTGAGAGAAGGGTTAATGTACCTGCATCGGGTCCAAAGAGAGCCTGATCTCCTCCTATATTCGCGTCTCCTTCTTGAGCTGAGATGAGTAAACGAGCATCTACCGTTCCTGAAGGAGGAGTCATAAAACCTGAAATGGGAATATCAATAGTTGGATTCGCTGGGTTAATTACAATCCCATCGGCGCCTACAAATAAATTCAAAGATCGGTTTGGTAATGAACTATTCGCATAAACAACGGCTAGCGTCCACCCTGCATGGTTCGTATCAGCTGTGGAAGCTTGAAGAGGATCAAGCAGTCCTGGTACGCCACCAGTGGTGTATGTACCAGCACCAGCTGCTTGAACAATTGATGTAACATCATTGGAACGCATGTAAAATCCTCTCGTGTTTGGTCCAAAAGTAAATGTAGGTTCATTACTAGTTGTTGGATCGGGGCTAATTGTGAAGTCAGTCCCATTTGGATCAGTGAAGGTAACAGAATTATTAATTTCAGATGTAATGTCTTCGTTTACTGAAAGGTAATTCCCTCCCCAGATTAATTCAGCATATAAAACGGTGCTTCCAGCTGGTAATACGAGATTGGCCTCTGAGTTATTTAATGTATAATCAAGAGTGGTTCCTGGTGGAAAAGTTGGCACTTGAAGTGTTGTATCGGTTGTAATAAATGCTCCGATACTTCCTTGAGTACCTGCCTGGTTAGCATTTAGTAACTGACTTAATCCTAATGTATTTCCTGTAAATGTCATGGCTCCACACGTTCGGGTGGAGTATCGATTAATAAAAGCCATAATGACAACCCCTATTGAACATACGTGTTCAAATATAGTCTAAAATTGTTTTCTCTATACTATATGAATGCAGTAAAATGACGTATAAACTCTTGTCCAATTGAATCTTAAAAATCATTTTTTATAGAGTAAATAATATAAAAAACCTCCCAAAGGAGGTTTTAAGATGTTAAGAACTGTCCACCATTAATGTGAATGGTTTGACCGGTCATATAAGAAGATCCGTCCGAACCAAGAAGAACGTAAGCCGCAGCCAATTCTTCTGGCTGACCCGGTCTCCCCATAGGTGTATTTGTTCCAAAGTTTTTCACTTTTTCTGCTGAGAAGGTGGAAGGGATAAGCGGTGTCCAAATAGGACCAGGTGCAACGCTGTTGACACGAATTCCTTTTCCAACGAGCGACTTTGCGAGACTTCTTGTGAACGTTGTGATCGCGCCTTTTGTACTAGAGTAATCGATCAGCTGTTCATTGCCTTCATAGGCGGTTACGGAGGAAGTGTTAATGATTGCACTTCCATTTTTTAGATGGGGAAGAGCGGCTTTCGTCAGGTGAAACATGGAAAAAACGTTGGTTCGGAATGTTTTTTCGAGCTGTTCAGCACTAATTTCTTCTATTCCCTGTTGGGGATGCTGTTCTGCTGCATTATTAATTAAAATATCAAGCTGTCCGAAATGATCAATCACCTGTTTAATCACATTGTAAGCAAAAACTTCACTCCCGATATCTCCCGGCAATAATAAACATTCGCTTCCGATTTCTTCGATTTTTTGCTTCGTATGTTGCGCATCTTCATGTTCGTCAAGATAGACAATGGCGATTTTTGCTCCCTCTTTTGCATAAGCAATCGCAACGCCTTCACCTATCCCACTATCTCCTCCAGTAATGAGAGCGACTTTATTCGTTAATTTTCCTGTTCCTTTATAATCTTGGTCTTCCATTAAGGGCTTTGGATTCATTTCTTGCTGAGATCCTGGCTGATGATTTTGATGTTGTGCTGGTTGTCCATCCGTTTGTCTAAAATCGGGTCTCATGGGATAACTCCTTTCAAATTATATATATGTGTAAGGAATTTCCAATAGAGAGGATTTCTAAACCTAAAGTCTGAGAATATAATGATGACATTTGCATTACATGATAAAATGGAACAAACCTATAATGTAGTTTGTGAGGCGAGAGGTATGAATTTTGATTTAATCGAATCTGAATTTGAAGAACGGTTTGCGTCGTTTTTGGAACAAAGTCAGCCCGAAATTGTAGAAAAGTGGCTGCTTGGCGCGAAAATTTCTCAAGAGGATCCTTATTATGAAGAAATCATTAAGAATGGGAAACGAACGGTTGAACTTATCTCTCGTTATATTCGCCTTCAGGATGAAAGCTGGATTATGACATTAACTAAGAAAATTGCGAATGAGCGAATTGAAGCAAATGTTAATATCGGAGAGTTTATTGCGAATATTAATTTTGGGAGATCAGTTGTGATCTCTGTCTTAAACGAATCATCATTTGATAGAGATGAACTGTCGAAAGGTCTTCAAATCATTAATAATTACTTTAATGCTTATTCGTATCATTCAGTAACGGAATACACGAAGGTTAAAGATAATATCATTCATGATAAAAATAAATTTATACAGGAAATGCATAGTGATCGTTTAACCATTCTTGGTCAGCTAGGTGCGAGCTTTGCTCATGAATTTCGCAATCCTCTTACCTCCATTAAAGGATTTTTAAAATTATTAGAAGATGATAGTGATGCTAATAATTCGATCGAGAAACACTATTTCGAAATCCTCAATAGCGAAATGAAAAGTCTAGAAGAGAAGGTAAGTCAATTTCTTTTCTTATCAAAAATGCGTGGGAGCGACGACCGTCCCCTATCATTAAATTTAAGTGGATTATTAAGATATACCATTGAAATTCTTTATCCAAGACTACTAGAATCAAACATAGAAGTGGAAACAGCCATTACTCCAGACATTCCACTGTTCGGTGTAGAAGAACAAATCAAACAAGTCATTCTTAATATTATGATTAACTCGATTGAAGAGTTAAATGAAAATAAAATCGATCATCGAAAAATTGAGATGAGCGCAATAGAAAACCATGGACGGATCACGATTGAAATTTCCAATAACGGCCGGCAAATTTCATCGCATCTAGTTGAAAGTATCTTTCAACCGTTCATTAGTACAAAAAAACTCGGAACAGGTCTTGGATTGTCTGTTTGCAAGCAAATCATTGAAAAGCATGAAGGTGTAATTTCAGTGCGATCAAATCCAGAAAAAACAACTTTTGTAATTGAACTTCCAGTAATGGTTGACAAAGGTGTGAAAGAAGAGTAGCTTAATAGTTATCAAACTAACATTCAAAAAAGCTTTTTATATATCCACTAGGGGAGTCATTTATATGACTGAGACAGGATGTCCTGGACCCTTTGAACCTGATCTGGTTAGCGCCAGCGGAGGAAAGTGGAGACGGATGCCACTGCAGCCGCTCCATTTTTGGAGCGGCTTTTATACGTTTTGATTTCCTAAACGTGTAGAAGTAAGGAATGCTTACAAGTATTTCTAAATCTCCAAAAATGACGGAACAACGGCATTCAAGCTCCTTTCCTCTTCATCAGTTGGATGAAAAGCGGAGAGGAGTTTTTTTATGTCGTTTACTGAACAGTTAAGAGAGGAAGCAGCACCAATTTTTGAAGCGATTTTTAACCATCCATTTGTAAGAGGAATTGCGGGGGGAAAGTTAGAGAAGGAACAGCTTGTTCATTATGTAAAGCAGGACTTTGAATATTTGAATACATTTGTTCGAATCTACGGTATTGCGCTATCAAAATGCGAAAATCGAGAAGAGATGGCGCTCTTTACTGAACAAATATCATTTGTACTCCATAGTGAGGTACATCCTCATAATAATTTGTGTCGAGTTGCAGGCGTCACTTATGAAGAGCTGCAAGGCTATCCCCTTTCCCCTACGGCACACCATTATACGAGGCATATGCTCGACGCTGCTCATTCAGGTACGCTCGGAGAAATCGTTGCAGCCCTTCTGCCATGCCCATGGACTTACCTTGAGATTGGTCAACGTCTAATGGAAGAGGTTAATCCTAAAGAAGATCATCCTTTTTATGATTGGATTACGTTTTACGGAGAGAAGTCAATGGAACCAGTGACGGATCAACTAAGAAAAATTCTCGATCAGTGGGCAGAGACGGCACCTGAAAGAGAATTAAAGCGAATCAAGGACTATTTTATTCTTAGCTGTCAGTTGGAATATGGTTTCTGGGAAATGGCTTATCAAGTAGAAGAGTGGCCAGTCTCCCTCCAAAAAGGTGAGCGCGTATGAAACGACTAAAGCTTTCGGACATTTTGATTACGATCGTGATTGCCCTTGTTTTTGGGATTATTTATAAACTGTGGGGACCGGTCTATAACATCTTTAAACCATTTGGTCTCCACATTGGTGATGTGATTTACGGGATGTGGTTTATTGCGGGAACAGTGGCAGTGCTTCTACTTCGTAAGCCCGGTGTGGCACTACTTGCAGAAACGGCTGCAGCTTCTGGTGAATTTCTTGTAGGTTCAGAATATGGATTATCTGTTCTTCTATATGGAATTGTTCAAGGGTTAGGAACGGAATTAATGTTTGCCTTATTTGGCTATAAACGATACACCGCATTTGTTGCGGCGCTTGGAGGAATTGCTGCTGCAGTAGGCTCCATTGTCATGGATGCCGCCTACGGATATGTGATGGACCTCGCTCTATGGAATTTACTTCTTCTCATTGGTGCTAGGTTAATTGGAGGCTTTCTATTAGCTGGACTACTTGCTTATTTCCTAGTAGAGGCTTTAGAGAAAACGGGAGTTACTAGCTTGGTTAGACCAGCAAGTGATGAAGATTATAAGGCGTTAGATCAGTAAGGAGTGGTTATATGAAAGTGGGTGTATCAAACCTTCGTGTGAAATATGCGGGAGCGGACACACTGTTATTTAATAGGTTATCTCTTGAGATTGCAGAAGGGGAAAAGGTCTTATTTCTTGGTCCGAGCGGTTGTGGTAAGTCAACTCTTCTTCAGATATTATCTGGTTTAATTCCAAATGCCGTTCCAGTGCCTATGAAGGCAGACGCCAAAAGCATACCAGCATCTTCAGGCGTTGTATTTCAAGATCCTGATTCTCAGTTTTGCATGCCATATGTGGATGAAGAGATGGCATTCGTATTGGAAAATCGTGCTGTCCCGCAACCTGAAATGGAAGGGTTAATTCGTCATTATCTTGAAAAGGTAGGTCTTTCCTTTCAGGATCCGCATATTGAGATTAATTCACTTTCACAAGGGATGAAACAGCGACTAGCCATTGCATCCATGCTTGCACTTGAGCCAGAGGTGATCTTTTTGGATGAACCGACTGCATTACTTGATCCTGCAGGTACTTCTGACGTATGGAAAACAATTAAACAAATTAATGCTACACAAACCATGATTATCGTTGAGCATAAGATTGATGAAGTGATCGATTTTGTTGATCGCATCGTCCTTTTGGATTCAGAGGGAAGGATTATCGCAGATGCTGACCCAAAAAGTGTCTTCTCTTTTCATAAACATAAGATGAAGGAATATGGGATTTGGTATCCTGGCGTATGGGAAGAACATACAAATGAAAAAAACCTTCCTGCTCCGTATATGAAAGGGAAAGAAATTCTTGAGATTAATCAGTTAAAAGGGTATCGAGGCAAACTCCCTAAAATTGAAGTGCAAAATGGATCAGCTCATGAGGGAGAATGGATTGTTGTAACCGGAAAGAATGGAGCAGGTAAAAGCTCCTTTCTTTTAAGTTTAATGAATGTGATGAAAACGTCCGGGAAAAAGAGAGTAATGAATCAGGAATTAAAATCGATCAAAGCTTCCCGTGAACAGCTAGCATTTGTTTTTCAAAATCCAGAGTTTCAATTTGTCACGAATTCTGTCTATGATGAACTTGCTTATTCTCTTGAAATGATAGGAGACGTGGAAGTAGATCAAAAAGTAGGTCAGTGGCTTGAAGCATATGATCTTAAGCAAGTGCGAACTCTTCATCCGTACCAGCTTTCTACGGGGCAAAAAAGAAGGTTAAGCGTAGGAACGGCCATGTTTGGTTCTCAACCGATTCTTTTGTTAGACGAACCAACATTTGGACAAGATGCAAGTAATACGTTTAAGTTGCTCGCTTTATTTGAACAGTTAAGGTCAAAGGGAATGCTCATCATCATGGTGACACATGATGAGAAGATTGTTCAAAATTATGGAACGAGAGAATGGATCATTGAAGAAGGGAAGCTAACCGCTGATCGAGATCTTCTGAGAAGGGAAGAGAGGGAGCATCATGCAGTGGACTCTACAGTATAAAGAAACATGGCTTCATCGTTTAAATCCTGCTTTTAAATTGGTGTTCATTTTAGCATTATTTATCCTTCTTTTATTCGTTCACAATCCAAATTTGATTAGCAATGTAACAGTGGTTCCATTAATTCTCGTCTTGTTCGCCACAGGACATCAGAAAAAGATACTAGCGATCTTAATGATTCCATTTTTGTTATTATTTTTCTCAAGTGCTTCTAGTATGATGTTCTTTGGTCAAGGGACAACGACTTGGTGGAAGTGGGGAATCGTTCATATTACAGAAGAGAGCTTCTTTCGAGGTCTTCACATCGGGTTTAGAGCTTTAAATTTCGCCTTGCTCGGACTTCTATTCGCTTTGACAACGAGGCCAGTATTTCTCTTCTATTCCCTCGTTCAACAGCTTAAAGTACCGCCTCGGTATGCCTATAGCTTTATGGCTGCTGTTCGGATTCTTCCTGTTATGATGGAGGAATTCCAACAGCTAAGAGCCGCATTACTTATTAGAGGTATAAAAAAGAAAAAAGGGTTCGCTCGAATCATGCAGTCTGTGACGCTTTATGCGGTGCCATTGCTTTCTCAAAGTATTCGTAGAGCTCATCGCATTGCAGTTGCCATGGAAGCGAAGCAGTTCAATAATAAGGAACGAACTTATTATTACAAACAGACCTTCTCTAGAGTTGATGCATATTTTATACTCTACATTACGGTAGGTTTTTCTCTTGCTTATTGGGGTGGTCTAACATTTCCTTACTTTGATATCACAGATGTTAGAAATTAAGAAACCGGCTGGTTAGCCGGTTTCTTTTCATTGCTTGATCTCTACAAGTGGTCAGTATCTTTAGAATACTGGTGTTTCCCGCCTTCACGGTTTTCTTCTTTCAACTTGTTTTTCAACATTCGTTTAGCATTATGATCAACTGCTTTTTTATTATTATCTTTTGTTGATGTCACGTTAAGTCCTCCCTTGCTAGGATTGCCATGCACAATAATAGAGTACGCGATTATGCGACATCCTATGTAAAAGGAAGTTATTTATTTAAGAAAAACAATGCAAGTGTTCCTGGTCCTGAGTGAGAGCCAATCGTAGCGCCTACTTCATGAATGACAAAGTGCTCACTCCCATATGTCTCTTGAATCGCACTTTTTAATTTTTCAGCGCTTTCAAGGTCATCTCCATGTGATATGCCGATTAATTGAGACTGAAGGTTAACGCCGCGTTCCTGCATGATCTCAACCATACGCTTTGTGACTTTGTTTTTACCACGAATTTTTTCAATCGGAACAAGTTTCCCGTCTTCAACGTGGAGCACTGGTTTGATTTTTAACATTCCACCAAAGAAGGCCGAAGCTTTGCTGACGCGACCGCCGCGCTGAAGGAACTCCAGGTCGTCTACTGTGAAAATGTGTTCCATGTGCGTTAAATACTTGCTGTTTAAGCTTTCTGATATTTGCTCAAATCCTTCACCTTTTTCAGCAAGCTCTGCAGCGTGGATCGCCATAAGTCCGTAGCCGAGAGAAGCGGCTTTGGAATCAATGACCTCCATTTGTACGTCAGGGTATTCTTCCTGTACTTCATTTTTTATGATGGCAGCGGATTGGTATGTACCTGAAATGCCAGAAGATAGCGCAATATAAATAAAAGGCTGACCCATTTTAGCGTATTTCGTAAATGTCTCTCGTATCCGTGCTGGAGGAATTTGCGACGTTTTGGCCATTGTACCTTCTCGCAAAGTCTTATATAACTCTTTTGCTTGGATCTCTTCACGGTCATAATACTCCTGATCTCCGATAATGACCATTAGTGGCATGATGTCGATGTCGTGCTTTCGTGCGAGATCCTCTGGCAAATCCGAGGCGCTATCTGTAATGATTTTAACTGTCATGGACGATCGTCCCTTCTTCATTTTTAAGTCAGTATGTAAATGAATGTTTGTTATAATCAAGTTTATCCCATTAGCAAAGAGGAAATCAATCCTATTGATGGGGTTGAATAGAAAACAGTTGACGTAGATTAGATAGTTTGATTAGATATACATGGCTTAGTAGATGTGGCTTTACCTAATCGTCACTTATAAAGATCGGATCCTGAGAGTGAATATTGTCAATTGGATCAGTCTCTACTTATATTCTGCAAACGAGTTAAATCTCTGTTTCAAAAAAGAAGGTGTTCTTATTGGAAGAAGTAAAAAAAATTATTGTGATTCTCTTAGGTGCGATCCTTGGTGCAGTTTCTCTGAACTTATTTCTTATCCCTGCCAATGTTTATGCTAGTGGTTTTACTGGTATCGCACAGCTGATTTCTAGCGTACTAAGTGATTATACGCCAATTTCAATCTCAACGGGTATTTTACTTATGTTACTAAATATCCCTGTAGCTATACTGGGATGGAAGAAAGTTGGTAAATCTTTTACATTGTATAGTATTATCAGTGTTGGAGCTACTACCTTTTTCCTTGAAATCATTCCAGTACAGGCTCTTTCAGAAGATATCCTGCTAAATGCAGTGTTTGGCGGAGTCATTGCAGCAATTGGTATCGGTTTTACATTAAAATGGGGGGCTTCCACCGGAGGAATGGACATCGTAGCCATGATTCTATCCCGCATGAAAGACCGTCCAATCGGTACGTATTTCTTCAGCATGAACGCGTTGATTATCCTCACCGCAGGAATGCTTTATGGCTGGGAAAAAGCTCTTTATACGCTCGTTACCTTATACGTATCTTCTCGAGTAATCGACGTCATTCACACACGTCACGAAAAATTAACAGCAATGATCGTAACTTCCAAAGGAAATGAAATGCAAAAAGCTATTCATGACCGACTTGTTAGAGGAATCACCAAGCTCCCTGCCAAAGGTGCCTACAGAGGAGAAGACAAAGAAATGCTCATGATCGTCGTCACACGCTATGAACTATACGACCTCGAGCACATCATCCAAGACATCGACCCGACCGCCTTCACCAACATAGTCAACACCACAGGCATCTTCGGATTCTTTAGAACGGATGGTTAAGAAAAGCGGAAGTGAGCGTTTAGGGACGACAAGCGCTGGAGGCCCTTCATTTGAACACGGTTTTTGTGTTCGGATGAAGGGCTGAAGCGATCGAGTCCCTGCTCACTGCAGCTAGACAAGAAAAGCGGAAGTGCCCGATTAGCCTCGACAAGCGCTGGAGCCTCACAAAAAGAACACGCCCTTTGTGTTCCCCAGTAAATGATTGAAACATCTCACCTACTACTTAACAACACAAAAAAAGTTCCTCGGAAATCCGAGGAACTTTTTTCTATGCGTTATGAGAGATTGTTTCTTTTACTTCTGGAAGTAATGTATCCCAATCTGCCTCTGGCATCTTATTAATTGTAATAAAATCCTGGTATCCAAACACATTATCAACACCATCTAATTTAAGAAGTGCAGCAGCCATTTGATGATCAGGATTGTCATTCTTCTTGAAAGAATGGCTTGAAGTTCCTTCGAAAAGCTGTTGATCTGCCGTAATTTTAATAGCATTTGGGTTTGGTGTACGATCTACGCGTAATTCCATTTTATAAACGCCTCCTTTCTCTACCATCTCTTAGTGTATCAGAAACAACTCTTGCAGCAAATAATCTTTAAGAAGAGAAGGTAAACCCGTATCTTTTTGAAATAATGTCATGGAAACCGAGGGAATTGTATAGGTGTTTTGTAACAGCGTTATGAATTCCTGTTTCAAGTTCAATCCCCTTAATCCCTTCATTCTCAGCCCAATAAATCACATGAAGTAGTAATTTCCTACCAATACCTCTATTTCGTGCATCTGGATCAACAAATAATTCATTTAACCAAATATATGGACCACCACTAGAGAGGCTGACGCCGATATTAAAAAACGCGACGCCAAGGACTTCGTCATCAGACTCTGCGACAACGATTCGTGATGCTGTCTGTTCATCAAGAGCAAGCTTTACTCCTTTAACGAGTTTATCGTAGCTTCCATCTTGATCAGAACGAGTAATTTGCTTCATTAATAACTTTGAAACCTTTTCAATCATGTCTTCATCTGTCTGGCTGGATAATTGATACACATTCATTACCGTTCCACCTCCGTCATACTGTTTCGACTTCAAACACTTCAATCCCTTTTTAAGAAGGTTTGAATAAAGTTTTTAATTAATTTCAAGATATTTGAAACATTCAGCCTTTTCCATTCGTCTATATAGAGTAAGAAAGGAGCTAATACATTGAATTTAATTTTTTCATGGAGCTCTGGGAAGGACAGCGCCATAGCTTTATTCGATTGTTTAAAGCAATCACATCTTCAAGTGAAAGGATTATGGACAACCATTAACGAAACAAATGGTGCCATTCCTTTTCATGGCGTACATACAGCGTTGCTTGAAAAGCAGGTAGCTGCTATTGGTCTGCCTCTAACGATAACCAATTTACCAGATAACTGTACGAATAAGCAATACGAGAAACTTGTTAGCAATCAATATAAGGTGTTTAAAGAAGCAGAAATAGAAGGGGTCGTATTCGCTGATTTATTTCTAGATGATATTCGTCATTATCGGGAAACGCTTTTACAGGATTGCAAACTGGAGGGCATATACCCATTGTGGCAACATTCCACTCTACATACGGCAAAAAGATTCATCGCGACAGGTTTTAAAGCAGTGATCACAACAGTTGATCAGTCAAAAATTTCTCCTGATTGGGTAGGGAAACCATTTGATGATAACTTTCTTCAATCCCTTCCAAATAACGTGGATCCGTGCGGTGAAAATGGAGAATTTCATACGTTTGTATGGAACGGCCCAATTTTTGAAAAAGAAGTGATAGTTGAAATTCAAGAGATAGTAGAGCAAGGCAATTTTCGAACAGCCATTTTGAAGAACTGGTAACAACGGAACGAAAGGGGGAGGAAAGATATGCCTGTACTTGTTTGTTTTGGCGACTGCCTAACAGCGAGGGAAGTAGATGATAAAGGGAACGAACGTCTTACATCAAGGATAAGAGGGGCTCTTGATGAATGGATCGTGATTAATGCAGGTTCAACCCCAACTTCTAGAGAAGGGGTATCGCGTTTTCAGTCTGATGTTCTCAGCTACAAACCGGATTATGTAACCATTTTCTTTGGAACGCAAGAAGCTTGTTTAGGACAAAGTTCAGATTTGAGTGAGTTTGAAAGAAATATTGAGTACATGGTTAATAATCTCCCTTCAGAACGGGTTATTCTTATTTCACCATCACCAGTGATGAATGAAGGAAATGTCTCAATGACAAATCAGAAAATAGAGGGTTATGCTGATCGAATAAAACATTTAGCAAATAAGCTTGGAACAAGACATATTGATCTCTGGCAATTGATTCGAGAAAATAAGAAAAGTAAAATGCTTTATGAAAAAGACGGTCTCCAGCTAAATGCAAAAGGATATAAGCTGATAACAAAAGAAGTACTGAATTCGCTTGGCAGGCGAACAAAATTTAAACCGGTCATAAAACTTTTTTAAAGTGGTGTGACTATAGATGAACGCATTTCCACGAAGAAGAACCCGTCGCCGGTGACGGGTTCTTCTTCGTGGAAACTAAAAGGGTTTATTGGATGATTCATGGCTAAGTTCTTGTATAACTGCCTGGTAAGATGTGAGCTGTTCTTTTTCTGCGCTTGTAGATTGGTGAAAAGCTGCAGAAAGATTATTTTGGGCCACATCGATTTGGTTTTGCAACTCTGGATGACCTGCAGCCATTTGCTCCGCTTTTGCAACGGCTTCTCGAGCAAGCTGAAAATGACGATTACCCATCGTTATTCACCACCTGACAAATTTTCTTGTTGTTGTTTCTTACGTTGTTCATTGCTTAAGCTTGTCAGGTCGTGTTGGTCCATGTTTTGGACAACTCGATCCGCACCTTCTTTTACCATTCTCTTTGTTTTACTATTCTTGGCCATGATTAATCCCTCCCTTTCTTTTATAGGATGAGTTCATCGATCAGTAATTATTCGATCTTCATCCTGATTTCATTAAACAAAAAAGACAGCTTAGGATAGCTGTCTTTTATCAGGTAGGATAATGTTTAGCCTTTCTTCAAGGAAGGAAGCAACACCATCTTCTTCATTAGTCATCGTGATTTCGTTAGATATATTTTTTAATTCAGTAATCGCATTGCCCATCGCCACGCCAGTTCCAGCATATTCGATCATTTCAAGATCGTTATCTTCATCCCCGAAGGCAATGATTCTTTCTTGAGGGACATTGAAATGCTCGGCTAACCGTTTAAGTCCTACTGATTTGTTTAATCCTGCTCGAACAATCTCAATAATGTTTAAAGGAGCAGCCCAAACGCGATGCTCGATCATCTCTGCGTGATGCTCTTTTAACATTGAGCGAAGATCAGCGAGCTGCTGTTCATGTGGATGAATGAGAAGAGATGTAGGATCGTCTTTAAGGTTTTTGTGAATCTCACCTGTATAGATAGAGGATTCGTTCATAATCATATTTTGCATAATCAGCTCATCATGCTGATGCAAATAAACATCATCCAACACTTCGGCCATGATGTTTTTTACGTTAATTTCAGTACAAGAAGAGACGATCGATCTAGCCGTATTTAATTCCATTGGTGAGTGATACGTCCCGAATGAGCGATCAAGAGGATGATGAACAAAAGCTCCATTGAAATTAACAATTGGAGAATCAAGCGCCAATTCATTGTAATAGCGCACGCTTGCTCGATAAGGCCTTCCTGTTGCGATGGCAACATGGTGTCCCTGTCTTCTAGCTTCGGCAATAACGGATTTTGTGCGTTCAGAAATATTCTTTTCGCTGTTTAACAACGTGCCATCAAGATCAATTGCGATTAGATGCGGTTTAGTTGTCATAGAAGCTCCTTTGAAAAGTGTCATTTAGTGTTTACACACTAATTGTACATGGCATCCAGATATGTGTCTATTTAGGAATATTAAAATTTTGACAAGAATGTTAAAAGGATATGATAGCCGTTTGAGGAATTGTTAAGAAGGGTACACTTTAACTATCATTCCATTGGAGGTGGCAGTCGATTATGACTAAGAAACAGACATTGCTAATATCAAGTATCGCGGCAGGGACAATCGGCATTTCATCCTATTTACTTAAGGATGAAGAGAAGAGAACGAAATTAAAATCAAAAGCTAACGATATTCGGAAGCAAGTGACTAAGAAGTTTAACGATACCTTACCAATTGAGAAGGCGGGAAATCCAACAACACCGGATCAGTCAGATGATAGTGGCGATAGCAAGATGGTGTATGAGGGATCACAGTTTCCAACTCAATACTACAATAAGCTTGAAAATATGAAATCAGTTGAAAAAAGTCACGAAGAGCAAATCAAAAATTAACAAACGGAACATGCAAGCGACTGCTTGCATGTTTTTATGTTTTCTAGGCTGTCCTTAAATTTCTCAATCAACTATATGAGTGGTACGATAGAGGAGAATAATGGTTGCTAAAGGAAAGGGGCAAGATGATGATAACAATTGTTAATGAATACATAGAGAATATACCTGTCTTACACATAGTGGACGCTAACCTTGCTGATGATAAGTTGCCATTAGTTATGTTTCAACATGGATTTACTAGTGCAAAAGAACATAATCTTCACATCGCTTATCTTCTAGCAGGCGAAGGCTATCGTGTTCTTCTGCCTGATGCTGTGCATCATGGTGAACGTGAAGATGACCTATCAGGGAAAAAGAGGCAATATGTGTTTTGGGAAATTGTGATTCAAAGCTTAACAGAACTTGATCAGCTAAGGCAGCATTTTGTGGACCGGAACCTCGTTCAAGAAGACCGAATCGGTATGTCTGGTACATCCATGGGCGGAATCCTTACATTCGGTGCCCTTACACAGTATCCTTGGATTAAAGCCGCCGTCTCTTTAATGGGCTCACCTTCTTATTTCAAATTAGCGAATGCACAAATACGATATTTAAAGGAAGAAGGGTTTAGTCTCCCTATCTCTGAAGAAGAGATGATAACACAAATTGAAGGATTGCAGTCCTATGATCTTTCTCTTCAAGAAGATAAACTAAATGGTCGTCCACTAATGATGTGGCATAGTACAGTCGATAAAGTTGTTCCTTATACCCTTACCTACGATTTCTATAACCAGATTAAACCGCTCTATGAAGGGGCAGAAGACCGCCTGAAGTTTATTAAAGATGAGACTTCTGGCCATAAAGTTTCACGTGAAGCTGTCCTTGCTTTAGTGGATTGGTTTAAAACTCATTTATAGAATTAAGGCTTTTCGGTTTAAGTTAAACCTCAATTTGTTATAATGAAGGTTGGAAGTACATGTATGAAAGGAGAGAATGCTATGTCTGAACAAACAGATCAAGAAATGAGAGATAAATTATTTGAAGCTCTTGAGAATGTTATTGACCCTGAGCTTGGGATAGACATCGTGAATCTTGGCCTCGTATACGAAGCCGATCTAAATGATGAAGGTGTTGCACAAGTCGTTATGACATTAACAGCAATGGGTTGCCCATTAGCTGGTACAATTGTTAACGATGTAAAGCGCGCGCTATCTGACGTGGAAGAAGTGAACGATGCGGATGTTAACATCGTTTGGAACCCACCATGGTCAAAAGATAACATGTCACGCTATGCAAAAATTGCGTTAGGCATTAGATAATGAAAGTAGGAAAGGAAGAGGGGCTCCTCTTCCTTTTTTTTATTTTGGGTATGAGTAATCGCTAAAGTAAGCGAGGATGAGAGAATGACGTTTTCTATTCCGTTCGTTCCACAATGATCTTGTCATTAATCATATTCCAAATAGCAGGGTCTTCCATACCCAATCTCCATAGCGCTACGCCCTGGACACCAAGTTCATTAGCTAAGCGGATTTTTGCTTCAATGCTTTGTTCATTTTCAAACCAAACCTCGTGCTGATTTCCTTCTTCATCTTTATATCTGAAAAATGGCGTTTGACGTTCCTCGTTAAATTGAACTTCTGCATTGTGTTTCTTTTTCAGTTTCATTGCCATGTCATAAGTGACATAAGTGCTCTTATCCGTATCAAGGTTGAAGTCAAATCCGAATACAGAGATAGCGGATACTAATTTCTCAGGGGGGATTCTCGTTTTAGCATAAGTCATTACTTTTTTCATCCACCCAGCCGTTACTGCAGGACCAGCTGGACTGCCAGGCCAGCCAAATTCGTTATAGAGCATCACAATAAATTGATCAACAGCTTTACCAATTTCGGCATAGTTAAATGGGTCTGAAAATGGATTCACTAGCTCATCTGATGCTCTCGATGGAACGCTTGCTGAAAAGAAATATCCCTTCTTATGAAGCTCTTCCCCGATTGTCTGATAGAGAAGCGTTAGTTTATCCGCATCTTCGATATAAACATCCTCTATGTCGATGTCAACTCCATCGAAATTATACTTCTCAATTAATTTAACTAAGTTTAGTGCAAATGCGCGACGATTTTCTTCACTTGAAACGAGTGTTTGAACAACTTTCTTACTCGGTTCGGTATCGCCTTTTTTGTATAGCAGGTTATGAACAACCGGCATAATTTTGATGTTTTGATCATGAGCCAGTTGAACGAGTTTCTCGATCTCTCTATCGCTAAACTTTCCAAACTTCTCAATCGTTGTTGGATTTGACTCGCTAATTCGAAACAGAAATAAAGCAAGTTGAGATAGGGCAGAACGGTTAGACACGAACGACTTATACGAAGAAGGAAGGGATGGACCTTCTTCAAGCGTATAGTATCCGATAATTCTTGATACAGGCAACTCATCACCATATGCATTAAAGGTAACGAGGCTATCAGAGATCCATCCGCTCGTGCCATCATATAGCTGCACTTTGTACCAATTTCCTCGAATGCCTTCGACAGCGAGCTTAGCCCCATTTCTCATCTGAGCAATGATGTTATACCCTTTACCAGGACCAGTTCTGACATTCGCCCGATCTGCCTTTACGACAACTTCTGTATATACTGGAATTTTAAGCGTTTGGCCAATGGAAAGGTCATCTGTTGTTAAGTCGTTCAATACTTTGATACTCTTCGGTGTTGTATTGTTGTTCATTGCAATTTGATAAAGGCTATCTCCTGCTTTTACTGTATAATTGATTCGCATTGAGCGGCTTGCCGGAATATTAAGATGCTGACCAACGTAGATGAGGTTAGATGGCAGTTGATTTAATTCTTTTACTTCTTGAACAGGAATTTGAAAGCGGTCGGCTATGCTTAACAATGTATCTCCGGGTTGAACTGTGTAAGATGGATAATCAGTTGCAGAAGGAATCCGTAGCATTTGACCTACATAGATAATATTTGAGTTCAGCTGATTGATTTGTTTGAGTTCATTGACCGATTGGTTATGAGAATCCGCAATTCTAAGCAGTGTATCGCCTGGCTTTACCCGATATTGATTTTGAGGCATGATCATCACTCCTTTCCATATAAGATGCATCACTAACAATCTATTCAGTGCAGTGTCTATTCATTCGAATTTTACTTCTAGAGTCTTGATCTTTGTTACAATGAAGAGGAAAATCATAACAGATGGAGATGAGATGATGGTAGAGAGAAGGAAGCCAATCACTGTAGAAGAAGCTGTTCAAAAAGTGATGAACCTCTCTTATGAAGGGAAAATCGAAACGGTTCCGCTAGAAGAAAGCGACGGACGTCATCTCGGTGTTGCTTTGAAAGCCGATCATGATGTTCCGCCGTTTGATCGTTCCCCTTATGATGGGTTTGCTATAAGAGCAGAAGATACATACGAAGCAGGAAGAGACAATCCAATTCAATTAAAAGTAATTGAAGAAATAGGAGCAGGAACGGTTGCATCAAAAGTTCCAGAAAGAAATGAAGCGATTCGGATTATGACAGGAGCAGCAATACCAGAAGGAATGAATGCTGTGATCATGCTTGAGCTTGTTCAAGAAGTGGAGGAGGATGGTCAGTCATTTATCCAGCTGAAACGAAAAGTAGCGAAAGGAGACAACCTTTCCTTACAAGGAGAAGATACAAAAGCAGGTACAGTATTGATTGAGAAAGGCTCACGGATTACACCAGGTGTGAAAGCACTTCTTGCCACATTTGGCTATGCGAATGTGCCCGTTGCTCGTAAACCACAAGTGGGAATATACGCGACAGGTACAGAGCTTTTGAACCCTGAAGAAGCTCTTCAACCAGGAAAAATTCGTAATAGCAACTCCCCAATGATTGAAGGTCAAGTTAAAGCCGCTGGAGGCGTACCCCTTTATTTTGGAAAGCTCGATGATGACTTTGAGACGTGTTTTACTTCTGTAAAAGAAGCGTTAAGTAAAGTCGATTTTCTCATTACAACAGGGGGCGTTTCTGTAGGTGATTATGATTATCTTCCTGCTATTTATGAAAAATTAGGGGCAACCGTCTTATTTAATAAAGTAGGCATGAGACCAGGAAGTGTAACGACTGTAGCAGAATGGAATGGTAAACTCTTGTTCGGTCTTTCTGGGAATCCTTCCGCTTGTTTTGTAGGATTTGAATTATTCGCAAGACCAATCATCAAGCGTGCCCTTTTCTCGAAATTCCCTTATCGTATGAGAAGTAAAGGAACGTTACTAACTGATTTTCCTAAACCGAATCCATTTACCCGATTTGTACGAAGTAAGACAGAGGAAAGGGAAGGGCGTATATATGTAAAGCCAACGGGTCTTGATAAATCAGGAAGCGTCACGTCACTTGCTGAAGCCAATGCTTTCACCGTACTACCCGGTGGAACGCGAGGATTTAAAGCGGGTGATACCGTGGATCTCCTTCTTTTACGCGAGGAAGGATCTGAGTCCTAATGAGTTTACCAATCTTACAAGTAATCGGTTATCAAAATAGCGGAAAAACGCTTTTTGCGGAGAAATTTATAGAAATGGCTACCTCAGCTGGTAGGAAGGTTGGCGTTATTAAGCATCACGGGCATGGCGCTCCTGACGTCAGTGATCAGAATAAAGACACGGGGCGTCATCGCGAGGCTGGTGCTACAGTGACCGGAGTTAGCGGTGGTGGAATGGTATCCGTTCAAGCAACGCAAGAAAATGAATGGGATCTTAATCAGTTAATACGATTATATGAAATGTTTGATGTTGACCTTATTCTTATAGAAGGCTATAAAGAGGAAAGCTATCCTAAGGTTGCTATTATAAGAGATGCCGAAGATCTTCATCTTTTAGAAAAAAGCCATATTATTGGATCAATTGTAAAAGAGCAGCTCGATGTGCCTGTGAAGAATAGCTATCAATATGATGAAATGGATCGTTGTATAAATGATGTATTGAAGGTTTTAAGGAGAGATTGAAAATGGAATATTACTCGATTACTTCTGAGGAAATAGATGTAAATAAGGTGATTAGTAGTGTGATCCGTCCTGAGGCAGGGGCAATCAACACGTTTATTGGAACAGTAAGAGAATTTACTGGTGAGAAGCAAACGGTCTCGCTACAGTATGAAGCTTATCCTTCCATGGCAGAAAAACAGTTGAAACGAATCGGTGGAGAAATTCGTGAGCAGTGGCCAGCAGTCCAAACTTCTATTGTGCATCGAATCGGTAAATTAGCGATTAGTGACATTGCCGTTGTGATTGCTGTCGCTTCCCCACATCGCGCTGAAAGTTATGAAGCCAGTCGCTATGCGATTGAGCGTATAAAGGAAATCGTGCCAATTTGGAAAAAAGAGTACTGGACCGATGGGGAAGAGTGGATTGGTGATCAGCTTGAAAAGACATCATACAAAAATAAATGACCAAAGGAGGAAAAGAAATGATTACTGTTCTTTTCTTTGCAAAGCAGCAAGAGCAAATCGGGAAGGAAAAGCTAGAACGATCGGAATCACAGCTTGTGGTTTCTGAGCTAAAACAAATTCTGATGAACGATTATCCAGATCTTTCTCTTGATCATACGATGACGGCGATTAATGAAGAATACGCAGCGGAAGATCAGGTTGTGAACGATCAGGACATTGTTGCGTTTATTCCTCCGGTTAGTGGAGGATGAATGAAGAACACCCGCTTGGGTGTTCTTTTTATTTTGAGATTTTATTAGTGAGAGGGGATGTGACAGCTGGGAAGGTGATGTTTTGGGCTTTTAGATGAACACAAAGGGCGTGTTCTAGTTCAAGAGCTCCAATATCTCCGTTTCTAAACGCTCGTCTCCGCTTTTCTTATAACCTACATATCGTTATTGGGCAGTCTTCGCAGTGGATGGCGCAGCGGAGGAATTCTAGGTTGTGGATGGTGATTTTGCTGTGGGTAATGGAGACGATGTCGGCTTTTTTGAGTTCGCTTAGGATGCGGTTGACGCTTTCTCTTGTTAGGCCGCAGAAGTTGCCTAGCTCCTGATTTGTGAGAGGGAGGTCGATGAGTATGTCATCTTTTTGTTGAACGCCATATGTATTGGATAGTCGAATGAGAGTGGAGTAGAGTGCTCCTTTTTTTCCGTGTAGGAGTAGATCTCGGAATTTTGATTGGTTTTTTCTGAAGTTTTCTCCCATGAACTTCATAAATTCTGTTGCGAGTAGGGCGTTTGTTGTTAGAGTCTTTTCTAGGTGAGCTTGTTTCACAAAGGTTGCTTGTACATCATCTACTGCCCATGCGTTGGAGGAGAAGTTTAATTGGCCAGTGTAGAGAGCAAGTTCGCCGATGAGATCACCTGGTTGACAGATTTGTAGCGTTAATTCTCTACCTTCAGATGTGAGCTTATTTAAACGTACATTTCCAGATCTTATAAGAAGAAGACGGTCCGCTTTCATTCCATCCATATAAAGGGGCTCGTCTTTTTGAAACGAAATGGATTCGCCTTCTTCAGCAATCCACTTTTTTAGTGGGTCTGATGTAATCGTATCTTCTTTCATTTTCATCCTCCTTTGATCATTTTTTACTATTATCCCATGTAATCCTTTCTTATCACAACCAACATTTCCTTTTATCCGAAGGGAATTTGTTTAGGCAAATAAAAAAACCGGCGATAGCCGGTTAGAAAATAAGGACAAGTGCGCCCACGATAAAGCAATAGATAGAGAAATAAATTAAGTTTCCTCGCGCCATAATATTCATAAACCATTTCAATGAATAGTAAGAAGCTGTAAGAGAGAGAAGGAAGGCAACGATATATGGTATAAGCATGTCACCAAATTGGAGATCCCCAATGCTAAGGATCATTGAACCTACGCTTACAGGTATGAATAATAGGAACGAAAACCTTAGAGCTGTTTCTTGTTTCATTCCAAGTCCCATGGCGGCTACGATTGTTGCACCAGAGCGACTAATACCAGGGATTAAAGCGACAGCTTGTGCCAGACCTACAATAAGGGCATCTTTGATACTAAGTCCTGCTTCGCCTTTGGAGCCACGAAGGTTACGAATGAGCCAAAGTGCGATACCTGTAATAATGAGAGTAGCTCCAACAACTTTAATGCCCTTCAGTTCTTCTCCAATAAAGTCATCGAACAAAATACCAAGAACAGCGGCAGGAATAGTTGCAATAACAAGATAGACGATAAACATAAATTCGCTTTTTGACTCTTCTTCTCGAGAGACAACGTATCGTATTCCATGTGAAGTGAGGCGAATGAGGTCATTGCGATAAATAAGAAGAACGGCAAGTAAGGAGGCAAAGTTCATTAAGATCTCAAAACTAAGTCCTTCGATTTCTAAATTAAATAATTTTTGCGCTATGACAAGGTGTCCACTTGATGAGATTGGAATGGGTTCAGTGAAGCCTTGAAGTAAACCAAGAAATGCGTACTTAAGTAGTTCCAACAGTTCCATGAGTAATGTTCCTCCAGTAATGGTTACAAGATAAATTGACACATGTAACCATTAAACACCAGTCCTTCCATTTTTGTAAAGGGAATTTTGTATGTCAGGTTACATAAAACATTATTCGATGATGAATGCTGATAAAGGGGGCAAAAGTTGATGAGTGGAAGGAGGCAGTAATATGGGCGGAGAAAATCGTCAGTTTACACCTGGACAAAAAGCGCCGAACAATGGTGTATATATTGAAATCGGAGAGACGGGTGGAATGGTGAAGGATCCACAACAAATTGAACTTCGTGCAGGTGAAGCGTTCCCTGAATGTTCAAATCAAAATCGAAAGTGGTCAAGGGAACCAAAGCCTCATCATTAATAAGAATCGGGAATAGGTACAGGTAATAAAAAAACAAGCGCCGTTAATGGCGCTTGTTTCTATTGTTCAGCTGGATCGGAAATTAGACCTTCTCCAAGAAGCGTTGCCGCAACAGCTAGGATAATTCCGAAAAGTGATGCAGGGCCAAACTCGTAATGACCACCTTGCATAGAAGCAAGTACGTAGAACATCATATTGCTAAGTAGAAACCCCCAGATAATTGCCCAAAGATAACGCAATAAATTCACCTCATTTGTAAACGTATTCTATCGATTATCATACCACAAAACATTTAAGTGCAACATCTATCAATTTTAATTCATGTAATAAAATAGCCATGATAAATATGTAGCAAATGCGGTCCAAAGAAAATAAGGAAGTAATAGCCAACCTGCTAACTGATTTTGTCTACCTGCAAGAAAAATAAGAATCAATGAAGTGATTGCAATAAAGAGGGCGTCCATGAACGTTGCAAACAGAGCATGCTGATCAAATTGCAAATAACTAAATGCTTGATTCAATATGTAGTTTATCCCGAGTAGTGAGAGGTACTCACTATTATGACGACCGAAGCTACGCTTTTGGTAGACAATGGCGGTTGATAAAGCGATTAACCCAAACAGAAATGCCCAAATGGTCCCTATAACGGAACCGTCTGGTGTCCAATCAGGTTTAGCGAGCGACGTATACCAATCAGCATCATAGGGGAATAGGAATCCAGAAATGCTAAATAGAAGGTAAACAATAATAAATACGAGTCCAGATGTTTTTTTCATTTTTCTCACCACCTCCTTTCCCATACCCAATCATATCCAATTTCATGCAAGGACATATATAGAAATAATAGTGCATATCATGACTAAGGGCGCTTTCTAATGACGTGGGATGAAGAAGATATGAAATTCCCTCAAAATAGGCACTTCACCCTTTCTTCCATATGTAACTTGCATAGGTTATACAGAAAGTGATAAAAGGGCGAGGGGAGAGTATGTGTATTCGTAAACGAGCCTATCAATTAGACGGGGAGTGGACGATCGTTCTTGTCCCTGAACGGCCTAACGGGTTTGGCATATTTATTATAGGTGGCTTAACACATTTCGTTGATGCTGATACAAGTTTCTGGTTGCAGAACCATACGCGTGAAGGGATGATTGCCGATTTTCTAGAGGCAGGTTATACAATCTATACGAGCAATCTATATGGAAGGCACTGGGGATCACCAAAAGCAGCGAAATTAACCGAACGAATTTATCATCTTGTTCACAAACAGGAAATTCTGAATCCAAGGATACATGTTGTTGCGGAAGGTATGGGAGTGTTGGCAGCAAATACTTTTTTAAACAATCGTCATACCTTAGTTAGATCAGCGGCATTATTAAACCCTTGTTTTGATTTGAAGCGTCTTGTCAGACAAGAACAAGTGAACCGTCTTTTCTATAAACGGTTACTACGAGAGATGGCACAAGCTTATGAAATTGAGAATGACGAGGTTTTAACGAGAATTGACAACAAAGAAACGGAAGCCTGTCCTTGTCCGGTTAAAATTTGGCACCATTCCATGAAAAGTCCCTATTCGTTAGAACAAATTAGAGAATACGAGCGCCTTCAACAGGAGGTAGGATACCCCGTTGACCTTGCTCTGTTGAGTGATAGCTATCAATTCCTTGGTAAGAAGATGATTCGTTTTTTTCAACAGCATGAGGAATTATGATTTACGATCGATTCAGTTGTGTTATTCCCATTGCTGGATGATGACCGTATAAAATAAGATCTTTTAGTATCTCGGCACCAAGCATGCTATAAACCGTCCCGTTTCCACCATATCCTAACATGAAATAGACACCCTCGTACTTTGGGTGTTTTCCTATGTAAGGTAGTCCATCTTTTGTGGAACCAAATATGGCGCTCCATTCATATGCGATTGACGTTTGGATAGAAGGAAACATTTCATGCAGTTTAGCAAGCAATAGCTGTCCTTGTTGTTCGAGTTTTTCTTCTTTTTTGAGATTAGAATCAAGTCCACCAATGAGGATGCGATGATCAGGAGTCGTCCTTAAATAGTAATAAGGACGATCGGTTTCCCAGATAAGGGCTTGATTGTGCCAACCAGGAAACTTCGGTATGGGTTCAGTCGCAATGGTATAGGTGCGCTCGAGTAGTGCGCCTTTTGTTTTGGCAAACTCCTGCGTACCATAACCCGTTGCGTAAATCACATGTTTTGCCCGAATTTCTCCTTTTTCAGACTCGAAGATTAAATCATTTTTATTAAATTGATGAGAGAGGATCTCGGTATGCTCAAACACTCTTAATCCTAGTTCCCTGGCGGCACTTGTAAGGGCAAGTGCGAATTTATACGGATTTACTTCCGCCTCACCTTTCGTATAGATCCCTGCAGGGGCAGTGAAGGAGAAGAGACTTTCGATGGCGTGACGATCAATATAATCTGCTTCAAACCCATGATGTGTTAAAGCTTCGTATTCTTTCTTGAGTTTCTTTACATGATGATCGTTGCTTGCGAAATAAAGGCTTTCTGCTCGTTTAAAGTCAGCTGATTCACTTAAAGAGCCTGCGACTTTTTCTAGTTCGTCTATTGCCTTTAAGCAAAGTTTATAAAAATAAACAGCCTTCTCTTTCCCGAATCGATCGATCAAATCTACAAGCATAGCATCATTAGAAAATTGAAGAAGGCCAGTATTCGCCGAAGTACTTCCAGAGCCGATCGTATCTTTTTCTATTAAAACAGTGTCAACATGATAGTCAGCAAGCGTCTTTGCCAGAATACTTCCCGACATACCACCGCCAATGATTAGGACATCACAGGTGATGGATGAAGTGAGTTCAGGAAATGTAGGGGGCTCTGCTACAGTAGTTGGCCAGAATAAATTTCCGTGATGAAGCTGCATGAAAGTATCCTCCTTAAAGGGTTCGGTAAATTAAGTTAGACAAATGATATCCTTCTTAGAATGGTCAGATGGGATAAAAAGTATTCGATCTAAACAGAGGTGAAAACTAGTGAAGAAAGCATTTATAACAGGGGCATTGGGATTCATTGGCTTTCATTTAACAGAATTTCTACTAGGCAAAGGGATTGAAGTAGTAGCAATTGATAATAAATTAAATACCCTAAGAAATGCTGAATATGAAATGAAGGAAATGATGTTACTTCGAAACGCTAATTACAAACAAATCAACAGCTCTTTAAGTGAAGCTTCTCTTACCCAGATTTCCAAAGAATGTGACACGATTTTTCATCTTAGTCATCCAGGGTTTGAACATGTTCGCGGCTCTAAGATGATCGAGGAAGGATTACAGAACACAAGCAAGGTCTTACAAGCATCCAATGGAAAAGTACTCGTCTACTTATCGAGCACGGAAGTTTTCGGAACACGTTACGGACAAATTACAGAAAAAACACCTCTTCACCCTACAACAATGTCGGGGAAGTTAAACGCTAAAGATGAACAAGTTTTATTGAAGTCTGATCAACGAGATTGTGTTGTAAAAGTACTTCGAGCCCCGCTTGTTTATGGACCTTGGCAACCTACTCAGTATGTTTATCAACATTACTTTCTAACTAAAAAGCTACCGTCATCGTATGAAAATGAGGGGAAGAAATTTCATCATGATGCGGTTTATGTAAGAGATGTGTGTTGGGCTTTGTATCAAGCAGGATGTCGAATCGATCAATCAGAATCGTTCAATCTAACAAGTGGAAGAGAAGGAGAATGGCAAACCGGAGTCGAATGGTGTATAGAAGATCCAAAGGAAATGCGTTATCAGAGTAATTTGAAGTGCAGGGTTTCTAGCAAAGAATGTGCCAATAAGCTTGGGTTTAAGAATGTAACACCTATTGATGAAGGATTGCATGTGCAACGATTGCATACGGAGAAAATGATGGCGATTGATCCTTCGATTTATTTGACTGATTGAGAAGGGAAGATGATGAATGATTGAAAAGACGCTTGGTAATTATGATGTCCACGATTCCTCTCATGGGCTTCAAGCTTTAAAAGAAACGAGAGAAAAACTCCTTTCGATGGTAAGTGACATTGAATTTCAGGAACTTCACTATGGGTATTCAAGTTTTCCTACAGTTGGAGCTTATATACTACACATTGCACAAATTGAGCTTTGGTGGGTGAAAAATGCCCTTATGGGAGAAAGCGTGACAGAGGATGAAAAAGAGCGATATTACTTTCAAGAGGAGCAAGTGATCTCTGCTCCTGATGATAAAGATCTTTCGTGGTTTTTAGCTCGCCTTGCAGAGGCGCGCGATTTGATAAAATCTTATTTCAATCATCTATCTGATGTAGAGTATCGAAAACCAGGACCTGAAGTTACAATTAATGGTGAGGTGCACCGTTACTCTCCTGAATGGATCATAAGCCATTTAATCGACCATGAAGCTTATCATAGAGGACAGGCTGCGATGGTATTAAAGATGGTTTCTGGACAGCGGGAAGATTGGGAGCATTTCAATACACCGTATTTGTCGTTATAATAGAAGGGAGCCGTACTGGCGAAAGTAAATTAGGAGTGAATGAAATGGATCAAAACATGAAATTTATGCAAATTGCAATGAAGTATTTACCTGAAGCGAAGCAGTCGCTTGGAGAACAAGAAATCGAATTAGATCTTGAAAAGATGCAGCCATTGCTTCAGCTCTTTCTTAAGGCTATGGAAGATGCTTATGAGCTCGGGAAGCAGGATGCACAGGAGTAAGGAGAGAGTACTATGGGCCGTAAAGCTTTCTGGATCTGGTTTGTCCCACTAGGTGGTTTGTTAATAGGAATATTGATTGGTAGTTTTAGCTTAATGGTCATATCCGGCATTTTACTATTTATAAGTGCAGGAAGCATGTTGTTTCTTTCTAAATAAATAGAAGAGACGTGGAAACACGTCTTTTCTATTATTTAACGAATAAATTTAGCAATGAGCCCATTTGCTTCACCATCGGCGTAATTTGTTGAACGGTATTCATCATTTTAGGAAAATCATACTGCCCATTTTGCTTTTTAAATTGATTCATAAATGGCTGTCCGCCCTGGTATCCTTGCTGAGGATAGTATGGATGATAGGCTTGCTGGTAGTATGGGTGTGGATAGTAGGGCTGTGGCTGTTGGATAGGTTGCTGAATAGGCTGCTGATAATGCTGTGACTGGTAGGGGTCATATGACTGATATGACGGATAAGGTGTGAAAGGCTGTTGCTGATAGTGATGATATCCAGGCTGTTGGTGAAAATAAGGCTGTTGTTGATTATACGGATACATCTATCTATCCCCCTTCGTTCAAGTTTACTTATGTTTAGTTTATGAATGTCACGCAAGAATGGTGAGTGCCACCAAGAAGCAGTTAGGTAGACAAACGCACACTTATGAATTAAAATTAGTACCAGATACTAAAGATTGGTTTTAAGTTAGAAAATATCCTATAAAGGGGAAATTCATGATGAACGCTGGTTTAGTAGGTGTAGGACATTATGTACCTGAACGTGTATTAACCAACCAAGATTTAGAGAAAATGGTTGATACATCTGACGAATGGATCCGCACTAGAACAGGAATAGAAGAAAGAAGAATTGCAGACGATGATATGAATACATCTGATATGGCTTATTTAGCTTCAAAAAAGGCCCTTGAAGATGCTAATAT
Source organism: Pseudalkalibacillus hwajinpoensis (assembly GCF_015234585.1). Lineage (NCBI taxonomy): Bacteria > Bacillati > Bacillota > Bacilli > Caryophanales > Guptibacillaceae > Guptibacillus > Guptibacillus hwajinpoensis. The sequence goes on from NZ_JADFCM010000008.1 coordinate 902,626, forward strand.
AAAAGCGGAAGACTTGGATCTTATTCTGGTTGCTACCGTAACTCCGGATTATCCATTTCCATCAGTAGGCTGTTTGCTTCAAGAAAAACTTGGTGCAACGAATGCAGCTGCGATGGATTTAAGTGCGGCTTGTGCTGGATTTATGTATGGCATGATTACAGCTGGTCAGTACATTAATAACGATACTTATAAAAACATCCTAGTAGTTGGTGTAGAGAAACTTTCGAAAATTACTGACTGGGAAGATCGCAACACAGCCGTGCTATTTGGAGATGGAGCAGGAGCAGCAGTAATTGCGCCTGTTACAGAAGGAAGAGGTATTCTCTCATTTGAACTAGGTTCAGATGGAGCTGGAGCTAAACATCTTTATCAAGAGCCAAATGGTTTTATGGCTATGAATGGTAGAGAAGTATTTAAGTTTGCCGTTAGACAAATGGGGCAATCAGCGATTAACGTAATCGATAAAGCTGGTTTAACGAAAGAAGATGTAGATTTCCTTATTCCTCACCAAGCAAATATCCGCATCATGGAAGCGTCAAGACAGAGACTTGAACTTCCGATTGAGAAAATGGCGACAACTGTTAAGAAATACGGTAATACGTCTTCATCCACGATTCCAATCGCACTTTCAGAGGCGATGGAGGAAGGCCGCGTTAAGGAAGACGATGTGGTTATTCTTGTTGGCTTTGGCGGCGGTTTAACATGGGGAGCAGTTGCCCTAAAATTAGGACGTTAATGAGTAGTAGAGAAAAAGGAGCGCTGGTAAAATGAAAAAAAGAGTAGTTATTACTGGGTTGGGAACTGTTTCTCCACTCGGAAATTCGGTAGATGAAACGTGGACAAATATAGTTAACGGTGTTTCTGGGATTAATCCACTAACACGATTAGATAAAGATCAATTTGCAGCAAAAGTATCAGGTGAAGCTCTAGAATTTGATCCTGAAAATTTCATGGATCGTAAAGATGTTCGAAAAATGGACCGTTTCACTCAATTTGCCGTTGCAGCTTCTCAAATGGCAGTTGAAGATGCTGGATTGAAGATTACTGATGAGAATGCTGAAAGAGTCGGTGTTTGGATCGGTTCTGGTATTGGCGGTATGGAAACTTATGAATCACAATTCCGCACATTTATTGACAAAGGCGCCCGTCGTGTAAGTCCATTCTTCGTGCCAATGATGATTCCTGATATGGCTTCTGGCCAGGTTTCGATCATGCTTGGTGCAAAAGGAATTAACTCATGTACAGTGACAGCATGTGCTTCAGGAACAAACTCCATTGGTGATTCTTTCAAGGTGATTCAGCGTGGAGATGCTGATGTTATGATTACTGGTGGTTCAGAAGCACCTATCACAAGCATGAGCGTAGCTGGATTTGGCTCAATGAAGGCTTTATCTACTAATCCAGATCCTGCATCAGCAAGTCGTCCATTTGATGCGAATCGTGATGGGTTTGTTATTGGTGAGGGTGCAGGTATCCTTGTCATTGAAAGCCTTGAATCGGCTGAAAAACGTGGTGCTAAAATTTATGGAGAAATTGTAGGGTACGGTTCAACAGGTGATGCATATCACGTTACGCAACCGGCTCCTGAAGGGGAAGGCGGCGCACGTGCAATGCAACAGGCAATTGATGATGCTGGCCTTACTCCTGCTGACATTGGGTACATCAATGCCCATGGGACAAGCACGGATTATAATGATAGGTACGAAACAGCAGGGATTAAGTCTGTCTTTGGAGAGCATGCTTATAAGCTTGCGGTTAGTTCAACGAAGTCAATGACTGGTCATTTGCTTGGCGCTGCAGGTGCGGTTGAAGGGATTTTCTGTGCGAAGGTGCTAGAAGAAGGAATTCTCCCACCTACAATCAATTATGAAACGGCTGATCCAAACTGTGATCTCGATTATGTGCCAAACAAAGCACGTAAAGCTGAAGTGAATGCAGTCATGAACAATTCACTTGGTTTTGGTGGTCATAATGCGACATTGGTGTTTAAGAAATTTGTAAAGTAGATAGGTTGTAACCCCCTGGGAGATTTCCCAGGGGGTTTTTGTGTTTAGGTGGAGTGGGCAGGGTCTTGGCCACTTCACCTTTTAATTCGTACACGAAGGGCGTGTTCTTTTGATAAGGGTCAAGTGCTTGTCGGGTCTAAACGGAGGCTTTCGCTTTTCATAGATCCAGCTGCAGCCTCCAGACCCTCGGTCACTTCACCATTTCATCCGAACACAAAGACCGTGTTCAAATGAAAAGGCTCCAGTGCCTGCCGGGTCTAAACGGAGGCTTCCGCTTTTCGTGTCTAGCTGCGCGGGCCAAATCCTCCGGCTGTTTCGCCCAATCGAATGAGACAAAAAGCGTCTCAGTCTCATGGGCTCCAACATCCTGCAGATTTAAGCAGGCCCGCTTCGCTTTTCGTGTCTAGCTGCAGTGGGCAGGGTCTCGATCGCTTCACCTTATCAAATGAACACAAAGGGCGTGTTCTTTTGATAAGGCTCCAGCGCTTGTCGACCCTAACCGCCCACTTTCGCTTTTCATGTGTCTAGCTACGCGGGCCAAATCCTCCGGCTGTTTCGCCCAATCGAATGAGACAAAAAGCGTCTCAGTCTCATGGGCTCCAACATCCTGCAGATTTAAGCAGGCCCGCTTCGCTTTTCAGTCTAGCTGCGACTCGCAGAAACTGCGATATTTCACTCTTTCACCAGAACACAAAAAGCGTGTTCTAGTTCAAGAGTTCCAATATCTCCGTTTCTAAACGCTCGTCTCCGCTTTTCATGTCCAGCTGCAGCCTCCAGACCCTCGGTCACTTCACCTTTTCATCCGAACACAAAGACCGTGTTCAAATGAAAAGGCTCCAGTGCCTGCCGGGTCTAAACGGAGGCTTCCGCTTTTCAGTGTTCTATTAATCTTTTCTTAATAATATACTTATCATGGAATAATTTGACTTGGTCCTGACTATACTGTTTTTACAAACAGTAGCGAAGTGAGGGGTAGCCAGATGTTGTATTTGCGAGATGTTTGGGTGAATTGGTTTGAAGGTGAAGAGAATGGGTACAATGTTTGCAATTTTCATGAATGGCGAAAAGATGATTTTATTGAATTGCTGGATCAGGTGCCTGTTATTAAGGTGGAGTCACTACTGTATCATTACATTGAGAATGATTTGACGGAGCTTCCGGAGAGTTTACTTAGTGATGTTTTTCAACAGAGCTATATACGTAAAAATAATGAACGATCACCTTTAGAGTATTGCTTCTTGGCTACGGACGGCAGAGGGGTTATTGTCATTGATACATTAGGGTATAAGATTCCGATTCGCAAAAGTCGAGTGATACCTAGACAAGAAAAAGCAGTTTATGAAATGGTGGCAGATGTTGAAGCTATCAGTTATCCGTTTGAATCAGATCAACCTTTGAAAGAACATCATATTCTTTCTCCAGGACCAGACATTATGATGGGACTTACTAGAAAAGAAAGACAGTTGAAACAGCTTTTGTTTATGGCACTAGATCAACTGTATTCGAGTGGTAACTCGGCTGAAATACGCTATTGGTTCACAGAATGTCAGCCGAAACAGTATGTGCAAATCCAAAGTATGGAAATGGACGAGGCATGGGAAGGGCTATATAGAGAAGTGAAGGCAGGTTGGTCAGCTAAGCATGAGCAAATCTGTGAGCGGATCATCAAAGGGCAGCCGTATTTTGAAAAGATATGGGAGCTTGAAAAAGGAACACACGTGAATTAACGAAAAGGCTTAAATCTGTAGTCTCTCAATTATTGACTATATAAGTTGACTATTATTGATTTGGATAAAGCAAAAGGAAGGTTGCCCAGTGCAACCTTCCTTTTTTCTTTATCTTCTTTTTCTTTCAAGCCCCATGGCACGTTCTGCTTTTGTAAGCATTTTAGATGCTTTACGGTTCGCTTTCTCCGCCCCATGATCAAGGATGTCATCTAGTTCAGATGAAGAAATGAGATCATTATAGCGATCCTGAATAGGTTTTAACATATTAGCGATTACTTCACCAAGCTCCGCCTTAAAGTCACCATATCCTCGACCTTCATATAGGGATTCAATTTCTTCAACGCTTTTACCTGAGCAAAGAGAGTAAATCGTAAGCAGGTTAGAGATCGCTGGTTTGTTTTCTTTGTCGTAACGGACAACTCCATCTGAATCCGTAACCGCACGTTTCACTTTTTTAATAATAGTAGATGGCTCATCAAGCATTGAAATAAACGCATTTTGATTGGAGTCAGACTTACTCATTTTTTTAGAAGGATCTTGTAGTGACATGATTCGTGCCCCGACCTTAGGAATGCGCGCATCAGGCATAACGAAAATGTCATTAAATTTACGGTTAAAACGCTCAGCAAGATTACGAGTTAACTCAATGTGCTGTTTTTGGTCATCTCCAACAGGGACAATCTCTGTACCGTAAAGAAGAATATCAGCAGCCATAAGTGGGGGATACGTAAGTAAACCTGCGCTTACAGCTTCTTTTCCAGTTGATTTATCCTTGAATTGGGTCATGCGTTCTAATTCACCTATATAAGAAACGCATTGTAACATCCATGCCAGCTGAGCATGAGCTGGTACCTCAGATTGAATGAAAAGTGTTGATTTTTCAGGATCAATACCTGAAGCAAGGTATAATGCAGCAAGACTCCTTGAATTCTGTTTTAAAGCTTGTTTTTCTTGAGGTACTGTAATTGCGTGCTGGTTTACAACGCAGAAATAACATTCATTCTCATCCTGAAGATCAGTAAAATGCTTCATTGCTCCAAGATAGTTCCCTATTGTTAATGTTCCACTCGGTTGAATACCCGAAAAAATAACGCTCATTGTGTGTTGCTCCTCTCAATTTCTATAAAAGCATACAAAAAGGCCCATTCATCCCTTAATGCTAGGGACGAATGGACCGTGGTGCCACCCTGCTTATCCAGTAAGTCTGGATCACTTATGGTAGTAAATACCGCTAGTGATAACGTGAATGCTCACGCCAATGCCTACTAAAGTCTTCAGCAAAGGGGCTCAGAAGTCCATTCCAAAAAGTGTGATACCTATTTCCACCAACCATAGGCTCTCTATAAATCACATCATTTTGTACTACTCTTCATCTTAGCCGTTCTGTATCCTTCTTCTTTAACTAGTATAGCGCAATTAAATCATCGCATGCAACAAGTTAGCTACTTACAAGAACGATGGAAATGATAATAGTGAGTATGGCACAAAATCCGCCTGCCATTAAGAGTGGATAAGTGATTGGGTTATCATAATCAAGCCTGTAATGGATTTCGGAAGTATCCTCCTCAATCATTTGTCGCTTAGCCGTATTTCTAAAATATCGTTTAAATGAATAAACAATCCCGTCAAAAAACCCCGTTTGAACAACGTGAAGAGCAGCACCAATAAGTACCATAGCAAGTGCAATCATAAAGAGTATATCTGATATGGATTGGATGCCAAGGCCTCCGTCAGAAGTAAATGAGATGATCATTGACGCGGTAACTGCAAGCACAATTAAGATACCTGATTTTAAAGTAAGTGATTTCATAGTAGCCCCCATTTTCTTTCTACTATCAAGTATAAAAAAATTAATAGTCAAGAACAATATAAACAAGGTAGAAATGTGTAACGGATTAACACATCGTTTACATTTCAGAATATTTCGCGATATGAATACAGTATACACCAAAGTATACTATATACTTTTAGGTAAGGGGGGCTAAGTAGATTTTCATACATTTCACTGTAAAATATCAAATGTTACCCAGAAACCAGAGAATTTATACCAGGACTAAAGAACTATTTTTTGTTATGCAAACGTAATTGTGGCGCGGTTTTTGTAAATGAGTGTAAAAATAACGTATGCAAAATAATTAGAAAACTTGTATAATACGAGTTGTGGGCGAAACGAATCAGATTATTCTCACGTAAATAGTTAGATAATTTGATGAATTCCGTCATGCGGATCACTAGCTTTTATAGCTACATATTTTAAGGGAGGTCACACAGCATGAAGAAATCAAGATGGACTCTTGTCCTATCTCTTGTGCTTGTATTGAGCGTATTCCTGTCGGCTTGCGGCGGCGGCTCAAACAACGGGGGGAACAGTGGTGGAGAAGGCGACGGAGAAGGCGGTTCTGCTGAACAAGTACTTAACTTAGTAGAAACAGCTGAAATTCCTTCAATGGATACTACACAAGCTACTGATAACACATCTTTTAAAGCAATGAACCAGGTTTTCGAAGGACTTTATCGTCTTGACGAAAATAACGAGCCTACACTTGGTATGGCTGCTGAAGAACCAAAAGAAGAAGAAAAAGACGGTGAAACTGTTTACACATTTACAATTCGTGACGACGCTAAATGGTCTGACGGATCTGATGTTGTAGCAGACGACTTCATCTATGCATGGCATAAAGCGCTAAACCCAGATACAATTTCTCCTTACGCTTCTATGTTTGGTACTGCTGGAATCAAAAACGGTAATGCAATCATTACTGAAGGCGATCCACTTTACGGTAAAGTAGAAGAACTTGGAGCTAAAGCAGTAGATGAGAAAACACTAGAAATTACTGTTGAAAACCAAGTGCCTTATTTTAAAGCACTACTTACTTTTGCGACATTCTATCCACAGCCTAAAGCATTTGCTGAAGAGCAGGGTGAAAAGTTCGCACTAGAATCTGATACAATGCTTTACAACGGACCATTCGTATTTGCTGAGTGGAACCACGGTGAAGGCTGGACTTATGAAAAGAATGCTGAATATTGGGATGCTGAAACTGTAAGTCTTGAAAAGATCACGACTAAAGTAGTGCAAGATACAGCAACTACTGTAAACCTTTATGAAACTGGTAAAATTGATCGCGCTGGTCTTTCTGCAGATTTCGTAGATCAATTCAAAGATAATGAAGAGTTTTCTACACTAGTAGATCCAACAATGTACTTTATGCGTATGAACCAAGAAAATGAAGCACTAGCTAACAAAGATATTCGTAAAGCATTGTACCTTGCATATGACCGTGAAGGACTTGTAAATGTTCTTCTTAACAACGGATCAATTGCTGCAAAGTATTTCGTACCTAAAGACTTTGTAAAAGGTCCTGAAGGTGATGACTTCCGTGAATTTGCTCCAGACGGTTTCTATGCTGACCAAGGAGAAGAAGAAGCGAAAGAAGCTTGGGAAGCTGGACTTGAAGCTCTTGGGACAGACTCTGTAGAACTAGAATTCTTAACTACTGATAACGAGCTAGCTGCTAAAATCGCAGAATATGCAAAAGATCAGTTTGAAACGAAGCTTGATGGTCTTACATTAACAATCAACAAACAGCCTTGGAAGCAGTTCCTTGAGCTAGAAGATTCTGGCGACTTTGATATCTCAACTGGCGGTTGGGGACCTGACTATCCAGATCCAATGACGTTCCTTTACATGTTTGAAACTGATGGCGCATATAACCGCATGGGTTACTCTAGCGAGAAGTATGACGAGCTAGTTTCAGGAGCTAAGAAAGAAACAGATGAAGCGAAGCGTTGGAAAATGATGCAAGACGCTGAGAAAGTTCTAATGGAAGAAGATATTGCGATTATCCCAACTTACCAAAAAGGTAACGCAATTCTACAAAAAGATTACGTTAAAAACTTCTATGTACACTCATTTGGAGCTGATTCTTCATATAAGTGGGTTAAGATTGAAAAGTAATTTTGGATTTTCAGGAGAGTATATGTCATCCTGACATATACTCTCTTTTTTACCTGTAATAAGAAATATGTCGAAATGATAGCTAGAAGTGAAATAGATAGAAAATTTAATCTAGTGAAATTCCATTTTTCGACTTATACTATATAAGCAGGTATCTTTTGAGGAGGTTGGTTGTAGTGGGACGTTATATTGGCGGAAGGATCATTTCAATGTTGATTACCTTCCTAATCATTGCTTCGCTAACATTTTTTCTTATGAAGCTTCTCCCTGGTACACCGTTTAACAACCAGGATAAGCTAACAGAAACACAAATTGTGCAGTTGAATGATAAATATGGTTTGAATGATCCAGTTCCTGTACAGTATTTCAATTATATGAAAAACTTAATTTCAGGTGACCTCGGTGTTTCCTTCCAGCAGGATGGCCGTGAAGTGTCTACAATTATCGGTGAACGTATTGGACCATCTGCTTATTTAGGACTTCAATCATTAGTAGTTGGAACAATCATTGGTCTTTTTCTTGGAATCATTGCAGCACTAAGACACAATTCATTCCTAGATTATGGCACGATGGTTATCGCAGTTCTTGGTATTTCAATTCCAAACTTCGTTATCGCTGGCCTAATGCAATACTGGTTGGGGGTTAAGTGGCAGTTGTTACCGGTAGCTTACTGGGATGGCTTCGCTTATACAATCATGCCAACGATTGCAATTGCTTCGATTGTTGTCGCAACAATAGCTCGTTTTATGAGAACAGAAATGCTAGAAGTTCTCGGACAGGACTATATTACAACAGCGAAGGCAAAAGGCTTAAGTAGCACAGCGGTTGTTATTAGACATACAATCCGTAATGCTTCTATACCTATCATTACTATTATGGGACCACTGGTTGTAGGTCTAATGACAGGTACTCTAGTAATTGAGCAAATCTTCGTCATACCAGGACTTGGTGAGAAGTTTGTTAACTCGATTTTAACAAATGATTTCCCAATTATTATGGGTACAACGCTTTTCTTTAGTTTACTATTTATAGTTGTAATTTTAATAGTAGACATTATGTATGGGATTATTGATCCACGAATTCGTCTAGCGGGAGGTAAAAGTTAATGAGTATGAAACAAGAAAAGCTACATGATATCTCAGACGACATGTTTCAACCCGCTAAAATTGATTCTTCTGAAAATGAACAAATAGCACGTGAAAGTACAGGGTTCTGGAAAGATGCATGGAGAAGATTAAAAAAGAATCCAGGGGCTATTACTGGACTCATTATTATCGTTGCCATTATTCTATTGGCAATTTTCGGACCTGGAATGAATGAACACTCATATTCTGAACAGGAATTAACAAGAGCTAAGCTTCCTGCAAAAGTTCCTGTGCTAGAAAATATTGATTTTCTAGGAGTTAACGGAGTTGATATCCGCGGAACAGATCAGTATGAAGCTAAAGGCTATGAAGACGAATACTTCTGGTTCGGTACGGATGAATTCGGCCGAGATCAGTGGACGCGTGTTTGGCAAGGAACGCGAATTTCCCTATTTATTGCTGCAGCAGCAGCCTTTATTGATTTTGTAATTGGTGTCGCTTATGGTGGTATTTCTGCCTATTATGGTGGCCGAGTTGATAACATTCTTCAGCGTATTATTGAAGTTTTAGTAGGTATTCCAAATCTAATATTAATTATTCTATTTATTTTAATATTTGAGCCTGGAATATTCTCAATTATCCTCGCACTTTCGGTGACAGGGTGGATAGGAATGTCGCGTATTGTTCGAGGCCAGGTTTTAAAACTTAAAACCCAAGAGTTCGTTCTTGCTTCTCGTACATTGGGAGCTACAAGCGGACGAGTAATTGGGAAACATTTAATTCCAAACGTACTAGGACAAATTATCATTACAACGATGTTTACAATTCCAAGTGCAATTTTCTTCGAAGCGTTCCTAAGCTTTATCGGTCTTGGACTACGACCGCCGGAAGCTTCACTTGGTTCTATCATTAACAATGGATTTAAGAGTCTACAAATTTATCCGCATCTTGTGCTATGGCCATCAATTATCATTTCATTGATTATGATTGCCTTTAACCTTCTTGGTGACGGCCTTCGAGATGCATTTGATCCAAAGCTACGTAAATAGGGGGGATTAGAATGGAAAAGATTCTAGAAGTGAATGATTTGCACGTCTCCTTTGATACGTTTGCTGGAGAAGTACAAGCCGTTCGTGGAGTAAACTTCCATTTAAATAAAGGTGAAACATTAGCAATTGTTGGTGAGTCTGGATCAGGGAAATCCGTTACATCAAAAGCGGTTATGCGTTTGATTCCAAACCCACCAGGACGTATCAAAGAAGGTGAGATTAAGTTCGGTGATCGTGACTTAGCTCAGCTTTCCGAAAAGGAAATGCAAAAAATTCGTGGATCTGAAATCTCAATGATTTTCCAAGATCCAATGACTTCACTTAACCCGACCATGACTATCGGGAAGCAAATCATGGAAGGTCTAGTGAAGCACCAAAATATGAGTAAATCAGAAGCGAAGGAACGTGCGATTGAGCTTTTGAAACTTGTTGGTATTCCGAATGCAGAGGGAAGAGTAAATGAATTTCCACACCAATTTTCAGGTGGTATGAGACAGCGTGTAGTTATTGCCATTGCTCTTGCCTGTAACCCTCGTGTTCTTATTGCAGATGAGCCGACCACAGCTCTGGATGTTACAATTCAGGCTCAGATTCTTGAGCTACTAAATGATCTACAAGAAAAAATGGGTACGTCGATTATCTTTATTACTCACGATCTTGGGGTTGTAGCTAATATCGCAGATCGCGTAGCGGTTATGTATGCAGGTAAAATTGTTGAAACTGGAACGGTAGATGAAATATTCTACAACCCTCAGCATCCTTACACTTGGGGACTTCTTGGTTCCATGCCAAGCCTAGACTCAACGGATGAAGAGCTTATTGCTATTCCAGGGTCACCGCCAGATTTACTTGATCCACCTAAAGGTGACGCATTTGCTCCGCGTAATCCATACGCAATGAAGATTGATACAGAAATGGAGCCGCCTTTGTTTAAGATCTCAGATACGCATTATGCTGCAACGTGGCTATTGCACGAGAAAGCACCTAAAGTAGAACCGCCTGCAGCAATTAAAAAACGTATGCAGGGAATGGCTCCAAGTGAGCCGATCATTGGCGCGAAAGATGGTGGTAAGAATGTCTAGTCAAGAAAAACTTCTAGAAATTAAAAACTTAAAGCAGCATTTTAAAGTAGGTAAAAGCACAGTAAAAGCTGTTGATGGCTTAACTTTTGATATTTATAAAGGCGAGACGTTCGGTCTAGTTGGAGAGTCTGGTTGTGGAAAATCCACAACTGGACGTACTATTATTCGACTATACGACGCAACTGACGGTGAAGTTCGATTTAATGGAGAAGATGTGCACGGCAAGAAATCTGCGAAAGATCTTAAGAAATTTAATCAAAAGATGCAGATGATCTTCCAAGATCCATACGCTTCATTGAATCCGAGAATGACCGTTTCTGATATTATTGCTGAAGGCATTGATATTCACGGTCTTGCAACGTCTAAGAAAGCTCGTATGGACAAAGTGGTTGAACTTCTTGAAACAGTAGGATTGAACAAAGAACATGCAAACCGCTACCCTCACGAATTTAGTGGCGGGCAAAGACAGCGTATCGGAATCGCTCGTGCTCTTGCGGTTGATCCAGAATTTATTATTGCGGATGAACCTATTTCTGCTCTAGACGTTTCGATTCAAGCACAGGTTGTTAACTTGATGAAGAAACTTCAAAGAGAAAAAGGCTTAACGTATTTGTTTATTGCGCATGACCTTTCTATGGTGAAATACATTAGTGATCGTATTGGTGTTATGTATCGTGGCCAAATCGTTGAGCTTGCTGAAAGTGAAGAGCTTTATCGAAACCCACTACATCCCTATACGCAGTCTCTTCTATCTGCGATTCCACTTCCGGATCCAGAGTATGAGCGCTCTAGAAAACGTAAAGTTTATGACCCAGATAAGCACCTTCCTGAAAATGGAGAAGAACGAGTTCTTCGTGAAGTAGTGGAAGGACACTGGATCGCTTGTACTGAAGAAGAGTACCAAAAGTACCAAGTAACAGTTTAAAAGGTTAGGACCTCATTTTAACTGAAATGAGGTCCTTTTTTAGTGCTTTTTATGACGAAATTTTATGACTAGATAACCTATGTAGAGTAGAATTGGAACAATCAGAAATCCTTTTACATAAAGGGATAAGTCAACGGGAAGCGAATAGTCTACTAAAATAAGTCCGCACAGAATAAAAGTAGAAATAAGCAAACTAATTTTTAATGTGATCATAAACTCTCCTTTCAGAAAAGCTGTAGTTACTTTGTTCGTTTTACTGAGATGCCTTTTGTGAAATCATACAAAGCAAAATAGAGGAGGATCCATATGATTTTTTACACTTACAATTCAGAGTTTGATGAAGAAACGCTCGAGTCGATTAGATCAGAAAATAGGGCAAGGTTACAGTTACAGCCTTCTTCTCATTCTATCGTATACTTATTTGAAGAAAAAGAACAAAACGTAGGATATGTGTGGATTGAAACATTTGAAGAGTATGTTGAGGCTGTGGAATTTTTTTATAAAGGCAATGAAAAGAAGAGGTGGGGTTTGTACGAATTTATCGTTCAATTGGCTTATAAGCAGAAAAAGCAGAGGATTATGATGAGTGTGCCTAATAGTGAGTACGGAATGACTTTTGTAAAGAAGTGGGAAGGGGAGATAAGGGAAAGGGATGGAAAGGATTTACATATCGAGATCCCTTTCCTGAGCTATAGTGGTTCTTAAACACTTTGCTGCCACTCCTTTTGATTGTTCAAGCTCTGTTCAATCAAGTGATCGAGTGCAGCGAGCTCATTTCTCGCTTCTTCTTCAGAGATAACTTTATAGTGGTGATTACCACCAGGTTCTTCGTCCGCTTCATCAGCCATTGCCACTACTTCTTGAAGAGCATTACGGTTTACAGTTCCCATAAAGTAGGAATCCGTGTGGAATAGGATGGCGACGGCAATTTCCTTTGCTGAAACTGGATTTTCACCAAGACGTATCAGCATTTTGTGAGCACGCTCAGCCCCTTTGATCGCATGAATATCATTTTGTTTATATAAGTTATAATCCCATTTTCCATTTCGGTACCATGTATAGTGACCTATATCATGAAGTAATGCTGCTTTAGTAGCAAGATCAGGATTGACATCATGTTCACTCGCGAAATGATAAGCGTGTTTGGCCACAGTAATCGCATGAGCCAATCCAGCGCGTTTTAGATACTTTCGTGCAAATGGTAGTTGATAGATATCAGTTAGTGTTACGTTTCTCATGGTTATGGCCTCCTCACCAATCTAAATTTATTTTTCTAAATATCATACCATTTGATAAAAAATAAAGCAATTTATATCGTTCACGAAAAAGACATGAGAAATTTTACTGGAAGTTCTTTCAAAGAGCGTTTATTCATCTTATAATAGAGGAGGCAAACTAATAAAGGGGAGAGAAGCTGTGCGTATTTTTAATGTGGGGTTGAAAGGCCTGCTCGCGACAGTTTTGCTTTTTTCTGCTTTTGGGCAATCGGTACAAGCAGATGAAGCATTATCAGCGACAAATCTTAAAGGGATTGAGACAGAAAAAAAAGAACTAACGTTACCAGATCGACTACCAAGATTCGTTTATGATTCTGGTCTTGATTTCGAATATCCTGATGCAGTTCGAGGTATTTACGTAACAGGAAATTCTGCAGGTGGAAGTCGATTCAGCAAGCTCACAAAATTTGTGAACTCAACAGACTTAAATGCAATGGTCATCGATATTAAAGATGATTTTGGAAATCTTACATATGAACCAAAGAAGGATTCTCCATTAGCAGAGTATGAGATTGGCAAACCTTATATGAAAGATCCTCGCAAGGTTTTAGAAGAGATGGAGAAAAACGAGATCTATCCAATCGCGCGAGTAGTTGTATTTAAAGATACAGTGCTTGCAGAAGCAAGACCAGAGCTTTCATACAAAGAAGGTGGCTCTATCTGGAAAAACGGACGTGGAGAAGCATTCGTAAACCCATTTAAGGAAGAGGTATGGGATTACAATGTTGAAATTGCGATAGAAGCAGCTAAAATGGGCTTCAAAGAAATTCAATTTGATTACGTCCGTTTCCCAGAAGGATTTGAAACACGTGAAGACACATTAGAATATTCGATGGGCAAATATGCTGATATGGATATGGACAATGTTCAAAAACGTGTTGAGGCTGTAACGGACTTTGTAGCATATGCGAATTCAAAACTTGAGCAGTATGATGTTGATGTATCGGTTGATATTTTTGGTTATTCAGCAACGATTCCTGAAGCGCCTGGTATCGGGCAGAATTTCTCTAAAATTTCTAGTAACGTTGATGTTATTTCATCTATGATTTATCCAAGTCACTGGGGATCCTATTTTGGAATTTCAAAGCCTGATCTGGAACCGTATAACTTAATAAATGAGTATGCAAAAGTAGAGAATGAAGTATTAGGCAAGTTGGATGATGCTCCTACAAGTCGTCCATGGATTCAGGATTTCACTGCAAGTTATCTTGGCAGTGGGAATTACTTGAATTACGGAAAGGCGGAAGTAGAAGCTCAAATTAAAGCCTTGAAAGATAACGGTATTAATGAATATCTACTTTGGGACGCAAGCAATAGTTATACAAAGAATGTCGACTATACACCGTGATACGTAAAGAAAAGGATTGCCTCTGAAGGCAATCCTTTTTCTCTATATACGATTCCCTTCCCGCTAACGCTCAATGCGCTAGTTTAGAATGAATCTTTCGTTAAGTTCCTCCAGTTTTTCTGACTATCTTCTAAAGGGTGTTGGAAGGAGGATTTTTGTTTAGAAAAAAGGAAACGGCCTGATGCATTTAAGAAGATAGCAATAAATGCTGTGAAGCTAATGAGTAGAATAGCGAGCATGATAAACTCAGCAAAAAAGTTCATTTCATTCCTCCTTAGCATGTTTGATATTAGTGTACAGTATGTTTACATAACTGAGAAGAGGGGAAAATAACTACTGCCTTATCTAGCTTAGCACTATTTTACTGGATAAATGTGTTATACTATTAGTGACGAATTAATTTAAAAGGGAGTAGATCAATGAACTGGTATGAGAAGCTGAAGCAATATTTCCCCATTGAAGAGATGAAATCAAAAGAGCATATGGACTTACTGCTTGAAGAAAAAGGTGACATTTACAATAAGGACGAGGGACCGCACCATGTTCTAATGTATGCCGATCTTCCTGATTTCATATTCGTGGATTATATTTTCGTTTCCAAGGATGCCAGAGGTCAGGGGCTAGGAAAGAAATTAATTGAAGAACTTAAAGGAAAGAATAAGCCAATTATCCTCGAGGTAGAGCCTGTTGATTATGATGAAACGGATACTGAAAAAAGACAGCGCTTTTATTTGAGAGAAGGATTTAAACACGCGAAGTCAATTGGCTACCGAAGAAGATCTCTTGCTACAAACGAGATCAATGAAATGGAAATTCTTTTCTGGTCTCCAAACGAAGCTGGTGAGAAAGAAATTTACGAAGCGATGAAGCATACGTATCAGGAGATTCATACTTACAAAGATATGCAGTTGTATGGTGAGTCTTATCAGCCTGTTGAGGAAGTACTGAGTCTTAAAGAAGATAAGGAACTCATTGAAGAGTAAGAGTATTGTTTTCGATCAGGAGGGAACCTTCTTATGAAGAATCGTGAGAAGAAAAAGCAAAAGAAGCGCGAATGGTTGAAGGATTTATTGAAACGACGTTGGAAAACCTGGAAACCGCAGTCTTCGAAAGAGCCCGCCTCAAATACGAGAACATCAGCTTAAAGAACGTAACAAAAAACCGAAAGCCTCAGCTGGCTTTCGGTTTTTTCTATTCATTTGTTTCTAATTTTTTATCCAATCGTTGCTGACGACGTAGATCAATCAAGTAATAAACAACAGGAATAAATACTAATGTTATAAACGTTGCTACACTCAATCCGAATACGATGACGATGGCCATCGGTTGCTGAATTTCTGTACCTTCACCAAACCCGAATGATAAAGGAACTAGACCTAGAATCGTCGTTAAAGCTGTCATTAAAATCGGTCTTAAGCGAATGGGTCCTGCTTCTAAAATCGCTTCACGAGTTCCCATCCCTGTTTCACGAAGCTTATTAATATAATCAACGAGAACAATCGCATTATTGACTACAATTCCCGTTAAAATGAGCATACCAACGAGCGAACCTACTCCAAGAGGCTGGAAGGAAATAAGTAGGCCAAATATAATCCCGATTGCTGTAAGCGGAACAGAGAACATAATGATAAATGGATAGAGAAACGATTCAAACTGTCCTGCCATAACCATATAAACAAGAACAATGGCAAGAGCAAGAGCGCCTGACAATTTAAAGAAAGCATCATTCATTTGTTCATCTTGTCCACCAAAAGTAATTTTATATGAATTACCAGGGAGCGGAACGTCTTTGACTAGTTTTTCGCGAATTTCATCTGTTACCGTTCCAAGATCTCGACCCAATAGACTCGCTGTTACTTCTACTTGTCTTAATCGATCCGAACGTGTAATTTCCGACGGACCAAGACCCCGTTTAATTTCGGCAACAGCAGAAAGGGGGATTTTTTCCCCAGTTTGAGTCTCGATTAATAGGCTAGATAGAGAATCAAGGGAATCTGTATATTTATCTTCAACTGCTAAGCGAATATCTAATTGATTGCCATCTCTTGCAAGATTGCTTGCTACAAGTCCTTTTGTGGCATTAGAAATCGTTGTTGAAATTTGTGAGCTACCTATTCCATAGCTCGCAGCCTTCTCACGATCGATTAGAATTTGAACTTCTGGATTATTGGATTCGATACTCGAAGTTGGTTCTCTTACCCCATCGACTTCTGATAAGCTCTCCATCACATCATCCGAAAGTTCTTTCAAAACATCAAGCTCAGGTCCGATGATGTTAATTGAAATAGGATCAGCGCTAAATCCAGAATCACTGGCAGATACAGAAATATCGGCGTTCGGTATACCTTTAAGCTTCTTTCGTATATCTTCAGCTACTTCTAAGTCAGATTGATCTCGCTCATTGATTGGAACGAGCAGAACGCTGTAGCTAGCCCGGTTCGTTTGACTGCCAGCTCCAACACTAAAGTTGTCGGTTCCTCCAGCTGTTAAATAGGATAGATCAACTTCAGGAATCGACTTTAAGACGTTATCAATTTCCTCTGTGACGGTTTCAGTGGCGTCAAGAGAGCTTCCTGCAGGAAGGTTCGCTGATATATTCACAAAGCTCTGATCCTGTGCAGGAAGGAATTCTGTCCCAATAAAAGGCGTTCCAGCTGCTGAAATAGCAAGGAGCAGAACGGTAAAGCCGATTGTTTTTTTAGGATGAGACAGTGTTTTATCTAATACTCGACGATACCAATTATTAACCCGATCAAATTTAAGTTGAAAAATCGATTTCGATTCGTTTCGGTTCATCAGAAGAGATGATAACAATGGCACAATAATAAGTGCTGTAAATAGTGACGCTAATAGTGAGAAGGTAACAGCAAGCGCTAATGGTTTAAAGAGCTGGGCAGCGAGCCCAGTAACAAACACAATTGGTAAGAAAACGACAACTGTAGTGAGTGTAGATGCAATGATTGCACTACCAACTTCTTTCGTACCATCTACTGCCGCTTCTTTAAGTGATTTACCTTCCTGCCTTAGTCGGTAAATGTTTTCTAGAATAACAATAGAGTTGTCTACCATCATTCCAACTCCGAGCGCGAGGCCGCCTAGTGTTAGGAGGTTGATGGTTTGACCTGAGAAATACATTAAAATAAATGCACCTACGATAGAAATAGGTATGGATAAACCAATAATTAGCGTACTGCGAATATTGCGTAAGAACAGATATAGAACGGCAGCAGCTAAAAGACTTCCAATAATAATATTCCATACAACAGCACGGATTGACTGATTAATAAATTTCGCCTGGTCGAATACGGTTTTAATTTCCATGCTTTCTGGTAGGGAAGGCTGAATTTCTTCAAGCTTCTCATTAATTTGCTTCACTACTTGAACGGTGTTTGCTCCAGATTGCTTTTGGATTGAAAAACCAATCGCCGGCTCACCATTTAAGAAACTTTCTTGAACGGCAGGTTTCATCATTTCTTCGATTTCAACGAGCTGATTAAGCTTGACGGTACCATTCTGTGTTGGAACGGATAAGTTTTTCAAATCATCAACGGATTTAAACTCTCCTGTTACGCGAAGAGGCAGGTTTTTATTCTCTGTTTCAATAGATCCGCTTGGTAAGTTAAGATTTTCTGATCCAATGAGCTGCTGTAAGTTTGTAAGGGTGACGCCATATTGACTTAATTTATCTGGATCAGCAGTTAATCTAATCTCCTTCTCTAGCTGACCTTCAATCGTAACAGCTGCAACCCCTGGTACTGAGTCAAGTGAAGGTTTAATTTGATCTTCAATTACTTTTTTTACTGCAGTAAGATCTTCCTCCGATCCAGCCACTCCAAGTTGCATGATAGGAATATCACTTGGATTAAAACGCAATACTTTAGGAATTGGTACTTCAGAAGGGAGAGAGTCTCTAACTGCATCAATTTGTTCCCTCATATTTAACGTAGCAAAATCCATATCTGTTCCCCATTCGAATGAAACGAGGATCAGTGCACCACCATTTTGTGAGACGGACGATATACTTTCGACATTCGGTAGGGTTCCCATCACGTTCTCAAGAGGGGAGGCTAGTAAGTTCTCAACTTCTTCAGGACCAGCACCATCATATGTAACCGTTACGGCTGCCACAGGGAAAGTTAGATCAGGAAACAGATCAACTGGCATGTTACGTAGTGATACTGTTCCGATAATGAGGATGAAAATAATCACCATCCCCATAGCAATTGGACGAAAGACGGAAAGCTTAGCAATATTCATGTGTGTTCAACTCACTTCTGTACCTGGATTTCAGATGCTTCGTTTAAACGATCTTTACCTTTAGTGATGACTTTATCACCTTTTGAGAGACCGTTTGTAATTTGGATGCTTTCATCAGTCTCTGCTCCGAGCTCGACGTTAACTTGTTTCACTTTCTTTCCTTGTGGTGCGTAAACATACGTTTCATCATCACCATAGATAATTGCATCCTTAGGGACAGTTACAGCGTTCTCTATGACATCTGTTTGTATGGTCGCAGTTGCTTTCATACCACCTTTGATTTTCAAATCTTTGTTTTCAATTGGAATCTCAATTAGAAATGAACCCGTTTGTTCATTTGCTGTAGGTGGGGTCGCTTTTAACTTCCCATCAAAAGAACCATCGACACCGTCAAAAGTGATCTTCACTTCCTGATCTTTTTGTAACTGTGTAATTTGAAAGCTATTTACTTGAAAGGCAGCTTTAATCGGATTTAAATTAACGACGACCGCAAGCGGGGTGCTTGGCACTGCTGCAGCATTTTCTTCAGCATTGATTTGAGAAACGATCCCATTTATAGGTGATTCAATTGTAGTTGCATTTAGAACGTCCCTTGCCTGGTTAAGGCTAGCTTTCGTTTCGGACAACTGTGTTTCAAGCTGTGTCACATTACCTGCTGACATTGAAGGAACCTGGGCTGCAGCTTGGGATAATTGTGCCTGCTTTATGGTTACTTCAAGACTTTCCTTTAAAACATCAGCAGCTGTCACTTCTTCTGAATCAAGTTCATTAAGTAGCTGCTTAGATCGTTCGAGTGACGCATTTAATTCAGATTGAAGATTCTTTAACTCTTGAGCACTTTTTTCTGCTTGTCCAGACAATTCTTGAGCCTGGCTAACGGCTTTTTCAAGCTCATTGACCGCATTCGTTAGCTGGTTGACATTTTCTCTCGCTGTAGAATCGTCGAGAGAAGCAATGAGATCACCTTTTTCCACAGTGCTCCCAACAGTCACGTTAATTTCTTTTACCTCGAGCGGGGAAGGGGCAGCGAGCGGGATCGTCACTCCAGGAGTAGCTTGTCCGGCTAATTCAAGTTCATTCGAAATGTTTTTTTGCTGAGCAGTAGCGACTTCAACTGGAATCGGTTCATTTGAAGTTTCTTCATTTGTAATTTCCTGTGTCGTACAAGCGCTTGCAAAGACGAGCATACTTACAAGAAACAGAGCCTTTTTCATATTATTCACCTCAGAATTAGTGTATCTCTTACGAATCGTATCATGTGAAGGAAACTTTTTTCAGATAAAATTCAAACATTTTTAAACAATAAAGGTTTGGGAGAGTAAAGAAGGGGTATATAGGAGTTAGACTTAACATTAAATTATTTGTATAGTTATTGTATAGCTTTTATGTAATTTTTGTCATCCTCTATTTATTTGATAAGAATTGTAGTATAATACAAATTGTGAAAAGATAATTTTTCTAATGTAGATTTGACGTTTACTTATAGAAAGGAGCAATTCCTTATGGTAACACTCTATACATCACCAAGCTGCACATCTTGTCGAAAAGCGAAGGCGTGGTTGCAGGAGCACGATATTCCGTTTACAGAACGTAATATTTTTTCTGAACCTCTTACTATTGAAGAAGTGAAAGAAATTTTACGTATGACTGAAGACGGAACAGATGAAATTATATCAACTCGCTCAAAAACTTTCCAGGAATTGAACTTAAATCTTGATACGGTTTCTTTACAGGAATTGTTTGAGCTAATTAGCGAGCATCCAGGATTGCTTCGCCGTCCAATCATTTTGGATGAAAAAAGACTCCAGGTTGGTTATAACGAAGATGAAATTCGTCGTTTCCTACCTCGCAAGGTTCGTACTTTTCAACTTCAAGAGGCACAGCGTCTCGTTAACTAATTAGCTTGTAGTAATGATCCTCGGTTTCAATTCATTCGAGTTAAATGTTCATTAACATAGCTACCTAATAAAAACTTCTACAGGATCTCCTGTAGAAGTTTTTTTGTGGCTCTTAATGAATGTAAAGAATGTTTCCTTTCACCTTCTTTACTAACCATCCTCCAACAATCACAACGAGAAGAAAAATAATCTCGGTGGCCACTTCCATGGAAGGGTATGTATAAAAGAAGGTTTTTAATTCTGCTGCGCTTGTTAACATCCTTGCAGAGGTAAAAGCTAAAATGCCTGCACCAATATAAATTAATACAGGAAAATGATCAAGGGCATGCATGATCATTCGACTCCCCCATACGATAATAGGGATAGAGATGAATAATCCAAAAACGACAAGCGGCAGTTTCCCCTCGGATGCACCAGCGATCGCTAGTACATTATCGAGCCCCATAATGAGATCTGCTATGACGATGGTTCGAATGGCTCCCCAAAACGAAAAGGTGGATTGGACCGTTTCATTACTTTCGCTATCGATTACCAACTTGAAGGAAATGTAGAGAAGAAAGAGGCTACCAACAATTAATAAGAAAGGGAGCATCAATAAATAGACAGCGACAATGGTTAGTGCTATTCTAAGTCCAACAGCAATGGCTGTTCCCATCATGATAGCTTTGTTGCGATGAGAATCGGGGAGATTACGACACGCGAGGGCGATTACAACTGCGTTGTCACCACCTAGGACGATATCAATACCGATAATAAACAGAATCTGAGTCATGGTTTCTAAGGTAAGCAAGGAATCCACTCCCGAATAGCGAATTTTTAATCATATGACAGGAGCACTTTAGGGCAAGCTATACACATAAATAAATATATCGTGTATATGGTTTAATATGAGTGAAAAAATCAAACGATTTTTTATTTCCATTCTTTGATGGTTTATCATAGAATGGTATTACAAGAGAAAAAGTGGTTAAACTCAAGCCACTTAAGGGAAAGAGAAAATTAGGAGTATCCCAGAGGGAATAGCCTTCCGGTTAACTAAACAGGAGGGAGAGAGTGCACATGGAAATCGAACGCGTCAATGCGAATACTTTAAAATTCTTTATTACGTATAGAGATATTGAAAATAGAGGGTTCGATCGAGAAGAAATTTGGTACGACAGAGAAAGAGGAGAAGAATTGTTCTGGGAAATGATGGACGAAGCACATCAAAGGGAACAGTTTTCACTTGAGGGTCCACTCTGGATACAAGTTCAAGCACTTGAAAAGGGTCTTGAAATCATTGTGACACGTGCACAAATGTCAAACGACGGGTCCAAACTTGAACTTCCGATGTCAGAGGATAAGCAGCTTGATCTTCCGCTCGATGAAAATATGGATAAAATTCTTGATGATAAATTTGCGCTTCAGAACAATTTAGATCCAGAAGACGAGCCTGAGCCGCTAGAAGGTGAAGAGCTTTCCTTTATGATCGGATTTAGAGACTTTGAAGATGTGATTTCATTGTCACACGGATTTGATTCAACTGGAGTCGAAAATGGATTGTATCATTATGAGGACCGTTATTATCTCCATGTTGTCTTCGACGAAACATTGATAGAAGAAGATCAGGACAACCGATTGAGTCAGCTGTTGGAATACGGATATGAAACAGACCTGACCATTCACCGCATTCATGAATACGGTAAGGAGATTCTCTCTGAGCAGGCTCTTGAACAACTCCGCGGACACTTCCCACTCTTATAAGGTGAGGCCGATTTCTATGGAAATCGGCTTTTTTTATTTCTCCATTTCTTGAAGGGGCCATAAAAAAACAGCCTTGGCCATGTGGTCAAGCCGGTTATCTCATTCAAATAAATATAGAAACTGTAGAGGGATGTTTCTCTAGAAAGAGAATTATTGTTAGGAACGAATAAAAGAGAGGTGTTGTGATGTTAACTGCTTCAACTACAAATGGATCGTTACTCAATCTTGCTGATCGTTGCTTCAGCCTTGATGAGCTACGGCAATTGAGACGTTCTACACACTATTATTGTCCTGGGTGCCGTGAGCGGGTTGTGATGAAGCTAGGTGAAAAGAAGATATGGCATTTTGCTCATCAAGGGTCCCCGCCTTGTGAAATGGAATGGGAGCGAGAATCTAATTACCACCTAACCGGAAAACAACAGCTTTATGATTGGCTTAGAGAAGATCACCAGGATGTGCAATTAGAACATGTGTTAATTGCCTCTAATCAACGCCCCGATTTATTTCTCCCCTCATCTCGTACGGCGATTGAATTTCAATGCGCCTCAATAGAAGCGAGCCTACTTACGAAACGATCATTTGATTATAACGCTTCAAACATTCATGTGACGTGGATTCTTGGAGCAAAGCGTCTCAAGCGACTATATTCCCTCATCCACACCCTTTCAGCTATGGACTGGGCAGCAGCATCCCACCATAGAGGTTCTCCTTCTATTTATTATTATTGCCCAGAAGAATGTACCTTCGCGAACCTAACCATCCACTATAGCTTAACCCCTACAAAATTCATCTGTACAACCACTTATCACAGCGCTTCAACTACTTCTTATTT
This sequence comes from Pseudalkalibacillus hwajinpoensis, assembly GCF_015234585.1. NCBI lineage: Bacteria > Bacillati > Bacillota > Bacilli > Caryophanales > Guptibacillaceae > Guptibacillus > Guptibacillus hwajinpoensis. The sequence continues at coordinate 925,813 of NZ_JADFCM010000008.1, forward strand.
TGATTTATTTAAGTCCCATACTCCTTTTACTAATCATGAATCCGCGCCCATATGGTTTAAGCAAAAACAAATTTGGCGTCAAAATCCCCATGGTGAAAAATCATTCATTTATTACTTCTTACGTAAACGACTCTATCTTAGCGGAAAGTCTATTCGATTTTTCCCCTCTGAAGCTGGAATCCCATCTTCACAAAACTACTGGATTGAAACCCCTTCTTATTTATGGCAAACGTGGATTATTATTTGCTATCTTTCTTTAATCCCTCAAAATAAATCATTCTCTATGCAGTCATTAATAAATGCCTTCCAACAAGTAATCGATGCTACTCTTATCAAAGTAAGAAATGGCCCTCACAAGATACAGGGTGAAGGAGTGTCAGCGGCACTAAAGGGGTATATTGATCAATTAGTTCGGTTAAAAGTTTTGAAAGAATGGGATAATGAACGATATGAAAAGCTTTATCAACCTGAGGTTCACAAGCAAGTTGAGCGATGCACTAAAAAAGATCATGAAATTCTCGGGAAACTTGTGTGAAACTGCAACGTTTGTCGAGCGAAATTGTAAGAATCCTAAGAGGAATATGGTACGATAATGTATGTGAGGTAATTATTTGATGGAGGTGTCTACTAATGATGGAAGAGAAAAAAGTAAACGCTCTACCTAAACGAGACGAAATTCCAGTAGAAGATACTTGGGATCTTGAAGCCATTTACGAAAACGATCAAAAATGGGATGAGGAATTTAAAGAAATAAAAGCACTTCTCCCAGAGATGGAAGAATACAAAGGGAAGTTAGCCGATTCTGCGAATACGCTTTTTGCTGCCCTTCAAAAACAAGATGAAATTACAATTAAGCTTGGCAAGCTGTATACATATGCCCATATGCGCTATGATCAGGATACAACTAACTCGCATTACCAGGGTCTTAATGATCGTGCAGCTAATCTTGCGACGCAGGTGAGTAGTGAGCTCGCTTTTGTTGTACCAGAAATTCTAAGTGTACCCGAAGAAACCATCAAACAGTATTTGAACGAAAAGAAAGAACTGAAACTTTATGAGCAAGCATTAGATGAAATCAATCGAGAGCGTCCGCACGTTCTATCTAAGGAAGAAGAAGCCATTCTGGCTGGTGTTAGCGACGTAACGAACAGTTCAAGCAACACGTTTGGCATGTTAAATAATGCAGATATGAAGTTTCCAACGATTAAGGATGAGAATGGGGAAGAAGTGGAAGTTACACACGGACGCTACATTCGTTTTCTTGAGAGTAGCGACCGTCGTGTAAGGAAAGATGCGTTCAAGGCAGTCTATGAAACGTATGGGAAATTCAAGAATACTTTTGCTTCTACACTAAGTGGAACAGTTAAGAAAGACAATTATTATGCTAGCGTGCGTAATTATGATTCGGCAAGACAAGCTGCACTTGATAGTAATAACATTCCAGAAGACGTCTATGACAACCTTGTGGAAACAGTGCACAATCGCCTTGATCTATTGCATCGCTATGTAAACCTTCGAAAGAAAGCACTTGGTCTTGAGGACATTCATATGTATGATCTCTATACACCACTTGTACCAGAAGTGAAGATGGAGGTTTCATATAAAGAAGCGAAAGATTACATTCTCAAAGGATTATCTCCACTAGGAGAAGAGTACAAAGAGATCTTAGAAGAAGGCTTCTCAAACCGATGGGTAGATGTGCAAGAAAACGTAGGTAAAAGAAGTGGGGCTTACTCTTCAGGTACGTATGGAACACGTCCATATATTCTAATGAACTGGCAAGATAACGTGAATAATTTATTTACGCTCGCTCACGAGTTCGGCCATTCGGTTCATAGTTATTACACAAGAGAAAACCAACCTTATCCGTACGCAAATTATTCCATTTTTGTAGCTGAAGTTGCTTCAACAACAAATGAATCGTTACTCAATCATTATTTGCTCGAAAACACTTCAGACAAAAAGGAAAAGCTTTATTTATTAAACCACTATCTAGAAGGATTCAGAGGAACCGTATTTAGACAAACGATGTTTGCTGAGTTTGAGCATGCGATTCACAAAAGAGCGCAAGATGGTGAGCCGTTGACGCCAGATCTTCTTTCCTCGATCTACTATGATCTTAACAAAACGTATTTTGGTGACGATCTTGTGATCGATGATGAAATTGCACTTGAGTGGGCGCGCATTCCTCATTTCTATTACAATTACTATGTATTCCAATATGCGACTGGATTTAGCGCAGCTGCATCCCTCTCAAATCAAATTCTTGAAGAAGGCGATGAAGCCGTCTCAAGATACATTGATTTCTTAAAAGCAGGAAGCTCAGATTATCCGATTGAAGTCTTGAAAAAGGCCGGAGTAGATATGACTTCTTCTAAACCAATCAGTGACGCACTAGATGTATTTGAATCCATTCTTAACGAAATGGAGAATCTGTTATTCGAAGACGAATAGGTTTCATAAGCTAAGCCGCTAAAAAGCCTTCTCTACTACTAGAGAAGGCTTTTTTTAGCGGTTAAATCCTTTGAATTGGTTTCTGGAATTGTACATGCTAACGGTAAAAAGAATAGAAAGAAACAAAAGAGCTCCACCAATAGGCACAGGAATAAATCTTAATAATCCCATAATAAACATGACAAAGCTAACGATGATGAGTGCCGCACCTAGTAAGATGAAAAAACGCGTCATGAATTTCCCTCCTCGTATTATAGTTATGAGAAATGATGAAGCTTATACTTACTTGGAAGAAGAGAGGTAAATGAATGGTAAGAACAAAAAAGGAATGAACCATGCTGGTTCATTCCTTTTTTGAAGCCCGATCTTAACTTTTTACAGTGCGCCAGAAACATCCATGTTTCGCGGGCACTTTCTCTACCTTTTGCTTTAAGGCGAGCTTCTTCATAGCGGCATCTGCCTCGTCGCAACTCATGTCGTAAACGACCGCCACTTCTTTTGTTGCGACAAAGTGATAGCGTTCCATGAATTCATCTAGCGACGGAAGAGGCTCTGGCGTTGGTTTTGTTTTAAGCATTTCTGTCAGAATTCTAACATACACATCATATTCATAAAGTCCTGTAATTTTAAGACCTTCTTCTTCAATATTTTCATTGAAGAAAACAAGGGTAGGCAGCTCATTAACTTCCATTTCTGAAGAGATCTTTAAGTCACATTGAAATGCTTTTACAGCAGCTTGTGAGTGAAGATCTTTCTGGAATTCTTCCACATCAAGTCCGGTTTCTTTTGCTGCTTGAACAAGATTTTCTTCTTTTGTCATGTTTTGCTTTTGGATAAAAAGAAGTTCTCTCATTTTCCTTAGGAAACGAAATCCTGGAAGCTTTCCCTGAAGCTCTGCAGCCTTGATAGCAATTGATGCGATATAAGGGGTATCCATAGGGTCCTCATACCACAAATCACCGTCACAGGACATCCCAGAGCGACTGGCTGTACGTTCCCAACGCTCAGCCACATCAGCGTGTGTTGTGATGCCTTCATTTTTTCGTTTAAACGAGTTAAATGATTTTATATTACCGCCAACTAGATGTCTAATGCGGAAAGTATGTCCATATTCTAGGTGTAATTTCTTAATGATCGGTTCGAGACCCCAGCAGTCAGGACAAAGCGGATCAATAAATGAATAGATCTCGATAGGTTTACCTTTTTGAGATGTAGTCGTGCAAGCTGTATCGGATTGTCCATTTGGATTGTAAGAATCGCAATAGGAACCAGTAGCATTCGGTGTCAATTCGATTCTCCTTTCTCTTCCTGATCACCCGAGTTAACCATATGATGAGCAGTGAACGTTAACCTTGTTAGGAGATGTTCTCGTAAATCTTCGTCTAGTTCAACCTCATCCATTGCTAACTCCATGCAAGAAAGCCATGCTGTCGCACGTTTGGGTGTTATCTCGAATGGGAGATGCCTCGCTCTTAACATAGGGTGCCCATGTTCTTCGGAATATAGAGGCGGCCCTCCGAGAAATTGAGTTAGGAATTGAGTTTGTTTTCTAGCTGTTTCAGTTAAATTATTTGGAAAAATAGGTTTTAATTCGGGATGCTGTGAAACCCGATTATAAAAAGCAGTCACTAGCTGTTCAAGCTGAGCACCGCCGATATGATCATACATGTTTTGTTTCATATTCATTTTCCCCTTTGGAAGGTAGAACTTAATTACAATTTCATTTTAGCAACCTCCCTACGTAACAGCAAATAATCCGATTTGAAATCATTGCCAAACAAAAAGAACAGGACCGTTTAGGCCTGTTCTTGGGATGCTAGGAAGAATCGAAGAATCTTATTATTTGTCTTTCTCTTTGGAATTTGATGCTGATGAAGAAGGGACGTGAAGGCGCGCTCTCCTGTCGTGAAATCAGAGACTTCAAACTCAAGTTCGAAATCTTCTCTCCCTAGGTATTCACTATGGTCGAGGACGAGCAGTCCGTGAGTCGTTTGGTATTCAGCTCTATGTGTCGTTAATCGTCCTAAGTGGCGGAGCGGAGATAGAATTCCTAGTTCGTTTAGCTGCGATGCTACTTCTCCATCAGGAAGTGTGCCGTCCTTCTTGATCTCTTCAAAGGTTTCTTGCGATACGGCTTGATGTGTCTCAAGCAGTCCTTCCTCGGCAGGCTGCTTTAATGTTAATACGAATTTGTCATTCTTGTTTCTAATGCGTAACGCAGCTCCTTTTTCACGAATCATAAAATTCTTTGTATCAAAATAATCATTCGTTTGTGTTTTAATGTTCTCTTCTAATTTATAGTAATCAAGTAAAGAGGCATACTCTTCTTTTGTGAGCATATTTTTAAATTCGATTTCTACTTCCTGTGCCATAAGTGAACCCTCCATTTAGATGAATATAAAAGAATTATGGCATATGTCTATATTCAGAACAACAACGGTGAAATCTCCCACTGCATTGTGATAAACTATTAGGTGATACATACTTGGAAATAACGAAAGGAGAGGTATTTGTGCCAGAACAATACTACATCATTACAGGGGAATTATCAGATCACACACTTACCTTTGGTCTGAATGAAAAAGTGGACCTTACTTCCTATACAGCTACTGGAAATATGTTAGTGGATTCCGACTCCTTGTCATTTGTGTATTTACTCGATGGGGGAGAAGGGTATACATATATTCGTTTCCAAGAGGAAGTATGGCCAATGTTAGCAAACGTGCTCAATCAGGACGTGAACGTGGTTGTTACTTCCGAGGATGACACATCTATAGAACTTACTGACCTAAAAGAGGAACTTTCCTATCTTGTTGAGAATATTAAAGATAATTCGAATTATGGAGAAGTGATGAATCAAGCTGTTGAGAAAGTATTCCTAACAGCGTCATAATAGATATCGTCGTTGGTGGTGGTTGGATGAAAAATTGGGAAGAATTTTTAGCACCGTATAAACAAGCAGTAAATGAATTGAAAGTGAAATTGAAAGGCATTCGAGAGCAATTTGAAAAGGCGGATGATCATTCACCTGTTGAATTTGTTACTGGGAGAGTAAAGCCGATTTCAAGTATTCTTGATAAAGCCAAAACGAAACACATACCGCTCAATAGACTGCAGGAAGAAATGCATGATATTGCAGGTGTTCGTGTGATGTGTCAGTTCGTAGAAGATATTAATAAAGTCATTCATCACCTTCGTGGTAGAAAAGATTTTGATATCGTTGAGGAACGAGATTATGTGACGAATCAGAAAGTAAGCGGCTATCGATCATACCATGTGGTCGTTCAGTATCCAGTTCAAACGATTCAAGGAGAACAAATGCTGCTCGTTGAAATACAAATTCGAACACTTGCTATGAATTTCTGGGCGACAATTGAGCATTCTTTGAATTATAAATACAATAAGAAAATACCTGATGATGTCAAAAAGCGCCTCCAACGAGCCGCTGAAGCAGCTTCCAAACTTGATGATGAAATGTCTGAAATTCGCGGTGAGATTAAGGAAGCTCAGAAAATCTTTATGCAAAAGAAAGAAAATGAACAAAAAGAAAGCTGAAAACTAAACTAGACGAGGTGCCTAAATTGAAATTTGCGGTAAAGTCAAAAGGGGATCAAACCTCCAATCAACTTCAGCAGCGCATCAAAAATTATTTACGTGATTTCGATCTGGACTATGATGAAGCAGAACCGGATATTGTCATTTCGGTTGGCGGTGATGGGACACTACTACACGCTTTTCATCATTATCAAGATCGCCTGGATCAAACAGCCTTTGTAGGTGTTCATACTGGACACTTAGGTTTCTATGCGGACTGGACCCCTGAAGAAGTCGAAAAGCTCGTCATCCATATTGCAAGGACTCCTTTTCAAATTGTAGAATATCCATTGCTTGAAGTAACGGTTCGCTATTTAAATAGTTCCAAAGAGAACCGCTATCTTGCGCTAAATGAATGTACAGTCAAAAGTGTAGAGGGATCTTTAGTGATGAATGTTGAAATAAAAGGTGATCTGTTTGAAACGTTTAGAGGAGACGGTCTCTGTATTTCAACGCCATCTGGTAGTACAGCCTATAATAAAGCGTTGGGCGGGGCGATCATTCATCCTGCACTTCCTTCCATTCAACTTTCAGAAATGGCATCTATCAACAATCGCGTCTTTCGTACTGTAGGATCTCCACTTGTGCTTCCGCAGCATCATACGTGTCTTCTGCGACCGGTGAACGATGCTGACTTTCAAATTACGATTGACCATCTGTTCTTATTGCAACAAGATGTAAAGTCCATTCAATATCGAGTAGCAGAAGAGAAAGTAAGATTCGCGCGTTTTAGACCGTTTCCTTTCTGGAAAAGAGTAAAGGAATCATTTGTCGATGAAGTATATTAAAGCGAGGCAGTACTGTTCATGAGTTGAACGGTGCTGTTTTTTTCGCTCTATTACAAAAGAATGCCTATCATGAAAAATTTTATAATACACGAGGTGAGTTTGCTTGAGCGTTAGAATGACGTGGAACGTAGAAGAGAAGGATGAAGGGATGCTGCTAAGGGAATTCCTTCTTACGGAAAAGAATTTATCAAGAAGTATGTTAACAGATATTAAATTCAATGGAGGAAAACTTACGGTTAATAACATCAATCAAACCGTTAGAGCTGTCTTAAGGAAAGACGATACGGTGGAAGTCTTATTTCCAAAAGAAACTGTGAGCGAAACGATGGTAGCTAAAGAGATGGAACTTCGTATTTGTTATGAGGATGAGCACTTTTTACTTATCAATAAGCCAGCAAGCCTACCGACGATTCCATCTCGTCATTCAAAAGAATCACTCGCAGAAGGTGTTCTCTACTATTATCATACGCATAAGCTAGATCGAACGATCCACGCGGTTAATCGTTTGGATCGAGATACATCTGGACTCGTTTTATTTGCGAAGCACCGCTATGCACATGACCTTCTTTCAAGACAGCAGAAAAACAAAGAGATGAAACGACAATACGTTGCACTTGTTCATGGAGAAGTTAAAGGAGAAGGTGAAATCGATGCGCCAATAGGGAGGAAAGAGGGGAGTATCATTGAAAGGGCCGTTCGTCCTGATGGACAACACGCATTAACGAGTTACCGCACAATAAATCATTATAAAGGATTCTCCCTTCTTGAATTATCGCTAAAAACGGGGAGAACCCATCAAATTAGAGTTCATATGTCTTATCTTGGTCATCCGCTCTTAGGGGATGATCTCTATGGTGGAACGCATGCATTAATAAATAGACAAGCGTTACATAGTGCGAAGCTTGAGTTCTATCATCCTTTCCTAGAAAAAAAACTACGGTTTGTTTCAGAGCTTGAAGAGGATATGTTCTGTCTCATTCGAAAGAAGTGAATTTCTCAGGAACATAAGGCATTGATGATTGGACAGAAGTTGTTTTCAATTCGGGATAGCTAAGCGAAGTCAGTTTGCCTCCAAACACGCATCCTGTGTCAATGTTTATTGTATGATTCACCCATCTTGGTTCTTTCACTGGAGTGTGCCCATAAACAATAAGAGATTCTCCGTTATAATGCTTAGCCCAGTCTCTTCGAATAGGCATGCCGTTCGGATGAGATTCTCCTGAAATGTCGCCGTAGAGGACAAATGTTTTTACTTTTTTCCCAACTTGTCCGATATAATGCTTAGGAATTCCCGCATGTGCAGCAATTATTTCCCCGTCATCGAGGGATAAATAGAGTGGTGCATGTTCATAAAGAGAGATAAATTGACTTTTCACAGCCTCTTTCTCATCATTTGGGAGAGCATTTAGTTCAGCAACCGTTGTCTCCAGTCCATGTGTTTGCTGAACGTTTCGGCCGATAAAATACCGATAAAGCTTATTGCAATGGTTCCCAGGGCAATAGTAAGCCTGTCCGGTGCTAACGAGTTGTGAGACTACGTTAATCACAGCAAGTGATTCTTTTCCTCGATCGGTGATATCACCAGGAAAGACGAGTTTTCTGCCGTCAGGATGAACGGGAAGTCCACTTTCCCATGAATATCCGATTCGTTTGGTTAGTTCTATCAGTTCTTTATAACATCCGTGTATATCGCTGATAATGTCTAACAATTGGCAACCTCCTATCTCATCTCTCTATCATTACCCTATTGGACGACTATGTATCAAGGTTAAAGGCCAAATAAAAAAACCTGCCAATTTGGCAGGTTATTCAAACATATACGTTTTCGTTCGAGATCGGACGTTTAATACGAGTCCGACTGCAATCATGTAGGTTAAAAGTGCACTTCCTCCATAGCTTACGAATGGTAATGGGATACCAGTAATTGGCAATATCCGAATGGTCATTCCAATGTTTTGGAATACCTGGAATGTTAGCATCCCGATAACGCCTGCGCACAAATAGCTTCCAAAAGATTCATTGCTTTCAAGGGCTGTATGAATCATTCGGTAAATTAGCATGAAGAAAATGGAGATCGTAATACTTGCTCCTATGAATCCGAATTCTTCTCCAATCACAGCAAAAATAAAGTCAGTGTGCGCTTCAGGGAAGTAAACAGTACCGTCAGCGTATCCTTTCCCTTCTAATTTACCAGAGCCGATGGCAAGGATCGCTTTCGTCGCTTGATAGCCTGCATCTGTATACTCTTCAGGAGCAAGCCATCCATAGAATCGAGCGAGCTGATATTCATCAAGTAAGTAGGCTTTAAAGAACGCCGGAAACTTAAAGAAAATAAAGACAAGAGCAGATATTCCCGCAACCCCTAGTAAACTTAAAAGAGAGAGAAGTCGCCACCGTACGCCTGATACTAATGTAATACTAACAACAATGGCAGTGAAAACCATCGCAGTTCCAAGGTCAGGCTGAGCCATAACGATTAGAAGAGGCGCAGCTGCCACACCGAAAATTTTGGCTAATAACAAAAGGTCAGTTTGAATGGTTTTTGTTGGGTTTTTTTCATGATGGTTGACCGCTGTAGAAGCGATCGTAATAATCAAGAAAATTTTCATAAACTCTGATGGCTGTACACTTCCTAAACCAGGAAGCACAAACCAGCTTTTTGCCCCATTTCGAATCGGAGCAATTTGATAACTTCCAATATACTCAGGACTAACCGCAAGCAAGATTAGAAGAAGAATTCCAAATCCATAGAGATACCAGGATAATTGTTTAAAGCGATCAAAATCAATGACCAGTGTGAGCGAGAGGACAAACGCACCAACGAAATACCACGTTAGCTGTCTTCCTGCGAAGTTGAAGTTTTTTAATTCTCCAGGAAGTGACGCCTGTGCACTATAAATGGCGATAGTACTAATGCACATCAGGAGAAAGACAAAGAATAAAAGTGTGAAATCTATTTGTTGCCATGGTGTTTGATTGTCATTGTTCATGATATAATCCTTTCTAAAGAAAAGCGTTCCTTCTTTTAATCACAATTCCTATCTTATCTGAAATCCTTCCATTTGCAAATCGGTTCCTGTATTTATTTTTGACAAAATAACTACACACCGACTAAGATAGGAAGGTAATTTTACTTTATGACACTGATAAGTAGAAAAAACGTTCATCCTTAGAAAAGCTTATCGGAAATAAACGATAAATGCTATAGCCATATTTGAGTATTTACGCACTTTGTTACTAAAACATCAAGGAGGTGTGCAGAGTGGCTTACCAGGAGCAAGAAACGCAAGCTTTGTACGAAGCACTTATCCATCATTTAGAACAAGAAAGAATCGATGCCTTTCGGGAATTGTTTCTAGATATTCACCCTTATGAACAGTCTCAATTCTTCTTAACTGTATCAGAACAAATCAGGCTGCTTGTGTACACCTATTTATCACCAAGAGAAATGGCCGAAATCTTTCAGAATTTTGATATTGAAGAGCAAGAAGAATACATTTCGGAGATGGAGCCAGCTTATGCAGCTAAAATGCTCGCAGAGATGTATGCCGATGACGCAGTAGACGTATTAAATGAACTAAACCCTGAACAGATTGCAAGTTACTTAACCATTATGGATGATGATGCAGCTGACGAAATTAAGGAACTTCTTCATTATGAAGAAAAAACAGCTGGTAGTATCATGACAACAGAATTTGTATCGATTCGAGCACACCAAACGGTGAAGCGAGCGATGCAAATACTGAGACGTGAAGCACCTGAAGCAGAGACGATCTACTATATATTCGTATTAGATGAACAGAAAAGGCTCGTCGGGGTTATTTCTCTTAGAGATTTAATTATTGCAGAAGAAGATACGTTAATAGAAGAGATTATGAATGAGCGGGTTGTTTCCATTTCGGTCGGTGAAGATCAGGAGGAAGCCGCTAGAATTATGAGAGATTATGACTTTCTAGCACTTCCCGTTCTCGACTTCCAAAATCATTTGCTCGGTATTATCACACACGATGATATTGTCGACGTTATTGAGGAAGAAGCTTCAGAGGACTATTCAAAGCTTGCCGCTATTTCAGATGACGGTTCGTTTGATCGCAATCCATTCTCATCAGCGAAAAAAAGGTTACCATGGCTCATCATTCTCTTATTTCTTGGAATGATGACAGCAAGCTTAATTGGTCAGTTTGAGGTAACCCTCGATAAAGTCCCATTGCTAGCGGTATTTATTCCACTTATTGCTGGAATGGCAGGTAATACAGGAACACAAGCGCTTGCTGTTGTTGTAAGAGGTCTTGCTACTGGAGATTTTGAAGAGAATAGTAAGTGGGCGTTAATAGTTAGAGAAGCAGGAACTGGACTAATTACCGGTGCAACGTCAGGAGTTCTCGTCACCATTATTATTTTCTTGTGGAAAGGAACCTTTTTACTTGGTTTATTAGTTGGTTTTTCGTTATTATTTACGTTGATTGTTGCCACTCTTGCTGGTGCGCTAGTCCCACTCTTAATGCACAAACTTAACATAGACCCTGCCGTTGCTTCAGGGCCGTTCATTACAACTATTAATGATATTATCAGTATACTTATTTATTTTGGAATGGCGACTGCATTTATGAGTCAATTAGTCTAAAGACTAATTGACTGTGCAGACGTTTGAAGGAGGAAAGAAATGGAACACGGTGCATCCGTATCATCACTTGTTATCGTAGTCGTAATCGCATTTTTAATACCGTTTATCTTACACCGCTTCAGACTGAACTTTTTGCCAGTCGTAGTTGCCGAGATTATCGCCGGAATTTTCATTGGACAAAGTGGATTTAACCTTGTTCAAGGAGATACTTGGCTTGATACGCTATCAACTCTTGGTTTTATCTTCTTGATGTTCCTAAGTGGTCTTGAGATCGATTTCTCGGTTTTTGCGAGTAAAAAGAAAAAAGTAAAGCTACCAAGCGGTAAACTCGAACCGAATCGTGTTCTCGTCTCGTTTATCGTCTTTATTTTTGTATTTCTTGTATCGTACCTATTGTCTCTTCTATTCGTTGTACTTGGGTATACGGATAATGCCTTCTTTATGACGTTAATCATTTCAACCATATCGCTTGGTGTAGTGGTTCCTACGTTAAAAGACGCAAACATAATGAAGAGTAGTATCGGTCAAACGATTCTATTAATCGCCGTTATAGCTGACTTGGCTACAATGATTTTACTGGCGATCTTTGTTTCCCTGAATTCAGGGGGAGAAGGGAACATGTGGCTGCTTCTCATACTCTTTGGAGCAGGAATTTTGCTTTATTTCCTTGGGGCTTACTTCCGACATCTTTCCTTTATCGAGACGATGTCCAAGGGGACCATTCAAATTGGTACGAGAGCCGTCTTTACGTTAATTATTGTATTAGTCGGTATCTCTGAAACGGTTGGAGCGGAAAATATCTTAGGTGCCTTTCTTGCCGGTGCACTCGTTTCCTTGCTCTCACCAAATACGGAACTCGTGCAAAAGCTCGATTCATTTGGATATGGCTTTCTCATTCCTATTTTCTTCGTAATGGTTGGGGTAGAGCTAGATATCTGGTCACTTTTCCAGGATCCTAAAGTGTTAATTCTTATTCCATTACTGTTGATTGCGCTCTTTGCTTCAAAATTAGTGCCCGTTGTTGTATTGAAAAAATGGTATGATACGAAAACGGTTCTCGGTTCCGGCATGTTGCTAACATCAACGCTTTCTCTCGTTATTGCAGCAGCTGAAATCGGAGAACGAATTGATATCATTGATGATCAGCTGTCATCTGCTTTAATCTTAGTGGCGATTATGAGCTGTATTCTAGCACCAATTCTTTTCAAGAAACTAATGCCGAAGCCAGAAGAAAGCTCTCATGCGAAGAAGCTGGCGATCATCGGAGCAAACCAAATCACTTTGCCTATCTCGCTGGAACTTAATCCTGCCAATTATGAAACATCGATTTATCATACGAAGCAGGAGAAAGTGGACTCTGAGAAACAAAGCAGTCATTTTAAAGTAATTGAGCTTTCGGATTATAGCATTGATACACTAAAGAAAAGCTCTGTCTTCGATGCCGATATCCTCCTCATTTCTTCTGGAGATGATGAAACGAACTCGGATATTGCGGTATTCGCGAAAGAATATGGAACAGATCGCGTCATTGCTCGAATTGAATTAACAGAAATAGCCGATCAGCTAAGAGAGCTTAATATTGATGTATTCTCTGTTTTCTTCTCAACAAAAGCCTTGTTAAAAGCGCTCATCGAGTCTCCTGGAGTCGTTAATATCTTCACTCGTGAAGAAAATGCGCTATATCAAATTAACATGAACAATGTGGAATACAACGGTGTGCCACTGCGTAGCTTCCCATATCTCGGTGATACGATCATAGTACGAATTTTCCGTGGTAAGGATTCGATTGTCCCTCATGGTGACACTGAGCTCCGAATTGGTGATCGCTTAATTGTGACAGGAAGCAGCGATAGTGTAGAAGAAGTTCGAACGTTGCTAAGTTATTAATTTTCAGCCCCTTCTCTTAGAGAGAGAGGGGGTTTTTTACGTTAATAAGAAAGGAGCATAAATGCGACGAACAAGGTGATACTTTTTACCATACGGTTATAAATGGAGGGTGAAGGTGAATGGATGTTGAAAGTCCGAAAGTGATTTGTCCTGTATGTAAAGGAAGTTGTGATATGGAAGAATCTCTTACAGCTCAGTCAAATCAAAACGTCATATTTGAGTGTCCAATATGCGGTTATGAGAGACGAAATATTCAAACAAATAAAGGATGAAGAAATCCACATGGTGCATGTTCACTAAAGCATGTTATACTTAGGACGTGGTGCTAATAACTAATAATAAATTCGAGGAGGAGCATGGATATGAACCTGTCTCTTGAGAACCGTACATATGTTGTCATGGGCGTTGCAAACAAACGTAGCATTGCCTGGGGAATTGCGCAGGCGCTAAGCAGTGCCGGTGCTAGATTGATTTTTACTTACGCAGGTGAGCGTCTTGAGAAGAATGTTCGCGACCTTGCTGGAACGCTAGATCGTGATGATTCTATTATTTTACCGTGTGATATTACGAATGATGAAGAAATCGAAGCGACATTCGCTCAGATTAAAGAAGAAGTTGGTGTTATTCACGGACTTGCTCACTGTATCGCCTTCGCGAAAACAGAAGAATTAAAGGGCGAGTATCTTGAAACGACGCGTGAAGGTTTCTTGCTAGCGCATAACATTAGCTCATATTCACTCACAGCTGTTTCAAAAGCAGCTCGTCCACTTATGACTGAAGGAGGAAGCATCCTTACGATGACTTACCTTGGTGGCGAACGTGTTGTGAACAACTACAACGTTATGGGCGTAGCAAAAGCCTCGCTTGACGCAAGTGTGAAATACCTTGCGAACGACCTTGGAAAAGACAACATCCGTGTAAACGCGATTTCGGCTGGGCCAATCCGTACACTTGCTGCAAAAGGAATTAATGATTTCAACTCTGTGATTAAAGAGATTGAAGAGAAATCTCCGATGCGTCGTACTGTAACGAAAGAAGACGTCGGAAACACAGCGCTGTTCTTAATGAGTGATCTTTCTGGTGGAATTACTGGCGAGATGATTCATGTGGATAGTGGGTACAATATTATCGCGACATGATTGAAAAAACCACGACAAATGTCGTGGTTTTTCTTATGCTTGATTTGCGATTGAAATAGCACTTAATGAATTGATGTCAACCACATAAACCTGTGGAGATAGATCGATAACAGATTCATAGGTGAATTTAGCACAGCCGGTTTTATGATTATAGCTAAGGAGTGTAAAAGGTGTTGGTGCTTTTGCCCCTGATTCAAGGATAACAAAGCCTGCTGTTCCCTTCATGTGAAGATAAACAAGAGGTCTTCTTGGAAGTAATAATTCATGATCCTGGTGCAATAGTTCTTTCAAAAGCGACGTGATGCAATCGTGGTCTTTCATGTCATGCTTTTTCTCACACTTTGATTCATGCTTTTCCTCACATTTTGAATGGTGTTCCTCTTTTTCACACTTGCAATTACAGTGTACTTCTAATTTCCACTCTCCATCATGCTTCGTCCATTTTGAATGATGGTCGTCCTTATCGCATTTGCATTTATGTTGCTTATCTTCGTCTTTCTTATCGCACTTTGAATCATGCTTACGATCCCATTTAGAACCGTAATATTTCTTACTCTTGGGACAGAATTCATCTGAGAATAAAGTACTCAATTAATCGACATCCTTTCTAAACATATTTACCCGATTCTGAAAAGGTCAGGTCTAGTATAATGTATTAAAAAAGGTACAAGTTGCACCGGCTAATCGACCATTTCTTTAAAATTAGGTGATCCTTCGTCAAAGTTCCGTCCATTTTTATGATTAATAATCATTTTGTCCAAACAAGCTTGTATCGTTTTCATATGATTAATAGAACGGGAGTAGTACTACCGAAATCAATGAAAAGGATGGGTTGCGATGTTAACATTTAGAGCACTTTTGCATCAGATGAAGAATTCAAACACAATCATAGATACTGTTTACACGTTTGATACGCACGAGATGGAAGGTGAACCTAATATTATCGGGGTTACAGTTGTTGAAGTAGGCTTTGATTTTGTCATATTTAATCAACCTGGTTCTGGTGCTACAGGAGCAGTACTCGTTCCAATTGACAAAATTGTATCAATGGACTATTAAGAAGATTTTTGTTAAAGGTTTCTATTATTGAAACCTTTCTTTTTTATGTCCAGTTATAAAGGAGTGGAATGATTGAGGAAAGTATCAATTTTATTTATTACGAATAAAATAGATCATTATGTTGAAAAAAGCACGACGTATTTGATTTCGGAGTTAGAGAAGCAAAGTAACCTTATGCTATGGCATGATCATGGTGATATTCATTCCATTCTTAATAACTTCAGTACAAAGCCAGATTTTATTCTACTAAATGATTTTCATCCTACTTACGGACGGTACATTACAGGACTCAACCAGATTAAAATACCAATAGGCATGATAATGCACGATTTACATTATAAAAAAGGTGCTCGGACAAAATTGATGAGAGAGATCCGACCATCCTTGATTTTCACCCATTATCGTGATGCATTTCTAACCTTCTATCCTGAATTCCAAGACCAAATGATTTGGTTTCCTCATCATGTGCCAGAACACATCTTTTTTGACTATCAGCTCGAAAAAGAAATCGATGTGCTCATGATAGGCTCCTTGATTCCAAAGCTTTACCCATTAAGAAATCACATATATGAACAGATGAAACAAAGGAAGGGATTCATTTATCACACTCATCCTGGTTATGGTAAGGAGGGTGACAGAGGCATAACGGGTGAAGGATATGCTCGAGAAATGAATCGCTCAAAGATTTTTGTTACATGTCATTCGATTTATCAATATCCATTGTTAAAATACATGGAATCGCTAGCCTGTCATACGCTTCTTCTAGCTCCGGCTACCAGAGAACTAGAAGACCTAGGGTTTGTTGATCAGGAAACATTTGTAGCAATTGACGAAACTAATTTTTCGGAGCGTGCGACCCAGTATTTAAGTAGTGAAACAGAGAGAAATAATATTGCCAAAAGAGGTTATGAAATGGTAAGGAAAAAGCATTTAACATCGGTTAGAGTGGCAGAAATGATTCAACACATTCAGCAAGTTATTTGAATGTGTTGTTTTTTTATCTATGGAATTTTCATCATTTCAATGAATTTAGTTGCATATGTTTCTGGGTTTAAAAGGTAAGTGATGTGATTTTTTGCTTGTATTTTGATGAGATTTCGTAAAACGTCATTAGATAACATGTCGATTCCTTCTGTAACGGCATCAATCATGTTAGTGAGGTCAATAAGTTTACCTGATTGATTATGAAGAACAAAGCTTCTTACACCATCTGAATCTGTCGTAACGACTGGACAGTGACAGCTGATCGCTTCAACTAATGCGTAGCCAAAGCCCTCCACTAACGAAGTAGAGCATAAAAATCCACCTGAATCACCGATCATGGAAAAATACTTGGCCATTTCTATATTAGGCACATTGGAGTAACAAGTGATAATTTCATTCAGTCCAAGTTCACAGCATGAAGTTTCAAATGCTTCCTTTTCGCTCGTAAATGCCAATGTAGGATCATGAAACATCCATATGACTAAATTAGGTTGTCGTTTTCGCAGTTCAAATACGTATTCCAGGAACCCACGCCAATTTTTATTGGACTCCAGCCGACCCACCCATCCGATAATGGGGGCAGAAGAAATCGATGGCGAGTTAATATATTTAAACCGATTTGTATCAAAACAATTATGGAAAGAATAAACAGGGAAATTCGGAATATATTTTTCCACTAATGAAGCAAGGTGAGGCGTGCGAGGATAAAAGATTGCGTCAGCATAAGTCGTCACATGACGATGGGCTCGCTGCATCCACCGTTCAGCTTCTGGCATCGTTCCGAGGCCCTGTATTTCATAAATCAACTTTCCCTCATAACCGAGAGAACGAATACGCTTAAGAAATAAATGATCGGAGCAAACCATTATAAGCGTATAGTGATTTTTTTCGATTAATGCTTTGATCTCTTGATCATTGTTCGTCACATAAACAGGTATATCACGAATATTGGCATAGCCGCTTCCTTGCTGCATATACAGAAGTTCGCATGAGACGCCTGCTTCTTTAAGTGCAAGACATCTTTCTCGATTTAATGTTTCAACACCACCACTCGGTAAATAATAGACAAAAAGAACTTTCATAGTTAGCCTCCCATCCTGCTTTTATTACGTTATGCATAAAGGAAAAAATATCGAATAAAAAACGAGACCAATTTCGGTCTCGTTTTCTCATTACCCAAACGAAATTCCAGTAAGGGTTATGGGGCCAACTGCATTAGCGCTATCAAGAAGGATAAGGCTTTGATCTAACTCTGCTCGTAGAGAGTAGTCATAATAACCGCCTGGGGGATTATTGTCGACGGCAGTGAAAGATATCGTTTGATAGTCTGCTACGCTTACATCAATGGAAATACGTGTACTGAAAATAACCATTGAGTTTCTGTAGATTGTAACTAGTACAGTTGGATTTAAAGCAGTGGCTCTAACCCCGATAGTCGCATTAAGTTCAACTTCGCTTACTTGATTGGGAACGTATAGTCCGAAGCTAGCTAGCGTAACACGAGAAGGTGAGCGAGGAATGTTTCGAACGATTGAGTTGCTAAAAGCTGTTGGAACGCTTTTGTTATAATCAAAAATTTGCTTAGGCATAAGTGACCTCCTCTCTTATCAGGATAGCTTATCCTATGCGAACTACAGAGGGATGGAATAGACAGGCCCCCCCTTTTAAATAAAAAGGGCATTATAAAGTAGTTTTTCAAAATTAGGAGATTGTCCATTGCGGGTTACCGTTTCATACATAAGTTAATTAGTGTAAAAAAAGTGTAAGAAATGAGGGCCGACATGAAGGTTGCGACAATACTGGGCACACGACCAGAAATTATTAGATTAAGTTTGATCATTGATAAACTCGATCAATTAGCTGATGAACACATCCTCATTCATACAGGACAGAATTCAGCACCTTCTCTCCGAGATGTGTTTTTTAAAGAAATGGGCATTCGATCACCAGATTACATGCTTTCAAATACAGCTTCTTCATTAGGAGAACAGCTATCTTTCATGTTCATGAAGATAGAGCAAATTCTTCTCACACATCAACCAGATCGTATTTTAATTCTGGGAGACACGAATTCAGCTTTATGTGCTGTGCTTGCGGAGCGTTTAAACATTCCTGTTACACATATGGAAGCTGGAAATCGCTGTTTTGATCTTGAAGTACCTGAAGAGAAAAATCGTAAGGTGATCGATGCTGTATCTAGCTATAATTTGCCCTACACACCTCAAAGTAGAGAAAACCTATTAAGAGAAGGGTTTCCATCTAACCGAATTTACGTTACTGGTAATCCTATTCTCGAAGTACTAACACACTATGAAGCTTCTATTCAACAAAGTGACATTTTAAGTTCGCTAAAGCTAGAAGAAAAAGACTATTTTCTAGTGACGATTCATCGAGCTGAGAACGTAGATCATCCTAAAAAGTTGAAAGAAATCTTCGATGGGTTAACGCTCATTGCGATGGAATATAAGAAGAGAATTATTTGCAGTATTCATCCAAGAACTAAATCAAAATTAACGGCCGAATATGCTGATAGCTTGGACTCGCTTATTGAACTGCATGAACCGTTTGGGTTTATAGACTTTGTGAGACTTGAGAAGTCAGCGTTCTGCGTCTTAACAGATAGCGGAACAGTGCAAGAGGAATGTTGTTTGTTCCGAGTACCAGCTGTTACAGTCCGATCCACAACTGAACGTCCTGAGACGATCGCATGTGGAAGCAATATGATCTCAGGCATTGATGCTGCGAGTATAAAACGAGCTGTTGACGTAATGCTTTATCATCAACCAAATTGGATGATTCCAACTGGTTATGAGGATTTAAATGTATCAGACCGAGTAGTGAAATTTATTTTAGGAGGAATACAAATTGTTCCGTGATCAAACGATACTGGTAACTGGAGGAACTGGATCCTGGGGCCATGAGTTAATAAAACAGCTGTTGCAAAAATCGCCAAAAGAAATTCGTGTTTTATCGAGAAATGAAACGAGCCAGGTTGAAATGAAGAGGGAATTTCATCAAGACCCACGACTAACATTTCTAATCGGAGATATTAAAGAAAGAGAAGGTTTATTAGAAGCAGGTAAGGGTGTTGATTATTTATTTCACCTTGCTGCATTGAAGCACGTGCCAGTCTGTGAAGACCAACCGATTGAAGCTTTAAATACAAACGTTATCGGCACACAGAATGTGATTAAAACGGCGATCGAGAATAATGTGAAGAAAGTTGTTTACATTTCGACAGACAAAGCTGCAAATCCATCTAATTTCTACGGTTTTTCAAAGGCAATGGGTGAACGGTTGATCATTCATGCGAACACGCTCAAGTCGAATACTACCTTTGTATGCGTGAGAGGTGGAAACGTCCTTGGAACAAACGGAAGCGTCATTCATGTTTTTAAGAATCAAATTCAAAACAAAGCTGAAATCGGCATTACTCATCCAGAAATGACGCGTTTTTTCTTAACAATTGAAGACGCCATTAAACTACTATTCAAAGCCACGTATGAAAGTAGAGGCGGCGAGATTTTTGTTATGAAGATGCCTACTTGTAAAATAATGGATCTAGCGGAAGTTCTAATCGAGGCATCGGGCGTCCAGAACGTAAAAATACGTGAACAGGGGATAAGACCAGGAGAGAAGCTTCATGAAATTCTTTTCTCGGAATATGAAAGTCAATCAACAGTATACTACGACAAAGAGTACTTCGTTATTTTGCCTGCAATCAAAATTACTGGTCTGAATGAGAGATATGCGAACTTCCAGCCTGTTACTCTAAAAAACTATAACTCTGGTGAAGACGTTATGACGAAAGCAGAAATCAAAGCCATGCTTATTAAAGGTGGGTTCATCTAATGAAGCTGCTAGTACTTGGAGGAAAAGGAATGGCAGGCCATGTTCTGACTGCCTATTTCAAAAAAAAGTATAAAGACGTTTATTTCACTTCAAGAGATGCTAGTGATCCAAACGGATATGTGTTAGATGTTCTTGATACCGTGCAATTAGAGTCGGTCATCGATGAAATCCAGCCGGATGTTGTGGTAAATGCGATTGGCGTGTTGAATGAGTCTGCAGAACAAAATGAGCAACTTGCTTTTCAGGTTAATGCATTACTGCCACATCAACTTGTGAAATTAATGAACCGGAGAAAAGGTAAAGTAGTTCATATAAGTTCAGATTGTGTCTTTAAAGGAGATAAAGGCAACTATACAGAATCAGACCAGCCTGATGGAATTACGGTTTATGCCAAATCGAAGGCGCTCGGAGAAGTAACAGAAATCCCTCATTTGACAGTTCGAACATCCATTGTAGGTCCTGAACTAAAGGGAAATGGGATTGGTCTCTTACAATGGTTCCTCAAACAGAAAGGTGAAATAAAAGGGTTTGATCAGGCTTTCTGGAATGGGGTTACGACATTAGAGCTTGCGAAAGCGATCGATTCTTTAATACAACAAGAAACGACAGGGCTATACCATCTGCATGCACCTGAGACAGTTTCGAAATTTGAGCTACTTACTCTTTTTAAAGAAGTATTTCAAAAGGAAGATGTAACAATTGTCCCTTCTAGCGAATTAAAGTTAGATCGAACGATTGTTCATACTCGTACTGATGCTTTTTACGACGTACAATCTTACCGAGCTATGCTTCAGGAGTTAAGAGCATGGATGAAGGATTATGCCTAAACAAACGGTTCTTGTTACAGGAGCAACTGGTTTTACAGGGGCCCATGCCATTAAGAAATTAAAGCAGGATTATCATGTTATTGGAATATCTCGGCGTGCGAACCCCAATATTCTTACTGTAGATCTATGTGATCAGCTTGCTGTAAATGAAATGATGGCAAAAACAATGCCTGATATGATTCTTCACTTAGCAGGACAAAACCATGTACAACAGTCCTGGGAAGAACCAGTCTCTACTTTTGAAACGAACGTGCTCGCTACGCTTTATCTTTTGGAGGCAGCTAGAAAACACGTGCCAAACTGTCGAATTGTCGTTGTTGGATCTGCCCTTCAAGCAGAAAAAGCGTATCCTCACCCATATAGTTTTAGTAAATCACTCCAGGCTAACTTAGCGAAAGCCTGGGGAGATTTATATGGAATGCAAATAATTTTAGCTGTTCCATGTAACTTAATCGGTCCCGGTCCATCTACTGGTGTTTGTTCAGCGATTGCAAAACAGCTAATTAACGAAGAGAATCGGGATAAAGATAAAGAAATACAATTATCTAATGCCTTTGCTACGCGAGATTACCTTGATGTGAGAGACGCAGTGAGAGCCTATCAAATGGTTCTAGAGTATGGTGAAGTAGGCATAGCTTACGAGATTGGAAGTGGATATTATCGAACCCTTGAAGAAGTTATCGCTGAATTTCAAAAGCTAACACCATATCCTATAAATGCCTCATATCTAGAACGTAAGAAGGAACAGGTATCATTGAACTCATCCATCAAGATGAACAAACTTGGTTGGAAGCCAAATATCTCATTTGAGAAATCTCTTAGGGATCTGATGGAGTATGCAAAAAAATCTTAAAAGAAAAGAGGGAGAGTATGAAGAAAGTATCAATCATTATCCCCTTTTATAACTGTGAATATATTGATGTAGCGATTGAAAGTGCTTTGGCACAGACGTATAAGAACATTGAAGTGATCGTGATTAATGATGGTTCAACGCTCTATACAGAGAAAATCAAACCGTACTACGGACGGATTCGCTATATTGAACAGGGAAATAAAGGGACAGCAGGGGCGCTAAATACGGGGATTGCTAATGCAACGGGAGAATACTTTACATGGTTAAGCGCTGACGACCTTTATCAACCCAATAAAGTAGAAAAGCAAGTGACTGCGCTCGAACAATCCAATCACGTTATAGGGTACTCCTCTTATGTGTTGATAAACGAATTTGGAACAGTAACAAGCGGATCAGTAGGGGTGGCTTTTCCTAATCGACTATCTTTCTTAAAGCATTTAAGGCAAGGGTGTGCCATTAACGGCTGCACGGTCATGGTGAAAATGGAAGTGCTCCGGGCATTAGGCGGGTTTGATGAAACGCTAAGATTTACACATGACTATGATTTGTGGGCGCGTATTGCAAAGGATCATGCCTTTTCTTATATAGACGAATGTCTTGTTCAATACCGGGTGCATAGTGAGATGGGAACACAACGACACAGTGAAGCCATTCGAACAGAACTTCGCCTTGTGAAAAAGAAAGTGAGAATGCTCCTTCTAGAAGCGTATCGGAAAGAACGTATGCAATTATGAAATTCACCTTCCCAATCATTACTCTATGTAAAGGCGGCGCACAAAGAATGCTGGCTGAAATAACGAATGGCCTTGTAGACCGTGGCCATGAAGTCATCATTCTGATGCCAAAAACCGGTGTGATTGAATATCCAATAAAATCAACTGTCAAACGAACGACAGAGCTATACGGGATACCAGAATCTTCTTATCCGAAAGCAGATGTTATTGTATCGAACTATTATACGCTTATTGACGACGCAGAAAACGCTAGTAGGAACAAGAAAGGTATCCACATAAGAATTAGTCTGTGTTACGAACCAACCTTTTTACCTGAACAAGAATTATCCTTCCCAAGTTATCATGTAACGCCAAACCTCATTGTATTATCGAAATGGCAGCAAGACCTGATTCGACTAAATCATGGCATTACTGGCTCAATCGTACCTGTAGGAATTAGTGACCAATTTTATAATATGGGTACACGGTTATTAAATAAAGTCCCTAATCTTACAGCGATACTAAGAAGGCCAGAGGGAGGTCATTCCTGGCATCGTGAGCAAAATTACCTGTTAGAGCAACTGGCTATTGTTCAAAAGTCATACCCTAATGCCAAATACACATTAATTAGTCCACCTAATGAGTTGGCTGCTTCTAAAGCGCTTCAAATGATTAAAGCATCAGGGAAGTATCGCTATCTCACACCGGCTGATGATCGAGAGTTGGCTTATCATTACAATGAAGCAGACATATTTGTCAATTCTTCTACTTATGATACGGCTTCACTTCCTGGACTTGAAGCCATGAAGTGTGGAGCTGCACTCGTCACAACGTATAACGGAGGTAATTTAGATTATTGCAAACACGGCGTGAATTCCCTGCTTTCTTACCGCTATGAAAATCGACTAGCAGAAGACGTTATGACACTACTAAGCCAACCAAATCTAAGAAATGAGATCGCATTAAATGGAGAGAAAGAAACAGAGAAATGGACGTGGAAGCGAAGCGTCGACGCCTTTTTGAATGCTGTTCACTCCATAATAAAAACGACCGGATAATCCGGTCGTTTACTGTGTATTTGGCTTCCAAGTCGTTTTACCACATGTGCGGCATCCTTTTATTTGAGTGGGCCGCGACTTTCTTGTTCTTCTTGTACGTTTCACTTTTTTATATAATTCTTGAATATCTGCTTTCTTCATCTTTCTCCTCCTGACAGACTTTTCTATAACTTTGTACATCTTATTCTGCTAGGAAGAGTAAGGTGTGGAGTTGATTACTTCTTCTGATGAAATGGGTTAATGACTGATGTTTTCCGCTGATTATGATTAAACTTAAATGGGTCAAATGGTGAGGGTTCAAAAAGTATACTAGACTGAGAAAAAGGGTTGATTGGCTGGTGATTTTGATTTGGTGAAGTCGTTTGTGGCTCTGTTTTTTGTTGAGGAACGATCGCATCAGGAACATCGGGCCACTCAGACAGAGGGTGATCCGTTTTTTGATGTGATGCAAGCGTTGGATTCACTTCTTCTAAAACGTTTGTAACTAATCTTTCATACATACCGATTGAAATGTGATGTACCGGCTTGAAATAGGGTTTCATAAAATATTGAATGATCATATAGGAAATCCATTCAATTGCAGTATAATGATCATCTTCTTTAATAAAGCAAGTCATTGTGGATCCATTGAAAGGAAGCCAGGCATTTTTGTGAATTCTTTTTTGTAAATCAAGGCTCTTATAGTCGAGTGCTTTCGGGCGTACTTTTTTGTTCCCGATCAAAATGGATAGTGGAGAAGCGAGGTGTGAGGCTACATCAATTGTGATCGATAGGTCACTGTTTTCTTCCATATGTGTAGCATCGATTCCCGTATGCCTTACTAACTCCATAAGGGAATAAGCATAGTGGCTCCACTCGGAAGTGAGATGCAGCTTCTTCCCTTCTAATGGCATCGTAAGAACATTGTCGTTCATCTGCAGCCCCCAGTATGGGAGAAGTAATAATAGCGCATTTAATTCTTCGCTTGAGAGCTTACAAATCACTTTATCTTTCCAGATGAGATTTATCAAAAAATCTTCTCCTTTCTTCTCCATGAGAAACGCATATGAAATTTGGGCAGCTCCTTCTGTTGCATTTCTGTGCTAATTCCATAGTATGTAGTGAATCAACCTATCATGTGAAAGAAAGGAAGGAACGATATGGGTCACAAACAACATAAGCAACGCACCGTTCCTACAGCTACAAATAGCCTACAGGATGAGTGCATTCGCGTTCAAAAAGTATACGATTGGGTAACCGATCAGCTTTCTGTAAAGAAGAAAATCAAATTTACAGATCATGAGCTTAAAAAGATCGAATGTGCTATGGAAGATCCAAGCCGCCGTCCACTTCGTATTGTATGTAAAACACCAGAAGCACCTCCTTTGTTCCCACTCTCAGGCAGCGAGCATACAGAAGATGACTTTTTCTGTGAACAAATTGGAGAAAAACGGGATGTTAGCGTAGCAATTCCTGGTGGGGGATTTGCAGATGCTCAACTCGTTGACCTTTTATTTACAACTGATGTAAAGGTGAAGGTTGTCGACCGACATGGCGATTTAGTAACAGAGGTCGATTGCAACGCATCTGTTCTTGAATCATTTGTGCTATGCTTCCCGAATGGAACAGATCTCTTCTGTCGAATCACTAAAATTGTATGCCGCATTCCTTCAGGAACTGTATTATTAAACTGTCCTGCACCATCTTCATTTGATCTAGAAGTTATTTTCTGTGTAGACATTCAAGTAGAAGCTGAAGTGAAACTAGAGGTTCTTGCGAAGTTCTGTTCACCTCGTGACAATGATCTAATTGCACCTGACTTGATCGATGAATGTCCTCCAATTGAATTCCCGGAACAGTGTCCAGACATCTTCCCGCGTCCAAGTTGTGATTGCTCACTAAGTGGTGAAGCGAGTGGAGAAATAGACTGTGATGATGATTCTGGTAAAGCAACATTGCTTGTAAACATTTGTGATAATTGTAGTCTTACTGGAAGCTCTATGAAACTTAATTTCCATGACACAGACTCAAGCGATGGAAAGAACGACTTTACATTCACTGCAACGAGTTTTGATCAAGATACTCTTAAGTGCGAAGAATGTGGAGATGGTTTGAAGTTCATCGTTGAAGGTAGCGGTGTAACGGATCGCGGTCGTACGTTTGACTTTAAACTTGCTGTAGTTGACGCAGACGATGATCAGTGGTTTGAAGTGCATTTATTAAACCGTAGAGGAAAAGTTGTCTTTAATACAGGAACTGTGGAAGTTGAAGAAGGCGATCTTACCGTTGATGATTGCATCACATTTGATGATATTAAGTACAAGAAACAGTCATAAATCAGTAGTGCAGGAGATCATATCCTGCACTTTTTTGTTATGAAAAGAGACCTATCACTCATACATATAGAATGTAGCGCTGGTTAGAGAGGGGGAGGTTCCATGCAGGGTGAAAAATTGAGTTATTCTCGTCTCATTTCACGTACGAAATATTTTCAAGAAAAATCGCTGGAACTTGAGAAAGAACTTATTTTTGCGAACGATCAATTAGCTTCGCTTGAGAAGCAAATCGAGTTAAGTAAGGAGCAGGAGAAAACGATCGCTTATTTGCAGGAAGAGTTAAATTTATTAGAAAAAGAGCTTGAAAACCAGGCAAAAGAGCATGTGCTTATTAAGGAAGAAGTAGAAGAGAAGAAAAGTATTGGGCAAGATGATGTAAGGATACAAGGATATGAAAACCTTCTTGCAGAGATGCAAATAGAGATCAATGAAAAAGACAAGCGGCTTCAGCATTATCAAGGAAAAGTGAAAAACCTTGAGAAGCGGGCGCAGTATCAAAAGAACGAAGAAGTATCAGAGTCAGTCAAGGAAAAAGATGAAATAGCTGAGACTTACGCTGTGAGCTACTTCAATACTTCTATAATTATTAGCGATAAACAGACGGTTATGATTCGTGGAGATTTACAAATTGAAAATTGCGGAACAACGAAATTGCGTAATCCTCTTGTTTGCTTTCGCTTTTTGCCGAGAGAAGCAGCTACCTTAAAAGGGCGTATTTATTCCATTGATGATGTAGAAACAAAAGGTGTTGATGCAAGCGATCGAATTCAGTGGGTATTTCCTGATCATGATTGGTTAGAGAAATCAAAAGAGAAGGGGGAAATTTGGGTTTCTCCGTTACACCCAGTGATATTGAAGCCTGGAGATAAGATCGGGATCGAAAGTTTTCAAATCCCAATTAAATCTGAATTTAAAGAGCCTGTTATTATTGAAGGATTTGTTTATTTTCAAAAAGAGAATTATAAAATAAAAGTTTCAAATCAAATAGCCTTGAGCTACTAATATAGATGGCGCCCATACCCACTATCCTCCTTTTGCATAGGATAATGTGAAGTAAGAGGATAAGAGGGGGAGGATTTAGAATGTCTGAGAAGAAGAGAAAACCGCAAGTCATTCACGTTGATAAACTGATCGTTAAAGCTAATGAAGTTATTATCCGCAATGACCGTGAACATAAACGATATGAAGATATAGAAGAAAATAGAGAAAACAAGCGAGACCCTTGGGGATTTTTTGGATCGAATGATGAGGAGGAAAGAGAAGAAGCAGGAGAAGATACGAACAAAGGTGGCTTTAATTGGTTCTAAGAGCAGAATATTCTGCTCTTTTTTTTGTTGTGAAATTATTCAATATTTTATTACATAATATGGTCAATGGATTAAGTGTGAAATGTGTATGTTTAGAAGTAAAGTGGTGTTCCGCTAATTTTTCTCATATTAGAAAGAGATCATCATATATTGTTTGAGATGCAACATAGTAAAGACACACATTCAGAGTAAACCGACTCAAATTTTTCGCTTTCGAAAGACGAATTGGGTTTGATTGAGTTGAATAACGTATTTTGATTTTATTGGAAAAGGAGGAGAGAAAGTTTTTATATTGACGACTGGGCCAATTGAAAATAAACCTACTGTTGGTACTAGAACAACGCACTAGGTAACAATAAAGATTTCGAATCGTAGTTCTGTCAATACCTCTACAATAGAAGTAATGGGAAAGTAACTAAATTTTACCTAGACGGTAATAACAATTTAGGAAAACGGAATGGAACATTGTAACCAGCACATGGACTTGTCCCATTAGAATCGAAAGTTAATTTAACGGCGAAATTTTACTTTCCTAAACAAACGGTTGAAGTGAAGGTTTTAAGCGGAAAAGGGGGGGTAAAATGCCAACATTATACACTGGTCCAATCGAAAATGCTCCTGTAAATGGTGTTAGAGCAACACAACAGTTTTCAGTGAAAATAACTAATCGAAGTTCAACGTTGAACGGAACTGTCTATATCGAAGGATATATATTAAGTAATACCAGGACTTTATATGTTCAAGAATTGTTCAGTATTGCACCGAATCAAGTTATTACTAAGACTTTTGTCGCTAATTTTGATGCATTTGAGTTTAATTTCACTACAGGAGGGGGCGCTGAAAAAAATATTGAAGTATCTGCCTGGGGTAAAAACACTGCAGGCCAATTGGTCACGGCTCATCGTTTGGTTTCTTCTGAATTGATAGGGGCCCAATTGAGTGGAGCCACTGGAGCGACCGGGGCAACCGGAGCAACTGGGGTAACGGGATCAACTGGAGTAAAAGGAGCGACCGGAGCAACAGGAGCCACCGGATCAACGGGTGCAACCGGAGAAACCGGTGAAACAGGTGCCACGGGAGCCACCGGAGCAACGGGTGCAACCGGTGAAACAGGAGCAACCGGAGCAACCGGAGCAACGGGAGTAACCGGAACAACGGGAGTAACCGGAACAACGGGAGCAACCGGAGAAACCGGTGAAACAGGTGCCACGGGAGCCACCGGAGCAACGGGTGCAACCGGTGAAACAGGAGCAACTGGATCCACAGGAGAAATGGGATCAACCGGAACAACGGGAGCAACCGGAGAAACCGGTGAAACAGGTGCCACGGGAGCCACCGGAGCAACGGGTGAAACAGGAGCAACCGGAGCAACCGGAGCAACCGGAGCAACGGGAGTAACCGGAACAACGGGAGCAACCGGTGCCACGGGAGCCACCGGATCAACGGGTGCAACCGGAGAAACCGGAGCAACTGGATCCACAGGAGAAATGGGATCAACCGGAACAACGGGAGCAACCGGAGAAACCGGTGAAACAGGTGCCACGGGAGCCACCGGAGCAACGGGTGAAACAGGAGCAACCGGAGCAACCGGAGCAACGGGAGCAACCGGTGCCACGGGAGCCACCGGATCAACGGGTGCAACCGGTGAAACAGGAGCAACCGGAGCAACCGGAGCAACCGGAGCAACGGGAGTAACCGGAACAACGGGAGCCACCGGATCAACGGGTGCAACCGGTGAAACAGGAACAACCGGAGCCACCGGATCAACTGGGGTAACTGGAGCAACGGGAGAAGCAGGAGCGACCGGAGAAACCGGAGCAACGGGTGCAACCGGTGAAACAGGAGCAACCGGAGCAACCGGAGCAACGGGAGTAACGGGAGTAACCGGAACAACGGGAGCCACCGGAGCAACGGGTGCAACCGGTGAAACAGGAGCAACCGGAGAAACCGGAGCAACGGGAGTAACGGGTGCAACCGGTGAAACAGGAGCAACCGGAGCAACCGGAGCAACCGGAGCAACGGGTGCAACCGGAGAAACCGGAGAAACCGGAGCAACTGGAGAAACCGGAACAACGGGATCAACCGGACCAACCGGACCAACAGGAGCAACTGGAGAAACCGGAGCAACCGGAACAACCGGAACAACCGGAGCATCGGGAACAACGGGATCAACAGGAGTAACGGGAGTAACCGGGACAACGGGATCAACAGGTGTAACTGGATCAACCGGAGAAACCGGAGCAACCGGAACAACCGGAGCATCGGGAGTAACCGGAGTAACTGGAACAACGGGACCAACAGGAGCAACAGGAGCAACCGGAGTAACCGGGACAACGGGACCAACAGGAGTAACGGGAGCAACCGGATCAACCGGAGCATCGGGAGTAACCGGAACAACCGGAACAACCGGAGCAACAGGAGTAACGGGAGCAACGGGAGCCACCGGATCAACGGGTGCAACCGGAGAAACCGGAGCAACGGGAGTAACCGGAACAACGGGAGCCACCGGATCAACGGGTGCAACCGGTGAAACAGGAACAACCGGAGCCACCGGATCAACTGGGGTAACTGGAGCAACGGGAGAAGCAGGAGCGACCGGAGAAACCGGAGCAACGGGTGCAACCGGTGAAACAGGAGCAACCGGAGCAACCGGAGCAACGGGAGTAACGGGAGTAACCGGAACAACGGGAGCCACCGGATCAACGGGTGCAACCGGTGAAACAGGAACAACCGGAGCCACCGGATCAACTGGGGTAACTGGAGCAACGGGAGAAGCAGGAGCGACCGGAGAAACCGGATCAACGGGTGAAACCGGTGCCACGGGAGCCACCGGAGAAACCGGAGCAACGGGAGTAACGGGAGTAACCGGAACAACGGGATCAACCGGACCAACCGGACCAACAGGAGCAACTGGAGAAACCGGAGCAACCGGAACAACCGGAACAACCGGAACAACCGGAGCATCGGGAACAACGGGATCAACAGGAGTAACGGGAGTAACCGGGACAACGGGATCAACAGGTGTAACTGGATCAACCGGAGAAACCGGAGCAACCGGAACAACCGGAGCATCGGGAGTAACCGGAGTAACTGGAACAACGGGACCAACAGGAGCAACAGGAGCAACCGGAGTAACCGGGACAACGGGACCAACAGGAGTAACGGGAGCAACCGGATCAACCGGAGCATCGGGAGTAACCGGAACAACCGGAACAACCGGAGCAACAGGAGTAACGGGAGCAACGGGAGCAACCGGAGTAACCGGAGTAACCGGAACAACCGGAGCAACTGGTACTGGCGGTGCGAATTTATATCAAAATCAAAATCCAGCTACTCTTGGGGTTTTTCCTCCTCTTAATACCGAAGTAGTTTCTAATTCTATTCCTATAACAGCTGTATCAGGGAACTTAATGAAGATTGACTATGCTGTGGGAGTGGAATTTGTAAACACAGCTAATTATAGCGTAACTTATGTGTTGCGGTTATATCGTAATGGAACTCTTATTGAAACGAGAACAGCCAACAGAGTAGGATCAGGTGCTGGTACGCAAAACTTACCACTTGCAGACACTTTTGTTGATACAACGCCAGTAATCGGGCTAAACAATTATCAGCTTAGAGTAATTGTTACAGCTGCTTCGAATGTTACGACCTTATCGGTAATCAATAGAAACCTGAATATTATTCAATTTTAGCTTAAACGCGGTACTCTTTTCGAGTGCCGCTTATTTAGATTTAACAATGGATAATTAATTTTTGACGAGACGTCTCATACATTTAAAAGCAATGCATATCAGGGAACATATGAATCGAGTTGTGAAAAATCTAAGCATGGTCCGATTTACACTTCCCATTTGTAATTATTCCAAGCCTTACATCACTCTTCCGAGATATACAGATTGGGCAATTTTTAGCGGCAATGTAATCTTTGAGAATAACTATTTTCCAGTTCCATTCAGTACGGGGGATTTGGTATATCTGAAAAAGGATAGAGTGGACAATACTTCTTACAGGTTATTCAAATATCGTCAATTCATGGATTCATAGCAGTATTGTAATAGTGGCATCGGTGATATCGGATTACCGCCAGTGGGAATTTACAATACACAGTTAGATACGCCTATTTGTGCTGGATTGTAACCTCGGATTCTAGCTTGAAATGCACTAAAACAATTCTATTCATATTAGCCTAAACGTGAAAATAATTACTGTGATATACAATATTTAAAAAGTGCAGAATTCAGTGTGATATGGTAACAGTTATCTATTAGTTATGTAAGGGAGTACCCCTGTAAATATTTTTCATATTAGAAAGGAATCATCATATATTGTTTGAGATGCAACTTAGTAATGACAGACCTTCCAAAAATGACGCGGGGATACTCACTTCAGATAGGGTCATCTGGATCAAGTGAGGTGATTAAGTCACTTGAAGTGAGTAGGGTAAGGAGGAGAGATGTTGCTTATTTTGACGACTGGGCCAATTGAAAATAAACCTATTAATGGTATCAGGCCAACGCAACAGGTGATAATCAAGATTTCGAACCGTAGTCCTATCAATACCTCTACAGTAGAAATAGTGGGGAAGCAACTAAACGGAACTCAGACTGTGTATGTCTTAGAACTAATGACTATTCCTGTGAATGGTGTCGTTTCAAAGACTTATTTTGCAGATCTTGATGGTTATCAATTTTCGTTTAATATAACTGGCCTTGCAATGGCGCAAACAGGAATATCAGTTTGGGGAAAGTCGAATGGCACATTGCAACCGGCACATAGACTTGTCCTATCTGAATTGAAAGTAGATTAAACAGCGGAATTTTACTTTCCTTAACAAACGGTTGAAGTGAAGCTTTTAATGGGAAAAGGGGGGTAAAATGCCAATATTATACACTGGGCCAATCGAAAACGCTCCAGTAAATGGTGTCAGAGCAACACAACAGTTTTCAGCGAAAATAACAAATCGAAGTTCAACGTTGAACGGAACTGTCTATATCGAAGGATATATATTAAGTAACACCAGAACTTTATATGTTCAAGAATTGTTCAGTATTGCACCGAATCAAGTTATAACTAAGACTTTTGCGGCTAATTTTGATGCATTTGAGTTTAATTTCACTACGGGTGGCGCCGCTGAAAAAAATATTGAAGTATCTGCCTGGGGTAAAAACACTGCAGGCCAATTGGTCACGGCTCATCGTTTGGTTTCTTCTGAATTGATAGGGGCCCAATTGAGTGGAGCGACCGGGGCAACCGGAGCGACCGGGGCAACCGGAGCAACTGGGGTAACGGGATCAACTGGAGAAACGGGAGCGACTGGAGCAACCGGAGAAACGGGAGCAACCGGAGCAACGGGTGCAACCGGTGAAACAGGAGCAACCGGAGCAACAGGTGAAACCGGAGCAACCGGAGAAACGGGTGCAACCGGAGAAACCGGTGAAACTGGGATAACCGGAGTCACGGGAGAAACCGGAGTCACGGGAGAAACCGGAGAAACGGGAGAAACCGGAGCAACCGGAGAAACGGGAGCAACTGGTGAAACAGGAGCCACGGGAGCAACGGGAGAAACAGGAGCCACGGGAGCAACCGGAGCAACCGGTGAAACTGGGATAACCGGAGAAACCGGAGTCACGGGAGAAACCGGAGAAACGGGAGAAACCGGAGCAACCGGAGAAACGGGAGCAACCGGAGCAACGGGTGCAACCGGTGAAACAGGATCCACAGGAGAAATGGGATCAACCGGAACAACCGGAGCAACCGGTGAAACAGGAGCAACCGGAGCAACAGGTGAAACAGGAGCAACCGGAGCAACGGGTGCAACCGGAGAAACCGGTGAAACTGGGATAACCGGAGAAACCGGAGTCACGGGAGAAACCGGAGAAACGGGAGAAACCGGAGCAACCGGAGAAACGGGAGCAACTGGTGAAACAGGAGCCACGGGAGCAACGGGAGAAACAGGAGCCACGGGAGCAACCGGAGCAACCGGTGAAACTGGGATAACCGGAGAAACCGGAGTCACGGGAGAAACGGGAGAAACCGGAGCAACCGGAGAAACGGGAGAAACGGGAGCAACCGGTGAAACAGGAGAAACGGGAGAAACCGGAGAAACGGGAGCAACCGGTGAAACAGGAGCAACGGGAGAAACAGGAGCAACGGGTGCAACCGGAGCAACGGGAGCAACCGGTGAAACAGGAGCAACCGGAGAAACGGGAGAAACGGGAGAAACCGGAGAAACTGGAGCAACAGGAGCAACCGGAGAAACAGGAGTAACTGGTGAAACCGGAGCAACGGGTGCAACAGGAGCAACGGGTGCAACAGGAGAAACCGGACCCACCGGGGCAACAGGGGAAACGGGGGTAACCGGGGCAACGGGTGAAACTGGAGCAACCGGAGAAACCGGAGTCACGGGTGAAACTGGTGCAACCGGAGAAACGGGAGCAACGGGAGCTACCGGAGTCACGGGAGCAACCGGAGAAACCGGAGTAACTGGTGAAACCGGAGCCACGGGAGCAACCGGATCAACTGGAGCCACTGGAGCCACCGGGGCAACGGGAGCAACCGGGGCAACCGGAGTAACCGGGGCAACAGGGGAAACGGGGGTAACCGGAGCAACGGGTGCAACTGGAGAAACAGGAGAAACCGGAGCCACGGGTGAAACCGGAGTAACCGGGGCAAAAGGGGAAACGGGTGCAACCGGAGTCACGGGAGAAACCGGAGCAACGGGAGAAACTGGATCAACTGGGGTAACCGGAGAAACCGGAGCCACGGGTGCAACAGGAGCCACGGGTGAAACCGGAGAAACGGGAGAAACGGGAGAAACTGGAGCAACAGGAGCAACCGGAGAAACAGGAGTAACTGGTGAAACCGGAGCCACGGGTGCAACAGGAGCCACGGGTGCAACAGGAGAAACCGGAGCCACCGGGGCAACAGGGGAAACGGGGGTAACCGGGGCAACGGGTGAAACTGGAGAAACCGGAGAAACCGGAGCCACGGGAGAAACAGGTGCAACCGGAGAAACTGGGGCAACCGGTGCAACGGGTCCTACTGGAACTATAGATCCAGATGTAACAATTGCAAATGTAGGTCCAAATGTCAGTTCACAATTTAGTGAATTAAGAACGGCTGCCAAAACGCCTATTATTGAATTGACTTCCGTCTACGGTCTATCTGATTTACGAGATATTGTTACAACTACTGGTAGTGCAACCGTTTCAAGCAATGATACTGAGTTTGTTTTAACGACTACAGCCAGCGGAGCTGATTCTGCTATATTATCCAGTGCAGAAAAAGGGCGTTATCAATCTGGCTATTCTGGTGAGGCAGGTATTGGTGTCCGTCTTCCTGATCTGCCAACAGGCACTCAAGTTGCAAGGTGGGGATTGTTTGATGATGAAAATGGTGTTTTCTTCGGAGTGGATAATACTTCATCGTTTGTAGGTATTAGGAGAGCCGGTGTAGATACGGTTATTCCGCAAGCTTCTTGGAATGTTGATTCGCTTGACGGAAGTGGTCCAAGTGGAGCTACATTAGATTTATCTAATGGTAATATATTCCAATTAGATTTCACATGGTATGGCTATGGTGTCATTGAGTTTCGAGTTGTC
The DNA here is from genome assembly GCF_015234585.1 of Pseudalkalibacillus hwajinpoensis. NCBI lineage: Bacteria > Bacillati > Bacillota > Bacilli > Caryophanales > Guptibacillaceae > Guptibacillus > Guptibacillus hwajinpoensis. Next base: position 960,871 of record NZ_JADFCM010000008.1, read on the forward strand.
ATTCCGAACCCTACTACTCTTGCACAAGAAGTTATAACCGTTAATCGTTATGCTCCAAGTGGAGAAACGAGTCTTGCTGATCCTAACTTACCTTTACGAGCCGAGATTAATAATGATGGAACTGCAAGTGCGCTTCAGGCATTTGTAGGAGGAAGGCAGTATTCAATTATAGGGAACTACAACCCAACATTTAGAATCACATCTGAACGACGTACGATCACAGCAACCACAACATTAACACCCGTTATTTCATTTCAACGTAAGACTGAATTTCCCGCAGGGTCAGGTAGACCTAACTCAGTAAGTGTAACACTAGAGGGGATTGATTTAGTAACTAGTGATGATATTTATTATCAAGTTTTACTCGGTGGAACGCTGAATGGGTCCTTTGTCACCTTTCCAACTGCAACGACGAATATTCCAAACTCTGAAACGGCCTTACTTGTAAATACTACATCCACTACATTAACAGGCGGGCAGGTACTCTTACAGGGACTTGCAGCAGCTTCTGCCCAGGGGAACAATCGAGTTCTGGCATCTGCATCCTTGTTGGATTTCGAACTCCCTGATACCGCATTTGTGACACTGGCCGTTGCAACATTTACAGGAAGTGGTTCCGTAGTTGCCACGTTCAGAGTAACTGAAGAATGGTGAGGACTTGCAGAGAATGGAGGGTTGATTTTGGCGGATATAAACATTACTAACATTGGCCCAAATGTTAGTTCACAATTTGATGAGCTTCGAATTGCAGAAAGGACGCCAATCGTAGAATTGACATCCGTTTATGGTGTTTCTGCTATAAGAGATATTGTGACTACGACTGGCGGGGGAACCGTTACAAATGATGCAACTGAATATAGCGTCAGTACTTCTACTGGCGGCACTGACGCGGCTACACTGGATAGTGCATTAAGAGGAAGGTATGAACCCGGGTATGCTGGTGAGGCGGGGATAGGAATCCGTCTTCCCAGTCTTCCAACAGGTACACAAGTTACAAGGTGGGGGTTGTTTGATGATCAGAACGGGGGTTACTTTGGTCGGAATGCAACAGATACATTTGTAGCTGTTAGAAGAGGTGGAGTCGATACGGTTATTAATCAATCATCCTGGAATGTTGATCCATTAGATGGAAGCGGTCCTAGTGGAGCAACTCTTTCGCTAAGTAAAGGGAACATCTTTCAAATTCTTTTTACATGGTATGGATATGGAGTTATTGAATTTAGAGTCGTATTGCCAGATCCCACTACCCTTGCACAAGAAGTTATTACGGTTCACAGATACTCTCCAACCGGAGAAACAAGTTTTGTTGATCCCAATCTTCCACTAAGAGCGCAGGTCGATAACGATGGTACTTCATCAGCACTTTCCGTTTTTGTAGGTGGGAGACAATACGGGATTGTGGGGAGATATAATCCAATATACAGGGTTACATCTGAGAGAAGGACGGTTAGTGGAATTGGAGCAACGTTAACACCTCTCATTTCATTTAGGAGAAAATCAGTGTTTCCAGCAGGATCAGGAAGAGCTAATTCTGTTCAAATTAGTTTGGAAGGAATTCAGGTTATTTCTTCTTTAGATGTTGCTTATCAGGTCTTAATAGGCGGCACAATTAACGGTTCATTTGGGAATTTCCCTACTGCTAATACGAATATACCAAATACCGAGACGGCTTTAGAGGTGAATAATACGGCGACCACGTACACCGCTGGTGAAGTGGTATTTCAAGGAGCAACATCAGGTGGGTCTGGGGTTAGCAGAGTAGTAGGTATGAATGAATTAATTGATTTCACCCTCCCAACGAATGAAATTGTTACGCTAGCTGCAGTGAATTTGGAGGGAGGTACAGCGACAGTAACGGCTACATTTTTACTCACTGAAAGTTGGTGAAGTAAAAAATAGCAGTTCTCTAATACTTGTATAAACTTTCTAGAACGGAATCTCCCATGGTTGTGTTTAAATCTTTACTGCATACTTTGTTAGCCATGGGAGTCCCGTTATTTTTCCAATGAAAGTGGGTTTATGTAATAAGTTCCCCTTTAACGTAATTGAATTAATTAAATTATACTAATTCTTAGGAGGAATGAGATTTGGTTTCAATCAGTTTATGCTTAATTGTAAAAAATGAAGAAGCTGTATTAGGGACATGCCTTCATTCCATTCATGACATTGTTGATGAGATTAATATTATCGATACAGGATCCGATGACAAGACAAAGGAGATTGCTGAAAGTTATCAAGCAAACATTTATGATTTTAAATGGGTAAATGATTTTGCGAAGGCTCGTAATTTTGCTTTTTCTAAAGCGACAATGGATTATATTCTATGGCTTGATGCGGACGATGTCTTTCTAGAAGAAGACCGTCAAAAGCTGAAGAAGTTGAAGAACGATCTCGATCCCTCTGTCGATTCAGTAAGGATGCACTACAACCTTTCCTTAGATGAATTTGGGAATGTGACTTCGAGTTTGATGCGAAATCGTCTAGTAAGGCGAGAGCGTCATTTCAAGTGGATCGGGGCAGTTCATGAGTATTTAGAAGTTGGTGGTAATATAATCAACAGTGAGATTTCTGTTCTTCATAATCCCATCCATCATGATGCAACTAGAAATATAACGATCTATAAAGAAAGGCTAGAACGTGAAGAACAATTTACTCCTAGAGATATGTATTATTTTGCTAATGAGCTTAAAGACCATAGCGAATTCGAAACGGCAATTGAGTATTATGAGAAATTTTTGGAAGGACAAAAAGGCTGGATCGAAGACAATGTGGCTACGTGTGCAAAGCTTGCTGACTGTTATGCTGCCCTTGGTAAGAAGGCAGACAGTTTGCGCTCTATCCTTCATTCTTTTTCTTATACTACACCAAGACCTGAATTTTGCTGTAAGGTAGCCAATTATTTCTTTGAAAAGAAGGATTATCAACCTGCTATATTTTGGTATAAATTGGCTACGAAAACAACCATTCAAGAAGATAATTTAGGTACCCAAAAGCGTTTCTATTCAAATTGGATTCCGTATATTCAACTTTGTGTTTGCTATGATGTTCTTGGAGATTATGAGACTGCTTATTACTATAATGAAATGGCGGGAGTTACTCGACCAGGTGACTCTAAATATGTGCAGAATAAACAGTATCTTGAAAAAAGGCTTCTTTCAGTTAAAAAGAAGGTTTTAATAGCAAGCCCGATTCGGCAAGATCCTGAGATTCTAAGGTGTTTTCTGAAGTCATTGAAACGGCTTAATGAAGAAGGGTTATCATTTTATTATTATTTTATTAACGACAATCAGGATAAGAAATCAACGTTATTGTTAAAGGATTTTCAAAAGGAAATGCAGGAAGTGACGATTAAGGATATTGATTCTGAAGAAGAATACCGAAAAAATCAGATGACACATTATTGGAATGAGACTCTTGTATGGAAGGTCGCTCAATTTAAGGATGCAATGATTGAACATGCAAAAGAACATAAATTTGATTATATCTTTCTAGTGGATTCAGACCTTGTCTTACAAAAGGAAACGATTCAACATTTAGTTGCACAACAGAAAGATATTATATCCGAGGTATTCTGGACTAGATGGCAGCCTGAAGCGATGGAACAACCTCAAGTATGGCTTACTGACGAGTACACTCAATTTGAAAAAAAACCTGGTGAAGAGCTAAACGATTCAGAAGAAGGACAGCGATATCGTGATTTCATCAATCAATTAAGGCAACCAGGTGTTTATGAAGTAGGCGGGCTTGGTGCATGCACATTGATTTCAAGGAATGCGCTTGAAAAAGGGGTATGCTTCAAAAAGATCCCGAATTTAACATTTTGGGGAGAGGATCGTCATTTTTGTATTCGAGCGGGTGCGCTAGGTCTTTCTTTATGGGCGGACACTCATTATCCTCCTTATCATCTATATCGGCGATCGGACCTTGAAGGTGTAAATGATTACTTGGAAGCTGACGTGATTGAATTGCCTGTAGCGGATAAGAAAGTGAAAACTTCTCAAAAACCACGAATTACGTTGTCTATGGTTATTAAAAATGAAGAGGGAAAATACTTAGAAAAAGTATTAAGAAAGCACCTGGATTATATTGATGAGGCTGTAATCATAGACGATGGAAGCACGGACAATTCAGTTAGAATTTGCAAAAAAATACTAGAGGATATTCCGTTAACCATTATTCATAATAGCGAATCCAAATTTTCAAATGAAATTACTCTCCGTAAACAGCAATGGGAGAAAACAATTGAAACAAATCCTGACTGGATTCTGAACATGGACGCTGATGAGATGTTTGAGGAGGGCGTCGCTCAACAACTTAGAGCGCTAACAAACCAAGAAGAGTTTGATCTGTTTTCTTTCCGGATTTATGATATGTGGGACGGAAAAAACTATCGAGAAGATGAACAATGGAATGCTCACCATCTTTATCGTCCCTTTTTATTAAGATACAAAAACGATTTCACTTATAAATGGAAAGAACAGAAACAGCATTGTGGAAGATATCCTGAGAATATTTTTCAGCTTCCCAATAGCTTATCTTGTTTAAGAATTAAGCATTTAGGATGGTCTACAGCAGAACTGCGAGCAGAGAAATACAACCGGTATCTTAAACTAGATCCGGAAGCTGTATATGGAAAAAGAGGGCAGTATGAAAGTATTCTTGACCCTAATCCAAAATTGATCCAATGGCAAGAATAATAAATATACGGATGAGGTAGATGATTGTGGTTCTTTCCATAAACATCTCATTTACCTATCACAATGATCCATATGATTAAGGATGTACGTTATTTACAATTCGGGTAAGGATTGGGAGAATAGATCACCTAATCCTTATCAATTTTTTGTAGAAATACACCTGTATCCTGTTGCCACTCCAATATTAATAAATCTTCAGCATGATCGATGTTATGCTCCTTAAGAATTTTATTCAACCATTCCTCATTGAAACCAGCATCATGAAGGTTTCCCCAGTCGATTTTCCCATCCGAAATAATATCAACTGATAAATAACCCTGTTTTGGTTTAAGATCAAAGTCTTGTTTTGTCGGCTGCTGATAATCTGATTTCTTTAATACACTAATACTTCCATTCGTTTCAAGAATGGCGAATTCAACTTCTCGAAGTGAGAAAACATCCTTTTGTCGAAGTAAATTTTGTAATTGATTGATATCTAATTTGTTTTTTTGAAGTTGACGCCGATTAATTTTTCCATGACTGATCACAATAGAAGGATTTCCTTCTAGAATGCTTCTCGTAGCTCTGAATTTCTGTGTAATCCATTCCACAATATAAATTAATACACCCCATAGTAAGACTGCATAGATAATCGATAATATATTGACTTCTTTGTCGTAAATCGCATTTCCTACAAGTTCTCCAAGTACGAGTGATGAGATAAAGTCAAAAGGTGTGATTTGAGTAATCTGTGTTTTACCAAGTGCCTTTGTTAGTACGAGTAAAGCTAGAAAGCCAACGAGAAGCTCTAACGTAATTGATCCAATACCCACAGATCACCATCTCCAATTCAATTTGCATCAATTTTAGCATGCACGAAAAAGGATGATTTAATTGGTTTTTTTTAATTTTTTGTTGATACGATTATATTTAAGAAAAACATTCAGGTTGGAGAGAGGGTACATTATTAATTGAAGAAAGTCCAAACAAAAAGACACTGGTTAGAAACCAGTGTCATAGTGCTTTTATCATTGTGACGTGAGGTATCCCAGCGTCCATAAATTCTCCAGAAACCGTTGTGTATCCAAGTTTCTCATAAAACCCTACAGCGGTCATTTGTGCATTGAGTTTCATTTCTTTAAGATCTAATTCTCTCGCATGTTTTTCAATTGAATTCATTAGAATCTGTCCGAGACCTGTTTTACGATAGTCCCTTAGCACACAGATTCGTTCAACTTTAGCTATATGATCTAATACTCTAAAACGACCAGCAGCTGTAGGTTGGTGATCATCGTAAGCTACAAAGTGATAAGCGTGTTTCTCGTGCTCATCAATTTCTAATTCAGCTGGTACTTTTTGCTCTTCAACGAAAACAGTCTGTCTTACTTGAAAAGCATCATCCAACTCTTTCTTCGATTGAACGACTTTCACTTCCATTAGCGAACTTTGCCAAGGTGAAACGTTTCATAAACGGTCCACATACCATTTTCTAATTGATAAAGGAGCTGGAAGCGATCGATTGTTTCTTCGTGATTAACATCTTTCATCTGCAAACTACCATATACATCAGAATGCTCATCATCCGAAAGGTTCTGTGCGATCGTAATGTGAGGAACAAAGTTGTAGTCACGTTCCGAAAGAGCCTCTTCAGGATTTAACTTTCTATGCAAATCATCAAGAACTTCATTGTCTTTCACTTTAAAATAAATCACGTTGTTAACAGGATTAAAAGATCCTACTTTATAAACATGCATTGAAAAAGGTTTAGACTCATCAGAGATTTTGTGTAGCACAGGTGTTAATTTCTGAATCTCTTCTTCCGTTGCATCAAAGCCTTCGCGTAAAGTCAAATGTGGTGGAATGAGCGCATAGTGCGGATCATAACGTTTTCGAAAGGAGTTAGCAACGTCTGCTAGTTTTTTCGATGGGAAAATTGCAATGCCGTATTTCATATTCCATTCCCTCCTGGTTAATATACTCGATTGCCAATGATCGACAAGTCATATAATGTTCCATTTATAATTATACCAAAAATTCAAAAATAAGAAACGATTGACTCACTTAGAGTTTAAACATGTGTAAAAGAGAGCGTTTCATATCCGGTTGCCAGTTCTTCCAAAGGTGCCCGCCTTCGAATTCATCATAGAAATAATCAAAATCTTTTTCCTTTATAATTTTATTTAATTTACGGTTTGGATTAATGAAATTTTTTGTTTTCCCATCTGTTGTAGGTACTTCTGTTTCTTCTGTTCCGATAATATGGTATAGAGATAGCAACTCAGGCTCAGCAAAATCCTCTACCTTATTCATGATCGCCTCATCTACATATGGTGAATGAAGGATAGCCCTACCGAACGTTCTTGGGTAGTCAAGAGAAGCGCGCAAAGCGACTGTAGCTGCTAAAGAGTCACCAATTAATCCTCGACCATACCCAAGATGGTAGGTAGCATACTGTTCATCTAAATAAGGAACAAGTTCATTCGCAAGAAAACGAAGGTAATCATCTGACTGCTCTCCGTCTGGGTGATATTTTCTCCAGCGATCTTCCACACTTTTATAGGGAATCCCTACAATAATGAGCTCTTCAATTTCGTCATTTTCAATTAGTTCATCGGCTGTGCGGCCAAGTCTTCCTAATTTAAAATAATCGCTCCCATCATTAGCGATAAGAAAAGAGTATTTGTATAGTGGTGAATAATTATATGGTAAATAAACTTGGAAAGGAATTTCTTCTTTTAAATAGTGACTGTAGATGCTTTCATCTTTGTATGTACCTCGATTCATTGCAGTGCCTCCCGTAAAATTGTTGAAATAGTTTGATTGTTTGACAATATAAAAAACATTAGTGATATAATGATTCTAACACATAATTATTTATCGTTTACAGAGAGGGGTCTTATTATGAAGAAACGCATCCATAGTAGAGAAACAGAAGCAGCAGCAAAAGCCCTAATAAAAGAACGTGGCGTTACAATTGAGGATATTGCAGAAATTGTTTACGAAATGCAATCCCCTTATGTAGATGACCTTTCCATGGAGGACTGTGTCGAAAGTGTTGAGGCTGTTCTCACAAAGCGAGAAATTCAGCATGCGGTTCTAGTTGGAATTGAACTAGATAAGCTAGCGGAACAAGGGAAGCTTTCTGAACCACTTCAATCCATTGTTGAGACGGATGAAGGGTTATTTGGTGTTGATGAAACAATCGCACTTGGTGCTGTATTCGGCTACGGTAGTATAGCTGTTACGACATTCGGTCACCTTGATAAACAAAAATTTGGTATCATCGAAAAGCTTGATACAAAAGTAGGGGAAAGTGTTCATACCTTCCTTGATGATCTCATCGCAAGCATTGCGGCAAATGCATCTAGTCGCCTAGCGCATCGTCTGCGTGATCGAGAGGAATCCCTTGATAAAGAAGAGCGTGAAAAGCGAGATAAAGAAGAACGAATCGGATAAATGAAAGGGCATCGTTTCGGTGCCCTTTTTTCTAATATTTTCCCATGAAAGGATTGACAGTTCTTTAGATCTTCATGTATATTTATAAATGTCCTAATTGATCCGTTAGCTCAGTTGGGAGAGCGCTACCTTGACAGGGTAGAGGTCGTTGGTTCGAGCCCAATACGGATCACCATACATCAAACATTCCAAGCGACACCTCAACTTCATTGAGGTGTCGCTTTTTTGCATTGGTTCAAGAAGGGAATGGAGGAGTGAGATCGGACATCCTTAAAATTCTGGTAAATGATCGAAATTATTTTCTTTCGTACCATCAGGCTCACTTCGAATAATTTCTCTACCATACTTTTGAAATACATCTACTCCCGAAAGTTGACCATTCTTTGCAGCGTCTAAAGCCTGGACATAATCTAGCTCTTCTCCCGTGTTTGTTTTAAAAGCAATTAAATCTCCACCCTCATTTTTGCGGACGGCCGTAATATGGGTGGAATTTGCCTCTGGTGGAGTATAATATGCCTCACTATTTTTAACATACTCTTCATAAGCTTGTTCAAAACGATCCATTTATGCCACTCCTTGTTAGTCTTTTGAAATTTCGAGTAATTTTGGTATTTCGAGTTGCCATTTGTTTGTGATCGGATCTTGTCGTGCAGTGAAATCAATCGTTGTTGTAATAACACCAGCATCTTTTATATAAATTTCGACTCTGGTTTTGACTTGTTGTTCAGCTTTAATCACTTCCCATTTTGTAAACGACAAGCGAGAGAGGTCGATTAATTCGTTCTCAGATAAAGGTGTAGAAACAATTCTTCTTAATAAAGAAGCATCTGTGTTATTGATCGCTAGCATAAGAACATCAACGAGCTGTTCAGGGGTCCGCTTCATTAAGTAGCGATCTAACTGTCCTCCTGCTTTTAGAATCATTAAGTGATGCGCGGGATCTGGTGTAGGGGTGCGATGAGTCGTGCTATTTAAGAAGTGAAGGCAAAAGTGTCCGTTAAATCCATTATCTAATGCGCCAGCTCCATGAGGCATTCCATTCATGGAAGCCGCAATCATTTTCCCTTCGTATAGCACAATGACAGCCCTTCGCTTCCAACTCCATTCTTCATAAATCGCTTTTAGAACCTTTGTGTCTTCTCGCGTTAACGGTTGTATATCTGCGTGCTTACTACCAGCTCTCCGTTGAACTTGAAACGACTTCCCGCTTTCAATATCAATCATTGTAAAAATCGATTTCCGAGGGAGGAGCTCATCTGCTTTTTCCCATGGCAGAAGTTTGATTTCACTATCGATAGGGAGAAGGTGATCAAAAGGTTCGGCAGCTATAGCGCGTGTAGGAATGACTAGCGTACATAATAAAATGAAACAAGTGAATAAACGCTTCATTAGCTCCCCCCTTGTGTATAGTCATCATAGTTATTTTGCTCAAGCGATTCTGATGTATGCTATTTTATTAATCCCTAAAATGAAGCATACTACGATCGAGTTCAGAAGGGGGAATGGTAAAGGTGCATTTATTTCTAGCTTTGACTATAGCGTTTTCAGCGCTTTCAAACCATCACATAACGATTCACCACAAAGGAGCAGAGACTTATCAGATTAAGAAAGAAGAGTTGTTTTCAAAAGACCTTGGTTATCCTTTTTATGAAGCAGATCGGGTGGAGGAATTAATGGATGAAGTAGATGTAACTATCTCAAAGTCTCCAGTAAATGCCTTCATTGATAACCAAGGAGCTATTGTCGATGGAGTCAATGGATACACGTTACATCGAGACGCTTTTCGAGAGAATTTGCTTCATAGTCTATACCGCAATAGTTCAACTTGGCTTCAACCAGATCTCACCATTCTTTATCCAAAAGTAAACGCAGAGCTTTTATCATTCATTAGAAAAAAACAAGTGGGAGGTTTTGTTACTTATTTTAAGAAAGGAAATCTGGAGCGAACGAAGAACATTATGTTAGCGGCTGAGGCGATTAACAATACTGTAGTATTTCCAGGGGAAACGTTTTCTTTCAACCAGACAGTTGGAAAAAGAACAAAAGAGAAGGGCTATTTGCCAGCTCCAATCATTGTAAGAGGTGAGTTATCTGAAGGAATTGGTGGGGGAATTTGTCAAGTGTCATCTACTCTTTTTAATGCAGTAGACCAGGCGGGCGTCCATATTTTAGAACGCTATTCCCATAGTAGAAGTGTTCCATATGTGAAACCTGGTAGAGATGCCACCGTGAGTTGGTACGGACCAGATTTTTCCTTTCGAAATGAACTTAATCAGCCGATTCTTATAAGGGCGAAAGTGATCGAAGGTTCAGTAGTCATTCATGTCTATTCATCTGAAGATATGTAAATGGCAGAGTTTTACAAGATAAAGGAAAAGGTTATTTAAATTGTCTAGTAAAATGATGAGTCTAGGAGTTAAATACTATGTTCAATGCCCCGAGATGGTATAATGAGACTATTACACATAAAAGGAGACCGCGTATGGAATATAAAAAAACGAATCAGCAAACATTTTCCATGCTTGAAGCCGGCTCTGAAATGGAAAAGAATGATCTTCACCTCGAATTGATTGAAAAAAGTCGAAAGCTTGATCACATTTTTAATCATTCTAGAGACGGCATGACGCTTTCGAATCAAGAGGGAAACTTGATTGAAATCAACCAAGCATGCTGTGATATTTTTGAAATTGATATGGAATCGATTCAATCTATGAAACTTGGACATCATGTTGCACCTCAGGGGCTTGAAACATTGGAAGAAATGAGAAAGAATTTGATTGAAAAGGGGTATGTAGTGGAGAAGCTTCCTGTTCTCCTTATGAATGGCAAACGGAAATCCATTGAATTATCGATAACATATAAAGCTTATCGAGATTACAATTTATCAATTATTCGCGATGTTACCGAAGAGCAGGTATTGTTTGACCAGTTGATGGAGAGCAAAGATAAATTCACGAACATTTTTGAAAATGCGCTAGATGGTATTTTAATTTGGGACAAAGATCGGATGATCGTAGACGCGAATCCTGCTGCTTGTCAGATCTTTAAGGTCAGTTTAAATGAAATGAAAACGTATAATTTGTTTGATTTTCTTGAAGGCGTTGATATTAAGGCGGGAAAATCGTTTCAAAAAACGTTAGAAGAACAAGGTGAGATTAGAGGCGATCTTCAATTCACAATGCTCGGCGGAGAAAAGAAACAGCTTGAGTTTACAACGAAGAAAAGCGGATATGGAGATTTGTATTTAACCATATACCGTGATATTACAGAGAGAAAACAAATGTTCTCAGAACTAAAGCGAAGTGAAGAGCGGTTTCGTCAATTGTTTGAAAGAGCTCTAGATGGTATGGCTATCCTAAATGAAAAAGGAATTATTGTAAAAGTTAATGGTGCATTTTGCGACCTATTTCAATTAAAGGAGAATGAGGTCGTTGATAAGCATTATTCTTCATTAGAAAAAGAATGTGATATTGTGTGGGATCATCCTGCTGAATTAGGTAGAAGCGGTGAAGGAAAAATAATGAACGAGCAAACAGGTGTCGTTCAAACATTTAGTTTTACATTAAGCTACCACATCTATCCTCAGCATCACCTTGTCATTATTCGAGATGTGACTCAGATTAAGGATGCGGAAGAACATCTGCGTAAGACGGAAACAAGCCACGTTCTTGGAGATCTTGCGGCAGGGGTAGCACATGAAATTAGAAACCCGCTATCAACAGTGAAAGGTTTTCTTCAAATGCTTGATGGAAATGAAGCAGTTAATCAAGAACTTCTTAAAGTAGTTGGGGAGGAAATGGAACAGCTAGAGGAGACGATAAATGAATTTCTTCTTCTATCCAAAAGAGAGTTTGTTTCGTACGAAACGGTTCATATGAATCAACTAATGAGAGATTTAATTGAGCGCCTATCTAAAAAGGCTGCTGAGTATAGTATTGATATAATTGAAGTTTATAGTCATACGGATATTCAGTGCGTTTGTATCAGCTCACACATAAAGCAGGTCATTACGAACATTATGAATAATGGCATTGAAGCCATGCCACATGGCGGTCAACTTAGAATCAGTCTTTTAGAAAATAAGGAAAAAGAAGTAATTGTGGAAGTGGAAGATCAAGGCGTGGGAATACCTAAGCATTTGATTAATCGGCTGGGTGAACCTTACTATCAAACTTCAGAAAAAGGAACTGGGCTAGGATTAATGGTAAGCTATAAAGTAATTAAGGAACACGGCGGTCGCATTGAGGTTACTAGCCATGAGGGCGAAGGAACTGTTTTTCGAATTATCTTACCTTCAAGTCAAAAGTTAGGTAGTAATCAAGAGAATCAAGAAGTAAAGAGCGGGAGGAACGAAATTGATTGAAGTGCAGCAAATTCATCATGTTAGTTTGGCGGTAACAGACCTTGAACGGGCAAAAAAGTTTTATAAAGATATATTATGCTTGAAAGAAATAAAACGCCCAAATTTTGACTTTCCAGGCGCCTGGTTTCAAATCGGTCAACAACAGCTTCATTTAATTGTATACCCTGATGCTAATACGCTTCGGGGTTCAACATCATTGTCATCGAGGGAAGGGCATTTCGCTTTTCGTGTTAATAGTTATGATAATACGTTGAAATGGCTACGTGAAAAAAAGATAGAAGTTTATGAGAATCCAACGAGTAAAAGTGGTTTTGCTCAAATTTTTGTTTCTGATCCTGATGGCAATCTGATTGAATTGAATACAGAACAATAACAAAAGGACGCCTTCCAATTGGAAGGCGTCCTTTTGTTATTATTTCGATGAGAATTCGTTGTGTTCTCTTTGTGGATTGGCGCTTTTTTGTGCTTCCTTCACAACTTTTTTGGCTTTCTCGGCACGGCGCTGATCTTCTTTAGCCTTTTCTTCAATTTGTTTAATATCTTTTCGAGAGTGATCCATGATAATGCTCCTCCTTATATTCTACTTTTGATAATAAGTACCTGTCTGATGAAAAAGATGTTTTTCGTAACATAACCTAGTTAGAAAAAAGAATCAAGTAATATCTGTTTATTCTAACATTTTAGTGCATTTACCATCATAAAATGGAAAGAACCGCTTAGGGGGGATTTGATGGTAGCTGTACTATTATCATTAGCCGCTTTATTTCTTGGACTTGCTTTATTTATGATAGTTGTGTGGAATGCTATTAAGACAGATTCTTCTAAGTCTGATCTTGAAACGTTCTGGAAAAAGTATGAAGAGATCATTCGTAAAGAAGATGTGCTTTAGCCCTTGTGAATGGGCTTTTTTTTATGCTGAATTATTGTTGGACATGCGTCTAAACAGGATAATTGAAAAGCTTTTCGTGTTTTCAATTCATTAAATTAGGGTATTTTAGAAGAGAATTGAGGTGGAATCAAATGGGGATTCGTACAAAACTTAGAAGAAATCGAACTCAAAAAAAAGGAATGCCCCCAGGCTCGCTTGTTTATATAGGAGATGAGCAAACGGAGGAAGTCACTGTTTCAGCTATCGCATTTGACTCTCATGGGATGGAAGAGTTTGAAGATGTTTCGATAGATAAAATAAAGACATTGATTGACTCTGATCAAGTAGCTTGGATTAATGTAAATGGTGTACATAATGTTCAGTTGGTAGATCAGATTAGCAAAAAATTAGGACTTCATCCTTTAACGACAGAGGATATTTTAAATACGGATCATCGACCGAAAATAGACTTTTTTGAAGATCACTTACTTTCGATTGTAAAGATGCTTGATTTATCACCTGAAAGTACTGATCTTGACATCGAACAGGTGAGTTTTATTTTGATGGAAAACACAGTCGTCACTTTTCAGGAAAAGCGCGGTGACTTATTCGATCCAGTTCGTTTACAACTGCAGGAAAGTAAAGGAAGAATTCGAAAGAGCGGGGCGGATTTTCTTTACTATTCCTTACTTGATGTGATCTTTGATCAATACCTGATCATTATGGATGAAATGGACGATCGTATAGCTGAGTTAGAAGGTATGATCATGGAGGATCCTGATAATCATTCATTGCAAGATATTAATCAATATAAGAATACAATTCTGCAGCTTAAGAAAACGGTTTGGCCAGTTAGAGAAGTCGTAAACAAATTAATCAATCGGAAAGTTCCTTACATAAAAGAAGATATTTCCTTTTATTTGCAGGATATTCACGATCATATTGTACAAGCAAATGATATGGTCGAGACATCCCGAGGACAACTTTACGGTTTATTAGATGTGTACTATTCCAGCTTAAGTATGAAAATGAACGAAATTATGAAAGTACTAACGATTGTTTCGACAATTTTTATTCCATTAACATTCATAGCAGGAATTTATGGAATGAATTTCACAAACATGCCGGAACTTAGCTGGGAATGGAGTTATCCAGCCGTATGGATTGTCATGATCATCATAACTGGATTAATGCTCGTTTATTTCAAACGTAAAAACTGGTTTTAGGAGGTTATTTGATGCAAAAAGTCGTTGTAGTAACAGGTGCTGGACATGGAATCGGTAGGGGAGTTGCGATCGCTTATGCCGATAAAGGCTATCGCGTTGTTCTTGCCGATGTGAATGAAGAAGGGTGCAAAGAAACAGAAAAATTAATGCATGGTGATTATGGTGACATTATCTTAACAGATGTAAGTAAACCAGAATCCATTAAACAACTTTTTCATAAAGTTGAAGAGAAGTATGGGCGACTAGATATCTTAATCAATAATGCTGGCCTAACAGTATTTAAACATATGGATGAACTAGGTGTAGAAGAGTGGGATAACGTCATCAACACCAATTTACGAAGCGTATTTCTAGGGTCTCGTGCCGCTGCTCATCTTATGAGAAGAAATAACGGTGGCTCTATCGTCAACATTGCATCAACGAGAGCGACGATGTCAGAACCGAACAGTGAAGCATATGCTGCTACTAAGGGAGGAATCGTAGCGCTTTCCCATGCGCTAGCAGTGTCCCTTGCAGATGATCATATTACTGTCAATTCAATTAGCCCGGGTTGGATTGAAGTAGAAGATTATGAGGCTTTACGTGACGTGGATCATGAGCAGCATCTATCCAAAAGAGTTGGAAAGCCATCAGATATTGGACGTGCCTGTCTCTTCCTAACGAATAAAGAAAATGATTTTGTCACAGGTGAGAATTTAGTTGTTGATGGAGGTATGACTCGTAAAATGATTTATGAACATTAATCGAGTAACAGTTAACGGACAATCCCCATTCATGTTACTATAATAACAGACCTTCATTAGAGAAAAATTACAGGGCGAATCATGCTTGAGGGGACGTTTTAAATGGCAAAACATATGGAATTACCTAATTTGTATGAAACAGGAATTGAAGATCTTGTGATTTCAGCAGAAAAAGTAGCACATGTACAGCTGACGAATCCTTTGGAGCACGCGATGCTTATTTTGATTAAATCAGGCTATTCATCTATCCCAGTATTAGATACTGAATATCGTCTAAAGGGATTAATTAGTCAGCCGCTCATCCTTGATTCGATTCTAGGCATCGAGCGAATTGAATTCGAGAAATTAAGTGAATTAGTTGTTGAAGAAGTTATGAATACAGAAATACCTTGTATTAATGAAAAGGACGGTTTTTTCAAAGGGTTAAAGCTAGCAATTGATCATCCGTTTCTTTGTGTAGTCGATGATGAGAATATTTTTAAAGGCATTCTAACAAGAAGAGCGCTTCTTAAGTTTGTTAATCGTTATTTGCATGAGTCATCAGTTAGACAGTCTTAAGCATTTATCCCGGTACTATTACCGGGATTTTTACATATGGGGATGAATAAAATGAAATCGTTAACAAATCAAATCACATCTAGTATCCAAAACAAGGAGACCAATCGACCATTCGTACTTGGAGCCATTATTATTGGAATGTTCATGGCCGCGATCGAAGGAACAATCGTTTCAACAGCGATGCCTGGTATTGTGAGCGACCTTGGCGGATTCTCGACGTTTAGCTGGGTTTTCTCAGCTTATTTATTAATGTCTGCGATTACGGTCCTTATCTTTGGTAAACTTTCAGATCTCTTTGGTAGGAAGCCGATCTATTCGATCGGTATTGTCATTTTTTTAATAGGATCTTTATTGTGTGGATTTGCGGAATCGATGGAGGCACTTATCCTTTTCAGGCTTATTCAAGGTATTGGAGCAGGAGCCGTACAACCAATAGCGCTTACGATTGTAGGCGATATGTATTCGATGGAGGAGCGGGCAAAGATTCAAGGGTATCTTGCTAGCGTGTGGGGAATATCTGCAATTGCAGGCCCGGCTCTAGGCGGTATTTTTGTTCAGTACATTGATTGGTCATGGGTATTTTGGATGAACATTCCTCTCGGAGTTCTATCGTTAGTTGGCATTGTTCTCTTGCTTCATGAATCGATTGATAAAGAACGAAAATCGATTGATTACTCTGGGGCCATCCTTTTGCTTGTATCGATCAGTGCATTGATGGTCGTCTTGATCGAAGGAGGCGTTCACTGGAAGTGGACTTCCTTACCTATCCTCACCCTTCTAAGTACATCATTCGTAGCTATGGCGATTTTTTTTAGAGTCGAACTTAAAGCGAAAGAGCCGCTAATGCCTCTTGGTATATGGCGCGATCCGGTTATCGCCATATCGAATTCAGTAACGTTTACGACGGGCATGATCTTGATTGGGGTTTCTAGTTTTCTTCCGACATTTGTTCAGGGAGTAATGGAGAAATCTCCTATTGTAGCAGGATTTACGCTTACGACGATGTCGATAGGATGGCCAATTGCGTCTACTATAGCAGGGAAACTCGTCATAAAAATCGGATTTAGGATCACATCAGTCCTTGGAGGAATTTCACTTATTAGCGGTTCAGTGATCTATCTGTTGATGACGCCAGCATTAGGACCCATCTTTGCAGGTTTTGGTTCATTTCTTATCGGTGTTGGAATGGGATTAACGTCTACAACATTTATTGTTGCCATCCAAAGCTCAGTTTCCTGGAAGCAGCGCGGAATTGCGACAGCTTCAAATATGTTTATGCGAACGCTTGGAAGTGCAGTCGGTGCTGCGCTACTTGGCGGTATTTTAAACAGCCGCCTTCAACAATATTTAACGAACCGCTCTTCGGGAGAAGGTGTGAATCTTAATACAGCCAATCAATTACTTGATGAAACAAAGCGTAACAGTCTTGATCCTACTGTGCTTGATTTGTTGCAGAACGGACTCACAACCTCTTTAAAATGGGTGTATGGAGGAGTTGCAGTCATGGCACTCTTAAGCTTTCTGCTAGTACTCTTTATTCCAAAGCCTGATAAGAAACAAAACCCGGCTCGCTCATAAGCCGGGTTTTCCTATACGTGAGATGAATTCAATTCGGTTTTGAAAGGGATCATAAAAGCTAAAACGCTGGTATCCTTCGATTGGTTTTTCTTTTTGTATTGGGATGTGGTGTTTTTCTAAATGTGCTTTTGCTTCCAGCAGATTATGAATTTCAAAGGCAGGATGTCTTTTCCCTGGCACAATAGTACTTTCGGTCCCAACATGTAATTCAATGTCTGCTGCTCTTAACCAGAAGCCTCCGTTTTTTCTTAAAACAGCTGGTTTTTCGATTTCTTCAAAGCCTAGTATCCCTATATAGAAATTCCTCGCAAGTTCCTCCTGGTCGATGGGTATACAAATTTGAATATGGTGGAGACGAATATAATCGATAACCATTTTAATCACTCCTAAAATTGTGTTTTAAATAGGCTGTAGCATACTTGTAAAATCAATAAAATGGTCATAGAGCGAAGCAACCAGTTTATTTGCACAAGAGAAAGTTTATTGGCCATTCGAACAGAAATTTGTGCTCCAGTGATAGAGCCAGCCGCAAGTGGGAGCGCGATCGCCATGTTAAGGTGACCACTAAGTGAATAGACCATGACAGCCCCTGTACAACTTAAGAAGGTATTAAATCGTGTTAGACCTATTGAAGCAAGGTAGGAGATGCCGCTGTGACGAAATAATTGCATTTGAAGTGTCGCCTGTCCAGGGCCGAACGTACCATCATACCATCCAATTAGACCAACGAACGGGAGTGCTTTGGTAGGAACCTTATGTGATAAATGAATTGATTCCTTCTTTTTCATAAATGATAAAGTTAAGGCAACAAGAAGCATTCCTCCGGCGAATAGTTGAAGCGCCTGTTGGGATAGTGATGAGGCAAATAATCCTCCTAGGACCCCACCAGTTAAAGCGATAGGTCCTGTTTTCAGTGCTTCTTTCATAGAGAGTTCTTTCCTCTTTAATAAAACAAAAAAGCTAGAAAATGAACTAAGCATATTTGAAAACTTATTTGCTGAAATAATTGAATGAATGGGAAGACCGAGTAACATCATCGAGGGAAAGTTAATAAGTCCTCCGCTGCCAGACAAGGTTCCAACAAACGTGGCAATAAGACCAATGCCAAATAAGAAAAGCCATTCCATATGATCATCTCCATCGAAAATATCTCATGTCATAGTATAGTCTTCTTTAATCCATAATGAAATTAGATTATAATGATGAATTACAATAAGATTTCCTTATGAAGAAATGGATAGTTATAAGAAAAGGGGGCCATTTAATGAGCTCAGAATATCAGGTTCTTTCGATCTTAGCGGAGGAAGCGAATATGCGAAGAGCGGCTGAACGACTTTATGTATCTCAGCCGGCGCTAAGTCAACGCCTCCAATCGATTGAAAAGGCATGGGGGGTACCGATTTTCCTTCGTTCGCAAAAAGGATTAACGATTACACCTGCGGGTGAACGGATTATCGCTTTCGCTAATGATACGATTCGTAGAGAAGAAAAAGTATTTGAAGCATT
This sequence comes from Pseudalkalibacillus hwajinpoensis, assembly GCF_015234585.1. Lineage (NCBI taxonomy): Bacteria > Bacillati > Bacillota > Bacilli > Caryophanales > Guptibacillaceae > Guptibacillus > Guptibacillus hwajinpoensis. Next base: position 979,845 of record NZ_JADFCM010000008.1, read on the forward strand.
GACAGCGCTAAGCTCGGAAGTCCATGGAACGCTGAAACTAGCTGTAGCATCTATTATCGGACAATACTGGCTTCCAGCGGTGCTAAAGAAATTTGTTGAGCACTATCCCAGTGTCAAAATATCGCTAGTTACAGGATGGAGTAGTGACATATTACGGTACTTGTACGAAGATGATATTCATATTGGAATTATTCGTGGGAAGCCCGATTGGAGGGGGAGAAGTCAGTATTTGATTTCAGATGAGCTCTATTTGGTCGATACGTCCATTAAATCAATGGAAGAATTGCGAGAAACAGAAAAACCATTTATTCAATTTAAAAGTGACTCTACTTATTTTCAAGAAATACAGGAGTGGTGGCAAACCCAATCATTTGCGCCTCCAAAGAAAACAATTGTCGTTGATCAAATCGAAACGTGTAAACAAATGGCGCTAAATGGGATTGGCTACGCTATCTTACCTTCCATCAGCATTACGGAGAATGATAAAGAATATTTTCGGATTCCACTTAAGGACGGTGAAGGGTTGCCATTAAAGCGTGATACCTGGTTATTAACAAATGATACCGCGATGCAATTGAAGCAGGTTCAGAAGTTTGTAGAATTGTTAAGTGAATAGCCTGTAAGATTAGACTTCACGTGATCGATCATGTACGATAAAATGAGTAACATGCTGTGCTTGTAAAAGCATGATGAACAAAGGAGGAAATACAACATGAAAATGATGGATGCAAACGAAATTATTAGCTTTATTCAAAACAGTGAGAAATCTACTCCTGTGAAAGTACATATTAAGGGGAACCTTGAGGGAATCGACTTTGGTAGTAACACGAAGTCATTCATTACAGGCAACACTGGTGTTCTTTTTGGTGAGTGGAAAGACATTAAGAAAGCACTTGAGTCTGAAGCTTCCAATATTGAAGATTATGTAGTAGAAAATGATCGTCGTAATTCAGCTATTCCAATGCTTGATCTTAAAGGAATTCAAGCGCGAATCGAGCCGGGTGCTGTTATTCGTGATCAAGTTGAAATTGGCAATAATGCTGTTATTATGATGGGTGCGATGATCAATATCGGATCTGTTGTAGGTGAAGGAACTATGATCGACATGAACGTTGTTCTTGGTGGACGTGCAACTGTCGGTAAGAACTGTCATATTGGCGCAGGTTCTGTTCTTGCAGGCGTTATTGAGCCACCTTCTGCTAGCCCTGTTGTCATCGAAGACGACGTTGTGATTGGTGCGAACGCAGTCGTTCTAGAAGGCGTGAAAGTAGGAAAAGGATCTGTTGTAGCCGCTGGTGCTATTGTGACTGAAGATGTTCCTGAGTACACACTAGTTGCAGGAACTCCAGCACGTGTTCTTAAGAAAATTGATGATCAAACTCGTTCAAAAACAGAAATCAAAAAAGAGCTTCGTCAGCTTCAAAACGATTAATTCTAATGGACATCAAAACCGTACGAAGGGACCTGCATCGCATTCCTGAAATTGGCTTTCAGGAAGTGAAAACGCAAGGTTTTCTTCTTCAGTTTATAGAAAAACTCCCACAGGACCGTCTCCAGGTGAAAACCTGGAGAACGGGTATCCTTGTATTTGTAAATGGAGAAAGTCCTTCAAAAACAATTGGATATCGGACAGATATCGATGGTTTACCGATCAAAGAAGAGACCGGGTATGATTTTCAGTCTGAGCATGAAGGGTTCATGCATGCATGCGGACACGATCTTCATATGACGATTGCTCTTTCCGTTCTTGAGTACTATTCAACTCATTCCGTAAAAGACAATTTGCTGTTTGTCTTCCAACCTGCAGAAGAAGGTCCTGGTGGCGCTTTACCAATGCTTCAAAGTGATGAATTCAAAGCATGGAAGCCGGATCAAATGATTGCGTTACATATTGCACCTGAGTACCCCGTAGGTACAATTGCCACACGCCCAGGATTGCTCTTTGCTAATACTTCTGAGTTATTCATTGATTTAGAAGGAAAGGGTGGTCACGCGGCGTATCCTCACCATACACGTGATATGGTTGTTGCCGCTAGCCATCTCGTTACTCAGTTCCAATCTATTGTAGCGAGAAATGTAGATCCTCTTGATTCAGCTGTGGTAACGGTAGGAAAAATTGACGGAGGCACGAAGCAAAACATCATTGCCGAAAAGGCCAGGTTAGAAGGTACAATCCGTACTTTATCTGCCGATTCTATGTCTCAAGTTAAGCACCGTATTGAAGCTATAGTAAAAGGCATCGAGGCATCATTTGAATGTGTTGCTTCTATTGATTATGGCTCTAATTATTACCAGGTGACGAACAATGCAAAGTTAGTACAATCTTTCATGGAAGAAACGAGAAAACTCCAAGATGTCAACGTAGTTGAATGTCGAGAAGCGATGACTGGTGAGGATTTCGGGTACTTTCTAAAAGAGATTCCTGGATTTATGTTCTGGCTTGGAGTGAATTCTCCATCCGGTTTGCATACATCTACACTGAAACCTGATGAGTCTGCGATTGAAACGGCGTATCTTGCGCTAACTTCTTATTTAAATAAGGTTGCAAACTAAAAAACAATAGCCCTCAGGCATATGCCTGAGGGCTATTGTTTTTTAGTTTGATATATTACCTGAGTTTTTCTCTTATGAATGCTAGACGTATAATTCATAAAACGGTGGTCAAAATAATAGAGTTAGAAACTACATATTAATAAGGAGTGAGTGAAATGAAACGAATTGCTGTAGAAGATACGCTATCTGATGTAGCTCAAGCTTTGCAAGCGAAAGGGTATGAGGTTGTATCCTTGAAACAAGAAAGTGATGCAAATGGTTGTGACTGTTGTGTTGTATCTGGTCAAGATCAAAATGTGATGGGCATGCAAAATGCAAGCACGAATGGGGCGGTTATAAACGCAGATGGGATGACAGCTGATCAAGTATGTCAGCAGGTGGATAGTCGTTATCAATAAAAAAATGAACCTCTACCTAGGTAGAGGTTCATTTTTTTTAGCTATTGTTATTCTTTTTGACCCAGTTTCCATTATCATTCTTTTCGTATTTTTCTTCCACAGCGCTCCAAGCTACTTTAAAAGCCGTTTTCTCAGAATCATATTGATCAGATGCGGAGTTGAATGCTTCTTTAAAGATATCCTGTGCGTGCGAAGGCAAGTTGTCTTTTACTTGATCTGGCAACTCGCTTTTAGAATTGTAAGGCAATATGATCACACTCCTTTGAAAGATCTGTGATATCTTTACCCAATAAAAGGAAGGGACAAACGCTTATTGTTCTTTCTTTTCAATGAATACTTGATGCGGGAATGGGATTTCAATGCCATTTGCATCAAGAGCTTCTTTAATTTCTTTCCGAAGCTGACGCTCAACGCCCCATTGTTCCATGTTCTGAGTGCGGCATAGAACGCGAAGAACGACATCTGAAGAACCAAGACCTTGAACGCCTAGAACATCTGGTCCTTCGACGACAGCTTCATTTGTAGCCGCAACGTTATCACACACTTTCTGAATCACGCGGATCGCTTCGTCAATATTGTCATCATAAGAAATACCAATATCAACAAGAGCGCGCATATTACCACGTGAATGGTTGCTTAATGAGCTAATTTCGCGGTTTGGTACATAATTCAATGTCCCATCAAACGAACGAATGTGGGTTGTGCGAAGGCCAACTTCTTCTACGATTCCTCCAAAGCCGCCAGCAGTTACGTAATCGCCAACGTCCATTTGTTTTTCTAGAAGGATAAAGAAGCCTGTCACCACATCACTTACGAGACCCTGGGCTCCAAAGCCGACAGCGAGACCAATAATACCTGCACCAGCGATTAGCGCTTTAATATCAAAGCCAAAGGTTTCAAAGATGATCGCAACAACCATGAAGAGTAGAATGTACGTATAAATACTTTTTGATAAATTTTTTAACGTATTTGCTCTCCCTGGACTCATGTTCTGCTTCTCTGATACTTGAGTAAAGGTTCTTTCGATGAAACGATTTCCGATTGCTTTTACAATTGCATAAATGATTAGGATAGCGATTAGCTTAAGGATAATTAAGCCAGTATCCATTAAGAAACCTTCCCAATTAATGTTGTCAACAAAGTTCAATAGACTTCCTCCTTTAATTCTCACTACATTATGTAGGATTAGCACTCGGTCAAATTATAGCGAAAATTGTCATGATAATTCAAGTGAAGTGTTAAGACGAGACGAATGAAATGATTTTCGCTATACTAAAGTTACCCTGTTTAGTGAGGGGTAAACGTGGGTACGATAGTGGAGGAAGGTCATTAACCCACATTAAATTAATTATTATTTAACATTGACTAAAAATAACTCATGTACTATAATGTCATTTGTGGGCGAAAGCCGCAGGATATTTTCTAGGAGGGATTTACACATGGTAGAACGCATGGTAGGAAAACAAGCACCTCGCTTCGAAATGGAAGCAGTTATGACAAACAAAGAATTTGGCAAAGTAAGCCTTGAAGAAAATATGAAGAACGATAAATGGACAGTCCTTTTCTTTTATCCAATGGACTTCACATTCGTATGCCCAACTGAAATTACAGCACTAAGCGATCGTTTCGAAGAATTCGACGATCTTGATGCAGAAGTAATCGGAGTATCTACTGATACAATCCATACACACCTTGCATGGATCAACACAGACCGCAACGACAATGGTCTTGGTGACCTTAACTATGCACTTGCTGCAGATACAAACCATAAAGTTTCTAAAGAATACGGCGTATTTATTGAAGATGAAGGTGTTGCACTTCGCGGCCTATTCATCATCAATCCTGAAGGCGAACTTCAATACTCTGTAGTTAACCACAACAACATTGGCCGTGACGTAGACGAAACACTACGTGTACTTCAAGCACTACAAACTGGTGGACTTTGCCCGGCTAACTGGAAGCCAGGTCAAGAAACACTTAAATAAGATAGAAAACAACCTACCCCAGGGAGCACTGCTCTCTGGGGTTTTTTGTATGGTTTATATTAGCTAATCACTCGAATGTTCCCTACGAATTTAAGTTGTTAGCTTGAAAAGATTGCTGCAAGAACCGTTCAGTTGAATGATTGCAAATATCTTCTCGATCTAAGGAGGAATCTCCCTATTTAAATAATTCCGAATTTTAGGCCTAATAGGTGGTTATTTATTTCGAATTCCGATATATTATGTATATTGTCACTATTTTTTTAATGACTATTTACTGGCTGAAGGTGGTGTTGGAATGGAAACGTTTAAAAGATTGAAAGATTTTTATTGGCCATACAAAAAGCTTTTTCTATGGTCCGTATTTTCCCTTATTTTTGTCACGGGTATCACAGTCCTTTATCCTATGCTTCTTCAATTTACAATTGATGATGTCATTCTAAAGCAAGAATACAAATGGGTACCATATCTTGCATTTGGTTTCATAGGAATCATGATCGTAAAAGGGACTGCTACGTTTTTCCAACAATATCTAGGGGACTTGTTTGGAGTCACTGCAGTGTATCGACTTCGAGAGGAGCTTTACAAAAAACTTCAATATTTACCTTTTCGTTATTATGATAATGCGAAAACAGGGGATTTAATGTCACGCTTAACGGCTGACGTGGAAGGGTTCCGGTTTTTCTTATCATTTGGATTCGCACAAGTGATAAACTTTGTTCTTATCGTAAGCTTTAGTTTGATCGTGATGTTTGGATACTCTATTCCGCTTGCGTTAGTTACGCTTGGAATGCTCCCATTTCTCGCGATTGTGGTTTATCGATTCGATAAGAGAGTTCACCCTGCGTTTAGAGGGATTCGTAAATCAATGGCGCGGTTGAATACGAAAGTTCAAGAGAATATTAGTGGCATTAATACGGTAAAGTCATTATCAAGAGAAGATTTTGAAATCAATAAGTTTGTTGATAGCAATACGGACTATCGTGATAACTACTTAACAACATCATACATTTGGGCTAAATTTTTCCCGCTCATGGAGTTTATCGGGAATTTATGTGTTGTTTTCTTGCTTTCATATGGCGGATATCTTGTGTTTCAAAACCAGCTTAAACCTGGTGAGTTAGTGGCTTTCTTTAGTCTTGTTTGGTATATTATCTGGCCAATCATGAACCTTGGATTCGTCATCAATACGTTTTCACAATCCAAAGCATCAGGAGAACGATTACTTGAAATTTTAGATGAACCTGAAGATATTTATGATCGAGATGGCGCGTTGGACGTTGAACGTCTTGAAGGAAACGTATCATTTAAGAATGTCACACACAAATATGCTTCTGATGATGACGAAGCACTAAAGAATATTTCGTTTAATGCTCCAAAAGGTACAACGATTGGCTTACTTGGGGCTACGGGAGCAGGTAAAACCACGATTACCCAATTGATTGCAAGATTTTATGAACCTAACGAAGGCGAAGTAGTAATCGATGGAAGGAACATTAAAGAATATACAGTGAAATCGCTTCGAAAAAATATTGGTGTGGTACTGCAGGAGACGTTTTTGTTCTCGTCTACTATACGAGATAATATTGCTTATGGTGATCCCGATATACCTTTTGAAGCCATACAGGATGCGGCAAAAAGAGCGCAGGCCCATGATTTTATCATGGAAATGAAAGACGGATATGATACGGTACTAGGCGAACGTGGAATGGGGCTATCTGGTGGGCAAAAGCAGCGTATTGCTATTGCTCGTGCCATCCTAACAGATCCTAGTATTCTAATCCTTGACGATGCTACAAGCGCAGTTGATATGCAAACGGAAGTGAAAATCCAAAAAGCATTTGAAGAGGTTATGAAAGGAAGAACAACGTTCATTATTGCACACAGAATTTCTTCTTTGAAACATGCAGATGAAATAATCGTGCTAAATGAAGGTGAGGTTGTAGAACGAGGAAAACATCAAGAGCTCATTGATCAAAACGGCTATTACCGAAATATTTATGACATACAATATCAAGATCGTAAAGAGATCATGGCCAGACAAACTGGTTGAAATGGGGTGAAGGATTGAAACAAAATCGTAGAGAAAGGTTCCATTACTCTCAAGATACGGCAATTGAAAAACAATTCAATTGGAAACAAATGTCGCGCTTGCTTGAATACATGGAGCCTTACAAGAAGAGTTTGTTGCCAAAAGCAATCATTTCAATGTTATTAGCAACGGCTGTTAGATTAATCGTACCGATTTTTATTGGGGTATTACTATTTGACCATGCGATCAAAAATCGTGATCAAACATTACTTATTCAATTAATTATTGGCATAGCTGGATTGTATTTGATTTCTTGGATTGCCAATTCATATCGAATAAAATGGACGAATGAGCTTGGACAATACATTATTTACGACATTAGACAAGGGCTGTTTAAGCATATTCAGCGCTTGTCGCATGGATTTTTTGATAAACGATCGGCAGGTTCTATCCTTGTCAGGGTAATTAATGATGTGAACTCCATGCAGGAGTTATTTACGAATGGGGTTATTAATCTCCTCATGGATATTGTTCTATTGTTAGGAATCCTTGTCATCATGTTTGTCTTAAGTCCTCAGTTAACACTAGCGATTATGATTATTTTACCGCTCATGTTTCTCATTTCTACGAGCTTGCGAAAACGCATTCGTCGTTCCTGGCAACAAGTTCGTATTAAACAAGCCAAGCTGAATTCACATTTGAATGAAAGTATTCAAGGAATTCGAGTGACTCAGTCGTATACTCAGGAAAAAGGAAATATGGAATTTTTTCAGGGCGTTAATCATGAAAACTATGCTAGTTGGAAAGACGCGACTCAAAAGAGTGCGATTTTCAGACCTTTTGTTGAAATGTCTAATGCCATTGGTACAGCAATATTAATTTGGTTCGGGGTTTATCTTATTCAAAATGGGATGGACTACGGTGTATTTGTTACGTTTGCTTTCTACTTAGGGATGTTCTGGGAACCAATCTCTCGACTTGGTCAAGTGTATAATCAGCTTCTCGTCGCGATGGCATCGTCTGAGAGAATCTTCGAATTTCTTGATGAACAGCCGAATGTACCAGAAAAGGAAAATGCGAAAGAGCTTAAGGAAATGAAGGGCGAAATCACATTTGAAAATGTTGAATTCTCATATGATGAAAGCCGCAAAGCTCTGCATGAAATGAGCTTAACAATGAAAGCTGGTGACACCGTTGCGCTTGTGGGTCATACTGGATCAGGGAAATCAACAATCGCTAATTTGATAAGCCGATTCTATGATCCTACAAGTGGAACAGTTCGGATTGATGGAACGGATCTTAAAGACGTTAAACTCGATAGCTTACGTGAGAAAGTCAGCGTCGTATTACAAGATACGTTCATTTTTTCAGGTACAATTATTGAAAACATTCGATTTGGACGTCCGGATGCTAGCGATGAAGAAGTGAAGGAAGCAGCTAAAGCTGTAGGAGCTGATCCTTTTATTCAGCGCTTGAGTGATGGCTATGAAACAGAGGTAGAAGAAAGAGGTAACGTCCTATCAGTAGGTGAAAGACAACTATTATCGTTTGCGAGGGCACTTCTTGCGGATCCTCGAATATTGATTTTAGATGAGGCAACTGCAAGTATAGATACAGAGACAGAGCTGAAAATACAGAAGGCACTAAATGTTGTTTTGGAAGGCAGGACGGCAATCATGATCGCTCACAGGCTTTCAACGATTCGTGAGGCAGATAATATTATTGTTCTCGACCACGGACGCATATTAGAACAAGGAAATCATACTGAGCTTATGCGTAAAGGTGGAACGTATTATGAGCTTGTTAAATCACAATTCAATATGATGGACGCTGTATAGAAAGAAGCCAAGTAGGCTTCTTTTTTTTGTCCATTAATATCAATCAGGCATTTCAATGGAGGTAAAACGAAAAAAATACAGAAGTTAATCTAAATGTGAACAGAATATTAACAAGAAAAAAAGTTTCGGAATTATACAGTTTGTGATACTTGTCACAATCTCATGAATGAGCCATAATAAAAGTGTAATTCAGAGGTACAATCGTTTCTATTGTGAATGATAAGGGAAGTTGAGTAACAGATGATAAGAAATTGGTACAAAGGGGATGAACAATTTGGAACTAGATTCAGCGACTCTAAGTCGTTTATTAACAAGTCTAACGTTAGGTTTTCATATTATTTTTGCTACGTTAGGTGTTGGTGTCCCATTATTAATTAGCCTTGCTGAATGGATAGGGATTAAACGGAACGATCCTTATTACACATTGCTAGCGCGACGCTGGGCTAGAGGGTTTGTCGTTACCGTTGCTGTTGGTGTTGTAACTGGTACAGCGATAGGGCTCCAACTATCACTTTTATGGCCGAATTTCATGCAGTTAGCAGGACAGGTCATTAGTTTACCGTTATTCCTTGAAACGTTCGCTTTCTTCTTTGAAGCTATTTTTCTTGGAATTTATCTTTATACGTGGGATCGATTCAAAAAACCGATCTATCACTGGTTTATATCAATTCCAGTTGTGATTGGCTCTACACTGTCTGCTTTCTTTATTTCCACTGTAAATGCTTTTATGAACTCTCCGCAGGGATTTGATATAGTTGACGGTGTATTAACAAATATTGAACCACTCGCAGCGATGTTCAACCCAGCAACACCAACGAAAGTAGGCCACGTGGTCATGTCCGCATACCTCACTTCTGCTATTGTACTAGCTGCTATAACGGCATTTAAAATGCTTAAGGGTAAGCGTAGTACTTATTATAGGAAAGCTCTAAAGCTTACAATGACCGCAGGATTTATCTTTGCGATTGGGACGGCCGTGATTGGTGACTTTTCTGGTAAATTTTTAGCTGAATATCAACCAAGTAAGCTTGCAGCCGCAGAATGGCACTTTGAAACATCTGAAAATGCAGATCTTGTCGTGGGCGGATTTCTCGATAAAGAAACGGATGAAGTAAAATATGGGTTAGTATTACCAAACTTTTTAAGTATCCTTGCTCATGGTAATCCAAATGCGGAAGTGATGGGACTTGATCAAGTACCTGAAGATGAAGTGCCACCGCTATTCATTCATTACCTTTTTGATGGAATGGTCGGAATCGGAATGTTTCTCGCTGCTTTAACCTTTTTCTACGTGATTGCGCTAAGGTTAAAACGATTCAACACGGAAAACAAATGGTTTTTACGGTTAATTGTTTTGGCGGGGCCACTCTCAGTCCTTGCGATTGAATTTGGTTGGATTTTCTCAGAAGTAGGTCGCCAGCCATGGATCTTATGGGATATTCTCAGAACAGGACAAGCTGCAACAACTGCGGACAGCGTCGGATGGATGTTTATCTTATTCCTTCTTCTTTACATTGTTCTTGGAACGCTTACTGTTACTGTTCTTAAGAAAATGTTCAATACTAATCCAGCTGAGAATGAACTTGAGGAAATCGCTAAATTGAAATAATTGCTTCGATTGAGAGGGGTGAAAATATGGACATTCAGTTAGTAGGAATAACGGTATTATGGGTTTTTCTATATGGGTATTTGATCACAGCCTCTATAGATTTTGGGGCAGGGTTCTTTGCCTATTATGGAGAACTCTCGGGAAAAGATCATATTATTAATAAAATTATTAGTCGTTATTTATCCCCAGTTTGGGAAGTAACGAATGTGTTCTTTGTTTTCTTTTTTGTTGGCCTAGTAGGCTTTTTCCCTGATACTGCCTATTATTATGGAACAGCGTTGCTTGTTCCAGGTAGTATCGCGATCATACTACTTGCCATTCGAGGCTCGTTCTATGCCTTTGGAAATTACGGCGCCAAGAAAAGCAGAGTCTATACTTTTTTATATGGAGTGACAGGATTGCTAATTCCTGCTTCTCTTTCTACAGCGTTAACTCTATCAGAAGGTGGATTTATAGAAGAGGTGAACGGTGAAGTTAAGTTTTTGGCAGGGGAGTTATTTTCAAGCTTTTATTCTTGGTCAGTCGTGCTCTTAGCAATCGTGTCGGTTCTATTTATTAGCGCAGCGTTTCTAACCTATTATGCTAGTCGAGCGAATGATCAACCTGCGCTTGAGCTTTTAAGAAAATATGCACTGTTCTGGAGCGCTCCAACCATTTTATCTAGTATTCTTGTGTTCGTAGCTCTTCAGCAGCATAATCCAGTTCACTTTGAGCGAATTCTTGATTATGCCTGGTTCTTTATCGCATCTCTTTTCTGTTTCCTTGTGGCAACATATCTCATTTTCAACCGGAAAAGATATGGTACGGCTTTTATCTTTGTTATGTTGCAATTTTTCTTCGCGTTCTTTGGATACGGCATATCACATCTACCGTGGATTTTGTATGACTATATTACAATCTATTCAGGATATACGAATGAAACGACGGGGATCTACCTAGTCTTCGCTTTTATTGCAGGACTCTTTCTCCTAGTTCCTTCTTTAATATTGCTGATGAGACTCTTTTTATTTGATGCAGAGTATGTCAAAGGGAATAAGAATAATAAGTCTTAGAGAGAATATTGACACTGATGATAAGAGTGGTAGGATAGTATTGATAGTGCGTCAGCATATTTGCTGGCGCGCGTTTCTTTCTGAATGAGTAGGAGGAGTGTGCGTTGAAAAAGCAGTTTGCCGTAATTGGACTCGGCCGTTTTGGAGGAAGCATTTGTAAGTCATTAAGTCAGCAGGGGATGGAAGTCCTCGCAATTGATATGGATGAAGATAAAGTGAATGAATTTTCTTCAGTGGCTACACATGCTGTGATCGCAGATTCAACAGATGAGAGTGTTCTAAAGAACCTCGGTATTCGAAACTTTGATCACGTTATCGTAGCGATCGGGGATAACATTCAATCAAGTATTTTAACAACTTTAATTCTAAAAGAGCTTGGCGTTAGCAAAATTACGGTTAAAGCACAAAATGATTATCACGAGAAGGTATTGAATAAGATCGGTGCTGATAAGATTGTCCACCCGGAACGAGATATGGGTGTCCGAATTGCACACAGTATGGTCTCAAATAGCGTCTTAGACTATTTAGAGCTATCTGATGAACACAGCATTGTTGAGCTTATTGCTAACTCTAGAATGGATAATAAGACGATTATTGAACTTGATATACGAGCGAAGTATGGTGCCAATATTGTCGCCATTAAAAAAGGTGATGAGATTATTGTATCTCCTCAAGCTGATCAGAAGATCTCCAAAGGAGACATTCTTATTGTAATAGGATCAGATCAGGACATTAATCGTCTTGAACGTCAAATTTTGAACCGAGATTAGTAAATAACAAAAGAGCCTGTCGCTTTTGCGACAGGCTCTTTTGTATAATTAAATTTCCATAATGATCGGAAGGATCATAGGGCGACGTTTCGTTTTCTCGTAAAGGAATGGTGCAAGAGTATCTGTAATTTCATTTTTAATTTCAGACCACTGACTTGTACGCTTTTCCATGACGCCATTAAGATGTTTCGATAATAGCTCTTGAGCATCATTAATTAAATCACCAGATTCTCTCATATAAACAAATCCTCGTGAAATGATATCTGGACCTGAAAGAATCTTAAACTCTTTCATGTTAATGGAGACAACGACAATAACTAGACCTTCTTCAGAGAGAATTTTACGGTCTCTAAGAACAATATTTCCAATATCCCCGATACCTTTACCATCTACATAAACAGATCCAGATGGAATCTTACCGCTAATCGAAGCTTCATTCTCGCTAAGAGCAAGAACTTCACCATTATCCATAATAAAGGAATGGTCTTGTGGAATTCCGCAATCCTGAGCAAGCTTCGTATGCATCTTAAGCATGCGATACTCACCGTGAATTGGCATAAAGAATTTTGGCTTAATGAGACGAAGCATAAGCTTCTGCTCATCTTGACCACCGTGACCAGATGTATGAATGTCACTTAGTTTATGGTGAATCACGTCAGCGCCTGCACGAGAAAGCTGGTTAATGATTCTTGATACACTTACCTGGTTACCAGGGATAGGTGAAGAAGAGAAGACAACTGTATCTCCAGGAATGATTTGAATTTGACGATGCGTTGCATTCGCAATTCGAGATAGAGCAGCCATTGGCTCACCCTGACTTCCTGTACAAAGAATTGTCACTTTGTTCTCAGGTAGTCGATTAATTTGATTGGCATCAATGAACGTATCCTTAGGCGCATTAATATAGCCAAGTTCTTGTCCAATTGTAATGTTGGACTCCATACTACGACCAAATACAGCTACTTTACGTCCATTTTCGACAGCTGCTTCAACCACTTGCTGTAGGCGGTGAATATTGGATGCGAATGTAGCAAAAATAACGCGTCCGTCTACTTTTCTAAAGATATCCTGAATGGTTTCACCAACGCGACGCTCAGACATGGTGAATCCAGGAACTTCACTGTTTGTGCTATCAGAAAGGAGAGCTAGAACGCCTTCTTTACCAATCTCAGCCATCTTTGTTAAGTTAGCTGGTTCACCAACTGGCGTGAAGTCAAACTTAAAGTCTCCTGTATGAACAATATTACCTGGAGGTGTTTTAACAACAACCCCAAAGGAATCCGGAATACTGTGTGTTGTTCTAAAGAACATAACAGAAGTCTTTCTAAATTTAATAATATCTTCTTCTGTAATTTCATTTAGGGATGCCCCACGTAGAAGGCCATGCTCTTCAAGCTTATTTCTAATAAATCCTAAAGCGAGCTTTCCTCCATAAATAGGAACATTAATTTCACGAAGTAAGTAGGGGATGCCGCCTATATGATCTTCGTGACCGTGCGTAATAAAAAGACCTTTAATCTTATCCTGGTTTTTTACGAGATAAGAATAATCAGGAATAACGTAGTCAATTCCTAATAATTCTTCCTCAGGGAACTTAATTCCCGCATCAACAAGAATAATCTCGTCTTGAAACTGAATACCGTACATGTTTTTACCGATTTCTCCGAGTCCACCTAAAGCGAAAACGGCGGTTTGATGATTTTTAACAAATTTCATAGTCTATACATTCTCCAATTCAAAGTGCTCTGATTTTTGCTCAAACTCTAAGAAGTCATCTTCCACGGTTTGAATAAATTCGATATTGATATCGCGTTCCTTAAGTTTGTAGCGAACTTCCCGTTCAGAAGTAGCCTCTACGTAAAGGCTCATTGTTCGCTCTCTTACAGGAACCTCCTTTTTAGTGCCTTGATAAAATACCTTATAAATCATTCTAAATCTCTCCTTAACTCAGACAATTTGTGTGCATCTTCGTTTATTATATAGGAAATTGGTTTCTTTTTCATGTTTCTAACCACATTTCCATAAGAAATAGGAGAATTTGCATGAATTTATGTGCAAATTAGGTTAATCAATGGAATATTTCGGTTGTGGAAATAGCACATTTCTCCAGGTTTTAATCAGTTTACGTTTCATTTTACGATACATTATGCTCATCCTTCCTTTTTTTGATAACTAAGCCTAGTATTTATCAATGCTGATTGAATTAATTTGGGAAAAGGTGGATGTTATAACCGAAGACACTTGATGCCATTTAATGTAACATAAGATAGTGGTATAGCATAAGGGATGATCAGCTTTACGTAAAGCTACAAATACATAGGGCTATTTATACAGAATTACATATTCAAAGGGGGTACCAATGAGACTTTATGCCGCACTTATTTCACTCAGCTTAATATGGGGCATGTCATTCATGTTCATCAAATTAATAGTACCTGTTGTAGGACCCTGGGGAGTAGTGTTCTTTAGATGTTTGCTAGGCGCACTGGCTTTATTCATGTACTTACTGATCAGAAGACGCCTTCAACAGATAAGAAAGGACCTACCCTGGGCGAGCCTTATCACGATTGGGATAATGAATGCGCTCATTCCCTGGGGAATGATTGCATTAAGCGAAGAGCGCATTACAAGCAGTCTTGCTGCTACTCTTAATGCAACTACACCCCTTTTTACAAGCGTAATTGGTGCGCTTTTCTTCGGTAGAATTCTGTATCAAAAGCAATGGTCAGGAATTATCGTAGGGTTTATTGGAATTCTCTTTCTCATTGACCTGGATATTCAGGAATTAGTTCAGGGAGATGTGTGGGGGGTCTTACCTATGCTCATTGCAACAGCGTGCTATGGCTTTGCTTCTCAATTCACGAAAAAGAATTTGAAAGATGTGCCAGTTGATGTTTTGTCATTTATCACGCTTATGATTGGGGCAGTGGGCGGGGGACTATTAATGGCCCTGTTTGGGGAGGTGGGCATTGAGTTTACCTTCCTGCTTCAACGTGATATTCTAATATCGCTTATTGGTCTAGGCGTGTTTGGCTCAGGTCTCGCTTATTTACTTTTCTATTATATGATTCAGAAGGGGAGTGCAGAGTTTGCCACTCTTGTGACATATCTTGTTCCAGTGACAGCTTTGATTTGGGGTAGTGTTTATTTAAATGAAGTAATTACGTTCCCTATGATTATCGGGCTGCTTTGTATTTTTACTGGCGTCTACATGTCAGGTAGGAAAGCAAATCGCGAAGTGAATTCTATAAAGAAGTCAGCTTGATTACTCGCATAGTTAAGCTAGTTCTCATAGAAAAATTAGTGAAAATAGGTGAAAATAATGCACAATGAGAAAATTGTATTTTTTGATATCGATGGGACACTTCTTGATCATAATAAACAAATCCCATCTTCAACACGAGAGTCATTAAAAGCTTTAACGGAAAAAGGTGTCCATGTAGCGATTGCTACCGGAAGAGCTCCTTTTATGTTTGCAGATCTAAGAGAGGACCTTGGGATAGATACGTTTATTAGTTTTAATGGTCAGTATGTGAAACATCAAGAAAAGGTTGTTTTAACGAACCCTCTTAGTCGTGACGAAATCACTGTACTTGAAGAAGAAGCAAGGAGAAATGGTCATCCAATGGTCTTTCTCGATCATGAAGCAATGATGAGTAATCACGATGAGCACCCACATATTATGAAGAGTATGGATGATCTTAAGATGCACTATCCTGGATATGATCCTTCTTATTATCATTCAAGAGATATTTATCAGGCGCTATTGTTCTGCGAAAGTAAAGAAGAGAATGAATATCGCGATGCATATGGTAACCTTGATTTTATCCGCTGGCATGATTATTCAATGGATGTAATTCCTCCTGGTGGTTCAAAGGCAAGAGGAATTGAAGCTATGATCGACCATCTCGGTTTTAAACGTGAAAATACGTATGCTTTTGGAGATGCGTTGAACGATATAGAAATGTTGAAATTTGCAGGGACGGGTATAGCGATGGGAAATGGATATGATGAAGTGAAGGCAGTGGCTGATATAGTGACTGATCCAGTTGACCAAAACGGTATTCAAAAAGGTCTTAAAAAAGTTGGACTACTATAATAGAAAGGGATCGCAATAATTATTGCGATCCCTTTTTTAATGCTTATTAAATTAGTTTCCTAATGGAGAAAGTTCACTTGCCTCTTCATTATTAATACGATCATAAAACATAACCCCATCAAGGTGGTCAATTTCATGTTGGACAACAATGGCAGGTAGTCCTTTTAATCTAAGCTTAAGAGGATTTCCTTCAGCGTCCACACCTTTTACGGTAATGCGTGCATAACGCGGTACTGCACCAGGTACTTCACGATCCACAGATAAGCACCCTTCGCCACCATCTAAGTAGGTTTTTTCAACTGAATGGCTTATGATTTTAGGATTCATAATTCCATAGCTGTATAAAGTGCCTCTGTGATCAGACACATGGACAGCAATCATCCGTTTACTAATGCCAATTTGTGGTGCCGCAATACCAATACCTGAGCGCAGTTCATATTCAAGTGCAGTTTCAGGATCCTGACTATTCTTAAGAAACTCAAGCATTTCTCTTAAAGTTTGTTTATCGTCTTCTGAGGCAGGAAGATCAACCTCTTTCGCTTCTTTCTCAAGAACTGGATCTCCTTCTCTGCGAATATCTTTCATGGTTAACATATCATCATTCACTCCTATTCAAAAACGGTCATTCTAATATTAATTATATTCAACTTTATGGAGGGAATAAAGAAATTGCTCTGATTCAAGCAAACTTTTTGGAAAAGTGGTTTTCCTTATTTCAGCACCATTAAAATCTTACAATAGTGATAGTTTAGCACAACCCAACATAACTGAAAATCCTTTAAAATAGCATGTCATACTAACCTTATATAATAAAGAAGATGAGCTAACAAGGAAAGCATAGATGAGCAAGGCTCTAAAATAAAAGTCTAGAACGATAAGTGTATTAATGGGCGGGGGATCTGATTATTTTGGGGTGTTGTAAAAATGGAGTATTCTATTGAGAACTGTCTTGTGGTATAGTAATCAGTGATGTGAAATCAATTGGTATGAATTGGATATGTGGGGGGACTTTTTTTGCTACGTAAATATCGTTTGGGAATTATTTCTCTTTTTTTCTGTTTTCTTTTAATTGGTTTAACGGGTTGTCAATTCGGTGGTAGTACAGAAGAAAAAATGTATGATCATTTAGAAGAAGCGGTCGCACTTGAAGACCAGTTTAGGGAACAACAAGAACCGTTAGCTAAAGCAGAAAAAAAGGAACAAGAAATTTATGATGACATTGTTGCACTAAGTATGGATGAGTTCGATGAAGTCGAAAAGCTTTCAAAGCAAGCAGAAGAAAATACGGATAAAAGACTTGAGTACTTAAAAAAGGAAAAAGAAAGTATAGATGAAGCTTACAAAGAATTTGAAGAAATTAAAGATCTAACAGAAGACCTTGAAGGTGACGCTGCTAAAAAGGACGCTAAGACCCTCATTGAGACAATGGATAAGCGATATGAAGCTTATGAAAAGCTCAATAAAGAATATGAAGAAGCAGTGAAACAAGATAAGAAGCTCTACAGTTCACTTCAAGATAAAGAACTTACATTAGAACAGCTTCAGGAACAAATTAAGGTTGTAAATGATCAGTACAGTAAAGTGTCTGAGCATAAGGAAGAGTTCAATAAATATACAACTGAGTTTAATGAAGCGAAAAAAACATTTTATCAATCAGCTGAATTAGACGTAAACTACTCAGAATAACCAAAGAACCGCTCAACTTGAGCGGTTCTTTTTAGATCGTCTCCCTTTCCTTAGTTTTTAGCTCGATTTGGATAAATTAAGTTGAAAGATCGTCCAACAACAAGGAAAAAGGTAAATTGTTAACAAAATGGACGACTTTAAATATGGTATTTCTAATTATTTACACTAGTACAGTGTGGGATTATGTAATGTAACAGTTTGGTTTTCATCTTTTAGCACGCAATAATTAAATCAATTAATTGACTTGAAACTTACTGTATTGTAAACTTAAAAACGAACTTACTCATGAAGAGAAGCACTTCCTTAATCTTACTGATACAGACTATTATTCGCAGTAATACATAGCGCTAGGGATTATTTCTTCAGAATTAAGGGTATGACATTGAGTGTTGTCTTAAGTAATGCAATTTAATGAATGCTATTTGTCATTTAATAACGTTGAAATGGACATGCTAGTTATGTCTGTAAACTGAACGACCCACTCACAATTGCACTATTGCAATTCAATAATCTATCTCTTTATGAATGAAAGGATGAGGTGAAAGGTATGGGAACAAAAACCATTGAAAACATCGAAGGCCAATTCGAAATGTTCCAGATTCTAAATGAAAATGGCGAAATCGTGAACAAAGAAGCAATGCCTGAACTATCAGATGAGCAGCTTCAAGAACTAATGCGCCGCATGGTGTACACACGTATTCTTGATCAGCGTTCAATTTCTTTGAACCGTCAAGGACGTCTTGGCTTCTACGCACCAACTGCAGGACAGGAAGCTTCACAACTAGGAAGTCAGTTTGCACTTGATAAAGAGGACTGGATTCTTCCAGGTTACCGTGATGTTCCACAGATCATCTGGCACGGTCTTCCATTATATAAAGCATTCTTATTCTCTCGTGGTCACTTTGTAGGGAACCAGGCTGATGGCCTGAACGTGTTGAGCCCACAAATCATCATCGGTGCTCAAATTACACAAACTGCTGGTGTTGCACTTGGACTTAAGAAAAAAGGCAAGAAAAACGTAGCGATCACTTACACTGGTGACGGTGGTGCTTCACAAGGTGATTTCTATGAAGGGATGAACTTTGCAGGTGCATATGCTGCTCCAGCTATCTTTGTTGTGCAAAACAACCGCTTTGCAATCTCTGTTCCAGTTGAAAAGCAATCTGCAGCGAAAACAATCGCTCAAAAAGCAGTTGCAGCTGGTATCCAGGGTGTTCAAGTAGACGGTATGGACGTTCTTGCTGTTTATAAAGCAGTTACTGACGCTCGTGAGCGCGCAATTAATGGCGAAGGTCCAACTCTAATCGAGACAATGACTTACCGCTATGGTCCACATACAATGGCTGGTGACGATCCAACTCGTTACCGTTCTGAAGATCTAGATAGCGAGTGGGAAAAGAAAGATCCAATCGTTCGTTTCCGCAAGTATCTTGAGAGCAAAAACCTTTGGTCTGAAGAGAAAGAAAACGAAGTAGTCGATAAAGCGAAGGAAGAAATCAAAGCTGCTATTAAAAAAGCAGATGGCACTCCTAAGCAAAAAGTAACGGATCTTATTTCTAACATGTACGAAGAGCTTCCACAGAACCTTCGTGAACAATACGAACAATATAGTGCAAAGGAGTCGAAGTAAGCTATGGCGCAAATGACAATGATTCAAGCAATCACTGATGCGATGCGTACGGAGTTGAAAAATGACGAGAACGTACTCGTATTCGGTGAGGACGTAGGTCAAAACGGCGGCGTTTTCCGTGCGACAGAAGGACTTCAAAAGGAATTTGGCGAAGATCGCGTATTCGATACACCGCTTGCTGAATCAGGTATCGGTGGTATGTCTATCGGACTTGCACTTACTGGATTCCGTCCAGTCCCAGAAGTTCAGTTCTTTGGATTTGTATACGAAGTAATGGATGCTATTTCCGGTCAAATGGCTCGTCTTCGTTATCGGTCAGGTGGCTCTTTCCACGCGCCGATTACTGTTCGCTCACCATTTGGTGGCGGTGTTAAAACACCAGAACTTCACGCGGATAGCCTTGAAGGTCTAATGGCGCAACAGCCAGGACTAAAAGTTGTTATCCCTTCAAACCCTTATGATGCAAAAGGACTTCTTATTTCTGCGATTCGTGATAACGATCCAGTTATTTTCCTTGAGCACATGAAGCTTTATCGTTCTTTCCGTCAGGAAGTTCCTGAAGAAGAATACACAATTGAAATTGGTAAAGCTGAAGTAAAACGTGAAGGTACTGACATCACAATCGTAACTTACGGTGCGATGGTTCAGGCTTCTCTTAAAGCTGCTGAAGAGCTTGAAAAGAACGACATTAGTGCAGAAGTAATCGACCTTCGTACGGTTAGCCCGCTCGATATCGATACAATTATTGCCTCTGTTGAAAAAACAAACCGTGCAATTGTTGTTCAAGAAGCTCAAAAGCAAGCAGGAATTGCAGCTAACGTTGTAGCAGAAATCAACGACCGCGCAATCCTAAGCCTTGAAGCACCAGTGCTTCGCGTAGCTGCACCTGATACTGTATTCGCATTCTCAGCTGCTGAAGATGTATGGCTTCCTGATCACACTGACATCATCGAAAAAGCTACACAAGTTGTTAATTTCTAATTAACATTTTATAAAAAAACATGAAGTGAAGCCGCATTATGCGCTTCGCTTCAGATCTTATACGAGCAAAATTTTTCTACAATTAGGAGGCGAAGTCCCGTGGCATTTCAATTTAAGATGCCGGATATCGGTGAAGGTATCCATGAAGGCGAAATCGTAAAATGGTTTGTTAAATCCGGAGATGAAGTAAAAGAAGACGATATTCTTGCAGAAGTACAAAACGACAAAGCTGTTGTTGAAATCCCTTCTCCAGTAGACGGAACAGTTAAAGAAGTTCACGCTGAAGAAGGTGCAACTGTTATTGTTGGAGATGTAGTCATCACTTTCGACGCAGAAGGTTATGAAGATGCAGAAGAAGAACCAGCAGCTGAACAGCCACAAGCTGAAGAAGAAGCTCCTAAAGCAGAAGCTAAATCAGAAGCGAAAGAAGACAGCGCTGGATCAAAACCACTTCCTGAAGACGACGAAGAAACAGATCCTACTAAACGAGTTATCGCTATGCCAGCAGTACGTAAGTATGCTCGTGAAAACGGCGTAAGCATTTCTAAAGTATCTGGTTCTGGTAAGAATGGTCGCGTTGTGAAAGAAGATATCGACAGTCACTTGAATGGTGGTGGCGAAGCAGCTTCTGAAGCTCCAGCAGCGACAGAAGAAAAAGCTGAAGCGAAGCAAGAAGCTTCTACTACATCAGCACAGCCACAAGCATCAGCACAACCAGAAACTCGTGAGAAGATGAAAGGTATGCGTAAAGCAATTGCAAAAGCAATGGTTAACTCCAAGCATACTGCTCCACACGTTACTCACATGGATGAAATTGTTGTAACAGATCTTGTTGCTCACCGTAAGAAGTTCAAACAATATGCTGCAGACAAAGATGTGAAGCTAACTTACCTTCCATACGTTGTAAAAGCACTTGTTTCTGCACTTCGCGAATTCCCAATGTTGAATGCATCTATTGATGATTCTACTGACGAAATCGTACACAAGCATTACTACAACATCGGTATCGCTGCTAACACTGACGCTGGACTAGTTGTTCCAGTTGTGAAAGAAGCAGACCGTAAGCCACTTCTTAATGTTTCATCTGAAATTAATGAGTTGGCTAAAAAAGCTCGCGATGGTAAACTATCAGGGGACGATATGAAAGGTAGCACATGTACTATTTCTAACCTGGGTTCTGCTGGTGGTCAATGGTTTACACCAATCATCAACAACCCGGATGCTGCTATTCTTGGTATTGGTCGTATTGAGGAGAAGCCAGTTGTTATCGACGGAGAAATCGTTGCTGCACCTGTTCTTGCTCTATCGATCAGCTACGACCACAGACTTATTGATGGCGTAACAGCACAACTTGCTCTTAACCACATCAAGCGTCTGTTGAACGATCCACAACTCTTAATGATGGAGGCGTAATAATATGGTAGTAGGAGATTTTCCAATCGAATTAGACACACTTGTAGTAGGAGCTGGACCAGGTGGATATGTTGCTGCAATCCGTGCAGCACAGCTTGGTCAGAAAGTTGCCATTGCTGACAAAGGAACTCTAGGCGGAGTTTGCTTAAACGTCGGCTGTATCCCTTCAAAAGCAATGATTAATGCATCTCATAAATATGAGTCTGCAAAGCATTCCGATGATATCGGAATCACTGCTGAGAACGTGAGCGTTGACATGAAGAAAGTTCAGGAGTGGAAGTCTTCTGTTGTTGACAAGCTTACTGGCGGCGTAGCAGGACTTATGAAATCTAATAAAGTTGAAGTTGTTAGCGGTGAAGTTTATTTCGTCGATAAGAACACAGTTCGTATCATGGACGAAAAGAACTCTCAAACGTATACATTCAACAACTGCATCATCGCAACAGGATCTCGCCCAATCGAACTTCCAAGCTTCAAATGGAGCAAGCGCGTTATTTCTTCAACTGGTGCACTTGCACTTGACGAAGTTCCTAAGAAAATGGTTGTTATCGGCGGAGGATACATCGGAATCGAACTTGGTACTGTGTACGCAAACTTCGGTACTGAAGTAACAATCCTTGAGGGTACGAAGCAAATTCTACCTGGATTCGAAAAACAAATGAGCTCTCTTGTTTCTCGTCGTCTTAAGAAGAAAGGTAATGTAGAAATCATTACTCAAGCTCTTGCACAAGGCGTTGAAGAAACAGAAGACGGCGTAACAGTAACAGCAGAAATCAAAGGTGAAACGCAGACGTTTGACGCTGATTATGTACTAGTTACAGTTGGTCGTAAGCCTAATACAAATGAAATCGGTCTTGAAGAACTTGGCGTTGAAATGACGGACAAAGGTCTTGTGAAGATTGACAAGCAGTGTCGTACAAACTTCGATAACATCTATGCTATTGGTGATATCGTAGAAGGTCCTGCACTTGCTCATAAAGCTTCTTACGAAGGTAAAGTAGCTGCAGAAGCGATCAGTGGTGAAAACTCTGTGATTGACTATCTTGCAATCCCAGCGGTTGTTTTCTCTGACCCAGAACTCGCTTCAGTTGGTTACACTGAACAAGAAGCGAAAGATCAAGGATTCGATGTGAAAGCATCTAAATTCCCATTCGGCGCTAATGGCCGTGCATTGTCTCTTAACGACAGTGAAGGATTTATGAAGCTTATCACTCGTAAAGAAGATGGCCTAGTGATCGGCGCTCAAATTGCTGGTCCTAACGCTTCTGATATGATTGCTGAGCTTGGTCTTGCAATCGAAGCTGGTATGACAGCTGAAGACATTGCGCTTACAATTCATGCTCACCCAACACTTGGAGAAATTACTATGGAAGCTGCTGAAGTAGCTCTAGGTACTCCAATTCACATTGGTTAATAATTAATTGAAAAACTCCAGAGACAATAGTCTCTGGAGTTTTTATATGGAGAATGAGCAGACCGCTCATGATAATTTTATAATTCATTCAAGTCGATTCAATTGCTCTTATTAGTTAATAGAGGTTGGAAATGCACCACATTCATAAATATAACCGAATGGATTAGGTATGTTCAGTTTTCTTTCTTTATTGGAAACTAAATATAGAAATGAAGCGATTAGGAGATGTACTTGCACATACATTTACGAATAGGACACTTGTATCACGCGGAGGTGCCGTTCCATGTATGGAAAAGTTATTTGCATTCAGCTTTTGATCTGGTTTGGTTTTTTTCAACTTATTTATTATTCTCCTCGAGATCATATTGGATTTAAGATTTTATTATTTTTAGTTTTTCTTTATCTTATTTGTACGATTTCTGTTCAAATGGTTAGAAGAGGAAGAGAGCTTATCTATTTGATTTCTTTTTCTTCTACTCTGGCATTCATCATTATCTATCTATACCATTTAATTTGATGGACGTATCAATTTAAAGATTAGGCTTTCTACGTTTGGTTATAGATTATAAACTAATTTCGATAACGTTCATTAATATAATAGATAGAACATAAATGAAAAAAGCGTCCTACCAAGAGGGTAGGACGCTTTTAGTGTTTTATGAATTTGGATCATCTTTCTTAGGTGGTCTAGGAGGTATTTTCTCTTGTTTAAAGGCTTTAATGAGAGAAATGATCATTCCTATTATAATAATAGCAAACGGGAATGCAGCTATGATAGAAGCAGTTTGAAGGGCTCCTAATCCTCCAGACCAAAGCAGAACTGCAGCAGCAGATGACTGAATCACACCCCAAGTTAATTTCACTTTGGTGGAAGGATTCATGCTTCCGTTCGTCGTTTGCATTCCAAGGACGAATGTTGCTGAGTCAGCTGAAGTAATAAAGAATGTGCTGATTAGTAAAATGGCAATAATCGACATGGTTGTTCCAAGTGGATATTGCTCAAGTACAGCGAATAGCGCAACTTCCATACCCTGGTTATTGATAATGTCGTAAATACCTGTTCCTGCCATATCAAGTGAAATAGCTGACCCTCCAAATACGGAGAACCATAATGCACCAAAGATTGTCGGAACTAAAAGGACACCAAGAACAAATTCTCTGATCGTTCGACCTTTTGATACTCGAGCAATAAATGTTCCAACGAATGGCGCCCAGGCAATCCACCATGCCCAATAGAAGATTGTCCAGCTCTGGATCCAAGATGACCCTTCAAAAGGTCTCATACGGAGACTCATACTTGGTAGGTTTTGAATGTAAGATCCAAGTGTAGATGTGAAGAGGTCCATAATAAAGTTTGTAGGTCCTGCGAATAACAAAAAGAACATGAGCAAGATCGCTAGGACAATGTTTGTATTACTTAAATACTTAATCCCTCTTGAAATCCCCGTTGAAGCAGAGATCATATAGAGGACAGTTACAATAAGAATAATGATTAACTGTGTTGTAAATGAATTTTCAATGCCTGTTAAATAGGAAATTCCTCCGCCTATTTGAGAAGCACCAAAGCCTAGGGACGTCGCGACACCAAATACAGTCGCAATGACAGCAATAACGTCGATTAGTTTACCAATTGGTCCATTTACACGTTCTCCAAGAATCGGATAGAAAATCGCGCTGATTAAGCCTGGTGCACCTTTTCTAAATTTAAAGAAGGCAAGTGCGAGAGCAACGACTGTGTAAATTCCCCACGGGTGAAGTCCCCAATGGAAGAAGCTGTATTGAAAGGCTAGTCGCGCTGCTTCATCTGACTGACCAGCTGCCCCAGCTGGAGGATCATAGTAGTGGAACATCGGCTCTGCTACACCCCAGAATACAAGTCCAATCCCCATTCCGGCTGAGAAAAGCATAGCAAACCATGTAATTAGGTTATATTCAGGTACATCGGTTTCTTTACCAAGTCGAAGTCTTCCATACTTCGAAAAGATAAGATAAATCGCAAAAATAAGAAAGCCTGACGCTGCTAATAAATAAAACCATCCAAACTTCACTTGAAGAAAGCTTTGAAGTGAGCTTGTAGTCGAATCTAATGACTCAGGAGAAATCGTTCCCCAAGAAATAAAGATTAGAGACAGAAGTACAGAGATAACAAAGACTGCTGTAAGCTTATTCAAATTTCATCATCACCTTTCTAAATTAATTCCAAATAATAGCACTGTCATCTGAAAGCACTTTTATACACAGAAAATAAAATGTATGTGTACTCAATGTTACCTGTCGTTACCAAAACTATGCAGGCAAGCGCCCTATTCCCTTTTATTAACAGGCTTCAGGACAAGTCAAGCAAAAGACACGTTGTCTAGTATATTTGTTGTTTTAAACGTTGTAAAGGAAAAAACCATGTCAGAAAGGAAGTCGGAATAGTTGAAAAATAGATGGGTAGATAGTTGGTTATTTGTGACAATTTCCTCTTTATACTGTTCATTAATTCGTTTATGATGAAATGAGACTAGATAAGGGGAGAGAGAAATGACTAACACATTGAAATGGATGACATTAGCGCTTTTGCTTTTTGTAGCAGCGTGTTCAACAAATGCTGGTTCACAAGAAAACTCAGAAGCATCAACGAATGAAGCAAACAATAGTGAAGCTTCAAATGAACAAGAAACAAACGAAGAAACAAATAAGGAAGAAACAGATTCAGACGCGACAAGTAATGCTGAATCAGAGGATCAGAAAGAAGAAGAAGCTACTGCAGAAGAAGTAGAGCCTGAATATCGACTTAACGAAGCTTTTTGGGGCTTTGAACCGATAAATGATGCTCCTGCTGAAGCGGTTCTACTTACAATTGACGATGCTCCAGATACGAATGCCGTAGAAATGGCAAAAACATTAAAAGAACTAGATGCTCCTGCCATTTTCTTTATTAATGGTCATTTTATTGATACAGATGAAGAAAAAGCAAGGTTAAAAGAAATTTATGATATGGGCTTTGAAATAGGAAACCATACAATGACGCACGCTGATCTCAAAACATTATCAGAAGAAGAGCAAAAAGAAGAGATATTGAAGGTAAATGAAATGATCGAAGAAGTAATTGGAGAAAAGCCGAAGTTCTTTAGAGCACCATTTGGATCTAATACTGACTTTTCGAAGTCATTAGCCGAAGAAGAAGGCATGCTCGTGATGAATTGGACATATGGGTATGACTGGGTAAAGGAATATCAAAGTGAAGCTGCAACCAAAGACATTATGGTAAATTCACCGCTACTTCAAAATGGGGCAAACTTACTTATGCATGACCGTGATTGGACAGCTGCTGCATTAGGAGATATTGTGAAAGGATTAAGAGATAAAGATTATAACTTAATTGATCCTGAAGAAATTGAACCTTTACAAAAATAAACAGCCATTTGGCTGTTTATTTTTTTGCGTAATACATTGTTCTACCATTGAAGAGAGTAAGATCGGCCTGTAATTTATTTGCAAGAAATTTACATAATTCATTCGCTTTCGCTTTATCACCGTGAGTGGATTGATCTGGTAGAACAATCTGAAGTTTGCTGTCTACTAAACCGATGATAATCATCCGATAATCACTATGTTTTCCTTTTAAATAAAACCAAATGTCTCCATCCACTTGTTCAATCAAAGTATAGGGGAAAGCAGACTCACTATAGGACCAAGAAAGTTGCTCTCCAGTTTTGGATGTTATGTCCATGTAGTAGGAAAGTAAGCTTTTAATATGATCAAGTGATAGTTCATCTTCCGTTTTTGGTTTTAAGTAAGCACTTTGAGGCATGATCATTCCTCCCATCGTCATATATTAAAGTGTACAGTGTAAATTGTATTCTGACAATTGGTCGTTCATCCACACATATTAGACACAAAAAGAATATAATGTGATATACAATATAGTGTTGACAAATCAATTGTGACACACTATTATGAAGTTAAGCGAAACGGAAGCGTTTTCAAAACTAACTTAAGGGGTGTTGAGAATGGGTATTATCATTTGCCAAACTTGCGAAAAAACAATTGATCACGTACATGAAGAGAAGGTAAGTACACTTTATAGCAGATGCCCGGAATGCAATAAAAAAGATAAAAAATAACTTATATAGCAAAGAAAGAGGCGGCCAATTGGCCGCCTCTTATTTAATGGCTTTATATTCTTTAATGACCCGAATGTGAACTAATTCGTCGTCTTCAGGCCCCTGAACCGGTAATCCAGCTTCAATGTTTTCTTCGATATATGTTAAGTTTTCTTCTGTAATGATTTCACCTGGGATGAAGATTGGAATTCCAGGTGGATAAACCATCACAAATTCTGCAATGACCCGACCAGCCGATTCTTTAAATGGGATCACCTCTGTTTCAGAATAAAAAGCATCTCGAGGTGAAACAGCTAGAATCGGGATATCTGGAGCGTGAACATCAAACTTTTTAGTGATTGAACCTTCTGTCTCTTTGAAGGCTTCTACCATGTCTTTTAGAGCATGGACAAGAGCGCTGGTTGTTTCCTCGGTATCGCCAGGAGTTACAATACATAATAAGTTATACAAATCAGAAAGCTCTACTTCAAGGTTCGCTTCTTTTCGAAGCCAAACTTCAGCTTCATAGCCAGTAATTCCAAGGTCATGAACAGAAATGATTAATTTCGTTGGATCATAATCGTAAGTAGCGTTCGTTCCAAGGATTTCTTGCCCGACACAATATAGAGGAGAAATATCATTTATTTGCTTTCGAGCTTCTTCTGCAAGTTGTATGGAGCGTTCAATTAAATCATAACCATCCATGACCAATCTTTTTCTTGCAACGTCAAGAGAAGCAAGAAGGATATACGAAGTGGAGGTAGTTGTTAGCATGCTAATAATGGTTTGGACGCGTTTTGCAGAAACAAGCCCTTCTTTTACATTAAGGACGGAACTTTGTGTCATTGATCCCCCTAATTTATGCACACTTGTAGCTGCCATATCTGCACCGGCTTGCATGGCTGAAACGGGCAGTCGCTCGTGAAAGTGAATGTGAACACCGTGAGCTTCATCAACTAATACAGGTACGTCATACTCATGAGAAATCGTAACGATCTCTTCAAGATTAGCAGATATACCAAAATAGGTGGGGTTAATGACAAGGACACCTTTTGCGTCAGGGTGCTGTTCTAATGCTTTCTTAACGGCTATAGGAGTAATGCCGTGTGAGATGCCAAGCTTAGGGTCAATTTCCGGATGAATAAATACAGGTGTTGCGCCGGAGAAAATGATTGCAGACATGACAGACTTATGAACATTTCTCGGTACAATAATTTTATCACCTGGTGAACATACAGTCATAACCATTGTCATGATTGCACCGCTTGTTCCTTGAATAGAGAAAAAGGTTGCGTCAGCACCAAAAGCTTCAGCAGCTAGATCCTGTGCTTGCTTAATCATACCGTGTGGATGATGGAGGTCATCAAGTGGTTGAATGTTAATTAAATCAATTGACAGGGCGTTTTCGCCTATGAAAGAACGAAATTCAGGATCTATACCAGCCCCTTTTTTGTGGCCAGGTATATGAAATTGAATAGGGTTTTTGTTAGCGTGGTTTACTAAACCAGTGAACAATGGTGTTTCGTGTTGTTGCAAATCCAGCACCTCTTTATTTATACTTTGGTTAAATAAATAACGTTGTTGATCGTCTGCTCTTTTATATCGAATGAGCCGAAAATCTCGAAATCAGTAATATAGCTTATACGTTACTAGATAAAGCCCTCCACAGTAGTTTGTGGAAAGCGGGTTTGGTCTAAGTGAACTTTTTATATAGCTAGATATGACACTTAAAAGAAGAACATTAGTTATAGGACTTCTTTCTTCCTTAAACAAACTGAGTATAATCACATGAGTGATAATTTGCAAGTTTTATTTTAATCCCATGCTCCTCCTGAAAGTCACATAGATCAACTATATAAGAAAGCATCGTTCCTTGAATAGAAAAGAGGAGATCACTTCTAACTCTCGAAATTGGTTATCATAAGGAGAGGATTCATGATGAAGTGGAATACGCGAATTACTCGGTTGTTAGGTATCGAAAGACCAATCATTCAAGGGGGGCTCGCCTATCTTGCATATCACGAGTTAGCTTCTGCTGTTAGCAACGCAGGAGGATTAGGGCAGCTCACAGCTATGTCTATGGAGTCAGCAACACAGCTTAAAGAAGAAATCGACCTTACTAAAAGTCTCACCGATAAGCCATTTGGAGTGAACTTTGCGATTGGTCAACACGGAAGACCCTTTGAGCATATGCTTGAAGCAGCCATTCACAAAGGAGTGGAGATCATTTCGGTTACTGGTGGAAACCCTAAGCCGGTATTTGATATGGTAAAAGGAACGAATGTGAAAGTTCTTGTTTTGACTGCTAGTAAAAGACAAGCAGTAAAAGCAGAAGAGTTAGGAGCTACTGCCGTAATGGTTGTCGGGCAAGAAGGTGGAGGACATCTTGGAAAGGATGATATTGGTACGATGGTACTCGTTCCTCAAGTAGTTGATGCTGTGTCTATTCCGGTTATTGCTTCAGGGGGAATAGGTGATGGACGAGCGCTAATGGCTTCTCTCGCACTTGGCGCTGAGGGAATTGAAATGGGTACACGATTTATTGCTACAAAAGAATGTACCCATGCTCATGATGTTTACAAGCGTCGTTTGCTTCAAGGGTCTGAAACGGATACTATGATTATTAAGCGTAGTATTGGAGCACCTGCAAGAGTTATTAGGAATGTGTTTGCTCAAGAGATTTCACAAATTGAAGCAAATCAGGGAGGATATGACCTTCTTAAAGAATACATAAGCGGTGAAGCAAACAGGAAATTTATATATGATGGAAAAGAAGAGGAAGGCTTTGCTTGGGCAGGTCAGGTTATGGGAGCGATCAATGATGTTCCTTCAGTAGCGGAGTTATTTGATCGTATGGATAAACAAGCAAACGAAATTCGATTAAAATGGTAAAGTTAGAAAGGAGATTGAACATGGAAGTACAATACCCTATTTCAATTGATTGGAGTAAAGAAGAAGTCATCAAAGTTGTGAACTTTTTCCAATTAATTGAGCAAACATATGACAGAGGGGTGCATAAGGGCGAATTGATTAGTAGCTATCATGCATTTAAAGATGTCGTTCCCTCTAAATCAGAGGAAAAACAAATCTTTAGACAGTTTGATAAAGAGACAGGATTTTCAACTTATCATGTTGTAAAAGAAGCAAGAGAAACAGAACGCGATAAAGTAAAAATGAATAAATAAAAACCAGGGGATATTCCCCTGGTTTATTTTGTGGCTTGAAGTGAAAGTTGATAGATAGGCATTAAGGTCTCAAAAGTTTGTTTGACCTCTTTAATAAATTTCTCTCCATCATTCAATAACGGGTCGTCACTGGCAAAATGACGGCCAACTAGAAATTCGCCCTTTTTTACATGTCTAAAGCGGGTAAGTACTTTATCGAGATCACTATCCTTGATGGGGTGGCTTGCCTTTTTCTTAGTGTGGTCAGTAGAGATCCAATATGAAGTTGGAATATCTTTCTTTAGTTCATTTAAGTGATCTAAAAATAAGGAAGCCATTTGTGGCTTTCCTGGAAGCTCGTAAATGTATGCAAGCCATACAAAGACATGATCATCAAAAAGCCCGATTTGAAAGTGAGGATGCATTTTGTACCCGCGTTTGTTATGCGAAAACGCCATCCATGTATCAACGGGAGGATTCTTCGTTCGTCTTGCATGACGAGCAATGTGAAGGTGCATCTCATTTCCAGCAAGAATCTCAAGATCGCTTTTAACTTCCTCGCTAATGGCAGCGAATTTTGGTTGAATACGCTCTTGTATTGCTTCCATTCGAGCCTCAAGTCCATCAATTTCGAATGATTGAAAATCAGTTTGAGTAAATCCTTTAAAAGACATATTATCCTCCAATACGACAAAAAATTTATATTCTTATAGTAACATAGACCGAACATTTGCATATAAAATGACGATTGGTGTGTCATGATAGGTTTGAAATGTGCGAAAAAGAGGAAAAATAGAAACAAATAAAGAGGTTGCATAGTCGACAGGTAAAGCATAAGATAAATTAATCAAAGCAGAAATATCAGAATATTCCGTCTTATAGCCGGATCTGATGACTATGACTGCTTAATCGAATTTGAGAGGGGTGTAGGTTACCATGAAACAAGTGATTCAGTCATTGCAAAGAAACGAGGCAGAGAAGCGGATCCCGGTGCTGAGAATGGAAATTGACTATGAGCTGGCAACACTACACGATGCAATGACGGCTAGTGATCAGGATGAAATGAAAAGATGTAAAGTGAAGCTAGAGGAGCTTCGAAAAGAAATGGTCAGATTAGAAGCTTAATGAAGCGAACCTTGCAAAAAGGTTCGTTTTTTCTTCTTTTCCTGTCATAATAAGAGGTAGAAAGAAAATTAAGGCAAAAGGAGATCGAACCATGACACAGCACACAAACTGGGACAATGTATATGAAGATGCAATCAGATGGATACGAGAAGCGGGTCAAGAGATCATGGGTTCCTTCAGAACTTCCTTTAAGATTGATACTAAAAGCAATCCAAATGATCTCGTAACGGACATTGATAAACAAACGGAGAAGTTTTTTATTGAAAAAATTAAGGAAGCTTATCCAAGTCATCGAATCATGGGCGAAGAAGGTTTTGGTGATAATATAGAACAGTTGAACGGCGTTATTTGGTTTTTAGATCCTATTGATGGAACGATGAATTTCGTTCACCAACAAACTAATTTCGCTATATCGATCGGGATATACGAAGAGGGAGTAGGGAAACTGGCGTTTATTTATGATGTAACGAAGGACGAGCTGTATCATTGTAAAAAAGGTTCAGGAGTTTATTTAAACGATGAGAAAATCAAACCGTTGAAAACGACTAACCTTTCAGAGTCCCTTCTAGCTATAAACGCGACCTGGGTAACAGAAAATCATCGAATAGACCCTCGCACGTTCTCACCTCTTCTAAAAAAAATCCGTGGAACACGTTCTTATGGCAGTGCAGCTATTGAATTGGCGTACGTAGCCGCCGGTCGACTTGATGGGTATGTTTCCCTGCGACTTGCTCCGTGGGATTTTGCTGCTGGTAAAATGTTAATTGAGGAAGGCGGAGGGATATGTACAACAGTTGATAACAAAGAGATTGATTTACTTGATAAGAATACAATTTTTGCTGGTACCGAATTATTCCATACTGAGGTTCAAAAAGAATACATTCAGCCTGCGCTTGATCAAAATTATTACTTAAGAACTCCTTCTTCAAGATGAGGTTGTTAACAGCTCCTGTATCTCAAGAAAATATTGCTGAACTTCTTTTTGAGTGGACGCAAGAAGACGAAACATGGCTTCTTGCAGAATTTGGTCGAATCCCATTATTCGAAGATATGATTTCATACATACAAACATATGAAGGAATGGGCTGCGAGTTTAATGTATGGTTCTACGGCGATCTACCGGTAGCGATTACGGCCGTTCTTGACGATGCACCGTCTAATCAAAAATCATGGTTAGGGACAATTGTCGTTCATCCTATGAAGCGTAAGTCGGGTATTGGTTGTAGCGTTATTCGCACCTTATTAGGTGAAAAAAACGATGTTGTTTTTTCAGGTATTCCTTATGACCTGAACGAATGGAGTCTTTTTTTAGGTAAGTGTGGATTCGAGCAATACGGAATTGAAGAAGAGGGGAAAAAATATTTAATTTTGGTCCACCCAAATGGGTGAAAAGGTGAATAGATAAAAGAGCTGTTCTATTTGAACAGCTCTTTTCATGTGATCTTATAGTTCTGCTTTACGTTTAATACGAAAGCCCATTCCCATAAAGAAACCTACTCCGATAAATGAAAGAAGCCCGCCGATCCAGCTTTGTTCAGCTATAGATACGCCGATTGCACACATGCTTGCAACCGCTAGAATGGCCATTAAGAGTAAAAGGAAATTATGCTTGTTCATGTAGAAAGCCCCCTTTATAGTACTAGTGTACAATAACCATGTTGCTGGTGAAAGAAGAGAAATTTCGCGTAAAGCGATATCTGTGTTATAATGGTCTAGTTATTGAGTTTATCGTCAGAAATAAGGCGAGAATACGAGGAGAGAATAATTAATGGCAATAAGAGAAGATATTCGTAACATCGCAATCATTGCCCACGTTGACCACGGCAAAACGACGTTGGTAGACCAAATGCTACACCAGTCTGGAACGTTTCGTGATAACGAGCAAGTAAGCGAACGTGCGATGGATTCGAACGACCTTGAGAGAGAACGCGGGATCACGATCCTTGCTAAAAATACGGCAATTAACTATGAAGACAAACGAATCAACATCATGGATACACCTGGACATGCCGACTTCGGTGGTGAAGTTGAACGTATCATGAAAATGGTAGATGGCGTTCTTCTAGTTGTTGACGCTTATGAAGGCTGTATGCCACAGACACGTTTCGTGCTTAAGAAGGCTCTTGAGCAGAAGCTTACACCAATTGTAGTTCTTAACAAAATTGACCGTCCTGCAGCACGTCCTGAAGAAGTTGTGGATGAAGTCGTTGATTTATTTATTGATCTTGGCGCGGACGAAGATCAGCTAGACTTCCCAGTGGTTTATGCTTCAGCAATCAACGGTACAGCTAGTCTTGATCCTGAAGTACAGGATGACGATATGAAAGTTCTTATGAACACAATTATTGATAACATTCCTGCACCTCTAGATAACAGTGACGAGCCTCTTCAATTCCAAATTACACTTCTTGATTACAACGACTATCTTGGAAGAATTGGAATTGGTCGTGTGTTCAGAGGAACAATGAAGGTTGGCCAACAGGTAGCCCTGATGAAGGTCGATGGAACAGTGAAGCAATTTAGAGTGACTAAGCTCTTTGGTTTCATTGGATTGAAGCGTACTGAGATCGAAGAAGCGAAAGCTGGCGACCTTGTAGCGGTTTCTGGTATGGAAGAAATCAACGTAGGTGAAACAGTTTGTCCTTACGATCATCAGGAAGCACTTCCTATTCTTCGTATTGATGAGCCTACTCTTCAGATGACGTTCCTTGTAAACAATAGTCCTTTTGCTGGTAAAGAAGGTAAATACATTACAAGTCGTAAAATTGAAGAGCGTCTTAGAGCTCAGCTTGAAACTGACGTAAGTCTTCGCGTTGAAAATACAGATTCTCCAGATGCATGGGTTGTCTCAGGACGTGGTGAGCTTCACCTTTCAATCCTAATTGAGAACATGCGTCGTGAAGGATATGAGCTTCAAGTTTCAAAACCTGAAGTTATCGTTCGTGAAGTAGACGGCGTTGCAAGTGAGCCTGTTGAACGCGTTCAAATCGACGTACCTGAAGACTACACTGGTTCTGTAATGGAATCACTTGGTGAGCGTAAAGGTGAAATGGTTAACATGGTAAACAACGGTTCAGGCCAAGTTCGCCTTGAATTCATGGTTCCTGCTCGTGGTTTGATTGGTTACTCAACTGAGTTCCTAACACAAACACGCGGATATGGTATTATTAACCATACATTTGAAACGTATATGCCTCTTATTAGCGGTCGTGTAGGTGGACGTCGTGCTGGTGTTCTTGTTTCAATGGAAAAAGGAAAAGCATCAGAGTACGGTATTATGGGTGTTGAAGACCGCGGTACAATTTTCGTAGCTCCAGGTACTGAAGTTTACGAAGGAATGATCGTTGGGGAACACACTCGTGAGAATGACATCACGGTTAACATCGTTAAAGTGAAGCAGATGACGAATATGCGTTCTGCCAACAAAGACCAAACGGTTTCCATGAAGAAGCCTCGCGTTCTAACTCTTGAAGAAGCGCTTGAGTATTTGAACGATGATGAGTATTGCGAAGTAACACCGGATTCAATCCGTCTTCGTAAGAAAATCCTTGATAAGAACGAACGTGAAAAGAACGCTAAAAAGAAAAAAACAGCCCAATAAGGGTGTCTAATGCGATTCAAAAGGGGCATCCCTTTTGGATCGTTTTTTTATTGTTTAGCAATCTTCCCTCTTATGTATGGGGTTTTTAAAAGCTATGTTAGGTTTTACTGTTGATTCTCGATTTTGGGCTTATTTGAGTGAAACCTTTATTAACATAGCTTTTTTTAAAAAAAGAGAAGAAATCGTTTACTTTTATTTATGGTTTGTTTTATTATGCTTTTATACCGGGGGTGAATAAATGAATACGGAACCTACCATTGCATCGGAAGATTTATCATTTTTCGCTAAGTTGGTTGGCATTGAAGATAATATGACCCTGGGGTTTTATTTGCTATATGCGATCATCGTTATCCTTTGTATTGTTGTCTATCGTCTTGGCTTTGCCAAAAAACTTCCTCTGCTAAAAAACGTTATCGTATACGCTGTTCTTGTTATTGGATGTTTTCCGCTAACCTTTTTTGGAATCGGTTTGCCGGTTGCTGAAGGATTAGTAGCTTCTGCTGTCGTATTAATTATTTATAAGGTGCGACTCAATCAAGCGAAGAAAAAAGAAGCGTAATGTCATAAGGTGGAGGGACACTTTGAATCTTCAGGATACGATGTATAATTGGCTTAGTATTAAAGTTGTCGCTGATTATCGAAAGGATGATCAGGCAGCGCAAGATACGTGCAGTTTTTTTATGGACATCTTAACAGAAGATCATAATGTGGCGGACTTATCTGTGGAAGTGACTGAGGAATACTACGTCGTTTATTATGTGAAGGATGGGAAAAGCGATTCGAAGAAATTTCCATCTGAATTAATTGAAGCGCTGTTATCCTCGATTGAAAATGAACCAAAGTATAATCAATGAATGAGAAAAGACGTGCTGAAAGCACGTCTTTCTTAACACAGAGCTATTTCTCATTAAGGGCATAAACACCAAACAAGATCGCTGCATAGATTAAGTGCCCTGTTGTCCAGTATCCAATCGCGACGAGGTCAAAGAGATCCGGAGTGGGCTTAATAGCAAGGTATGTTAAAGGAAAATAGAGAAAAACGGTTGGTAGAGTTAATACGTAAGCAAAGATCGCCTGATATACTTTCTTATTAGAGAAAAATCTTGAGCTCCCTAAACTGAAAACAACACCGATGATAAGGGAAATAATAAGATGAAAAACAAATTCAATAAGTTCTGGCCAGTTTATGTTCCCAATAATCGGTATGAAATCAATGTTTAGAAGGAGCGTATAAACGAGTTTGCCAGTAGTGAATTGAATAACTTTTAATATTAGTCCGAGGGCAATCCCAGAAATCGTTCCAGCCAGTAAACCAAGCTTTATTTTACCACTCATCGTTCGATTCATCCTGGTGGAATAATTTAAATTCCCCAGTATCTTTACGTTCTTTTGTTCGCGTCTCAATTCGTTCATTACATGTGTCACACATATAGGTATGGATCGGTCTGTTGCGTAGTTTTTTAGCAAGCGGACTCCCGCTATCGATTTTTTCGATTTTATCACATAATACACATTTTACTCGCATCTTTTACACCTCTCATTCCATGTTGCTAGTATAGCATGAATAACGGTATCCTTTGCAGTATAATGCGTTAGATAACAGGTAATAAAATGGAGGGAATATCATGCCAAATAAAGTAGACCAAACTTTAACGAATGATCTTTTAACGTTACTTAAGAGGGAACAATATGCGCTTCTTTCAACGATTGATCATGAAACGACAGGACCAAATATTAGCGCTATCTCCTGGTTATACGCTGTCAATCGTGAAACAATCGTATTCGCTGTGGATCAGAAATCGAGAATTGTGACAAATATTCAGACCAATGATCATGTTTCGATTACGCTAATTGGAAACGAAAGTACCTATGCGATTACCGGTAGAGCTTCATTAGCGGAGGAGAGGATGCAGGACGTTCCGCTGAAGCTTACGATGTTTAAGCTTCAGATTAAAGAAGTGCGAGATGTGATGTTTTATGGTGCGAAAATGTCCGTTGAACCTGTCTATGAAAAAACGTATGATCCTGAAGCAGCTGCAAAATTAGATCGCTCCGTCATGGCTCAACTAAAAAAATCCACCGAAACAAATTAACCGACCCGTTGGGGTCGGTTAGTTTGTTTTATTAGATATTTGTAATAGCCGAAGAATTATTTATCTAAGTCTTGTTTCTCCTGCTGCTGTTTCAATTGTTTTTCTTCTTTTGCGGGTATTTGTTTATCATTTGAGCGAACGGGATCAGGTTCAGATTTGTTCGTTTTACTAGGCACTTCAGGCATTAGTCTTCCGACAATATCAGCAAGCTCTTCCATTACGCCTCCGATTGGATGCCCTCGTTTAATTTCGGTCGCCATTTGCTTCAATCGATAAGTAGTGTCGGCATCAGCTGTAATCACTGCATTTGCTCCATATGGATCTTTTTGAAGTGCTTCGGCTACTGTATATTTGATGGAGCTAACACGAGAACGATCGAGCTTTTGGTTTACATCAATACCGACTACTGCATATTTTCCAGTAACAATAGCTGTAGCATCGTTCACATCAGGTACTTGTTTAGCGATAGTAACAAGATTTTCCG
Source organism: Pseudalkalibacillus hwajinpoensis (assembly GCF_015234585.1). Lineage (NCBI taxonomy): Bacteria > Bacillati > Bacillota > Bacilli > Caryophanales > Guptibacillaceae > Guptibacillus > Guptibacillus hwajinpoensis. The sequence continues at coordinate 1,017,860 of NZ_JADFCM010000008.1, forward strand.
CAATATCTGTAGCTGATAAGTTTTTATTCTCTGGTGTTTTTACGGACTGTTTGACATATTGAACTCGCTCCGTTTTTTCCTTATTTGTAGCAACAGGATCATCATTTGCCTGACATGCAGCAAGTAGACAAATCACGATGAGACTCCATCGAATCTTAATCATATCGATTACCTCCGTAATAAGCGATTTATAATAAATTCCTACAGTTTGTTAATTATTTTCTGAATAACCGTCTAACTTTATACACTAGTTCATAGATTATAGAAAACGTAGATAGTCCCAACTGTTTTTCGTACCTGTTAGAGCAACTTAAATTTGGTCAGGAGGCGAAGTGTTGGATAAGGTTTACGTCCTAGATACTAACGTGTTACTCCAGGATCCAAATGCGATTTATTCGTTTGAGACGAATGAAATTGTCATTCCAGCTGTGGTGTTAGAAGAAGTGGATTCAAAGAAAAGGTATATGGATGAAATAGGCAGGAACGCAAGGCAAGTATCACGCATGATTGATGGTTTTCGAGAACGCGGAAAGCTTCATGAGTCGATTCCTCTTGAAAACGGCGGGACGCTTCGAATCGAACTGAACCATCGATCTTTTCAATACTTACAGGATAAATTTGTTGAGAAAACAAACGATAACAGAATTCTGGCGGTCGCATTGAATTTGTTTTTAGAAGAAGGGAAATTAAAGTCTGGTCGAACAGTGATTCTTGTTAGTAAAGATGCTTTGGTACGTGTTAAAGCGGATGCAATGGGCATACAAGCGGAGGATTTTTTAAGCGACAGAGTTGTTGAATTTAATCAGATTTATACAGGATATGAAGAAAGGTATGTTGATTCAGAGGTGCTCAATCAGTTTTTTGAGAAGCATTATATTGACGCCAAATTGTTAAAAGGAAGACCGCTTTATCCCAATCAATACGTCATCTTAAAAGACCCGGTTCAAGCCTCGTCATCCGGAATTGGCAAAGTAGATAAGAATTGTAAAAAAGTTGAAAAGACAGCGATGGAAACGGAATATATGTGGGGAATAGGTCCGAGGAATGTACAGCAAAGAATGGCGCTAGATTTGCTTGTTCGTAGCGACATCCCACTTGTAACACTTGTAGGAAAAGCAGGAACAGGAAAAACGCTTTTAGCAATGGCGGCTGGATTAATGCAAACAGAAGATTTAAATCGCTACAAAAAACTTTTTATTGCGAGACCGATTGTTCCAGTTGGAAAAGATATTGGATTTCTGCCAGGGGAGAAAGAAGAAAAGTTACGTCCGTGGATGCAGCCTATATTTGATAATCTAGAATATCTGTTTAATGTTAAAAAGACGGGGGAGCTTGAAAAGATCCTCTCGGGAATCGGTTCCATTCAAGTAGAAGCATTAACGTACATTCGTGGAAGAAGTTTACCTGATCAATATATTATAATAGATGAAGCACAAAATTTAACCAAGCATGAAGTGAAAACGATCTTAACAAGGGTTGGTGAGGGAAGTAAAATTGTTCTCCTCGGTGATCCACAGCAAATTGATCATCCTTATCTTGATGAATACACAAATGGACTCACTTATGTTGTCGAAAAATTTAAAGACCAGCCGCTTAGCGGACATGTTAAGCTCGAGAAAGGTGAACGTTCTCTGCTTGCCCGCATTGCAGCTGATCTACTTTAGATGACAGTTATACCTGAAACGTATTTAAATGGTTCGGAAGCGTTCGAGCCATCCCCGAAATAGAAATGGGTAGGGCCATCTTCTCTGAGCGGCTTTCCATCTTGGGAAAAGCGAAGAAAGCCGTTCATGGCTTCATCCATCGTCATACTCTGCTTAGAGCCATCTTTAAAATCTAGCTGAACCTTCTCGCTATCGTTAGTAGGATCAGCATTAGATAAAAATGGTTTAAGTGGGATAACGAAACTTCCTGTTAGAATGCGTTCTTTCTCAAACCTTTTGATACTTTTGTTAACAGGAGGTTTAATTCCTGTAAGCTCTCTTTCAAAGCGTTCAGCCTGAGTACGGATGTAATCGTTCTCATTCTTTTCGCTTGAACCATCAAATTTCAAAAATTCCTCTAATTCAATCTTACGATCATCAAATATCCATACGCTTGCGTCTAAAGTAATGGAATAATTGACTTTCCCCTTAATAGGTAAAATCGTCTCCATCTAGTACACCCCACAATCAAAATCTTTTGCAAACCAAGTATACCGGTTATGCTTGCATTTGTCACATTTGGGGAACAGTATGGTGAGAGTCAATTTGTTCCGAGCGGGAGGATTTAAGATGAGATGTCGTACAGAAGAAGAATTAGTGGAACTAGTTAGGAAAAGCAAGCCATTTACGAAAGATGGAAAAGTGGCAGATTATATTCCAGCCCTTGCAAAATCCGATCCAGATAAGCTAGCAATTGCAATCTACTCCAAGGAAGACGGATGTTTATCAGCCGGAGATGTAGGCGAAACGTTTACCCTTCAAAGTATCTCTAAAGTTCTAACACTAGCCTTAGCAATTATGGACTCAGGAGAGGAGCATGTTTTCTCAAGGGTAGGAATGGAGCCTACGGGAGATCCATTTAATTCAATTGCCAAACTTGAGACGATGGTGCCCTCAAAACCACTTAATCCAATGATTAATGCGGGTGCATTAGTTGTTACAAATATGATTCATGGTAGTTCAGTAGAGGAAAAAGTTGGGCGCATACTGCAATTAATTCATGATATGACGAACAACTCTAGCATTGGAATTAATACCGAAGTAGCGGATTCGGAATATGAATCGGCGAATTTAAACCGAGCATTAAGTTATTTCATGAAGCAGCACGGCATTATTGATGATAATGTAGAAATGCTTCTTGAAGCTTATACAAAACAGTGTGCAATTGAAGTGAACTGTAAAGATCTTGCTAGAATAGGGATGGTTCTAGCTAATGAAGGAAAAGACCCTGAAACGGAAAGAAGGATTATTCCAAGATATATAGCGAGAATCGTGAAAACGTTTATGGTCACATGCGGCATGTACAATGCATCTGGTGAGTTTGCGATTAACGTGGCCATTCCTGCCAAAAGTGGTGTCTCAGGTGGGATTTTAAGCCTTGTTCCAAATGAAATGGGAATTGGTGTTTATAGTCCACCACTTGATGCAAAAGGCAATAGTATTGCTGGAAACAAACTTCTTGAGAATCTTTCTTCACAATATGGACTAAGTATTTTCTAAACACATCCGCGTTTACCCTGCTTTTTCTTGCAATTTTGTGGCATTCCTTTTATGATAATAGAAGGAATGGGAAAGGGAACGGAGGGATCAGATTTGTCAACTGGTATGGCAACAGGACATCGTGAAAAAGCATACGAGCTGTTAAAAGCCGATGCGCATAAGATCCTAAAACTTATCGAAGTTCAAATGGAGAATTTGACGATGCCTCAGTGTCCTCTGTATGAAGAGGTTCTTGATACGCAGATGTTTGGTTTATCTCGCGAAATTGACTTCGCGGTTCGTCTTGGATTAGTAAATGAAGAGGATGGCAAAGAATTGCTTGAATCACTTGAGCGTCAGCTTTCGGCTCTTCATGAAGCTAGTATGAGGAAATAATGAAAGCTCAAACTATCAATGATAGTTTGAGCTTTTTGTTTATTTTTAGTTTTCTTTGTCACACATAAACTTTTTGACTTATTCACTTTGCAGTTCCGCATTAAGTGATAGTAGCAAGAAGAAAATATGATAGAATACGAATAGGCCGTAAAAGAATTCAGAAGATTTTAGGAGTAGATACGAATGTATGATTTGCTCATGGTGATCCTTGTTATATCTCCCATCAGTTTATTACTTCATGAGGCGGGCCACACAGTGGCAGCCAATGTTTTTACGAAAGCTGGTGTGAAACTACACCTGGGCATAGGTCCAAGAATCTTTACATGGAGACACCCGAGAGGAGAAGTAGCCGTTAATGCTATTTATTTCGCTGGAGGAATGACCATCAGCTCACAACCTGATAAAGCCTATGGGAAACTAGCCATTGCCATAGCTGGTCCACTCATGAATCTTATCGTCGCCGCACTCGCTCTCATTCTGCCATTCCACCCATCCATCATAGCCTGGGTTCTTTTCTTTAACCTCTGGCTAGGAATAACCAATCTGATCCCATTCAAAATTCTCGGGAAAGAATCAGACGGATGGACCATATTAAAAGTCCTTCTCAATAAAACTTAATTTCAAAAGGACAGCAGGTTTCACCCAAATCCCATCGAAACCTATACATACTTCGAAAAGCGGAGACGAGCGTTTAGAAACGGAGATATTGGAGCTCTTGAACTAGAACACGTCCTTTGTGTTCTGGTGAAAGAGTGAAATATCGCAGTTTCTGCGAGTCATAGCTGGACAAAAGAAAAGCGGAGCGGGCTCGTCTAAATCCGCAGGATGTTGGAGGCCATGCGAGTGAGACGCTTTATGTCTCATTCGAATGGGTGAAGCGATCGAGACCCTGCCCACTGCAGCTAGACACCGAAAAGCGGAGACGAGCGTTTAGAAACGGAGATATTGGAGCTCTTGAACTAGAACACAAGATGCGTGTTCTGATTGAAAGTTAAGCAATCTGGGGTCTGGCCACGGGAATCCTTCAACACCACCAATACTTTTTAGTTTCCAAAAGGCGAATAAACCAACAAGTGATTATGAAGTTAACAGTGAGCTGATGCAAACTTCTTAATAGAAAATAAATAGGTAGGATGACGTTTATGATTAAAAAATTATTTAAGCATTATGATTACTCTCTAATCATTAGTGTATTACTTTTGTGCGGGTTTGGGCTCGTTATGGTTTACAGTGCAAGTATGGTATGGGCTGTGATGCGACATGAAGCAAACAGTGCTTACTTCTTCAACAGACAAATCATCTGGTTAGCGGCATCTCTCGTAATGTTTCTACTAGCGATGGTCTTTCCATATAAGGCTTATAGGAAATTTATCGTTCCTATTCTAGGACTCTCTGTTTTGTCACTACTGCTCGTAAAATTGATCGGATCCACGACGAACAATGCACAAAGTTGGATTGAAATCGGCTCGTTTAGTTTTCAGCCTTCTGAATTCGTTAAACTAGGGTTAATCATTTACCTTGCGGCTATTTACTCCAAAAAACAAGCCTATATTTCTAACTTTGTAAGAGGGGCAATGCCTCCTTTAATGGTCATTGGATTGATTTTCGCGTTAGTTGCTTCACAGCCAGATCTTGGGACGGCAATGATTATCGCATTAACTTCAGGTATTGTCATTGTTTGTTCTGGCATGAAGTGGAGACACATCTTGGGGCTTATCGTCATTGGTGGGATTGTCTTCGCTCTAGCGTGGATGACGCTCTCACCTGAACAGGCATCAAGATTTACTGGAGCTTATGATCCATTTTCGGACCCAGAAGACAGTGGTTTCCATTTAATTAATTCTTATATCGCTATAGCATCAGGTGGAATTACTGGTCAGGGGTTTGGCCAGAGTATTCAAAAATACGGGTTTTTACCTGAACCACATACCGATTTCATTATGGCCATTGTGGCCGAAGAGTTAGGATTACTCGGTGTTGTATTTGTAGTAGGTTTGTTAGGTTATATCGTATTTAAAGGATTTGTTATAGGTATTCGCTGTAAGGATACATTTGGTAGCTTACTAGCTATAGGCATTGCTGGTATGATTGGTGTACAAACAGCCGTCAACCTTGGTGCAATAACAGGCTGGTTACCAGTAACAGGTGTCCCACTTCCGTTTATCAGTTACGGTGGGTCTTCATTAATTTTGCTGATGATATCAATGGGGATACTAGTGAACGTTTCTGCTTTTGTGAATATAAGGAAAGAGCAGAAAGAAGGTTACGTTAAAAAGGATAATACGATTCAAATGGAGCTTTAGTATAAGGAGGAAATTATATGCCAGCTATATCAAAAATTTTAGTTGCTAACCGTGGTGAAATCGCCATTCGAATTTTTCGTGCTTGTACCGAATTGAACATTCGAACCGTAGCTATTTATTCTAAAGAAGATAGCGGATCGTACCATCGTTATAAAGCAGATGAAGCTTACCTTGTCGGAGAGGATAAAAAGCCGATTGATGCTTATTTAGATATCGAGGGGATTATCGAGATTGCGAAGGCGAACGACATTGATGCGATTCACCCTGGTTACGGCTTCCTTTCTGAGAATCTTCAGTTTGCTAAACGTTGTCGGGAGGAAGGTCTCATTTTCATCGGACCTGAACTTGACCATTTACGAATGTTCGGAGATAAGGTAGAGGCTAGAAAACAAGCCATATTAGCAGGGCTTCCGGTCATTCCAGGAACGGATGGACCTGTAGAAGGACTTGATGAGGTTAAGGCGTTTGCGGATGAGAATGGGTATCCTCTTATGATTAAAGCTGCCCTAGGAGGCGGCGGAAGAGGCATGCGAATCGTCCGAAGTGAAGAATCTTTGGCGGAGTCTTATGATCGTGCTAAATCTGAAGCAAAAGCAGCCTTTGGGCGCGATGAAATTTATGTGGAGAAATTTGTAGAAAATCCGAAGCATATCGAAGTTCAAATTCTTGGAGATAAGCATGGTAATACCATTCACCTCTATGAGAGAGACTGCTCGGTGCAGCGTCGTCACCAGAAAGTTGTCGAGGTAGCACCAAGTGTTTCACTTACACAGGATTCAAGACAGGAAATTTGTGAAGCTGCAGTGAAATTGATGGAAAACGTACAGTATGTCAATGCAGGTACTGTTGAATTTCTTGTTAACCAAGAGGGGGAATTCTATTTTATTGAAGTAAACCCTCGAGTTCAGGTGGAACATACCATTACAGAAATGATCACGGGAATCGATATTGTTCAATCTCAAATTATGATTGCTGAGGGTGAACACATTCATGGTGATCGACTCGGTATACCGAAACAAGATGACATTGACTGTCACGGGTACGCTATTCAATGTCGTGTAACGACGGAAGATCCGGAAAATAATTTTATGCCTGATACAGGGAAGCTAATGGCGTACAGATCGGGTGGCGGATTCGGCGTTCGTCTTGACGCAGGGAATGCTTATCAAGGTGCTGTCATTACTCCTTATTACGATTCACTTCTTGTGAAGCTATCAACATGGGCGCTGAATTTTGACCAAGCCTCATCTAAAATGGTCAGAAACTTGAAAGAATTCCGTATTAGAGGAATTAAAACGAATATTGCTTTCCTTGAAAATGTAATGAAACACGCGAACTTCCGATCAGGGGAATATAATACATCTTTCATCGATTCATCACCAGAGCTATTTGTGTTTCCAAAGCGAAAAGATCGTGGAACAAAAATGCTTTCATACATCGGGAACATTACAGTTAACGGTTTCCCGGGTCTTGATACAAAGAAAAAACCTGCGTTTACGAAACGTAGAGTACCGCATTTAAAATACAGTGAGCCTATACCAAAAGGAACGAAACAAATTCTTGATGAACAAGGTGCAGATGGTCTTGTTAAATGGGTGAAAGAACAGAAGAAAACGTTACTTACCGACACGACATTCCGGGACGGTCATCAATCTCTTCTTGCGACAAGAATGAGAACGACTGATTTATTGCATATTGCAGAGCCGACTGCCCGCATGCTACCCGAACTGTTCTCAATGGAAATGTGGGGCGGGGCTACCTTCGATGTCTCATTACGATACTTAAAAGAAGATCCGTGGGATCGCTTAATTAAGCTTAGAGAGCAAGTGCCAAATGTGATGTTCCAGATGTTGTTACGAGCATCAAACGCAGTAGGATATAAGAATTATCCAGATAATCTCATTCGAGAATTTGTTCAGAAGTCTGCTGACGCCGGAATTGATGTGTTTAGGATATTTGATAGCTTGAACTGGGTGGACGGCATGACAAAAGCGATTGAAGCGGTTCGTCAAACAGGAAAAATTGCTGAGGCATCAATTTGCTACACAGGTGACATCTCAAATCCGGATAAGTCGAAGTATAACCTTGATTATTATCAACAGCTCGCAAAAGAACTTGAAGACGCTGGTGCTCATATTTTAGGAATTAAGGATATGGCAGGGTTACTCAAGCCTCAAGCGGCATATGAACTTATTTCAACGTTAAAAGAAACTGTCTCTATACCTATTCATCTTCATACGCACGATACGAGCGGTAACGGGATCTATACATACGCGAAAGCCATTGAGGCTGGTGTAGATATTGTAGACGTAGCCGTAAGTTCTATGGCTGGCTTAACTTCTCAGCCAAGTGCCAATTCTTTGTATTATGCAATGGATGGTTCAGAGCGACAGCCGGATATTAGTATTAAAGCGTTAGAAGAATTGTCTCATTACTGGGAAGATACACGTAAATACTATAGTGGATTTGAAAGTGGTATGACCGCTCCACACACCGAAGTATATGAGCACGAAATGCCTGGTGGGCAGTATAGTAATCTTCAACAACAGGCAAAAGGCGTCGGTCTTGGAGAACGCTGGGATGATGTGAAACGCATGTATCGAAGAGTTAATGAAATGTTTGGAGACATTGTAAAGGTGACGCCTTCTTCTAAGGTTGTAGGAGATATGGCTCTTTATATGGTTCAAAATAATTTAACAGAAGATGATGTGTATGAGCGTGGAGAATCTCTAGATTTTCCTGATTCAGTTGTAGAACTCTTCCAGGGATACCTTGGCCAGCCGTATCAGGGCTTTCCTAAAGAACTTCAGCAAATTATTCTTAAAGGTAGAGAGCCGATTACTTCAAGACCTGGAGAGCTTCTAGAACCCGTTAACTTTACGGACTTAAAGGAAACACTTTATCACAAATTGAATCGTCAAGTAACTAGCCATGATCTAATCTCTTATGCTCTTTACCCGAAAGTCTATCTAGAGTATGCAGAGGTTCAAGAGATGTTTGGGGATGTATCCGTTCTAGATACACCAACTTTCCTTTATGGCATGCGACTTGGAGAAGAAGTTGATGTCGAGATCGAACAGGGTAAAACGCTTATCGTCAAGCTCGTCTCGGTTGGAGAGCCTAATCTAGAAGGCAAGCGCACCCTTTACTTCGAATTAAATGGTCAGCCGCGTGAAGTTGTGATTAAAGACGAAAATATCAAAACGGCAATTGCGGCTAAACCAAAAGCGGATCGCACTAATCCAAATCATATTGGAGCAACGATGCCGGGAACTGTCATTAAAGTTCTCGTTGAAAAAGGAGAAAGAGTAAACAAAGGTGATCACCTCATGATCACAGAAGCGATGAAAATGGAGACAACCGTCCAGGCACCTCGTAGTGGCACAGTGGAACATATTCATGTGGCTAATGGAGAGGGAATTGAATCGGGAGACTTATTGCTAGAAATGAATGAATAAGAAAAAGCTGCGCAAAATTGCGCAGCTTTTTTCTATTGCCTGCCACTTCGTAGTGAAAGCATAACAAGGTAGAGAAGAACTGTAAATAAACCAGATATAAAGAGTCCGTGGAAAAGCGCGAGAAATAAATTCAGGTTTGAAACGACTACCAGAATACCGCTCAACGCCTGTAAACAAATGAATACAAAAGCTAAAATAATACCAGTTCGCATCGTCCCTTTGTTTTTGAACTCTCGTAACCCTATGATGAGAATGTATAGTAACCATACAAAGATGAGTACGGCTGCCGTTCGGTGTAACATCTGGATCCCCTGTGGTCCAGAGAATGCGAGCAGCTGACCATCGCTACAAAACGGAACTTTGTCACAGGCCATACTGGCGCCCGTATGGCGTACGAGTGCTCCTGTATAAACGACAATATATGAATAGATTGTAATCGCGTATAAATGAAAACGAATACGTTTAGGAACATGAGGCGTTCTTTTATTCCCAGAAGCTTCAAAAACGAGAATAGTTAGCAGAACAACACTCGCAAAACTAGCGAGTGAGAAACCAAAATGCGAAGCAAGAATAATATCTGATTGGCCCCATACAACAGCGGCAGCGCCTAACAAACCTTGAAACACGATTAAGAAGACTGAAGCAATCGCTAAAAACTTTGTTTCTCGAATGTGTCCGATTTTTCTCCAAGCCCATATGGCAAGAATAATCACGAGCAGACCGAGGGCTGCTGAAACGATCCGATGACTGACCTCGATGATCGTTTCTATCTCCGGTGCTTCAGGTAGAACCTTTCCATAGCATAAAGGCCAGGAGTTCCCACAGCCATCACCCGACCCTGTTTTCGTTACAACTGCACCCATTAAGAGTACGAGAAGCATTCCAAGTGACGTAATAATCCCGAATAATTTCAACAATTTATTCACAAATAACACCTTCTTATCTAATTGTGTGTAAATCATAGTACAATGAATGTGTGAAGAGGCAAGCACATCTTTGCACGAATGAAAGGATGAGCTCCCATTATGAAACGACGTATACAAAACAATTAGATTCGTTTATAATGGATAAGGATTGCGGATACTGCTTCCTTTCACAAAACCAACATTATCTTACCATAGCTGTTAGCGAGTTTTAATAGCAAGATGTGAAGATTGAATTACATTTTGTTTAACAGCATGTGAGTAACCTGGAGGGGTAATCGTGATACAACATAATGATCAGGGCTTACACAGTCTTCTAATAAGATTGTCTAACATGAACGATAGAAAGACTGATTTACTTCAGTCTAATGAAAAAGGAGGTGTGTAGATTGAGTAAAGCTAGAACTGCATACGAAGCATCTAATCGCGTTATGGAGCCAGGCCCGCTATCAGAAGCAAATCCATCTGGTACGTGGAAAGATTTTCTGACACTTACGAAATTAGGCATTGTATTTGATAATTTAATTACAGCTTTTACTGGCTTATGGGTTGCATCAGTTGCTGCAGGATTTGATCTATTCGCTAATCCAATGGTACTCATTCTAACGATGTTGGGAACAGCTTTTGTTGTTGCCGGGGGAACATCTTTGAATAACTACATTGACCGTGATATTGATCAAGTGATGGCGAGAACGAATACGCGTCCATCAGTTACAGGTAAAATTCCTGCTAACCAGGTGTTATTTGTAGGTCTTGGCTTAGCCATTGTAGGTACGATAATGCTATTGATTGTTGAGCCAATGGCTGCGTTACTGGGTCTTTTAGGACTTGTTATATACGTTGTGTTATATACAATGTGGACAAAGCGTACAACTTCTTTAAATACAGTTGTCGGGTCATTTTCAGGTGCACTTCCGCCGCTTATTGGCTGGGCTGCAATTGATCCTAACTTAAGCCCTGTAGCATGGGGAATGTTTTTAATCATGTTTATCTGGCAGCCTCCACACTTCTTAGCACTCGCTATGAAGCGTGTAGATGATTATCGTGACGCAGGAATTCCAATGCTACCTGTTGTAGCAGGTTTTCCAATGACGAAGCGCCAAATCGTTTTATATACGGCTGCTTTAGTACCAGTGTCACTATTGCTATACAGCTTTGGACCTGTGTACATCACTGTCGCAGCAATCCTTGGTTTTGGATGGCTAGCGATTGGAATTGCAGGATTTTTCATGAAGGATGATATTAAGTGGGCGAGAATTATGTTTGTTTATTCGCTTAACTATATTACAATCCTGTTTATTGTTATGATTGCAGTAAATATTAATCCTTAAAAGGATGATTAATGTATGGTCAGACAAGGTGGGTAGGGATGCCCTCCTTGTCTTCCTATAACTCAATTTTGAGTAAAAGCTACTAAAGAAAGTGAGGTTTAAGGTGCAAATGAAACGTTGGAAAAATGTTTGGCGTTTTTTACCACTGCTATCGGTAATTGCGTTAGCGCTTACGGGTTGCGGTAACGAACAACTAACAGCTATGCTCCCTAAGGGAGAAGGGGCTGAAATGCAATTTAATCTCATGATGTTAAGCCTTTACATCATGATCGGGGTTTTCGTTGTAGTAGCACTCATTTATACAGTTGTGCTTGTTCGTTTTAGACGACGTGGTGAAAGCGACAATGAAATTCCAGAACAAACGGAAGGTAATGTCGTTCTTGAGATTCTATGGACTGTTGTTCCTATTATCCTTCTTTTGATCCTTGCCGTTCCGACAGTAATGACTACGTTTGCATTAGATGAGGGCACTGAAAAAGTACCTGAAGGTGCAACCGTTGTCAAAGTAACAGCTCATCAGTATTGGTGGGAATTTGAGTATCCTGATCTTGAAGTGAAGACTTCTCAAGATTTACACATTCCAACAGGAGAAAGAGTTTATTTTGAACTCGTTTCCAAAGATGTCACACACTCTTTTTGGGTTCCGACTCTAGGTGGAAAAATGGATACGAATACAGCTACAGAGAATAAAATGTGGCTGAATGCTCAGGAACCAGGTACATATTATGGGAAGTGTGCTGAGCTGTGTGGACCATCACACGCTTTGATGGACTTTAAAGTAATTGCTCAAGAAAAAGAAGATTTTGAAGCATGGGCAGAAAACATGAAAGAAGCCGGTTCACAGGCAGCTTCTGATCAAGCAGCTCAAGGGGAAGAAATCTTCGCAAACAGCTGTATTGGATGTCATGCCGTCGGCAGTGAAGGCGGTAACACAGGTCCGAACTTAACAAACTTTGGTGACCGTGAGAAAGTAGCGGGCGTTCTCGAACATACAGATGAGAACATTAAGGGCTGGATTAGCGATCCATCGGAATACAAACCTGGTAATAACATGCCTGCGTTTGGAGATCAGCTAAAAGATGAAGAGCTTGATGCTTTAGTTGTTTACTTGCAAGGACTAAAAGTTGAAGAATAGTCATCGGAAATAAGGAGGTTTAATACGTGTCAGCACATGCTTATAAAAAGAAAAATCCTGTATGGGATTGGCTTACTACCGTTGACCATAAGAAGATCGGGATTCTCTATCTCGCTTCCGGTGCTTTCTTCTTTCTACTCGGTGGTTTAGAAGCAATCTTACTGCGGGTGCAGTTGCTTTATCCAGAATTTGATTTTGTGGGAGCTGAAACATTTAACCAGCTGCTTACGATGCACGGGACGACAATGATCTTCCTGGCAGCCATGCCGCTCATATTTGGGTTTATGAATGCGATCATTCCGCTTCAAATTGGAGCGCGAGACGTAGCTTTTCCATTCGTTAACTCATTAGGCTTTTGGTTATTTACAGCGGGTGGTATTCTACTGAACCTTGGTTGGTTCTTGGGTGGAGCACCGGATGCTGGTTGGACCGGTTATGCACCACTATCAACAACAAGTCCAGGGAACGGAGTCGACTTTTACGTTCTAGGGCTTCAGATCTCAGGTATCGGAACGTTAATCGGGGGAATTAACTTCCTAGTTACCATCATAAACATGCGGGCACCGGGTATGACATTTATGCGTATGCCGTTGTTCACATGGTCTAGTTTTATTACTTCTGGTCTTATTCTTTTTGCCTTCCCTGCTCTAACAATTGGTCTAGCGCTACTCATGTTTGACCGTTTGTTCGGATCGCAGTTCTTCGCAGCTGAAGCGGGAGGTAACCCGATTATTTATGAACATCTATTCTGGATCTTCGGGCACCCGGAAGTTTACATTCTCGTTCTACCTGCATTTGGTATGTTCTCTGAAATCATTGCAACATTCGCAAGAAAGCGTCTGTTTGGTTATTCAGCAATGGTTTTCGCAACAGCTCTTATTGGTTTCTTAGGCTTTATGGTATGGGTTCACCATATGTTTACGGTGGGACTAGGACCAATTGCAAACTCTATTTTTGCTGTTGCAACAATGTTAATCGCAGTTCCGACTGGGGTTAAGATCTTTAACTGGCTCTTTACAATGTGGGGAGGAAAAGTGAGCTTCCCAACAGCAAACTTATTTGCAGTAGGATTTATTCCTTCTTTCGTACTTGGTGGTATGACAGGGGTAATGCTAAGCGTTCCACCTGCTGACTATCAGTACCACGATAGCTACTTCGTTGTTGCTCACTTCCACTATGTAATTGTTGGTGGGGTAGTGTTCGGTCTATTTGCCGGTATGTACTACTGGTGGCCGAAGATTTTTGGAACAGTATTGAACGAATTTCTCGGAAAGCTTCATTTCTGGTTATTCTTTATCGGTTTCCATTTAACGTTCTTCCCGATGCACTTCCTCGGACTTATGGGAATGCCGCGTCGAGTTTATACGTATCTTTCTGGTCAAAGTCTTGATGAAGCGAACTTCGCAGCAACGATGGGTGCTTTCTTAATGGGACTTGCAACAATCATTATGGTTTGGAACATTATCCAAACTTCTGTTAAAGGTAAAAAAGCTGGAAACGACCCTTGGGACGGGCGTACGCTTGAGTGGGCGATTTCATCACCAGCTCCAGAATATAACTTTGCACAAACACCGCTAGTACGTGGTCTTGATGCTTGGTGGTTAGAAAAACGAGCAGGTAATAAAGCTATGGTTGCCGCGGAACCTTTAGATGATATCCATATGCCGGATTCTTCTATTCTTCCACTTGTTCTTTCTCTTGGGTTGTTTACTGCGGCTCTTGCAGCCATCTACTCAAATTGGATAATTGCTATTGGTGGTCTTGTGGTCACGGCATTAGCGATGATTTTACGCTCTGTCATTGATTATCATGGCTATCATATCCATAAAGAAGATCTGCCTGCTGAAGGGAGGGAAGGCAAATGAAATCGAACGAAACAATGACTAAATTGCCTGCCAATCCAGAACGGGCTACATTAGATGGTAAAAACAAATTTCTTGGTTTCTGGTTCTTCCTTGGAGGCGAAACCGTGCTTTTCGCCTCGCTTTTTGGGGTATACTTAGGACTAAGGAATGCCACAAATGGTGGAGTATCAGCAAACGAACTGTTTGAGCTTCCACTAGTCTTTATTGCAACTATGCTTTTATTAACAAGTAGTTTAACGTCTGTATTTGCAACAATGGCTCTTAAGACCAATCATTTTAAGCGAATGATTGGATGGTTTGTTGTTACAGGACTTCTTGGGCTTGCTTTCCTAGGTCTTGAAATTTATGAGTTTAATCATTATGTACATGAATATGGTCACACCATTAAAAGTAGTGCATGGGGATCTGCTTTCTACACGTTAGTAGGAACTCACGGAGCTCACGTATTTATGGGGATTTCTTGGATTACACTTCTTATTATTCGTAACTTAAGAAGAGGGATGGATCTCTATACAGCACCGAAGTTTTATCTCTTTGCTCTTTACTGGCACTTTATTGATGTTGTATGGATCTTCATCTTTACAGTGGTTTACCTAATGGGAAAGGTGGGTTAATTTTATGGCACATCATGAAGGTCACGATACTCTGTCAGAGCACGATCAAAGTCATCTCGACATTCATCACGAGATTGCTCATGAGAAGGAATTTAAGCAACAACTTGTTTCCTTTGCCATGATGATCTTCCTGACGATGATTGCGTTCGTAGCAGTAGCTAGCGATGCGATATCTGATGCTTTTACAGTTGTTTTTATCATGATCCTAGCTGGTATCCAACTCGTATTTCAGCTATACATGTTCATGCATTTAAGCCACAAAGGGCATCAGTATCCTGCATGGGGAATATTCTTTGGAGTATTCGTAGCTGGCACGTGTGTTGTCGCCCTAATGGGTATGATTTGGTAAAATGAACCGAAAGAAGCTGTTTCCATATGGAAACAGCTTCTTTTTCGTTAAACTTTGAAATTAATTTTAATTAGCCCGGCTTCTCTTGCAGAGTTAAAGGCAATGAGAAGGATTGGCCCGATGATGAAGCCCATAATACCGAGGAGTTTCAAACCAATGTACATGGATATTAACGTAGACAACGGAGATAGTCCGATATGTCGTCCCATTACTTTTGGTTCTACTGTTCGACGAATGACTAGAAGCACAACCGCTAGAATCGCCATTTGACTTCCAGTGGCGATATCGCCAGTTATTAAATAATAAATCGCCCAGGGTCCGAGTATAACGATAGAACCAATAATCGGTATAAAATCAATGACCCAAATGATAAATGCCATTAAAAGGGCAACCTTCGGCGTAATGAATAACAGTCCAATTAAACTAACAAAGAAAATGATGATGCTGACAAGAAACTGAGCTTTAAAAAAACCAAAAATGACGTAGGAAAGGCGCCCGGTCATGAATTGCACTTTTTCTGCCGTTTGTTGTGATAAGTAAGAATAAGATTGCTTCTTCAGTCTTGGAAGATCCATCAAGAATAAGAAGAGGGCAATTAAGTATACAACAATGCTAACTAAATAATTTGGAATTCCTGTGACAATGATGGTAATGATTTTTAAGTAATCAATGCTACTGATGGTATCCTTTGTATTTTCAAGAAATCGATCAACCTGATTGGTGAATTCTTGAACAAACTCAGGAGGAAAACTTTTTGATACGGCCTCCATGTTGGATTCCATACTATCCCACATCTGGGTGATGTTTTGTATGTACAGAGGGGAGTTCTCGACTAGCGCTATTCCTTCAGTAATCACTTTTGTAATAAGGAAGTAGCCTAGTAACGAAATGAAAATAACAAATAGCGTAAAGACAATAATCACTGGAAAGTACCGCTTAAGTTTCGTATTCTTCTGAATCAGTTTAACAGCTGGATCAAGTACTAGAGCACTGAAAAACGCGAGAATAAGAGGAATGGAGACCGGTAAGATCCAGAAAGCAAGCACTGCTAAAATCGCAATGACAAGTAAAATTAATATAAATCGCTTTGTGAGGAACTTTGGCAATCTTGTTCTCCTTTCTAAGTCAAACCATCTTCTTATATTATAGTACGGACGATTACGCTTTACCAGTAGAGAGAAATGAATTATTAGACGAATAATTCATTTTCAGCTATTCATATAATATTAAGAGTGTATGCAAGAGGGGGGAAGGATCATCATGAGAAAATCATTCCATCAAGGAAGCCTAACCATCTCAGAGAGCGTCATTGACTTTATTTTAGAAGTAGCGATTAATGAAACGCCGGGCGTGAAATTTATTGAAGCACCTGTTAAAAAGACATTGAGAAAGATGGTTGGGAAAGGGAAGAAGTCCTCTTTTCAATATGATAGTTACCAGGAAGACGCGGGTTTATCACTTAACGTAGAAGTGGCAATTGGTTTTGGAGAAATCATTCCCTATACATGCTTTGTTCTTCAAGAAAGAATTAAAAATGATATAGAAAAAATGACGGGGTTACACGTGGAAGAAGTGAATGTGCTTGTATCAGCCTTATCTATTACAGACGAGGACCTTAAAGAATAAATTCATATAGAAAAGCCTCTTTAGACAAAGAGGCTTTTCTGATTACTTTGAAATGAACATTTGTGTCCAGTAATGACCGTATGAACCACCTGAGACGTATCCGACGCCAATCTGTGTATAACCAGAATTTAAAATGTTTTTTCGGTGTCCTTCGCTATTCATCCACGCTTGAACGACTTCTTCGGGTGTTGCTTGTCCAGCGGCAATGTTTTCTCCGGCACTTCGATAGGAAACGCCAAAATTCTCTAGCATTGAGAAGGGAGAACCGTACGTAGGCGACTGATGAGAAAAATAATTTTTATTTCTCATATCTGCTGATTTGTATCTGGCTACTCTAGCCACTTCCCAATTCCACGTTAATGGCGACAGTCCATTTTTCGCACGCTCTGCATTTGTTAAATCCATAACTTGTTGTCCAACGTCTTTAGACTTTCGAATCGATGGATTTGCTGTAGGTACGTTGACACGATCACCCGGATAAATAAGATCTGGATTATCGAATTGAGGATTTGCACTGATTATCTCAGTAAGTCCGATTTTATAGCGTTTGGAAATTTTCCACAGCGTGTCACCAGATTTTACTGTGTATGTACTCTGTGCATGTGCATAAGTTGGTGCTAATAGTGAAGTTATGAGAAGAAATACCATTAAAAATGATACTGATTTTCTCATGAAATCATCTCCTTTCTAGCGTAGTTTCACCAGAAGCGACCGATTTCACTCAGATTATTATTATTTGTTTTGAAGTCATGTAATTTCTTTTCGATTGGACAGGATAATAATGTATGGATTATCCATGTGAAAACGAAGTAAACATTGCAACCACACTGCCCCTTATACTATTATTAAAGAGTGGACATGTTGTGAATTACAAAGGAGGCAAACGAATTATGAAATTTGACAAGACTGGTCTGGAATCTACGATCGTTCAATTTTCCATTCTAGATCATATTATGCATGAAAACGGTTTAGTTCTTGCTGGTCAATGGGATTATGAACGAGTTACATACGATTATAAATTTGAGGATATGACAAATGGTGACGTTTACTATCTTCGAGTTCCTGGTGTAGCTATCGAGGGAATGGTTGAATCTTCTTATGCAGTGATCAAGCTTGGTAAGCCATACTTAGGAAAACACTATTATCCTCACGGTGTGGAGTATGACGAAGAATTTCCTGATACGATCATTAACACATGTAACAAAAAGCTTGAAACCCTTCGTGATCAGCTGGGATCGGCACTTCAACGAAGCATGGTATCTGTTGGAGACATTGCTAAATATGTTACTCCGAGTAAGCCTTCTGATAGCGTTGCCGAAGCGGCTGCAACTATGAAGAATGAAAATGTCACGATTGTTCCCGTTTGTGATGGTGAAAATTTGGTTGGAATTGTGACAGATCGAGCAATTGCGGTTGGTGGTTTTGCTGATAATCAAGCTGGCATGACTAAAGTTGAGGAACTCCTCGAAAAGCCATCTATGACTTTGGCACCAGATATGAAGCCTGAGCAGGCTGCAGAGTTAATGAATGAATCCCGCCTAACAGAGGTTATTGTAGTAGACGGTGATCGTTTTGTTGGAATCGTATCTTACTTCCATCTAAAAGAAAAAATAAACGCTTAAACTAGAAGAGCCAGGTGCTCTTCTTTTTTACTTTTAAGGTGGTTACTCTAAGCGTCCTAGAGGCTAACCGTTGCGGTGTACAACAGAGATAAGGCATAATAGATACAATGAAATGGAGGCGAACGAATCATGAAAAATATACTTCGCTTCACTTTGCTGATTGTTGTCATCGTGATCGGAATAGATGTATATGACAAAATTGAGTGGAGTCATTTAGGACAGGAAGTTGAACGCATCATTAATGAAGAAAAGTTTGTTCTCGAAGAAACTACGGAAAAGTCTCCAACACAACAAGACGAAGTGAAAAAAGATGAGCCATTGCCAGAGCTTAAAGGACTGGAGAAATGGGTAGGAGAAGGGCCAGAAACGATTGAATCTAATTTGGGGAAACCAGATAGAGTGGATCCGTCACCGTTTGAGTATGACTGGTGGATTTACGAGCAGTCCAATTCTGCCTATTTACAAGTTGGTATTGAAGATGAACAGGTAGTGACAATTTTCTTTATGGGAAATGTTGACGCTGGTGAACGATACCCAATGGGTGAGAAAGCGGCTGATATATTCAAAGAAGAGAAGCCTCTAAATGAAATCCCTGTTAAGGTAGATCAATATGATTATCGGTTTCAGCTCACTGAAGAAGAAAAACAGCTTAAGCCTTTAATTAAAATACATGAAGATTTATACGCACAGTATTATTTTGATAAGTTTAACGGAAGTTTACGTGCTGTTAGGATTGCAGAGCCGAGTGTACTAGTGAAGCAAAGACCTTATGCGGTTTCTTATCGTGGTGAACTGCTTGACACGGAGTCGCTATCACAGGGTGAATGGGATAAAGTCGAAGATGCGATGGAAAAACAAATTTTTTCGATGACAAACGTGTTGAGAAATTTATCTGACAAACGATCGTTAAGCTATAACAATGAAGTATCAGAAGTTGCCTTTGGACATAGCAAGGATATGGGAGAGAATGATTACTTTTCTCATACTTCACCATCAGAAGGGGAGCTTTCCGATCGATTAAAGAAGGGCGACGTTCTCTATAGCTATGCCGGAGAGAACATCGCTGCAAGATATCCAGATGCTGGAGCGGCGATGATTGGATGGTTAAACAGTAAAGGTCATCGTGAAGCTCTATTGAATGAAGAGTTCACTGAAATTGGTGTAGGGGTTTATCGTGAATATTACACACAGAATTTCATTAAACCTTTCTAGGAATAACCATGAAGTTTCCGGTTGCCGTGGCGATTAGTTTCAGATCATCACGATAGACATTTGCTTTCACAACCCATCTTTCGTCACCTTTAAACACAACATGAGATTGGCACCTTAACTCATGACCATCCCCTTTCGCAAGAAAGTGAATATTCATTTCAGAAGTCACTGCTGCTTTGTCAGAAGGTAGCGATTGGTGAACAAGTGAGCCCATTGCAATATCAATTAATGAAGCGGTTATTCCACCATGAACGATATGCAATGGGTTATGAACAAGTTCTTGATTCGGAATAATACTTTCATAAGTATCTTCATCAAGTTTTTTACTCCTAATTCCCATAAACCCAGCTAAATAGGTTTTATAATAATCTTGCTGTTTTTTTAGCACACCCTCAAGCAGGAAGCGTAGGGAGTGTTTTTCTTGCTCATTTGCTTCATCTAAAATTTGTGAAATTAACGTATGTATTGATTCGTTCTCCATATAATCTACCTTCCTTTTCCAGTGTGCGATTATTTTTAGTTTACCAGTAATGGTCGAATACACCAATAAATAGGCGCACAATTGTTAAAAGTCTAATTATGATGTAGTAAGACCATTTTGGTTTGTATGGAAATGGAGGTGGCGAATTTGCCTGAAGCAAAAGAAAAAGGAACTCAAAAGGTTCAGGAATTTAAGACATTCGTCAAAGCTCATCCTCATGTGCTAAAAAAGGTGAAGCGAAAGGAAAAAACGCTTCAAGAGCTATTTGAGGAATGGATGCTTTTTGGTGAAGACGATGCTAGCTGGTATGAAGAAGAGATGGATGAAAATCAGGAAGAAGTCTCAGAAGAGAAAAGTATTGGTGGCATGTTATCAGCACTTAAACAAATGAATTTTGAAGAAGTTCAAAAAGGTATCGAACAATTTAGTGGAGCTGTTTATTCTATTCAAGAAGTTTTATCACAATTTCGTTCGAAACCAAAACCACAATCTCCTTATTCTCAATCACACTCCCCGTTTCCCTTTCGACATGACTAGGAGGAGATCACATGCGTGAAGAAGTACAGGAGTTTCTCGCTACCCGGCAGGATCTGGTGCTATTTCTACGTAATCAGCCTAGCTGGTATCGGCGTTTAAGTAGAGAACCGTTCGCACTGAAAGAATTTGAAGAAGCCTCCAAAACATTTTATGGTCAGACGTTCCCACAACGGGTTGATCGCTTCCAAAATCAATTAAATATGGTGAATATGATGCTAGCGTTAGTGACCCAATTAAAAAATTAGGGTCTTTTTTTATGGTTGCGTAAGCTGAGTTTCGCCATTGATTTAATCATTTCTCCTTATTTTTTATTATTCTTGGGGCACACTGATGTATAAAGGGGTGTGGTTGAAGATGTTGTTGAAGCGTGGTAAAAGACAGCTAATGATCATTCTGTTGATGATTGGCTGCTGTGTTCCGGTGGTTGGATTTAGTCAGGCTTTACAGGATAACGTCGCAGCTAAAGAAAACACTGAGCCTGTTGTCGTTAATCACAGAGTGAAAGATCATAACGTCTTTATTGAATGCTTAATTCCTAATTTTTCATTCGATAAAGAAAATACAGAAAAAGAGTACCATGGACATCTGAATGTATATCTTGACGGTGTGAAGCATCAAACTGTAGAAAGTGCAGCTTTTGTTATTCGAAATTTACCCGAAGGCAAGCATACGATTCGTTTAGATATTATGAGAGAAGATGGAGGAAGGTATTTATCTTTGAAAGAAATGAAAGTGGAAATAAAATAAGCCTCTTTTCAGGAGGCTTATGTTTAGGAGATTTGCTTGAAAGGTGTTGTCGGCGGTACGATAGGTGGAAACTGCTCCTGTAAATATTGAAATATCAAGTTCTCTACATGGATACCCTGTTGAACAAGCGCCTGATTCCCAAACAAACAATTGAATTCAAGAAAGTAGTACTTTCCGTTTGCATACACAACGTCAAATCCTGCGTGGTTAATTCCGAGGGCTTTGGCTGTTCGATCAACGAGCTCGAGTGCTTCGTCAGGAATTTGATGGAAAGACAGCTTTCCTCCCTGAGCCACGTTATTAAGAAATGACTCTCCTCCAACACGCCAATAAGCCGATACAACTGTATTACCTACATAAACAACACGGAGGTCTTTTTCTATTGGTAAATATTCTTGCACATAAAGAACGTCGTTACGCTCTGCATAAGTTAGAAATTCTTCTTCGGAACGGATAAGGAACACGCCATTTCCCATAGAACTGCGTACTTCCTTTGCAACGAAAGGGAAGGGGAATGTATTTAAAATACGTTCAATTGTGTCTTTGGAACGACCTGCTATTTCGGTGTAAGGCATTAGATCTGGTGAAAGTGACCAGAATGCTCTCGTCATTTCCACTTTATCAAATCCAAGTTGAATGGATTGGATGGATGGAAAGATATTTTTGTTTAGACCATAAACAAGAGAATTAACCTGCCATTTTTCTGGAAATAACAACACATCTGCTCTTCTAATTTCATCAATTTCTTTGAACATATGATCGGGTTTAACATAAGAAATACCTGACATGCCTAGCGTACGAAACGGATTGAACGTAATAAGTTTCACAGTTTTCTTTTTCTTCCTCTCTAAAATAACCATGTTAGCTTATATTGTTGAATTCTCGATTATTGGCATTTTGGAGTGCGAATAAATATTCTCGAACCGTTAAAAAAGGCCGTACATACGCCAATAATGAAGGGAGCCACAATCTAACATAGCTAATATGAAAACACATAAATCTAGAAAATTATAGAGCTTACACCAAAAAAAGTCAATAACCAAATCGTGGATATTCACTTTACTAATATAGTAGAGGACTGGTCAGGAGGTTCCATGAAGTGGTAAGATAAATGTGGAGGTGTACGTATGATTGCTACTCTAGATAGTGTAATGATTTTAGACCAGGCCGAAGAGCTTGGATTTTTGATAAAAGATTCAGAAGTAGCTCATGAATATCATGAGGCAAAGAAGGAATTATCAAAGAATAGGGAAGCGCAGCGTTTGATTAAGCGTTTCACAGAAATGAAGGAACTTTATGATGAGGTTCAACGTTTCGGGCGTTATCATCCGGACTTTATGACGATTACTGTAAAAGTACGTGAAGCGAAGAGAGACATGGATCTTCACGAAGCGGTAGCGGCATTTAAGCAAGCGGAAACGGAGCTCGAAGGCCTTCTAGTAGAGGTTTGCTCTCTATTAGCTGGTGAAGTGTCTCCTTCAATCAAAGTTCCATCTGGAAATCCTTTCTTTGATAATCAATCATGTGGAGGAGGCTGCGGCTCAGGCGGCAGCTGTGGATGTGGATAACCAGAGCTTTTGCTCTGGTTTTTCAATTTCGGTAACGTATACAGTCAGGACATAAGTTTCCGCAGCAAAACATCTTTTCTTGTGGTACGAGAAAGCGCACTCGATAGACAAGAAGATTTCTTTCTTCTCGAACGAATGAATATTCCATTCTCAATTGCTTCCCTCTCATGCATTTTGCCGCCTCTAATTTAATCAAGGTTTCAATCTCAGCTTTTATGATATCCGAATTTACTGTAAGATAAAGAAAGGGAATACCTGTGATTGTTTTTTTTGAAACAGACTTTACGGTATTTGACGTGGCTAGTTGATTTAGAAATGGACTCCAAATTTCATCAAGGTTCATTGAAGAGCATCCTTTCATAAACGCAGTCTACTGTTATCCTAACTGAATCATAATAAAATGACCATCACTCTGTTCATCGAACGAGTAGATTTCATAAGTAAAGGGGAAGCGCGTCATGTTTGTAGAACGAGTTGGCCTGGCAGTCTATATTCAGTCATTGAAGCATGCCAAGCAGTTAAGAAGGTTTGGAAATGTTCACTACGTTTCCTCAAAACAAAAGTATGTCGTGATTTATATTAATCTCGATCAATTGGAAACAACGAAAGAGCGCTTGAACTCTCTCCATTTTGTAAAGCGAGTGGAGCCTTCCAAACGTCCTGAGGTGCAGACGGAATATCAAAATGCAAAGCCTGATAAAGCAAAGCAATATGATTACAAGATGGGACTCTAAAAAGCCAATCCTAAAGGATGGCTTTTTTATTTTGGGTCATCACAGCGCGACCTTTCACTTGAAAAGCCAAAAACCAAGCATCGGTACATAAGCTATGCCTCTACCTTTAGAAATCTCCGTTCGTACACCTTGCGCTTTATGGAAAAACTCATCTTTACCGTACCCTCATCGTAATAAAGAAAATCTAGTTTAAATGGTTGATTATTTCGAACCCCGAAGGATATAATGGTCGGATTAAAGGAAGTGACAAAATGGATAATTGGAAACGTAATGTCTGGATTTTGTTTGCTAGTCAATTTTTAGTTCTTGGTGCTATGACAATGATTATGCCGTTTCTACCTTTGTACGTTCAGGAACTTGGTGTAGAAGGAGAAAGTCAAATTAGTCTTTGGTCAGGTGTTATTTTTGGTGCGAATTTTTTAACTGCCTTTTTATTTTCACCATTCTGGGGACGTATGGCAGATCGACATGGACGGAAGCTTATGCTACTTCGTTCAGGCTTCGGTATGGCTGTCGTGATTATTTTAACCGGATTTGCCACAGGTCCCTGGTCTTTACTTGGCTTACGTTTGTTAAATGGAGTTGTTTCAGGATTTATACCTGCCGCTATTGCACTAGTAGCGACAAACACACCGAAGGAACACGTCGGATACGCACTCGGCACTTTAAATTCTGGAGCTGTAGCTGGTGCTATTTGTGGTCCGTTATTTGGTGGGTTAATGGCTGAAACGCTAGGATTTCGAATGATTTTTAATATTACGGGTGTTGTGATTTTGCTGGCGGCATTCGTTGTGTTGTTTCTTGTTAAAGAAGAGACAAAACCAGAACCATCAGCAAAAAAGGAAAAAAGTAATGCGATTAAAGATTTCAAGAAAGTAACTGTTCATTCACCGATGTTATCGTTAATGTTAGTAGGTTTTCTCGTGCAGTTCGCGCTTCTTGGAATGAATCCACTTATTCCACTCTTTGTACAACAGCTTACTTCAGGGGGAAATGTGGCTTTATTTGCAGGGATCGCTGCTTCTGTTATGGGTATTGCCAATATGTTAGCTTCTCCTAAACTCGGAAAAGTGGGAGATCGAAAGGGTTCACACCATGTTCTTTATTATTCATTAATAGGAGCGGCGATTTTCTCTATTCCGCAGGCCTTTGTTCAGGAGCTGTGGCAATTAATAGTTCTGCGCTTTTTGTTAGGGTTGTGTATTGGAGGATTACTGCCTTCTGTAAATTCACTAGTGAAAACACTGTCACCTGCCGGAATGGAAAGTAGAACGTATAGCTTTTCTAATAGTGCCGTCTATTTGGGTAATTTGCTTGGCCCAGTAACTGGAGGAGCGATTGTAGCGGTTGTTGGGACAAGAGGGCTCTTTTTATTTGCAGGTATTATATTATTGATAAGTGTAGCCTATGTGAAAAGAAGAGTACTTCCAATTCTTGATCGGAAACAAGCGATATATGAAGCCAAAGAAATAACATCTTAACGTACAAAAGCAGGGGTCATTGGCCCCTGCTTTTGTTAATGAAATTATTGAAGTGGGGGAATCAGGTTATTTAAACGAAGAATACCAATGATGTAATTAAAGTATAGATCCTTCTCATTAAACTCACTTGAAGGCTTAATTTCCATTGGTATGATCGAAACGTCCAATTCCTTGCTTAGGTCTTCGAAGAGCTTTAAACGTTGCACAGAAGGCTCTTTAGAAGGGATTCCTTCTAAAGATATGTACAATGGCTGAAGGTTACCTTCTCCGGCCGGATTTAAAACGACGACAGGCGATACGACTTGGCGGTCATTTTTGAGTGTTTTTAGTAATAACAAACGGTGAACACGATGGGAATTGGTTCTTGCAAGTTCAACTAATTCATAAATATCAGAATAGCCTTCTCCTAGTTCAATAAAGCGTTGAATCATAATGTTGTTCTCCTTTCAGTCACTTCAGAAATCCATTCATAATGTAGCATGAATTCATTATGATGGAAAGGATAAAGCGTTTGCATTAGAATGATAAGAAAGGAGGTTAACTCTATGGTCTCGATTCTGCTTCTAGTTAGTTTAGTAGGGGGCTTGCTCTATTTATACTGGAAAGGACGAAATGCTAGAGAGGAAACCATCGATAAAAAATTGATTCAAGGGCTTATTATTGCGGATATCTTAGCAGCTCTAGTTTTACACGGTGTTATTACAGCTGCAGAGGCTGAACTGCTTTCTGATCAATCACTATCTGACGTTGAAGATTATTTGTTTAGTCACACTAGCATTAATGAAGGAACTTTTGGAGAATGGATTCAGCATGATTGGGATGGCATTCAGGCGATCGATATGCCCCTTGATTTAGATCCTGGATAAGAAAGGTCTTTCTTTTTAGTTGATCGAGCAAAAGAGAGTAAATATCACTTCATAAAAAAACCCGCAGGAAATCCTGCGGGTGCCTTAAGCTGTGAAGCCAAGGCAAATGGGAGAGGAGAAACCGGAGGAAGAACTTATGGGGAAACGTAAGTCTTTCTCCGCGGTTGGCAGCACCATTTCGTATGAACGATGCTACTACGTTTAGTATCACCATCACCTTTTCGTTTATACATTGATTTTAGCTTTCCCTTTTTTTGTGGTAGGATAAGTAGGAATATGGAAAGGATAAGGTTGTGAGAGAGATGCGTATAATTGCAGGAGATTGTAAAGGAAGGCATATCAAGCCTGTTCCAGGAACCTCTACAAGACCAACGACAGATAAAGTAAGAGAGTCGATTTTTAATATGATTGGCCCTTTTTTTGATGGCGGAATGGCGCTTGATTTATATGGAGGCAGTGGGGCGCTAGGAATTGAAGCGTTAAGCCGTGGGATTGAGAAATGTGTGTTTGTTGATCGCGAGAATAAAGCGATTGAAACCATTAAGTGGAACCTAGAACAAACGAAGTTTACGGAATCCGCGGAAGTTTTTCGAAATGATTCAAAGCGAGCGTTAAAAGCGCTTCAAAAAAGAGAAGTAGCTTTTTCACTTGTTCTTTTGGATCCTCCTTATCATAAAGAGCAAATTCTTCACGATCTTGAAAAGCTGACAGCGTATGATTTGTTAGAGGAAAATGCAACAATCGTTGTCGAACACAAGAAAGAAGTGACATTACCAGAAGAATTTGCGGGTTTGCGGATGATTCGTGAGGAAACGTATAGTGGTAAAACGACGATTTCAATTTATACATATGAACAGTCGGGTGTTGAGAAGGAGGAATAGTCATGGGAAAAATTGCAGTGTGTCCAGGCAGTTTTGACCCGGTGACATTTGGTCATCTGGATATTATTAAACGAGGCGCTAGAGTTTTTGACAACATTAAGATTGTTGTTTTAAATAATCAAAGCAAATCAACGCTGTTCTCAGTCGAAGAACGGGTCGAGCTATTGAAAGAAGCGACGAAAGACATTCCAAATGTAACAGTAGATTCGCATAACGGGCTATTAATTGAATATGCGAAACGCGTAGGAGCATCAACGATTTTACGCGGGCTGCGTGCCGTTTCAGATTTTGAATATGAAATGAAAATTGCTTCAATTAATCGCAAGCTTGAAGATGAAATTGAAACTTTCTTTATGATGACAAACAATCAATATTCATTCTTAAGCTCAAGTATTGTGAAAGAGATAGCAAAATACCACGCCCCTGTATCAGACCTTGTTCCTGAGATTGTTGAAAATGCCCTGAGAGAAAAGTATGGAGAATCCCCGTTAGGCTAACGGGGGTCTTTTTTCTACTTAAACCCCTTTCGCTTCGTTTGGTTAAATTGCTGTGTGAATAACACGATGAACGTTAGTAGGAAGAATAGTGTAATCCAGGGACCTGTTTGCTCAAGAAATGAGTAAACTGATTCAATGATGGACGGTGTATCTTCTCGATTCAAAACAGGAAGCGATCCATT
This sequence comes from Pseudalkalibacillus hwajinpoensis, assembly GCF_015234585.1. Lineage (NCBI taxonomy): Bacteria > Bacillati > Bacillota > Bacilli > Caryophanales > Guptibacillaceae > Guptibacillus > Guptibacillus hwajinpoensis. The sequence goes on from NZ_JADFCM010000008.1 coordinate 1,045,850, forward strand.
TCCTGAAGATAAGTAGTTTAAATAGAGTGGTTTCCAGATGACGAGCGTTAGGAAAGCCGCGAAGAAGCCATGAAGTAATCTGGCGAAAAAAAAGGGCTTAAATCGAATATCGGTATCTGCCAAAATACTTGCAACCTGTGCTTGTACCGAAAGCCCGTTAAAAGCAAGAATGAAGCTCGTAATCATAGCCTGCGCAACTAAAGTAGCTGAACTTTCACTTGCGAGCTGGCTACCTAGTGTGATTTCAAACATTCCGGAAAGCAGAGGAACATCAAGCTCTGGTGGAAGCTGAAGGAGAATCAGGATAGACCTAAGTGCTCCAGCAAATAATGGTGCAAGACCAATGACGGAAAGCAGTTCATTTAATACTGAGAATAGAATGATAAACCCACCAACCATTAATAATGTTTTGATAGAAGAATGAACAGCGTCACCCATCATTTTACCGAATGGACGCTTGTCATTCATTCGTGTGTCGTGAAGTGCTGAGAAAGCTAAACTAAGTCTCGACTGATGTGATCGTATTGTAACAGTTGGATGGTGATCTTCCGGGTGATGAAAACGCATGACTAGTCCAACCATGATATTCCCGCCATAGTGAGCTGCAGCTAGAATAACGCCAAGTGCAGGATTATGGAAAAATCCAACCCCAACAGCAGCAAAGATAAAGAGCGGATTCGAACAGTTCGTAAATGAAACGAGCCGCTCGCCTTCGATGGCTGTAATGTCATTGTTTTGGCGAAGGTGTGCTGTGTATTTCGCTCCTGCAGGAAATCCTGAGGCAACTCCCATAGCAAAAACAAAGGCACCTGATCCTGGTACACGAAATAGTGGTCGCATCAAAGGTTCTAATAGAATTCCTATAAATCGCACAACCCCAATACCAATCAACAGTTCAGAAATAATAAAAAAGGGTAATAAAGAGGGGAATACAATATTCCACCACATTGATAATCCACTTTTGGAGGCTTGTAGAGTGTGTTCTGGAAATAAAATAACGGCGAGAGCAACGATCGTAACTGACGTTGCAAGCAATAATGTTTTCACTACTTGAACGTTCACAAGTACATTCCTCCCACTATTTGATCGTCTTAAGTCAATTCAAATATGCATCAAACCTGTCCGATAATTAAAATATACGTATGTGAGGCACAATTAGACCATATGATTAAGCAGGTATAGACAGGGAGGCGTTCTCAATGAACCGTCCTAAAATCGGATTAGCTCTCGGTTCTGGAGGAGCGAGGGGATTCGCTCATTTAGGGGTGTTAAAAGTACTTATTCAAGAAAAAATACCAATTGATTACATTGCAGGAAGCAGCATGGGCTCTTTAGTAGGGGCAATTTATGGATCGGGACACGATGTCAATACGATGGAGAAAATGGCATCGCTTTTTCGACGAAAATATTATTTGGATTTTACCGTACCAAAGATGGGGTTTATTGCAGGTAATAAAGTGAAGAGTTTAATTGAAACATTAACGCAGGGAAAGCAAATTGAGGATATGCATCCTCCACTTGCGATTGTGGCGACGGATATTATTAAAGGAGAGAAAGTAGTCTTTCGTTCTGGTCCTGTTGCACAGGCTGTTAGAGCCAGCATCGCTATTCCGGGAATTCTTGTCCCTGAAAAAATAGGTGATAGGCTTCTTGTTGATGGTGGTGTGATTGATCGTGTTCCCGTATCTGTAGCAAGAGAAATGGGGGCAGATCTTGTGATTGCTGTTGATGTTTCAAACGTAAAGAAAGAGCCTGATGTTACATCAATTATTGACGTGATTATGCAAAGCATTGATATTATGCAAAATGAAATGGTAAGGCTTCATGAAATTAATGCAGATGTCATGATTAAACCTGGCTTAGAATCATTTCAATCAAGAGCATTTACGAATGTGATGGATATTATTAAAATTGGAGAGGAAGAAGCCTACCGCCACCTTGATCAAATTCATCAGGCGGTGGAGGTGTGGAAGGAGAAAAATAAATGAACCGAGGCACAAAGAGATTCACCTATGTGTGGGCGATTATCATTGTATTGGTTGCTACCGTTACATTCATTGACCTCCCATATTATGTAACGACACCCGGAGAAGCAAGAGTGTTAGATGAAGTAATCAATGTTGAAGGTGGCTCACAAGATGGTGGAGAGTTTATGCTCACGACTGTCCGAGTCGGAGAAGCAAACTTAGTTCAGTATATATGGGCGCAATTTAATGAGTATCATGAATTGATCGCAGAAGACTTAATTAAGCGTGAAGGTGAATCGGACGATGAGTATCACCAAAGACAGCTTGATGTGATGGCTAATTCACAAACGAGTGCCACAATCGTTGCTTATGAAGCCGCAAAGAAAGAGATAAAAATCACGAAAAATGGTGTCCTAGTAACCGGTATAATAGAAGGCATGCCGGCAGATGGGAAGTTAGAACTTGGTGATTTGATTGTTGAGGTTGAAGGGAAAAGGATTGAGGAAACGGAACAGCTACTTGATGAACTAGGATCCTATGAGGAGTCAGATACGGTTAATATGACGATCAAAAGAGGCGATCAAGAAAAGCAGATAGAGCTAGGTTTCTCGAAATTCCCTAAAGCATATGGAACAGAGGATGATAAAGTTGGCGTTGGTATCACTGGTCCAGTAACAGCAACGTCAATTGAAACAGATCCCTCTATTAATATCAATACAGATGAAATTGGCGGACCATCAGCCGGGCTAATGTTCACGTTAGAAATTTACAATCAGTTAACCAAAGAAGATTGGACAAAAGGGTACGACATTGCCGGAACAGGTACGATTAATGAAAGTGGAGAGGTTGGACCTATCGGCGGGATTAAACAAAAAATCGTTGCAGCTGATGGATCTGGAGCTGAAATATTCTTCGCCCCAGTGGCTCACTCCAACTACGATGATGCCATGGAAGCGGCAGAAGATATCGATACAGATATGAAAATTGTCCCAGTCGAAACATTCCAGGATGCTATTGACTACTTAAAGCAATTAGACGTGAAGTAAAACGTGATCGTTGGATACTTATTAAAATCACCCTGCCATAATAGCAGGGTGATTTTTTTAATCGATCATAATTGGCACGGATTTATGCTCTTTTTGTAGAAACGCTTCTTGATGGAAACCTGAATAGCCAAGCGCATAAACTTGACTAGCGCGCCTCTCAACTGTAAGAAAAGGATGATCAAACTGGTTGATGTTCGATACAAGAGGAACGGGAAGAGAGTTTTTCCTTTCATTAAGGAATGATCTTCCAGCTTTCGTCATACCAAGAATTCGAACGTAAGGAGCAGCCTTGTTCTCCAAAGCAGGCAACATATCATTTTTACTTGTTTGTGTTAGAATATGGAGCGCTAAGCGTTGGATTCTTGTCCATGTATACCGTTTCGTTTTCACGAGTTCCATGAAGGATTGAAACGTTTGGGCTTGCTTCGCCATTGTAGCTAGACGATTCTCAAGTCCTTCCTCCGCTTCATAAATGGAGGAAAGGTGAACGTTACTAGAAGTAAGCAGCTTATAGCGAAGCAGATGATAAAGGTTATGCCATCCCTGAAAAGAATCATATGTCCGTTGATAGTTTGTTAATTCAAAATAAGTTGGTTCTGGCACGTAAGCCTGAATTTGATCAAGAGAACTCCCTTTAAATAATTCTCGTCGAATGCCAGTCGCACTTGCTATTCTTTTATCAACGAAGTCTTGATCATGGTAGCCTGCTTTTGTACGAAGTATCGTTAATGGTTCGATGAGGGCATTCTGTGCCTGTATGGCTTTCACATAATGGTAGCCTAATATATTGTTGGGCTGTGATAGGTCAAGAACGTGAGCGTGTCCTTCAAGGCTTTCAAAAGCTAGTGAAGAAGCTTTCGGATAGCTGTTACCTTGTCCCATATAATATTTAATGCGTTCGTTGTAGTCTTTCTCGTGCATTTCGATAAACGATGCAGTCTCTTGAAACTCTTCGATGTCTCCAGATTCACTTCCGAAACAAACGTAATCGACTCCGAGTGAATTTAAGATTGAGATAGCACCTTTCGCAAAAATTTCCGCTTTTTGGGTAGCATATACGTAAGGTAATTCTACTACAAGATCAATCCCGTTTTTTAATGCCATTTGTGTTCGTGTCCATTTATCAACGAGTGCTGGTTCTCCTCGCTGAAGAAAAGATCCGCTCATGACTGCAACGATTACATCAGCGTTGGCCGCTTTTTTTGTTTCATTTAAATGATGCAAATGTCCATTGTGAAAAGGGTTATATTCCACAATAACTCCAGCAGATGTCATTCGGCTGCTCCTCTCTGTCCGTTGTATAAGGGACGTACATTTTTATTAGTTGAATTCAAGGTTTTTCCTCTGGTATGATAAACATTATACCAAGATTAACGATGAAACAACTGGTGTAAAGAAAAAATATTGACATTTACGTATTTTGTAGCTATAATACTTTTGTTGCCTTGAGGTGATATACAGATGAAATGGTCAATTGAACAATTGAAGTCCTTTAAACTAAAAGGCCTTACAATTGACGAAGAAGTAAATGTAGAGGAACTGAAGGAACGTAATCCAGATATTCGTGAGATTACACCAGTTCATGTTACCGGAGAAACATCGTTTCATGGTAATAAGGTTACCTTTCATCTTACAGTGAAAGGCAAAATGGTTCTTCCATGTGCCAATACACTAGAGGATGTTGATTTTCCGTTCGTAATTCGCCCAATGGAGACATTTGTGCTTGAAGCAAACACAAGTGGCGTTGATTTTGAGGTGGAAGATGAAGAAATTCATCAAGTTTCGGGAAATACGGTTGACTTAGTTCCGTATATTAAGGAAAATATACTTTTGGAGATTCCGATTCGAGTTGTGAAATACAGCTCTGAATCTGATGAAATGCCAAAAAAATCCGGAAATGGATGGGAAGTCATTACGAAAGAACAACCGAAAGAAAAGGTTGATCCTCGTATGGCCGGTTTAGCTGATTTTTTCAACAAGGAAAATGAAGATAACTAAGCCTTACTTCCGTAAGATCAGTTAACTTTTTAAGGAGGTGGAAACAATGGCAGTACCAGCTAGAAGAACTTCTAAAACGCGTAAAAATAAGCGTCGTACTCATTATAAATTAGAAGTACCAGGAATGGTAAAATGCCCTAATTGCGGCGAATTCAAACTTTCTCACCGTGTTTGTAAAGAGTGTGGAAATTACAAAGGTGAAAACGTAGTAAGCAAGTAATCTTGCGAAGCAGAGAGAGAAATCTCTCTGCTTTTTTTTACGCTTTAATTATTCGATTATTTAAAAATATTTAACTACGAATAGTAAAAAGAATGAGCGCTCAATAATTTGAACTATATAAGGTGGGATGATGGATGGCGAGTGTAAGAGTGGAGAGTCGTAACGAAGCAGCAATTCTTACGATTAATCGCCCTGAGCAAAGAAATGCGATTAATTACGAGGTGATGGATCAATTAATGGCGGCAATTGATAAGGCGGAATCAGATCCAAATGTAAAATACCTCGTTGTAACCGGAAGCGGAGATAAGGTATTTTGTAGCGGTGGGGATGTAAAGGCTTTTAAGGAACTTTACACAGAAGAGCAGGCGTATACGATGCTTCGGAAAATGGGTGATGTGCTAGACCGCTTGTTTTTCTGTCAGAAACCAACTGTGGCTCTACTGAATGGTCATGCTGTTGGAGGTGGGCTTGAACTTGCTATTGCGTGTGACTTTCGGATAGCGAAAAAGAATATTCAAGTAGGTTTCATCCAGGGATCGATCGGGCTAACGACAGGCTGGGGCGGATCCACGTATGCTCTAACAAGAATGAATCATGGGGAAGCGATGAAAATGCTCATGAGTGCTGATCGCTATTCTGATCAAGAAGCCCTTGCAAATGGATGTCTTACATATGTAACCACACACGCTTCTTTTCAAGACGATGCTTATCAATACATAGAAAATCTGTTAAAGCGTTCTCCTTTGATCCTCTCTACTTATAAGTCTTATTGGTTAACTAGTCTAGATCAAAATCTGATTCGAGATAGAGTTGAGAAAGAAATAAGAAGCTGTGCGATTCTATGGGCGACCGAAGAGCACCATAAAGCTGTGGCAAAATTCTTGAATAAAAGTGGTAGTCGTTAACTCCGTAGTATCCTATGCCTTAAAGTTAACACAATTAGCTATCATAGCTCATTTTATAGATGTTTTAGCGATTGACTTAATCTGAAATTGATCAAATAGATAAGAAAATAGATTCTTTCATGAATAGAAGAGTCTACTACCTCTAGTAAATGCATAAGATGACTGTAAAACGGTTATTGGGGGGATTGCGCTTGGTACCAATTCGCCAGGATGCATGGTCAAAAGACGAAGATGTGTTGTTAGCCGAAGTCGTTTTACGTCATATAAGAGAATTCAGCACACAACTAGCTGCATTTGAGGAAGTAGGGAAAACACTTTCTCGAACGCCGGCTGCGTGCGGTTTCCGATGGAACTCCTTGATTCGAAAACAGTACGAAGCAGCGATAACTTTAGCGAAGAAACAGCGTAAGGAACAGAAAAAGAACCAATCACAGTCGAAACGTGAATCGGTAGAAGAGGATCGAAGCATTGATTTAATTGACGAAGCGATCAGTTTATTAATCACATCCAAAACGCACCTTGCCGAATCAAATCAACATGAAGCTTCGTTACAAGAAGCTATGGCCGAAAACCTGCAACTCAAACAGCATCTTCATCAACTAGAGAAAGAATATATGTCAGTACAGGAAGATTATCAATCTTTATTAGAGATCATGGAAAAAGCGAGAAAAATGGTTATTTTCCAAGAAGAAGATCAAGGGAATTTACGATTTCAGATGGATGCTAATGGGAATTTAGAGAAAATAAAGAAATAGGAGCAGCCGGGGCTGCTCCTATTTCTTTATTATTCTTGTTCGGAAACGCCTTCTGGGTACCAAACATACGGATTTTCGCCTCGATCACGATCAGGTTGATACGTAACGGCTTCAAACCCCATTTTCTCCCAAAATTCACCTGAACCTTGTCTCGCATTTGTTTTCACTGGAACATTAAATGTTTTTGCGAAATTAACAAGAGTCGAACCATAATCTCGATTATGATACTGCGGAAGCACTTCAAGCTTCCAAAGCTCCAGGTAATCCTGTGGTGGATCGAAGTAACGATCATACTTTCCATCGATTCGATAAAGGCTCATTCTAGCTACTAGTTTGTCAGCGTAGTAGATGCCATAGAATGGCGATTCACTATCGTTTTCGATGATATTATCCTGAAGATCCTCCATCATGGAAAGTTCCTGAATGCCGAACTCTTTAAATTTCTTAAACTCCTCAAGAGTTTTGTAATTGATTACAAGTGGACGAACTGTTAAGTCTACCATAGCGGCCCCCTCCGTCAAATGTGCTTATTTAATCTCTAAGATGAATAGAAGTATAAACTCCTTCTCATTTATATTATAACCGAAAACACGAAACTTTTCCTCATTTCAAAAAACAAAGTATAAAAGGAATAATTTGAATATTTATTGAAACGTGAAGCGGAATTAATGATATGATAAATGTAAGGGTTTTCAAAAACCTGGTTCATGATTGTAATGAGAGGGGCGATAGTTTGAAAAAAATCCTAATTGCAAACCGTGGCGAAATTGCTGAACGAATCATTCGAACATGCAGCAGACTAGGAATAGAGACGGTTGCTGTTTATTCTAGCGCTGACAAAGATCTTCCATACGTAAACCAAGCAACAACTGCTCATCACATTGGAGATCCACCAGCAGCTAAATCCTACTTAAATCAGGATGAAATTCTTCGAATCGCACAAGAAGAGAAGGTGGATGCTGTCCATCCCGGATATGGCTTCTTGTCTGAGAACGCCTCTTTTGTAAGAAAGATTGAAGAGAGAGGGATAACCTTTATCGGACCATCTGCTGATGTGGTTGAGGCAATGGGTGATAAAATCACCGCGAGAAAAACAATGCAAGAAGCAGGGGTACCGGTCGTTCCGGGCAGTGGTGAAATTGAGGATGTGACAGAAGCGATCGCATTTGCAAATGAAATCAATTACCCGATCATGTTAAAAGCAGCTGCAGGCGGAGGCGGGATTGGCATGCAGCGCTGTGAAAATGATCAAGAGTTAGAAAAAGCATTCGTATCAAGTCAGAACCGTGCTAAAGCCTATTTTGGTAACGGGGCGATGTTCGTCGAAAAATTCATTGACGATGCGCGCCATATCGAAGTGCAAATTGTAGGAGATGATCATGGCAATATCGTCCATCTGTTCGAACGAGATTGCTCGATACAGAGGCGTAATCAGAAGGTGCTTGAAGAAACGCCATCACCTTTTTTGTCTGAAAAGACTCGTGTTCAAATAGGAGAAGCTGCTTTATTAGCTGCTAAGCATGTTCATTATACAAATGCTGGGACAGTAGAATTTGTGATGGATCAGAATGAAAACTTTTATTTTCTAGAAATGAACACCAGGTTACAAGTAGAGCATCCGATCACGGAAGAAACTGTTGGAGTAGATTTAGTTGAATGGCAGCTCCTTGTTGCACAAGGTAAAGACTTACCTTTGAAGCAAGAAGATATTGTGCCAACTGGTCATAGTATTGAATTTAGGCTATATGCAGAAGACCCAACATCGTTCATGCCATCACCTGGCAAAATTGAAACGCTAAAGTTTCCTGAAATAGAAGGGGTTCGGATTGATGCAGGCTACGAAAGTGGTTCAAGCGTTTCCCCGTTCTATGATCCGATGATTGCCAAAATTATTGTGTCAGGCGCTACTCGTAAAGAAGCGATCGACAAAGGAGAGGCTTTCTTTAAGGATTTCTCATTAACTGGGATCAAGCATAATGGTCTGTTGTTTACCCAATTACTAGGTGAACGTCATTTTCAAGAGGGGAATTATTCGACGTCTTATTTAGCTCGTCATCTTATGAAAAAATAATCAATTAGAAAAGGAATGATGAAAATGCAAGAAATAAAAGCATCAATGGCTGGAACGGTATTAAACGTAATGGTAGGAGAAGGAGATTCAATTACAGCAGGTCAGGAGCTTGTGATGCTTGAATCGATGAAGATGGAAATTCCAATTGAAGGTGTAGAGGAAGGAACGGTCACAGAGGTGAAAGTAAGCGTTGGTGATTTTGTTAACGAAGGTGATGTTCTCGTTACCGTTAAGTAAGGAAGCTAGCTGAACGAGCGCTCGATCTAATCAAAAACAAAGGAGGATTCAAAATGAATCATCTTGAAGAACTTTTAGCCACTAAAGCTACAGAAGTAGAAGGTGGTGGGTCTGACAAATACCATCAAAAGCTAAAGGAATCGAATAAGCTTTTTGTGCGTGACCGACTTAAGCTTCTATTTGATAACGGTGAATATACGGAAGATGGTAAATTCGCGAACTATCATGCGAAAGATCTTCCTGCAGATGGAGTTGTCACCGCGATTGGCAAAGTGAATGGAGAAAAGGTTTGTGTGATGGCCAATGATTCTACAGTTAAGGCAGGATCTTGGGGTGCGAGAACGGTTGAGAAGATTATTCGCATTCAAGAAACAGCAATGAGCTTGAAAGTACCTCTCTTGTATTTGGTCGATTCAGCCGGAGCTAGAATTACAGATCAGCTTGAAATGTTTCCAAATCGACGTGGAGCTGGAAGGATTTTTCATAATCAAGTGAAAATGTCTGGAATGGTACCACAAGTTTGCTTGCTGTTTGGACCTTCAGCCGCCGGTGGCGCATACATACCAGCTTTCTGTGATATTGTCATTATGGTCGATAAAAACGCGTCGATGTATCTTGGTTCACCTAGGATGGCTGAAAAAGTAATAGGGGAAAAAGTAACGTTAGAACAAATGGGTGGTGCACGAATGCACTGCAGTACAAGCGGGTGCGGTGACGTTCTTGCTGCAAACGAGGAGGAAGCGATTGAGCTTGGAAGGAACTACCTTAGTTATTTTCCGGGGAATTTCCATAAGCGCACACCTCATCTAGAAGGTAAGCTACCTTCGCTTGAAAAGTCGATCAGTGATATCGTACCTGAAAATCAAAATGCGCCGTTTAACATGTATGACTTAATTGAGGCACTCGTGGATAGTGAAAGCTTTTTTGAAATGAAGAAGCTCTTTGCGCCAGAGTTGATTACTGGTTTTGCTAGAATAGATGGACGAGTAGTTGGATTGATTGCCAATCAACCAAAGGTTAAAGGCGGCGTTCTTTTCGTTGATTCTGCAGATAAGGGTGCGAAGTTTATTCAGCTCTGCGATGCCTATCATATTCCTCTCGTGTTTCTTGCAGACGTTCCTGGATTTATGATTGGAACGAAAGTTGAAAGTGCTGGGATTATTCGCCACGGCGCTAAATTGATTGCGGCAATGAGCTCCGCTACGGTACCAAAGATCTCGGTAGTCGTGAGAAAAGCTTATGGAGCGGGGTTGTATGCGATGGCAGGCCCTGCATTTGAACCTGATTGCTGCATAGCTCTTCCGACTGCACAAATTGCCGTAATGGGACCTGAAGCTGCAGTCAATGCTGTTTATGCTAATAAGATAAATGCGATTGAGGATCCTAAGGAACGTATGAAATACGTCAAAGAGAAGCATCAGGAGTATAAAGAACACATTGATATTTACAAACTTGCTTCTGAATTGATTGTGGATGACATAGTTCCCGGAAGTGAGCTGCGAGAAGTTTTAGTGGATCGATTAAGCTACTATGAATCAAAAGAAGTGGCAGCGCCAGATAAGAAACACCCTGTTTATCCTGTATAAAAGCCATAAAATCCCTTAACTTAACTGTTAAGGGATTTTTTACTCATCATTGACGAGAACCTGTGCTAAACTTTAAGAAGAATATCATGTGTTAGACAAGAGGGTGACTTGAAAGTTGAATATTACGGTTATCGGAGCTGGATCAATCGGTTTACTGTTAGCATCAAAATTTGCGATGGAAGAGCACGTCGTTACAGTCGTATGTCATCGAAATGAACAAGCTGATCAGCTCAATCGAGGGATTACATATAAACAAGGAGAAAATATACGTGTAGCGCATGTTCGATCCACGCATCTTCTGCCGGGGGACGAATCGGATTTACTAGTTGTTGCAGTGAAATCAAATCAAGTTCCCTCTGTTATAAAGATGATTCAAAAGGTATACCGGGATAACCATTTACCTGATATCCTTTTTGTACAAAACGGCATGGGGCACCTTTCTCATTTATCATTGCTACAGCATAATATTCTAGTTGGAGTTATTGAGCATGGCGCTAAGAAGGTAGATGAGAGAACGGTCGAACACACAGGAAGCGGCGTTATAAGAGTGAGTGCATTCAGTGGCCTTCCTAATCCGCTTGCAAACCTCTCAACTAGGGATTTTCCGATTTATTATGAAAGTGACTGGTACCAGATGCTTGCAAAAAAACTTATTGTGAACTGTGCGATTAATCCTCTCAGCGGAATTTATCACGTAACAAATGGAGAGTTGCTCCAAAATCCAAGGTTTTATAGTGTGATGCGAGAATTAGTTAAAGAGACCTGTCGCGTACTTCAATTAGAGTATGAAGATGCTTGGAATGATACGCAGCTTATATGCAGGCGAACGAGCTCGAATACGTCATCTATGCTTGCGGACTTAAAGGCGGGAAGAGTGACAGAGATCGATGCGATCACAGGCTTTATTCTTAAAGAAGCTGAATTAAATGGCCAATACGTTCCTTATTCCAGGTTTGTCTACGACAGTGTGAAGGGTCTTGAGATGTTAAATAGATAGAGAAAGGAGTCTCATGAAATGGAAAACCTCTTATCATGGATTGTAGCGACGGCCGTAACCATTCCGCTGCTTGCCTGGTACCTGGTCTATATTATTACGGTAAAAACGACGCGGAAGAAAAAGTTCTCCTTTCGTCTTGCGGTAGATGTTTCAACGATTTTTTTTATCTTAAGCGTTCACTTTATTCTCGTTGAATTACTTGGTCAATCATTTCTTTGGGTCATTTTACTAATGATTATTGGGGCGGCTGGTGCATTTACCGTGCTTCATTGGAAAATGAAAGATGATGTCGAGATTCACAAAGTGATAAAAGGTGCGTGGCGTTTTAATTTTCTATTGTTTTCTACAGGGTATATTGTTTTAGTGCTTATTGGGTTAGTTCACCGAATTCTATCGGTCTAACTTATAAGCTTTTTTTTTGGTAGCAATGAGGAAGTTTGATATACTAACAAAGGATTAAATAGGCGGAGTTCCGCATTTGTGTCAAGAAAGGAAGAAATATAAATGAAACTCAAAGAAACATTCCTTCCAGGATCAAATGTCATTGCGACAGATTACATTGCTGAGAAAAAAGGAATCTCAGCTTTTTTTGACTATACATATCAGCATGATTCCTCATATGAAAAGCGATACGAAGAGTTAATGGAACGTCATCAAGATCGTGCGAATTTAACGGAACACTTGATGGAGTTTAATGAGCAATTTGAAGCAGAAGGACCGGCGCTTGCAAATATCGAGCGTTTACAACAGCCAGAAGCGGTAACTGTTGTTGCAGGGCAACAGGCTGGGGTGTTAACTGGTCCCCTTTATACGATCAATAAAGCAATATCGGTCATTAAATTAGCAGCAGAGAAAGAACGAAAGCTAGGTGTACCTGTTATACCTATCTTTTGGGTAGCGGGAGAAGATCATGATTATCATGAAGTCAATCATATTTATTCGTATGTTGAAGGGCGAGAGCGCAAAGAGGCAGTGCCTCAAAAGCAAATGACAAAGCAGGCATTGTCTGATATATCGCTTGATCATGATGCGATTAACTCTTGGACGCGTGACATGCTCAAACGATTTGGCGAAACATCTTATACGAAAGAGATTCAAGGGTTTCTAGAACGTGTAACTGAGAAATCTAATACGTACGTTGATCATTTTTGTTACATCATGACAAAGCTTTTTTCAAAGCATGGACTTGTGCTCGTAGATTCAGGTAACCGAGATTTTCGCCGTCTACAGACGGACGCGTTTAAACAAATGATTCATCAAAATGAAACAATCAATGAAGGTGTTTTAACCCAGGCGGCTCATCTTCGTGAAGAGAATTATCCAATTGGTGTCGATCTTGATGACCAACAAGCAAATTTATTCGTAAAGGTAAACGGCGAACGGATTTTACTAGAACGAATAAACGGAAGGTTTGAGGGGAAAACCGCTTCCGTTTCCTACTCAAAAGAAGAGCTGCTTGAATTAGCGGAACGTCAGCCGGAAGATTTAAGTAACAATGTTGTGACGCGACCGATCATGCAAGATGTCATGTTTCCTGTGCTAGGTTTCGTGGCTGGACCAGGTGAACTTGCTTACTGGGCTTTACTGAAGCCAGCCTTTCATACTTTCGGAATAAAAATGCCTGTCATCTTGCCGAGACTGACATTTACGTTTATAGAGCGACATATTCAAAAGTATATCGATGATCTCTCTTTATCAGATGATGAAATCCTAAAGTCAGGGATTGATCACTCGAAAGAATCCTACGTGCGTCATTTAGATGATGTAGGGATCGGGGCTACATTTAAGGATGCTAAGTTGAAAGTGGACGACATTCATCAAAACCTTCGCGAATTAACAGCATCCGTTGATCATGGACTTAATCGCTTTGCTGAAAAAAATGGCCAATTTCTTCAAAGACAGCTTGATCTTCTTCAGCAAAAACTTTATCAATCACTCGAGTATCAGCATGAAAATACGCTGGATAAATTCGATGAAGTAGGCTTTGCGTTAAAACCTAACGGAGCGCCTCAAGAGCGGAAGTGGAACGCAGTCTATTATTTAAATTGGCATGGTATGGATTTTGTGGATCAAGTGATGGAACTTGAGCTTCCGTTTAACGATAAGCATAAGGTGATTTATCTGTAAGGGATAGAAGGAAAGCTGCCGGAGGATTCTGGCAGCTTTTTTGATTTGGCCAATATATTTGAGATTTGGCCAATAAAAATGGGATTTAGCTAATATAATTCGAATTTGGCCAATATCTTCTAAATTTGGCCAATATAACCGCTGTATGGCATGATTTCAAGCAGGTGACAGGCACCCGCGGAATGGCGAGTAGCCTATTTGTTTGAAAATCAAATGTTTTTAAATAAAAATCCCGCTGAACAGCAGGATTTTTGTTTTGTGGTACGAATTATTTTTTTAGTGGTGAAAAGTGGGGAGTTGTGGTAACTTAGAGGTAGAAAGTGGGAGAGGTGGAGGAAGCCATGTTTATGGGGGAATATCAGCATACTGTTGATGAAAAAGGCAGAATGATCATTCCCGCTAAGTTTCGTGAAGAACTTGGTGAAACCTTCGTCCTCACTCGCGGGTTAGATAAATGCATCTTCGGCTACCCAATGACAGAATGGGAAGTTCTTGAAGAGAAGATGAAAACACTCCCTTTTACAAAGAAAGATGCTCGTGCTTTTACCCGATTCTTTTTCTCAGGTGCAACTGAATGCCAACTGGATAAACAGGGCAGGGTAAATATTGCCGGAACATTACGCCAGTATGCAGGGCTTGAGAAAGAATGCGTTGTGATTGGTGTTTCAAATCGATTAGAAATTTGGGACAAAGCCGTTTGGGAAGAGTATTTCAATGCATCAGAAGAGTCTTTCTCTGAAATCGCGGAAAGTATGATGGATTTCGATTTGTAGAAGGTCAATATGGAATGAAGGTTAAGGTGTAGCTATGTTTGAACACATTACAGTATTAAAAGAAGAAGCAGTGAACGCACTAAATATTAAAGAAGATGGCATTTATGTTGACTGTACGCTTGGCGGCGGCGGTCATTCAAAAGCAATCCTGGATAAGCTTACCACAGGACACCTCTATGCTTTTGATCAGGATCAATGGGCAATAGATAACGCCAAAACAACACTTGCAGGCTATGAGGACAAGCTGACAGTTATTGAACGAAACTTTAGCTTCATCAAAGAAGCTCTCTCTGAACTTGGTGTTAATGGTGTTGATGGCGTTTTATTCGACCTTGGTGTTTCCTCTCCGCAGCTTGATAAAGGTGAGCGGGGGTTTAGTTATCAGCATGATGCTCAGCTCGATATGAGAATGGACCAATCTTCCAGTTTATCGGCGTATGAAGTGGTGAATGAATGGCAGTATGAGCGCCTCGTCTCGATTTTTTTCAAATTTGGTGAAGAAAAGTTTTCAAAACAAATCGCTCGCAAAATTGAAAAAGCAAGAGACTTAAAACCGATTGAAACCACATTTGAACTCGTTGATATTATTAAGGACGCTATTCCAGCACCTGCGAGAAGGAAGGGAGGGCATCCCGCTAAAAGAATTTTTCAGGCTATTCGAATAGCAGTGAATGATGAGCTTAAAGTATTTGAAGAGGCTCTTAAAGATGGGATGTCTATTTTGAACTCTGGTGGCAGAATGAGTGTGATCACGTTCCATTCTCTTGAAGATCGTATTTGCAAAACGACTATGAAGGAAGCGGCTTCTGGTCCAGAACTTCCGCCTGGAATGCCGATTATTCCAGATGCCTACCAGCCTGATATCAAGCTTGTAACAAGAAAGCCGATTCTTCCGTCAGAAGAAGAACAAGAAGCAAACAGACGCGCACGATCCGCAAAGCTTCGTGTAGCAGAGAAAGTGTAAAGATAAAAATATAAAGAGGTGCAAGGGGGAAAATGATGAGTAACCTGGCGTATAAGTATCAGCAGCAAACGCAAAAAAGGCAAGTTGAAACGAAACAGCAATCTGTTCATGTGGAACGTGGACGTATCACAAAAGGAGAGAAGTTGCTCTGGATGATGCTTGTACTAACGTTCGTGGCGGCGTCGATCTTTATGGTTTCTAATTACGCTAAGATTTATAATTTGAATACTGGCCTGCAGCAAGCGGAAGCAGACCAACGTGCTCAAGTGAAACAGAATGAAGAGCTTCAGGTTAAAGTGACAGAATTAAGTGCGCCTGGTCGAATTGTGAACATTGCCGAAGAAAAATTAGGCATGGAACTGAATGATCAAAATGTAGAAGTGATCAACAAAGGATCATAATTTCGGAGGTTTGCACTGTCATGAAAGAAACAAACAAGAACTCACATATTAATGTTGGAGCAGCGATTTTAATGTCACTATTTGTCCTGCTCTTTTTTGCTTTTATTGGACGGTTTTTCTACATCGAGTGGACACAGGCGGTATCAGGTTCTGACGGTGAAAAAGTGGACTTAATGGAGCTTGGAAAAGATAAGTGGACTAGAAGCAAAATTCTTGAAGCGGATCGCGGTACGATCTTTGACCGAACAGGTGAGAATGCTCTAGCTACCGATATTCCTTCCTTTACGCTAAGAGCGATTTTGGATAAAGAATATGAGGACCATGTAGAAGACATCGATAAAACAGCTGCTGCGCTTGCACCTATTATCGAGATGGAAGAATCCGATGTGAAAGAAATTTTGTCAAGAGATGATCCTTTTCAAGTAGAATTTGGTGCATCGGGTAAAGATTTAAGCTTAACTCAAAAAGAAGAAATTGAAGAAATGGATTTACCAGGAGTTGGATTCATCCCAACGAAAACAAGACTCTATCCGAATGAAGAGTTTGCTTCACATCTTCTTGGTTTTACAAATGAAAACGAAGATGGCGTGCAGGAAGGTCTACTAGGATTAGAAAAGGAATTGAATAAATATCTCGTGCCGCAGGAAGGGAAAGAAACGTATCAAAGTGATCGTGAAGGATTCAGACTTCCTTATGGTAACGAGAATATCACCCCTTCCAAAAGTGGAAACGATGTTTATTTAACAATTGATCAAAAAATCCAAGTGTTAATGGAAAATGCTTTGAACGAGGCACAGGAGAAATTCAATCCTGAACGAATGACGGCGATTGTTGCAGATCCAGATACAGGTAAAATCCTAGCGATGGGTAATCGCCCAACATTTGATCCAAACTTAAGAAACGTTTCTAATTATACGAATATGGCTCTTACAGCATTTGAGCCAGGTTCGACTATGAAGATTTTCACTGTGGCATCAGCTATTGAAGAAGGTGTATACAATGGAGACGAGCTCTTTCAATCAGGTCAATATTCAGTACCTGGTGGTCGAGTGAGTGATCATAATGGTGGTGAAGGGTGGGGGGCAATTAGTTTTGATGAAGGTATTCGACAATCCTCTAACGTTGCAGCTTCCATCCTTGTTAAAGAAAAACTAGGGTATGAGAAGTATAAGGATTACTTAACTAAATTCGGATTGGATTCGAAAACAGGTATTGATCTTCCAGGGGAGTCTTCTTCAAGAATTACTTATGGCGGAGAGCTTGAACGAATTACAACTGGTTTTGGTCAAGGATCCACGATAACGCCAATCCAACAAGTACAAGCAATAACCGCAATAGCTAACGGCGGTAAGATGATGAAGCCATATGTCATAGAAAAAATAGTTGATCCTGAATCAAACGAAGTGAAGCTGAATCACGAACCTGAAGTAGCTGGAGAACCTATTTCTAAAGACACTGCTAAACAAACGCGAGATCTTTTACGTACAGTAGTGACGGATGGCACAGGTACCCCATATAACATTGAAGGTTACGAGATTGCTGGTAAAACCGGTACGGCTCAAATTTCACAAGGTTCTAAGGGCTATATGAGCGGATATGGAAATAACATCTTTTCATTTATAGGTATGGCACCTGCCGACGACCCAGAATTGGTTGTCTATGTTGCTGTTGATCGCCCTCAGCTTGAATACCCTGAACTTGGAAGTGACCCAGTTTCTCTAATCTTTAACACGGTTATGAAAAATAGTCTTCAATATTTAAATATTGATCCGATGGAGAAGAAAAAAGAAACGTCTGAAGAGAGCTCAAAGAAAGAGAGCGGTCAGGTATTAAAAGAAGTTACGGGCATGAATGCAGATGAAGCGAAGAAAGAACTTGAAGCGAAAGGCTTATCTGTTACTGTACTTGGTGATGGAGAGGTCACAGGTCAATCTCCACATGCAGGTACGAAAATCCTCGATAGTGAACGAATTATTTTGCGGGCAGAAGGTAGTGCGAAAATGCCTGATATCACGGGGTGGTCTTTAGCTGACGTTATGAAGTTAGTCGAGCTAATGGACCTTAAACCGAACGTCATGGGAGCTGGATATGTTACGAAGCAAGGGATTAACAAAGGAAGTAATATCAAAAAAGACGACTATCTAGTCGTTGAGCTGAAGTCTCCTTCTTCTGAAGAAGAACCAGAACAAACGGAAGGTGAGGAAGATGCGGAGCCAATTACAGACTAGCAGGTCTATCTAAACCGTGTTGAACATATAGTGGAACGAGCATAATCAGGGAGGATGAGTTTATGCGCGTTTCCACTGTTACTGTTCGAAGGAGACTTGTGATGGCGCTTGTCATCGGTCTATTTGTATTTGCGGTTGTCGTCGTCAGGCTTGGTTATGTGCAGCTTGTGATGGGAAATTGGCTAAGCGAGAAAGCGAAAGATTCTTGGAGTCGAAATATTCCGTTCGAACCGAGTCGAGGCGAAATCTTGGATCGTAATGGAGTGCCTCTTGCAACGAATATTAGTGCCCCTTCTGTACTAATCGTTCCAAGACAGCTTCAAAATCCTGCTGCTACTGCTGAAGCTCTTGCTGCTTCCCTTAATACGAGTAAAGAAAAAGTGTATGAAACGATCACACAGAATCAATCAATGGTTTGGATTCGTCCCGAAGGTAAGAAAATGTCGAATGAAAAGGCTAATGAAATTCGGAAATTGAATCTTTCAGGTGTTTACATTGCTGAAGATAACAAACGTCACTATCCAAACGGCGATTTTCTAGCTCACGTACTAGGGTTTAGTGGTATTGATAATCAAGGTTTGACAGGTATTGAGCTCTACTATGATGACGAGTTAAGCGGTGAAAAAGGACAGGTTGAGTATTATGCAGATGCTAAAGGTAAGCGGATGCCATCTCTTGCAGATGACTATACAGAACCTGTAGATGGACTCGATCTTCGTTTAACAATTGATTCAAAAATCCAGACAATTATGGAACGAGAGTTGGATATTGCGGAAGCTACCTACCATCCGGATGGAGCGGCAGCCATTGCAATGGATCCGAATACCGGTGAGATTCTCGGGATGACTTCAAGGCCGGATTTTAATCCAGAAGAATTTCAGCAAGTCTCTCCTGACGTCTGGAATCAAAATAAGCCTGTTTGGAGTACGTATGAACCCGGATCAACATTTAAGATTATTACTCTAGCTGCTGCTCTTGAGGAAGGGGAAGTTGATCTTGAGAAAGATCATTTTCACGACCCTGGAAGCATTGAAGTGGCTGGGACAAAATTAAGATGTTGGAAAGCTGGAGGTCATGGAAGCCAAACGTTCTTAGAAGGTGTGCAAAATTCCTGTAACCCTGGTTTCGTTCTTCTCGGGGAACGTCTTGGCAAAGAAAAGCTCTTTTCTTATATTGATAAATTCGGCTTCGGTGAAAAAACCGGCATTGACCTACAAGGTGAAGCAAGCGGGATATTATTTGATGTTGATAATGTCGGTCCATTAGAGCTGGCAACAACCGCCTTCGGTCAGGGTGTATCCGTTACGCCTATTCAGCAGGTGACAGCTGTCTCGGCTGCTGTGAACGGAGGGACCCTCTATGAACCATACATTGCAAAAGAGTGGCTAGATCCTGAGACGGGAGCAGTTGTGAGTAAAAACTCGCCAACTGCGAAAAGACAAGTTATTTCAAAAGAAACCTCCGAGGAAGTAAGGCATGCGCTTGAAACGGTCGTTGCGCTTGGAACTGGAAAAAACGCTTATGTAGATGGCTATAGGGTAGGCGGAAAGACAGGAACGGCTCAAAAAGCGAAAGACGGCGCTTATTTAAAAAATAATCATATCGTCTCTTTTATTGGTTTTGCTCCGGCGGATGATCCTCAAATTGTTGTATATGTCGCAATTGATAATCCGAAAGATACGCTCCAATTTGGTGGAATCGTAGCCGCCCCAATCGTAGGTAATATTATCCAGGATAGTTTGACGGTTATGGGTGTGGAAAAAAGGGAAGACCAAATTGAGAAAGAAAAGACATGGCAAGATGAAGAGATGATTGAAATGCCGGATTTAGTAGGTTTATCTGCTGAAGATATTCATAAAGCAATGTATAATTTGAAAATTGATTCAAGTGGTGAAGGGGATACCGTTGTGGCTCAGGCGCCTGAACCTGGAGTGAAATTACCGGCTGGGTCAGAAATTCGACTTTATATGGGTGACAAATAAGCGACCGGTGAGTACAATAAGTAGTGAACAAGCCAAGGCGTATGCTCTTGGCTTGTTTTCTGAAAATATGTCAGCAAACTAGAAAGGTTTGAAAGAGATGAAATTACAAGAACTTCTCCATGCATTACTTACATATAAGCAAGTAGGAAAAGGGAACCCGGAAATAGTAACGATTGAAAGTGATAGTCGAGCTGTTGAAGATAATAGTTTATTCGTTTGTATCCCTGGTTACACAGTGGATGGCCATGATTTTGCTGAGCAGGCTGTACAACAGGGAGCAGTTGCACTTATATCTGAAAAGGAGCTAGACGTTTCTGTTCCAGTTATTATTGTTAGAGATGCTCATCGTGCGCTTGCAGAGCTAGCTAATTATTTCTATCATAATCCAACCAAATCATTTTCTTTAATTGGTGTAACGGGAACGAATGGTAAAACGACCGTTTCTCATTTAATTGAGCAGATTCATCGTAATGAACAGCAAACGACAGGATTAATCGGCACTATTAATATGAAAATAGCAGATGAAGAATTCGAGACGAAAAACACCACACCTGAACCATTGCTACTTCAAAAGCAATTTGCCAAAATGCAGGAAAGCAATGTTCAAACGGCTGTTATGGAAGTTTCTTCTCACGCGTTAACATTAGGTCGCGTTAGAGGCTGTGATTATGATGTAGCGGTCTTTACGAATTTAACTCAAGATCATCTTGATTATCATGGAACAATGGAGGAATATCGTCAGGCAAAAGGTCTTCTTTTTTCACAGTTAGGTAATACATATGATACAGGGAGAAAAAAGGTAGCCGTTTTAAATGCCGATGATCAAGCGAGTGAGCAATATGAACAAATGACTTCAGCGCACATTTTAAAATATGGAATTGATAATAACGCTGATATTATGGCTAACAGCATCTCGTTTTCCGCTAACGGGACAAGTTTTCACCTCGTTACTCCTGAAGAAGAACGAGATGTGAAACTGATGTTAACAGGCAAATTCAGCGTCTACAATGCACTTGCAGCTATTGCAGCTTGTCTTTCTAATGGGTTATCACTTGATCGTATTCTAGAGAGTCTTGAACAAATTGCAGGTGTTCCGGGACGGTTCGAACTTGTTGATGAAGGACAGGAATTTCCCGTTATCGTTGACTATGCGCATACACCGGATAGCCTTGAGAATGTGCTGTTAACGGTTAAAGAGATGTCAAAAGGGAATGTATTTGCTGTCGTTGGCTGCGGGGGAGATCGTGATCGTACGAAACGACCCCTCATGGCGAAGATCGCAACAGAATTAGCAGATACAGCGGTTCTTACTTCAGATAATCCGAGGAGTGAAGATCCTGAACGCATATTAGATGATATGGTGGAAGGTGTAAGTGGACATTATATCCGCATTACAGATCGAGCAGAAGCTATTCATCATGCTGTTACTCACGCTGTGGAAGGCGACGTTGTCCTTATTGCAGGTAAAGGACATGAAACTTATCAAATTATCGGCGATCAAGTGCTCGATTTTGATGATCGACAAATAGCACGTCAGGCAATAAAGGAGCGGAAGAGATGAACTTTTCATCTAAATTACTAAACAATATTAGTCAGGGACCAGTTGAACATGAACTGGTCTTTGAAGGTGTGGCGACGGATACGAGGAAAGACTGTACGAATAAATTATTTATTCCGATCGTTGGCGAAGTATTCGATGGTCATCGTTTCATTGATGCAGCCATTGCAAATGGGGCAACTGGAACGCTTTGGGATAAAAGTAAGCCATTTCCTCAAGATCTTGTTGGGAAGATAAATGTTTACGAAGTTGACGACACAACCGTTGGATTTCAGGAGCTTGCGAAGCAAGTTCTTAGAGAACAAAATCCATATGTTATCGGTGTAACCGGCAGTAATGGGAAAACAACAGTGAAAGATATGCTTGAAGCGGTTCTCAGTCCTAAATATAAAACGTATAAAACACAGGGCAACTTGAATAATCATTGGGGACTCCCGATGACAGTTCTTGCTATGCCTGAAGAAACAGATGTATTGATCCTTGAAATGGGGATGAGCGGAGCAGGTGAGATTTCCCTTCTTACCCAGATCGCTACACCGGATGTGGCGATCATTACGAACATTGGAGAGTCTCATTTACTTCAACTAGGCAGTCGAGAAAATATCGCCAAAGCGAAAATGGAAATAGCAGAGGGACTTAAGTCAAATGGTCATCTCGTGCTTGATGGAGATGAGCCTCTTCTTGCTCCACTTCAGAAAAATGCGATTTCTTGCGGATACAATGAAAAAAATGATCTTCAAGTTGATCAAGTTGTAAAGCTGGATAATGGGTATTCGTTTACGTTACTAAATGAAAAAGAGCCGTTCAAAATTGCTTTATTAGGTAAACATAATATTAAGAACGCGCTCTACAGCATTGCTGCAGGAAGAAAACTTGGAATGACAGATGACCAAATCCGAAAAGCTCTATCTTCCTTAACCCTTACCGGGATGAGACTTGAGAAGTTTAGGAGTTCAACCGGTGCATTAATTATTAATGATGCCTATAATGCCAGTCCAACATCCATGAAAGCTGCGGTTGAAACGCTTGCTGAATTGGAAGGATTTGATAAGAAAATCGCCATTCTTGGTGATATGTATGAGTTAGGTGATCAAGAAGAATTTCTCCACCGTAACATAGCAACGGCGATTCAACCGTCTATTACGGAAGTGATTACAGTTGGAGAAAAAGCAAAGTGGATTTATGATGGGATCGTGGAAGATGAAGCACAGCAAGTGCCTGCTGTTTCCTTTGACAATAAAGAAGATGCCGCATCATATCTATCGGGCCAACTTGATGATAAAACAGCCGTTTTGTTAAAAGCTTCAAGAGGGCTAGGGCTCGAAACCATCGTAAAGGCATTAGAGAATGAATCTTAAGGAGGCAGTACAGTGATTGAAAGATTATTAATTTTTAGCTTATTAACATCATTTATTATTGCGGTGCTAGTATCGCCCGTATTTATTCCATATTTAAGAAGGCTTAAATTTGGACAGAGCATCAGAGAAGAAGGACCTAAGTCACACCAAAAGAAATCTGGGACTCCGACAATGGGTGGACTGATCATTATTCTGTCTATTATTCTCGGGACTATTATTATCGCTCTTAAATATGATGAAATTTCAACCCAAATTTGGCTGCTTTTATTTGTAACAGTTGGATATGGACTGATTGGCTTTTTGGATGATTTTATTAAAGTCGTGAAAAAGCGTAACCTTGGATTAACATCAAAACAAAAACTATTAGGTCAGCTCCTAATTGCGATCCTTGTTTATTTTGGATTAAGAACCGTTGGATTTGATACAGCGATTCATGTTCCAGGGACAGAGTGGAGCTTTGACATTGGCATTGGATATGTGATTTTACTTTTTGTCATGCTAGTTGGCGCGTCAAACGCTGTCAATCTGACAGATGGACTGGACGGGCTTGTAGCAGGAACGTCGGCTATTGCCTTCGGCGCATTTGCCATTCTTGCGGCGTCAGTATACATGTATGATGTGGCTATTTTCTCCGTCAGTGTCGTTGGCGCAGTACTAGGATTTCTTGTCTTTAATGCTCACCCTGCGAAAGTATTTATGGGTGATACTGGATCACTTGCGCTTGGGGGGGCACTTGCAGCTGTTGCCATTATGACGAAGCTTGAGCTTCTTCTCGTGATTATTGGTGGGGTGTTTGTCATTGAAACCCTATCCGTTATTATTCAGGTGACTTCATTTAAAACGACAGGTAAACGTGTGTTTAAGATGAGTCCTCTTCATCACCACTATGAGCTTTCTGGTTGGACGGAATGGCGCGTTGTCGCTACATTTTGGACAGTTGGTTTACTATGTGCAACGTTTGGAATCTATCTTGAGGTGTGGATGTAATGAAAAAAGTTAATTATGAAAATAAGTCTGTTCTTGTTTTAGGAATAGCGAAAAGTGGATTTGCGGCAGCCAAGCTCCTACGATCTCTTGGTGTTAAAGTAAAAGTGAATGATCGCGAAGAAGTGAAAAACAATCCTAAAGCAATGGAACTTCAAGAATTAGGGTTCACCGTTGTAGGCGGTGGGCATCCTCTTGAACTTCTAGATGGCGTCGATTTAATTGTGAAGAATCCCGGGATTCCTTATGAAAATCCACTTTTAGCAGAAGCTCAAAAGAGAGAGATTCCAATTGTGACAGAAGTTGAAATCGCAGGTGAAATATCAGAAGCACCGTTTGTCGCCATAACAGGTTCGAATGGGAAAACAACGACAACAACTCTTATTGGCCAATTATTAAGAGATACAGAATCTAATCCGATTGTGGCAGGTAATATTGGAACAGTTGTATGTGAGGTAGCTGCGGAAGCTAGCCCTAATCAAACGCTTGTGACAGAGCTCTCTAGTTTTCAACTTCAAGGAACAATGAACTTCCATCCTCATATTTCAGTACTTCTAAATATTTATGAGGCACATCTTGATTATCATGGAACTAAAGAGGCTTATGCCGCAGCTAAAGCTCGTTTGTTCCAAAATCAAACCGGAGAAGATTTTGCTGTTTATAATGCCGACGATGAACTTGTCACTGGTTTTGCTGAGGCTTCTAAGGCTTCACTCGTTCCTTTTTCAGCCACAAAAAAACTAGATTCAGGCGTATGTATTGATGAAGAGTGGATCGTGTTTAAAGAGGAAAAAGTGATTAAGATTGAAGATCTATCAATGAAGCAGAACGTGGAAAATACGCTTGCTGCTATAGCTGTAGCGAAGTTGTCAGGTGTTTCAAATGAAAAAATTCATCAAGAACTAACAAACTTTCACGGTGTGAAACATCGTCTACAGTTCGTAGGAGAAGTTAACGCACGTAAATTTTACAATGATTCTAAAGCAACGAATTCAATTGCTACTAAAAAAGCGCTTGATTCCTTCAAAAAGCCCGTGATTCTTCTCGCTGGAGGTCTTGATCGTGGGAACGGGTTTGACGATTTAATTCCGTATTTCCAAACCAAAGTGAAGCACTTAATTACGTTTGGTCAGACTGCCTCTAAATTAGAAAAAACAGCTTCATCAGCAGGACTGGATTCTGTGACTGTTGTCGATAATGTAGAGGAAGCTGTTACAACAGCTTATAATCTTTCCGATGCGGAGGATGTTGTTCTTCTATCACCGGCTTGTGCAAGCTGGGATCAATTCAAAACGTTTGAAGAACGTGGAGACATCTTTATTGAGGCAATGCATAGACTCTAATGAGAGGTTGTCTTGCTTATCCGGTGAGTTCGGTTAGGTAAAATCGACAAAACGGAGTGTGGGTCTATTGCCGAAAACAAAATCAACGCCAGACCTGGTCTTTTTAACTGCAACATTAGTGCTGTTAGCAATTGGATTAATCATGGTTTACAGTGCCAGCGCTGTATGGGCCTCTTATAAATTTGACGATGCATTTTTCTTTGCAAAAAGACAGCTTCTTTTTGCGGGGGTAGGTGTTGTGGCCATGTTCTTCGTGATGAACGTTGAGTATTGGACATGGCGCACCTGGTCAAAAGTAGGCGTGCTCATCTGCTTCATTCTACTTGTTCTAGTCCTGATCCCAGGAGTTGGACTTGTTCGAGGGGGAGCGAGAAGCTGGCTTGGTGTTGGTGCGTTTTCAATCCAACCATCTGAATTTACAAAACTTGCAATGATTGCTTTTCTTGCTAAATATTTATCCGAAAATCAAAAACGCATTACGTCATTCAAAAAAGGACTAGTGCCGTCGCTTGGTATTGTGTTCATAGCTTTCGGTATGATTATGCTTCAACCGGATCTTGGAACTGGAGCGGTTATGGTTGGTACGTGCGTTGTAATGATTTTTATCTCGGGGGCAAGAATAGCCCACTTTGTTTGGCTTGGTATGCTTGGTTTAGCCGGCTTTGCCGTCCTGATTTTATCAGCGCCCTATCGGATTGCGCGAATCACCTCCTACCTTGATCCGTGGAGTGACCCACTCGGTAGTGGTTTTCAAATCATTCAATCGCTGTATGCCATTGGCCCGGGTGGACTGATGGGGCTTGGGCTTGGCCAAAGTAGACAGAAATTTTATTATTTACCTGAACCGCAAACAGACTTTATCTTTGCAATTTTATCTGAAGAACTCGGATTTATCGGTGGAAGCTTTGTGATTCTCTTATTTTCGCTTCTTCTCTGGCGAGGGATTCGAATTGCACTAAGAGCGCCTGATTTGTTTGGTAGTCTTCTTGCTGTTGGTATCATCGGCATGCTTGCGATTCAAGTAATGATCAATATTGGCGTTGTAACTGGGTTAATGCCTGTTACGGGCATAACGCTTCCTTTCCTAAGCTACGGAGGCTCTTCCTTAACGCTCATGCTTGTAGCAATGGGAGTGTTACTCAATATCAGTCGGTACGCAAAGTTTTAAGCAGATCATGGAAGAGCGCTCACTAGAGAGCGCTCTTTTTCTTTGATTTACATGATTGATTCAAATTACGAGGTAACCCTTTTCATTTACCTATTTATTATATAGCTTTGTTAGCTTATACTAGTGATTCTTAAGTATTGGCTCATTCTATTTGTCGGCACAGAGCTGAAATAAACAATGTTAAGTAATATAGCTTATTATTAAGAACAATTCTCTGGGATGAATTTCCTTCTAGAGGCTAATAACACCTTAACTTATGCTATAATGATTGAAATGAGGACAAACAGCTGGGTCATGCCGTTCGGTTGCCATGATAAGCGTTAGTAACATCGTAAGTATAGACAGAAGTTCATTTACCGGAGACGGAGGCAAGACAATGGAAGATCGCAAAGTTGTAACAATTGAAGATCGGATTCCCACGTTGAAAGCACAGCGTAAACAGCGCGCTAACAGAAGATTAATCGTCTATTTATCAATCTTCTTCTTTCTCATTTTGCTGATCATTTACTTCCAATCTTCCTTAAGTCACATTCGGAACGTTGAGGTTTCTGGCAACAATTATGTTTCAGAAAAAGAAATTATTAAGTTAAGTGAGCTTAATAATAGCGTGAGCTTTTGGAATTTAAATGCTAAAAATGTAGAAGAAAAGGTAGAAAAATCAAAAGAAATTAAAGAAGTAACTGTGACTAGACAGTTTCCTGCGACTGCTAAAGTGGATGTTGTGGAGAATGCTCGAGTCGCGTATTTAAAAAAGGGAAGTGAATATTTCCCGATTTTGCAATCAGGTGCTATTCTTGAGGCACTCCCTAAAGGTGAAACGCCAGTGAGCGCTCCTATTTTGATGCAATGGAACGAAAGTACAGAGCTATCAGAAATGGCAGGCGAGCTCAGGAAAGTAGAATTAAGTATTATTAATCGTATTTCTGAGATTCATTATACGCCGAATGGGGATAAAGCTTTTAACTTAACTCTCTATATGACAGACGGATATGAAGTGAAAACAAGCATTAGCGATTTTTCTGAGAAGGTGAATAGCTACCCGTTAATAGTTGAGAAGCTTAAAGATAAAGCCAAAGGTATTCTTTATCTAAATGAAGGTAGTTGGCTTGAGCCTTATGAGGACGTTTCAACTGAAGAAGAGGAAAAGAAGGAGTCTTGACGATAAAATGCATAGATAATCCCTGTTCTAATGGACAGGGAATGCTCTTTGTTCACGAAGGTTTATGAGCAGGGCAATTTATGTTTAATAACTCATTTTCATGTAAAAATGAAAGAAAACAGCAAAATTCTTTCCAATCACGAAAACAGTGACTTTTCTACTGCTTTCACATGGTGTAGACTAATACTTATGCACTGCTTTGTACATCTCTTCATTAAAAAAGAAATGAACCGAAGAGAGTAGGGGAGTGTCACCCAAAAAAATAAGAGGAAATCTCGTATAAAAGAAGGGAAATAAACGGATTTGTGGAATAGAGTCCTTATATCACATTCTTCCCGGGACTTCATGAAGCGAGCCTTGAGGAAGTTTAATTCAAGAGATTATTGTGTATATAAAGGTGTTGGACATTTTTTCAACCCTATTATAGAGAAACTATTAATACCTGAACATGGTAGCATTTTGAAGGAGGTGCCAGGAGAATGAACAGCAATGAGATTTATGTGAGTCTAGACATCGGTACATCCAATGTGAAAGTAATCATTGGCCAGATGACGAACGATTCTTTAAATATTCTTGGAGTCGGCAGCGCGCCTTCCGATGGAATTCGTAAAGGATCGATTGTGGATATAGATGAAACTGTTCGTTCAATTAAGCAGGCAGTAGAAAACGCAGAAAGAATGGTAGGTTTATCGGTTCGTTCTGTGATTGTGGGGATTAACGGCAATCACGTACAGTTACAACCCTGTCATGGGGTAGTGGCTGTATCGAGTGAGGATCGTGAAATTCATGATGAAGATATTGCTAGAGTAATTGACGCAGCACAGGTTGTTTCTATCCCTCCTGAGCGAGAAATTATTGATGTGATTCCAGGACAGTTCGTAGTTGATGGACTGGACGGCATTACAGATCCACGTGGAATGATTGGTGTTCGCCTTGAAATGGAAGGAACAATCATTACAGGTTCAAAAACAGTATTACATAATTTATTAAGATGCGTTGAAAAAGCGGGTCTTGAAATTGCTGATATTTGTCTACAACCGCTAGCGTGTGGGTCAATGGCTTTATCAAAAGATGAGCGTAATTTAGGTGTAGCACTAGTTAACATGGGCGCTGGATCTACTACGATTTCTATCTTTGAAGAAGGCTCACTGAAAGCCACTTCTGTACTTCAAATTGGTGGCGATCACGTAACCAAAGATATTTCGATTGGTCTTAGAACAACGACTGAAGAAGCTGAGCGAATTAAGATTAAGCACGGCAATGCTTTCGTTGATCTTGCTTCAGAAGAGGAAGCTTTCACAGTATCGACAATAGGGAGTTCGGCTGAACAAGAATTTAATCAGTACGAATTAGCTCATATTATAGAACCTCGGATCGAAGAGATGTTAGAATTGATAGAAGACGAAATTAAGCGAATGGGAATTCGTGAATTGCCGGGCGGATTTGTTCTAACCGGTGGTATGGTCGGAATGGACGGAGTTCTTGAACTTGCTCGTGAAATTCTGCAGCACAATGTACGTGTTGCGGTCCCTGACTATATCGGCGTACGCGAACCGCAATACACAACTGGCATTGGTCTTATCCAGTTCACGTATAAAAACGTGAAGATTCAGGGGAAAGAAGTGGCAGCATCACTCAACCCTGAAGAAGAAGTGAAGCCCAAGCGTAGAACAAAAGCCGAACCTCAACCAGGTGAGAAATCTTCTTCACCAGGTATGAAAGAGAAAGTGAAGAATTTCTTTAATCTATTTGTTGAATAAAGGGCTATTACAAGATTAGGAGGACCTGAGATGTTAGAGTTTGATATGAATATGGAACAATTAGCACAGATAAAAGTAATCGGTGTCGGCGGAGGCGGAAGCAACGCTGTCAATCGTATGATCGAGAATGGTGTCCAAGGTGT
Source organism: Pseudalkalibacillus hwajinpoensis (assembly GCF_015234585.1). Lineage (NCBI taxonomy): Bacteria > Bacillati > Bacillota > Bacilli > Caryophanales > Guptibacillaceae > Guptibacillus > Guptibacillus hwajinpoensis. The sequence continues at coordinate 1,075,580 of NZ_JADFCM010000008.1, forward strand.
TGAATTTATTGCTGTTAACACGGATGCACAGGCATTGAACCTTGCTAAAGCAGAAGTTAAAATGCAAATTGGTGGTAAATTAACAAGAGGTCTTGGTGCAGGAGCTAATCCGGAAATCGGAAAGAAAGCTGCTGAAGAAAGCAAAGAACAGATTCAGGAAGCGCTTAGCGGTGCTGATATGGTATTCGTTACCGCAGGAATGGGTGGCGGAACTGGAACAGGTGCTGCACCTGTCATTGCTGAAATTGCCAAAGAACTTGGTGCACTAACAGTAGGAGTTGTCACACGTCCATTTACCTTTGAAGGTAAGAAGCGTTCGACACAAGCCGTTACTGGGATTGCAATGCTTAAGGAAAAAGTCGATACGTTAATTGTTATCCCTAACGATCGTCTACTTGAAATCGTTGATAAAAACACTCCAATGCTTGAAGCGTTCCGTGAAGCGGATAACGTTCTTCGTCAAGGTGTTCAAGGGATATCAGATCTTATTGCAGTACCGGGTCTTATTAACCTTGACTTCGCCGATGTTAAAACCATTATGACTGAACGTGGTTCTGCATTAATGGGAATTGGTATTGCGACAGGGGAAAATCGCGCTTCTGAGGCTGCCAAAAAAGCTATTTCCAGTCCACTCCTAGAGACATCTATTGATGGTGCAAAAGGGGTACTTATGAACATTACGGGCGGATCTAATTTGAGCCTGTATGAAGTAAATGAAGCAGCCGACATTGTTTCATCAGCTTCTGATGAGAATGTGAACATGATTTTCGGTTCTGTAATTAACGAAGATTTAAAGGACGAAATTCTTGTTACAGTGATCGCTACTGGCTTTGACGAGAACGAAAATAAGAAGAAGACGGTTCCACGTCCTTCTGCACAATCGAAGCAAAGCGCTCCGATACAACAGCAGAAGCATGAAGAGGAAGAAGTTCAGCCGGAGCCATCTAAATTCGGTACAAGAACGGAAGAGTCTAACGATACGCTAGATATCCCTACTTTCCTTCGTAACCGCAAACGTAATAGAAGATAACTCAGAAAACCAGCTCTTTTTAGAGCTGGTTTTTTATTTGAGAAATTTCAGTTAGTCGTTTATTTAATCTCTTCAATTCTTCTCTCTCCAGCGCTTGTCGGACCTAGTCGACCACTTCCGCTTTTTGTGTAATCCAGCTCCAGTGGTCAGGTCCTCGAGCCGCTTCACCGTTCGTTTAGAACACAAAGGGCGTGTTCCAATCGAAAGGTTCCAGCGCTTGTCGGACCTAGTCGACCACTTCCGCTTTTTGTGTAATCCAGCTCCAGTGGTCAGGTCCTCGAGCCGCTTCACCGTTCGTTTAGAACACAAAGGGCGTGTTCCAATCGAAAGGTTCCAGCGCTTGTCGGACCTAGTCGACCACTTCCGCTTTTTATGTAATCCAGCTCCAGTGGTCAGGTCCTCGAGCCGCTTCACCGTTCGCTTAGAACACAAAGGGCGTGTTCCAATCGAAAGGTTCCAGCGCTTGTCGGACCTAGTCGACCACTTCCGCTTTTTATGTAATCCAGCTCCAGTGGTCAGGTCCTCGAGCCGCTTCACCGTTCGCTTAGAACACAAAGGGCGTGTTCCAATCGAAAGGTTCCAGCGCTTGTCGGACCTAGTCGACCACTTCCGCTTTTTATGTTAATATAAATAAAATTTATTTATTTCTGAAAACGGTGTTGTGTTCGTGGGCAATCACACGTATAATGTCCATTATATAAAAACAAGTGTCCTCACCAGAAGGACAAAGGAGTGGAGAGTATATGAAGGATTGCGTATCTGTAGGATTGTTAGGACTTGGCACAGTAGGTAGTGGTGTTGTACATATGATTGATTCTCACCAGAAAGAGTTGCAGCAGCGAGTGGGTTGTCAGGTGAAAGTGGCAAAGGTGCTTGTAAGAGATATGGATAAAGAAAGAAGCGTTGATCTAGATTCAAGCATTCTTACTCAAGATCCTGAAGATGTTATCAATAATCCAGAGGTCGATGTTGTGATTGAAGTAATTGGTGGGATTGATCAGGCGAAAGAGTTCATTCTTGCTTCTCTTAAGAATCATAAGCATGTTGTAACAGCGAATAAAGACCTGATGGCGATCCATGGAAGAGAATTACTAACTGCTGCAGTTGATAATGAAAGTGATCTTTTCTATGAAGCTAGTGTAGCAGGTGGCATTCCTATCCTTAGAAGTTTAGTAGAGGGATTATCTTCTGACCGCATCACTAAGCTAATGGGAATTGTGAATGGAACAACAAACTACATTTTAACTAAAATGACAAAAAACAATGTCCCATATGAGAGTGTCTTACAAGAAGCTCAGGACCTTGGATTTGCAGAGTCGGATCCTACTGCCGATGTAGAAGGGTTAGATGCTGCTAGAAAAATGGTGATTCTTGGGACGCTTGGCTTCTCCATGAAGGTTGGATTAGATGATGTAAAAGTAGAAGGCATCACACGTGTTGATGAAGAAGATATCGCTTATAGTAAGAAGCTAGGTTACACAATTAAATTATTAGGCATTGCGAGCTCAACAGACGGATCTATTGAACTTTCGGTTCAGCCAACATTGCTTCCTTCAAGACATCCATTAGCGTCCGTTAACGATGAATATAACGCGGTGTATGTCTATGGTGAAGCGGTAGGAGAAACAATGTTCTATGGCCCTGGTGCTGGTCAATTACCGACTGCCACTGCGGTTGTATCCGATCTCGTAGCTGTTATTAAAAATATGCGATTAGGTGTGAATGGAAAAAGCGTTATTCTTCCCCAGCATGAGCGGAAGTTAACAAGCGATGAGCAAATTAAAAGCAAACATTTTATCAGGTTAATTGTAAAAGACGAACCGGGTGCATTTTCAAAAATTTCTCATCTATTCCAGGATCGTGGATTAAGTTTAGAGAAATTGATTCAAGAGCCAGTTGTGAATAATGGTACGGCAGAGCTTGTCATCATTACACATGAAACGAATCAACGAGCATTTGAAGAAGTTCATAATCGTTTAAGAGACTTGGATGTAGTCGTAGAAGTGAAGAGTCGTTACCGAGTGGAGGGAATGTAATGAGCTGGAATGGTTTGATTAAGCAATATAAAGAATATTTACCTCTAACAGAGGAGACACCTCAGCTCACGCTAAATGAGGGGAATACACCACTGCTAAAGCTTGATCAGCTTTCAAACGAACTAGGTATTTCTCTTCATGTGAAAATTGAAGGAGCAAATCCGACTGGCTCATTTAAAGATCGTGGCATGGTAATGGCTGTGGCTAAGGCGAAGGAAGAAGGTAGTGACGCCATTATATGTGCTTCTACAGGAAACACAGCAGCTGCGGCTGCAGCTTATGGGGCAAGAGCAGGCTTACGCTGCATTATCGTTATACCTAAGGGGAAAGTAGCGCTAGGTAAGCTTGCCCAAGCCATGATTTATGGCGCAGAAATTTTTGAGATCGATGGGAATTTTGATGAAGCGCTTAGAATGGTGCGCGATATTGCGGAGACTGAGCCTATTGCTCTTGTTAACTCTGTTAATCCTTACCGATTAGAAGGTCAAAAGACAGCGGCTTTTGAAGTATGTGATCAGCTTGGGGAAGCGCCAGATGTGCTTGCGATTCCAGTTGGGAATGCTGGGAACATTTCTGCATATTGGAAAGGGTTTAAAGAATATGTCTCAGAAGATAGTCGACCGCAAATGCGTGGATTTGAGGCTGAGGGGTCCGCTGCGATCGTTCAAAAGAAAATCATTCCAAATCCAGAGACAATCGCTACAGCCATTCGTATTGGGAATCCAGCGAGTTGGCATCTTGCAGAAGAAGCTGTGATTGAATCGAAAGGTAAAATCGATAGCGTAACAGATGATGAAATTTTGCATGCGTATCAAGAGCTTGCCAAAAAGGAAGGCGTTTTTGCTGAACCAGCTTCGTGTGCTTCGGTAGCTGGAGTAATGAAGCAGGTTGCCTCAGGAGAGATTAAGAAGGGATCAAAGGTTGTTGCCGTATTAACGGGGAATGGATTGAAAGATCCTTCCACTGCAATGGACCTTGTTGTTGCAAAACCACGTGTTGTTGCAGCAGATAAAACACAGTTTCTTGAGGAGCTCAAGGGATGTGTGAGCCAGTGAATAGAGAAGAAGGCCTTTACTTGAAAGTTCCAGGTAGTACTTCAAATCTTGGACCAGGATTTGATTCAGTAGGTCTTGCAATCAATCGCTATTTGCACGTAAAATTGGAACCCTCTTCAGAATGGTCCTTTCATTACGTTGACTTTGATGATGTATTTCCAGCAGGTAAAGATAATATGATTTATCAAACAATCGAGCAAATCGAAAAGAAGTATGGGGATGGAAAGAAACCTTCTCCTCATACTGTCACAATGACGAGTGAACTTCCTTTAGAGAGGGGACTTGGGAGCAGTGCTGCAGCAATTGTTGCTGCTGTCGAAATCGCGGACTTTACAATGGGGCTTCATCTAACGATTGAAGAAAAAGTACAGATTGCTACAACATTTGAAGGCCATGCTGATAATGTTGCCGCGTCCCTTTATGGCGGACTAGTTATTGCAACTGGAGAGGAAGGAATAGGAACGATTTCACATCAAGTAACTGATTTAGAGATGATCGCACTAATTCCACATCGCAAATTGAAAACAACGGATTCTCGATCAGTGTTGCCCGATATGCTCCCTTTTCAAGAAGCTGTAGAGGCAAGCAATATCGCAAATGTTTTTGTAGGCGCTGCTCTTCAGAATGATTGGAAATTGGCGGGTAAGCTAATGGAGCGTGATCTTTTTCATCAACCTTATCGAAAACATCTAGTGCCAGACTTAGAAAAGGTTCGTGCGATTGCTATGGAAAATGGAGCGTATGGAGCTGCTTTAAGCGGTGCAGGTCCAACATTAATTGTCTTTCATCCCAAAGCTTCGTCGAATGATCTTCAATTAGCGCTAGAAAAAGCTTTTCCTGAGTATTGTTGTGAATTGCTTATACCTGCGTCAACAGGGATAGAAATAACGTACGGAGCTTATCAAAATCAATCCATTTAATTGAGAAGTCGTCCTCTAGAAGGGCGGCTTTTTTTATGTTTTTGGACGGATGGTCGCCTGACAAAACTAGTGATAATTATCCAAAATAACCTCACTCTAACCGGCACAATCTGACAGTTTTATAAAGAAACTTAGTCTATACTTAGTATCAAAATCGCAAGGGGGGAGGCGTTCGGTGGCAGTATACCTTGATGTGATCTGGTTGCTAAATTTTTGTTTCGATTACATGCTACTTGCGCTAACTGGGATACTGCTGAAGAAACAAGTAAAAAAGAGACGGCTTGCTACTGGTGCATTGATCGCTTCGTGTTATGTGCTTTTTCTTTTTGTTCCTGCCCTAACATTTATGGTAAACCCATTCATGAAGCTGCTCTACTCCTTACTTATTGTTGTGGTAACGTTTGGCTTTACAAGGTTTCGTAGCTTTTTTCAATGTTGGCTTCTATTCTATTTTGTTACTTTTATGATTGGCGGGGGAATGATGGGGGCACATTATTTCTTTCAAAAAGATATGACGGTGTATAACGGAGCGGTCGCTACACAAAGCACTGGATTTGGGGATCCCGTTAGCTGGCTTTTTGTGTTAGTTGGTTTCCCTATCGTTTGGTTTTTTTCAAAAAGAAGAGTGGATCATCTTGAGACAACACGAATTCATTTTGATCAACTAGCAGAAGTTAGTATCCGAATTGATGATGTGACAATTTCAGCTAAAGCACTTGTCGATAGCGGCAACCAGTTACAAGACCCTTTAAGCGGCTCACCTGTTATGATCCTCGATATGACGATGCATGAAGCGAACTTTCCACCATCGTTTATTCAGAAAGCCAAAAACATCACGGAATTCCAAGAAGAAGGAGAGGAGGATCGTTGGGAACATCGGTTACGTATTGTTCCGTTTCGGGCAGTCGGACAAGATCATCAATTCTTGTGTGCTGTAAAGCCGGATGAAGTATTGATCTCGATGGAGGGACGTTCATTAACTGTCAAAAAAGTACTTGTTGGATTAAGCTTTCATACGATTTCAGGAGAAAAAGATTATACGTGTATCCTTCATCCGAAAATGCTGACAGGACATAAGGCGACTGCGTCATAGAAGAGAAAACAAGACGACCAAGGAGGAGTTCGAGATGGGGAAAATGAAAATTAAGTTAGTTCTATGGTGGCAGCGGATCCTAATGAAGCTTGGTATTAAACCTGATGAGATCTATTACATAGGAGGGAGTGAAGCACTACCTCCTCCTCTATCGAAAGATGAAGAAGCGCATTTATTAATCCAATTACCTAAGGGAGATAAAGCAGCAAGATCGATTTTAATAGAGCGTAATCTTCGTCTGGTCGTTTATATTGCACGGAAATTTGAGAATACGGGGATCAACATTGAAGATTTAATTAGTATTGGTACGATTGGTCTCATCAAAGCAGTAAACACATTTAATCCTGAGAAAAAAATCAAGCTTGCAACCTATGCATCAAGGTGTATAGAGAATGAAATATTAATGTTCCTTCGACGGAATAATAAAATACGCTCAGAAGTTTCATTTGATGAGCCGCTTAATGTGGACTGGGATGGAAATGAGCTCCTTTTGTCTGATGTTCTAGGGACAGATGAAGATATCATTACGCGAGGGATAGAAGCTCGCGTTGATCGTAGATTACTTGTGAAAGCATTAGAAACACTTAATCCAAGAGAAAAACAAATTATGGAGTTAAGGTTTGGTCTTGCTGGAGAAGAAGAGAAAACGCAAAAGGATGTTGCCGATTTGCTTGGCATTTCTCAATCTTATATTTCAAGGCTCGAAAAGCGCATTATTAAACGACTTCGGAAAGAGTTCAATAAAATGGTCTGAGCTTCTTAGGATAATAGATGCATAAAATTCCCACTCGCGGAGATACTTTACTTTGACAGCATCTCCGATGAGGAGGGAATGAGTTGACACGAAACAAAGTCGAGATTTGTGGAGTAGATACATCCAAACTTCCAGTACTTAAAAATGAAAAAATGAGAGTACTCTTTAAGCAGATGCAGGAAGGGGATATTTCGGCACGTGAAGAACTAGTGAATGGTAATTTAAGGCTTGTTCTAAGCGTGATCCAGCGATTTAATAATCGAGGGGAATACGTGGATGATCTATTTCAGGTGGGCTGCATTGGCCTGATGAAATCCATAGATAACTTTGATTTAGGGCAAAACGTGAAATTCTCTACTTATGCAGTGCCGATGATCATCGGTGAAATCAGAAGATATCTACGTGACAATAACCCGATCAGAGTGTCACGATCTTTAAGAGATATCGCTTATAAGTCTCTCCAGATTAGAGATAAATTAATGACGAAGAATTCCAAAGAACCAAATCCGACTGAAATTGCCAAAGAGCTTGGGGTGACGAAGGAAGAAGTAGTCTTTGCACTTGATGCGATTCAGGATCCTGTTTCATTATTTGAACCTATTTATAATGATGGAGGCGACCCTATTTTCGTTATGGATCAAATCAGTGATGATAAACAGAAAGACATCCAGTGGCTTGAAGATATTGCTTTAAAGGAAGCCATGACAAGATTAAATCAGCGAGAGAACATGATCTTACAAATGAGATTCTTCCAGGGTAAAACGCAAATGGAAGTAGCAGATGAGATTGGGATTTCGCAGGCACAGGTGTCCCGACTTGAGAAAGCGGCGATTCACCAAATGAATAAAAATATCCAAAGTTAGAACGAGACCTGGGAAACAGGTCTTTTCTTTTGCCTTCTTTTCATATAATGAGATGAAAGGTGGGTGCGCGATGATAAAAATATCAGAATTTCAGGTGAAAGATGTTGTGAATGTCTCGAATGGACGTAAGCTTGGTCACATCGCTGATCTGGAAATTAATTTAACGACAGGAAAAATAGAAGCGATTGTGATTCCAGGTGCAGGTAAAATGATGGGATTGTTTGCGCGAGAAAGTGATGTCGTTATTCCATGGCGCAACATAGTGAAAATTGGGTCAGATGTCATTCTAGTAAGACATCATGATACAGCTGATGGCGAATCGTTTCAGAAAGAATCATAAGGAAAGAAAGATCTAACAATCTATATCCCTTAGGTTCAACATATTATGATAAAATAAGGTATAAACTGTATCATGGTATAAAGGGGTGCAACTGTGGAAAAAGAACCATTTCAACCATCAACACATAAAACATCACTGGCACTGAAATTTCCAGATCAAGCTGAACGGAACGATAACCTGATAGCAGGTTTTTCAACCCGTAGAAACGGAGTTAGCCAGACTCCGTTTTCTAGCTTGAATCTTGGGTTCCACGTACCAGATCGAGCGAGAGATGTACTAATAAATCGCGAAACCCTTGCCTATGATATCGGACAATCCCTTGATCGATGGATCGTTGGTGAGCAAATTCATGGCGCCGACATTGCGAATGTAACAGCAGCGGATAAGGGACGAGGAGCAACGAATCATCAAGATGCCATTCCGAAAGTGGACGGGCTATATACAGATGATCCGGAAGTTCTTCTAACCGCTCTTTATGCCGACTGCGTTCCGCTCTATTTCTATGCGCCAGCAGCTAAAAGAGTGGGGATTGCCCACGCAGGCTGGAAAGGAACAACGAAGAATATTGCAGGAGAGATGATTCGTGCGTGGAACAACGATGGAATCCAAACCGACGATATCTATGCTGCAATCGGCCCTTCAATAGGGAAATGTTGCTACGAAGTTGATGATGGCGTCATCGAACACATTAAAGCGCTAGTAGGAGATCAGGATCTGTTTTTTGATGAAAAAGCAACTGGGAAATACCAGCTTGATTTAAAAGCCGTGAATCGCGAGCTCCTCCTTCGGTCAGGGATTAAGGCGAGTCAACTATCAGTTAGTGACTATTGTACAAGCTGTAGCAATCTGTTTTTCTCTCATCGAAATGAAAATGGAAAAACAGGAAGAATGATGGCATACATAGGACTCGGGGAGGTATAGCATTATCGTGAATGTAAGAGAAAGTCTAGAAAAAATCAAAGGTAAAATTAGCGCAGCAGCAGAACGGTCAGGTCGTGATCCTCAGCATATTCAAGTTGTAGCGGTGACTAAATATGTTAGCGTCGAACGTACAAAAGAAGCATTAGAAGCAGGCGTTACTCACTTCGGTGAAAGTCGTGATGAGGGGCTATTGAAGAAAGTAGAAGCTATTGGCACATTGCCTTCGTGGCACTTTATTGGCACACTACAATCTCGTAAAGTGAAAGACATTCTTCCATTTGTAGATTATATTCACTCCCTCGATCGTATATCTCTAGCTAAAGAAATACAAAAGAGAGCTGATGGTGAAGTAAACTGTTTTGTGCAAGTTAACGTGTCTGGTGAAGAATCTAAGCATGGATTATCGCCAGAAGACACGCTACCTTTTATTGAGTCACTTAATGAATTCTCATCTATTAAAGTCGTAGGATTAATGGCTATGGCTCCGCATACAGATAATACAAATGAAATTCGAGATGTTTTCAAGAAACTTCGTGAGCTTGGAGAACGTGTCCAAAGTCTTTCACTCCCACATGCTCCATGCAATGAACTTTCAATGGGGATGTCAAATGATTATGAAATTGCTGTTGAAGAGGGCGCGACATATGTTCGCATTGGATCGTCACTTGTCGGAAATGAAAAATAAAATAAGCTCTCCAGGAGGTGCAGGGAATTGGGTATCAAAACGAAATTCAAGCAGTTCTTTGAACTTGATGATGAAACGATAGAGTTGGATGAGCAGCAGGAGCAAGATTCATATATGGAAGAAGAAGAGCCTGAAGTTACTCGAGCGAATCGTAAGCAGTCTAAACAAAATGTGGTAAGTCTTCAAAGCGTTCATAAGAACTCAAGAGTTGTGCTAGTTGAACCAAGAGTGTATGCTGAAGCTCAGGATATCGCTGATCACGTGAAAAATCGGAAGTCTGTTGTGATGAATCTTCAGCGTATTCCACAAGATCAGGCGAGACGCATTGTCGATTTTCTAAGTGGAACAGTCTACGCTGTTGGTGGCGATATTCAGAAACTCGGTCCGGATACGTTTATATGTACACCGGACAATGTTGAAATTTCAGGTAACATTACAGATGAAATTTACGAAGACCAGTAATTAAGAAAGGGTGAAAAGTTTGAACATAGTTTCAATCTTACTTTCAGCAGTACAAATTTATACGTGGATCCTCATCATTTACATCTTTATGTCATGGATTCCAAATGCAAGAGAATCTTCTATTGGACGAATGATTGCTTCTATAGCAGAACCATATCTAGCTCCGTTTCGCAAAATTATTCCTCCAATCGGTGGAATGCTTGATATTTCGCCGATCGTAGCCATTTTCGCACTTCAGTTTGTGCAATATGGAATTATTGCGGTCTTTAGATTCATAGGCTAATGTCTATTTACGAACACTATCGTCCAGAAGAAAGAACATTTGTCGATCGCGTTTTACAATGGCAGGATGAGGTTCAAGAAAGGTATGCTCCCAGGTTAACCGATTTTCTTGATCCAAGAGAACAGGATATGGTGAGGCAAATCATTGGAAATCACTCTGACGTGGGCGTGTTTTTTTCGGGTGGAGTTGAAGGGTCTGAGCGTCAGAGGGCTCTTCTTGTTCCTCCTTACTTTGAACCAACAACTGAAGATTTCGAGATAATCGCTTTTGAAATTACATATCCAGCCAAATTCGTATCACTTACTCATCCAGATTTGCTTGGGGCAATGATGGGTCTTGGAATTAAGCGTGAGAAGTTTGGAGATATCCTTGTGCAGGATAGTGCTGCGCATTTAATCGTAGCGAAGGAAATTGCGGATTTCGTGAAAATGAATTTAACACATGCAGGTAAAGCGTCCATATCTCCTAACGAAATTCCATTAACGAGCGTAAGCGTCGTAGAAGCTTCCTGGCAGGAGCAGTCAGGCACAGTAACAAGCCTTCGTTTGGATACGGTACTTGCAGAAGTATACAATCTATCACGAGGTAAAGTTGCTCCGATGATTGAACATGATCGAGCGAAATTAAATTGGAAGATCGTCAGTCAACCCTCTGCTGAAGTGAAAGAGGGAGACTACTTATCGTTACGAGGTTCAGGTAGAAGTAAGATTATTTCTGTTGATGGCAAAACAAAGCGGGATAAATGGCGGATTACGTATCAAATTCGTAAATAGTTTGTCATAAATAGAAGGAATATCCAAATGATTGTCGAAATACGAGTAAGCCGGGTATATGAAAAAAGAGAGTAAATCGGAGGTGGCTGAATTGCCTTTAACACCATTAGATATTCATAACAAAGAATTCACACGCGGATTCCGCGGTTATGATGAAGATGAGGTCAATGAGTTTCTTGATCAGGTAATCAAAGATTATGAAACGGTAATCAGAGAAAAGAAAGAATTGAATGAGAGAGTGAAGCTTCTAGAAGAACGACTTGGGCACTTCTCAAACCTTGAAGAAACGTTAAATAAGTCGATCCTAGTAGCACAGGAGTCAGCAGAAGAAGTGAGACAAAACGCTAAGAAAGAATCCCAACTTATTGTAAAAGAAGCTGAGAAAAATGCCGACCGCATTATTAATGATTCGCTCGCTAAAGCGCGTAAAATCTCCATGGATAATGAAGAGCTGAAAAAACAAGCAGCGGTTTATCGCACGCGTTTTCGTATGCTAGTTGAAGCCCAGCTAGAGATGCTGAATAATGAAGACTGGGATGGCCTAGTGGCTCGATTTGATGAGGAAGAAGAGCAACAACAGGAGCAAATCGAAGAAAAAGCATAAAGCACTCATTTATTTTTTGTCATTTCCTTGACTTCTTATTTTTATTTACACTATACTTCTATTAATAGCAATAACGATCGACGAAGATGGGAAGAGTATCTGATTCTTACTTAACAAAGCGAGCCGGGAATGGTGTGAGCCGGTGTTAAGCAATCAGAGAAGATCGCCCCTGAGTCCCGTGCTGAACGATAAGTAAGCCTCGGCGAATCATTCACGTTACGAATGCAAAGTGAGCGCAAAGCTTAATTTGGGTGGTACCACGGGAAAACCTTCTCGTCCCTTTTCGGGGACGAGAAGGTTTTTTTATTTTGTAGCACACTTTGAAGAAACAACCCCCGAGTGGCTGAAGATCGTTACGGTTGTTGCTCGTTATAAGTTGAAGGAGGAAACCTCATGAGCTATAAAGAAACGCTCTTAATGCCAAAAACAAAATTTCCGATGAGAGGAAATTTACCGAATAAAGAGCCCGACATGCAAAAAGAATGGGCAAACATTAATCTCTATGAAAAAGTACAGGAAAGAACGAAGGACCGCCCTCTATTCGTCCTACATGATGGCCCTCCATATGCAAATGGTGACATCCATATGGGTCATGCAGAGAACAAAGTTTTAAAAGATATCATCGTTCGATATAAATCAATGAACGGTTTTAATGCTCCATATGTTCCTGGTTGGGATACGCACGGACTTCCAATCGAGCAGGCGTTAACGAAAAAAGGCGTCGATCGTAAGAAGTTAACGGTTGCTGAATTTAGAAAGAAATGTGAAGAATACGCATTAAAACAAGTTGATCGCCAGCGTGAACAATTCAAGCGGCTTGGAGTTCGTGCTGATTGGGATAACCCATACATTACGCTTGATAAAGGCTATGAAGCACAGCAAATTAAAGTATTCGGAGAAATGGCAAAGCGCGGTTATATTTATAAAGATAAAAAAACCGTTTATTGGTCTCCGACATCTGAATCAGCATTAGCAGAAGCTGAGATCGAGTATCAAGATAAGCGCTCTGCATCGATTTACGTTGCGTTTGATGTAAAAGATGGAAAAGGTGTTCTTGATGGCGATGAGAAATTTATCATCTGGACAACAACGCCGTGGACCATTCCTTCAAACCTTGCGATTGCGTTGAATGAGAAGTTCGAATACAGCGTCATTGAAGCGGATGGTACGAAATACGTTGTAGCAACAGAGCTTGTTGATCAATTAAAAGAAGAATTTGAGTGGAACAACGTAAGTGAAGTGAAGCGCGTAAAAGGTAGCGAACTTGAATACGTGACGGCTCAGCATCCAATCTACGATCGCGAATCACTTGTGATCCTTGGTGACCACGTAACGCTTGACGCAGGTACAGGTTGCGTTCATACAGCCCCTGGACACGGTGAAGATGACTATATGATCGGAAGAAAGTATAAGCTAGACATCCTTTGCCCTGTAGATGAAAAAGGTGTTTTCACTGACGAAGCTCCTGGCTTTGAAGGTATGTTCTATGACAAAGCGAATAAACCAATTACTGAAAAACTTGAAGAAGTTGGCGCGCTTGTGAAGCTTACATTCTTCACTCACTCTTATCCACACGATTGGCGTACGAAGAAACCGATCATTTTCCGTGCGACAGAGCAGTGGTTTGCGTCGATCAAGGAGTTCCGCCCCGAGCTTCTTCAAGCTGTAGCAGATGTGAAATGGTTCCCATCATGGGGTGAAATTCGTCTTCATAATATGGTGAAGGACCGTGAAGATTGGTGTATTTCTCGTCAACGTGCATGGGGCGTTCCAATCCCAGTGTTCTATGGCGAAAATAATGAACCCATCATTACAGATGAGACAATTGCTCATGTATCAGAATTGTTCCGTAAGCATGGATCAAACATCTGGTTTGAGTGGGATGCAAAAGAACTTCTACCTGAAGGATTTACTTCAGAGCATAGTCCAAACGGTGAATTCCGCAAAGAAATGGATATCATGGACGTTTGGTTTGACTCAGGTTCTTCTCACCAAGCTGTTCTCGAAGAAAGAAGCGACCTTGCACGACCTGCTGATTTGTATCTAGAAGGTTCTGATCAGTACCGTGGCTGGTTTAACTCGTCCCTATCAACAGCTGTAGCCGTAACAGGTAAAGCACCTTATAAAGCGGTTCTTAGCCATGGATTTATTCTTGACGGTGAAGGAAAGAAAATGAGTAAGTCGCTAGGAAATACAATGGTACCGAACGATGTTATGAAACAATTGGGTGCGGATATTCTTCGTCTTTGGGTCTCATCGGCTGATTATCAAGCTGATGTTCGCGTATCAAATGATATCTTAAAACAAGTAGCTGAAGTGTACCGAAAGATTCGCAACACGTTCCGCTTTATGCTTGGGAACCTTGAAGGGTTTGACCCAACAGAGCATCAAGTGGCGTATAAGGATCTAGATGAACTTGATCAGTATATGCTTGTGAAGCTAAATAACCTCGTATCGAAAGTGAAAAAAGCTTATGATGAGTATCAGTTCTTAACGGTTTATAATACCATCCATAACTTCTTTACAATTGAAATGAGTTCGTTCTATCTCGATATCGCGAAAGACACGCTTTATATTGAACATGCAGATCACCCGAACCGTCGTGCGATCCAAACGGTTCTTTATCAGACAGCTGTTGCGCTTACGAAACTTCTTTCGCCTATCATTCCGCACACTGCTGAAGAAGTATGGCAGTTTGTCCCTGGTGAGAAGGAAGAGTATGTACAGCTTTCCGATATGCCAGAAGTAAAGAATTTTGAAGGCACAGCTGATCTTGAAGAAAAATGGGATCATGTGATGGAGCTTCGTGACGAAGTTCTAAAAGCACTAGAAGAAGCGCGTAACGAGAAGAAAATTGGTAAATCGTTAACCGCTCAGCTTCATATTTATGCTGATAATGGTACGAAGGATTTGCTGGAAGGCGTAGCAAATCTTGAGAAGCTCTTTATCGTATCAGGTGCTACAGTGGCCGGTACGAAGGCTGAAGCACCAGCAGAAGCGAAAGTATATGAAGAACTAGCGATCTCCGTTTCACCTGCTGAGGGAGAAACGTGTGAGCGCTGCTGGCAAGTGAAAAAAGACGTTGGCGCTAATAGCGAATACCCAACTCTTTGCGCTAGCTGTGCTGAAACGGTTAAAAATCATTACTAATTAAAGAAATAAATCGAAAAGACGCTTTGCGATGCGAAGCGTCTTTTCTTTGTTGTTAGCTCAGTTTCGATTGTCTGCTGAAGCAAGCTGTGCTAAACTTTCATAGGAAGTAACATTTGATCGGAGGAGCGCTCGTGTGGAAATATCTCATAGCCATAGGCATCATTGTTCTAGATCAGTGGACGAAATGGCTTGTTGTGAAGTACATGGAATATGGTGAAAACATTACATTAATCAATGATTTTCTTTATCTAACTTCTCATCGAAACCGGGGCGCCGCCTTCGGAATCCTTCAAGGACAGATGATTTTCTTTTATATCATTACCATTTTCGTCATTGGAGCGGTTATTTATTATATGAGACAATATAAACATAGCCGTTTCGTTAGCGTCACCCTAGCACTCATACTTGGTGGTGCAATAGGGAACTTTATAGATCGAGCCCTTCGTGGAGAAGTAGTAGATTTTGTGAACACATTTATCTTCTCTTATGATTTTCCGATCTTTAACGTTGCCGATGCCTCCCTTGTTGTAGGTGTTATTCTTATCTTTATCGGAACCATTTTTGAAAGTAAGCAGGCTAAAGGGGAAAACTAATGGAAAAATTCACATTTAAAGTAGCAGAAGAAGAGAAAGGTGAGCGAATCGATAAGCTCATTACTTCTTATGAAAATGACTGGTCGCGTAGCCAGGTTCAAGCTTGGATTAAAGATAAAAATATTCAAGTGAACGGTGAAGACGTAAAAGGCAATTATAAAGCAACAGCAGGCGATGAGATCGAAGTAACCGTTCCTGAGCCTGAAGAATTAGAAATTGTCGCAGAAAATCTGAACCTTGAGATTGTTTACGAGGATGCGGATGTTCTTGTCGTGAACAAACCACGAGGAATGGTTGTTCACCCAGCTCCAGGACATGCTAGCGGAACGCTTGTTAATGGGTTAATGTATCAAGTTAACGATCTAAGCGGTATTAACGGTGTTGTCCGTCCTGGTATCGTTCATCGAATTGATAAAGATACTTCAGGATTATTAATGGTCGCAAAGAACGACAAAGCCCATGAATCACTTGTAAAGCAGCTTCAAGCTAAAACCGTTAACCGACGTTATACTGCCATCGTTCATGGCAACATCCAGCATGACGTGGGGACAATTGATGCGCCAATCGGGCGAGATAAGCAAGATCGTCAGAAGATGACGGTAACGGATGAAAATAGCCGAGATGCGGTTACGCATTTTCATGTTCTAGAACGTTATAAGCAGTTTACTTATGTTGAATGTAAGCTTGAAACTGGTCGAACGCATCAAATTCGAGTTCACATGAAATATATCGATCATCCCGTTGCAGGTGATCCTAAATATGGCCCAAGAAGAAAGTCGCTTCCGATTGATGGTCAGGCTCTTCATGCCGGTGTTCTAGGCTTCAGTCACCCTGTAACAGAAGAGTGGCTTGAATTCTCTGCTCCTATTCCAGAGGATATTGAACGTTTATTAAAGCGACTTAGACAAGATTAAGGTTGACTTAAGAAGAGATCTTTGCGATACTCTTTATAGACAATAGCATACCCTTTAAAGACAGTCCCGTGAGGCTGCAAAGGAAAAACGGCTATGTACGATCGGTACATTTGTATGCCCAAAACCCTTTTGCCCTCATGGCGAAAGGGTTTTTTAATGCCACAGATCGATAAAGAGAGAGGGGCGATCATCATGGAAAACAAACGCATTTTGCTCGATGATCAAGCGATTCGAAGAGCGCTTACGCGAATTGCACATGAAATTCTAGAGCGTAATAAAGGCATTGATAATACAATGCTTGTTGGGATTAAAACAAGAGGCATTTATTTAGCTGAGAGGTTAGCTGAACGAATCGAACAAATTGAAGGATCAGCGATTTCAGTAGGAGAAGTTGATATCACCATGTATCGCGATGACCTTACTCACAAAAACGAAGATCAGGATCCCCTAATAAAAGGCACAAGCATTTCAAAGGATGTAACAGATCAAAAAGTGATTCTCATTGACGATGTCCTTTATACAGGCAGAACCGTTCGTGCTGCAATGGATGCCTTAATGGATCTTGGACGTCCATCACAAATTCAACTGGCGGTGCTAGTTGATCGTGGACACAGAGAATTACCGATTCGTCCCGATTATGTAGGGAAGAACGTACCAACTGCAAAAGAAGAAATCATTGAAGTTGCTCTTACAGAAGTAGATGACTTTGATCAAGTTAGCTTATCACAATCATAAATCGTGCTCCCTTTAAATCCGTTCAGAGAGACGGCCAAGGGAGGAGACGCGTTCCGTTTAAGGACACGCGTGTACCTCCTTGCGGCCATGCAAGGAGTTTTTTTATACCTTAGGGTTAAGAAAACGATGGCCGGGACACGCACAACCAAGGAGGAATACATCATGAAAAAAGTATTAGGAATTCGAGAGGTACCCAAACCTTCAAGCTGGCTCACATTAAGCTTACAGCATTTATTCGCCATGTTTGGCGCAACGATATTAGTTCCATTTCTCGTCGGACTTGATCCGGCGGTTGCCCTTGTCTCAAGTGGACTTGGGACGCTAGCTTATCTTGCCATAACGAAAGGTCGCATCCCAGCATACCTGGGGTCGTCATTCGCCTTTATTGCACCGATCATTTCAGCCGTCTCTTTACACGGACCTGAGGGAGCCATGATCGGAAGCTTTTTTGCCGGGATTGTCTACGGTCTTGTCGCAATTGGAATTCGAGCGCTTGGGTTAAACTGGCTGTTAAAACTTCTTCCACCGATCGTAGTTGGCCCCGTGATCATGGTCATCGGACTAGGTCTTGCAGGAACGGCGATTGACATGGCGATGAATAACCCTGCTACGGAAGCCTATAGCGGTACGCACTTTACTGTCGCGCTTGTCACGCTAGGGATTACCATTCTCGCTTCCATGTT
Organism: Pseudalkalibacillus hwajinpoensis; assembly: GCF_015234585.1. Lineage (NCBI taxonomy): Bacteria > Bacillati > Bacillota > Bacilli > Caryophanales > Guptibacillaceae > Guptibacillus > Guptibacillus hwajinpoensis. The sequence continues at coordinate 1,093,477 of NZ_JADFCM010000008.1, forward strand.
TTTAAGAGGATTTTTCAGCCTGATTCCGATTTTAATCGGCATTGTATCTGGATACACATTTGCTTACTTCATGGGTATTGTTGACCTTACTCCAATTAAAGAAGCTTCATTCTTACAAATGCCGGATTTCATCATCCCGTTTGCGGATTACAACCCGGTTGATGTCTTCTCATGGGAAATCTTATTCATCATGGTACCAATTGCAGTTGTTACGATTGCAGAGCACATTGGCGATCAGATGGTTTTAAGTAAAGTTGCCGGCAAGAATTTCTTGAAAACTCCAGGTCTCCACCGCTCCATTCTTGGAGACGGAGTAGCCACAATGATCGCATCTTGCCTTGGTGGGCCGCCGAACACAACATATGGGGAGAACATTGGCGTACTTGCGATAACACGAGTATTCAGCGTGTTCGTCATCGGAGGGGCTGCTGTCCTTGCCCTTATGTTCGGCTTCATTGGAAAAGTAACAGCTCTTATCTCAACGATTCCAACGGCTGTCATGGGCGGCGTGTCGATCCTTCTTTTCGGAATTATTGCATCATCTGGCTTGCGCATGCTGATTGATAACAAAATTGATCTTGGTGAAAAGCGCAACTTGATCATCTCCTCCGTAATCCTAGTCATCGGTGTAGGTGGGGCATTCATCCAGGTCAGTGACAACTTGCAAATTGCAGGAATGGCGCTTGCGACCGTCATTGGTATTACGCTGAACCTCATTTTGCCTGGCGGAAGCTCACAACAATCGGTTGAGAAAATGTTTGAAGAAGATCTTGAAAATAACGAACCAGCTGCATAGCATCATCCTTTAAAAAGGTACAGAGAGACCTAAAAGGGTGGGAAAGAGATGCGTTTACTTAAACGCGTCTAACCTTCTGCACCCTGACAACGCTCAGGGTGTTTTTTTTGAGAAAAATATTAACGAAACGGAGTGAGTGATGTGAAGCATTTACTTGATATGACCTCTCTTACATTAGATGAAATTCATGAAATTTTACTGCAGGCTGAACGTTTTAAAAATGGAAAAAGTATTCAAAGACAGGAGCCAGTGTTTATAGCGAATCTTTTCTTCGAACCGTCAACCCGAACAAGATTTAGCTTTGAGGTAGCAGAGAAGCGACTTGGATATGAGGTGTTGAATTTTGAAACGTCATCATCAAGCGTTCAAAAAGGGGAGACGCTATACGACACTATTAAAACCCTTGAATCTATTGGGGCAAGTGCTGTAGTCGTAAGGCACAAAGATGAGAAGTATTTCGAACCGCTACTTGAGAAAACGTCCATGTCCATCATTAATGCTGGCGATGGATGCGGGCATCACCCAACCCAATCGCTACTAGATCTCCTAACGATTCGTCAAGAATTCAAGCGATTTGAAGGTCTAAACGTTGTGATCGCTGGTGATATAAAGCACAGCAGGGTAGCGCGGTCAAATGCGAACGTATTAAGTAGGCTAGGTGCAAAAGTGAGTTTTTCGGGCCCCCGTGAATGGCAAGATGAAACAATGAATGAATACCCATACGTCACAATGGATGAAGCGGTTGAACAGGCGGATGTCCTCATGCTACTCCGCATTCAAAATGAACGCCATGCAAGAAGAAGCGATACTGATTCTTACCTCCAATCATTCGGCTTAACGGTAGAGCGAGAAAGACGTATGAAGAAACACAGCATTATCATGCATCCTGCGCCGGTTAATCGAGGCGTTGAAATTGATACATCATTAGTGGAATGTGAACGCTCAAGAATTTTTAAACAAATGGAAAACGGTGTTTACGTACGAATGGCCTGCTTGAATTTGGTCCTACAACCTAATAAGAAAGGAATGGTCGTGTAATGCTAATCCAAAACGCGAAACTACTTAATAAATCTGGAGAATTGATGGAGCGCGATGTTCTTATCAATCAAGAAGGTCAAATTGAAACAATCGCAAAGAGCATTGAAAAGGGTGAGTACGAAACCTTTGATGCGAAAGGGAACCTCCTAGTTCCAGGGCTCGTTGATCTTCACGTGCACTTAAGAGAACCGGGAGGAGAGCATAAAGAAACGATTGAAACAGGTACTAAAGCAGCGGCGAAAGGCGGATTTACAACAATCGCAGCTATGCCGAATACAAGACCTGTACCAGACAATGAAGAAATGATGCAAACGTTAATGAAACGTATCAAAGAAACGGCAAGTGTTCGCGTCCTACCATACGGAGCGATTACAACAAGACAGCTAGGTCAAGAGCTTACGAATTTTGAAGGGTTGAAAACAAACGGTGCGTTTGCTTTAACAGATGATGGCGTTGGTGTTCAAGATGCAGGAATGATGTTAGAAGCGATGAAGCGAGCGGCAGCTAGTAACCTAGCAATTGTTGCCCATTGTGAAGAAAACACGTTGATAAACGGAGGAAGCGTTCATGAAGGTCATTTCTCAAAAGAGAATGGACTAAATGGTATTCCATCGGTTTGTGAGGCGGTACATATTGCAAGAGACGTTCTGCTCGCTGAAGCAGCAGGCGTTCATTATCATGTTTGCCACATTAGTACGAAGGAGTCCGTCCGTACTGTACGCGATGCGAAGCGGGCTGGCATTAACGTAACAGCTGAAGTAACACCACATCATCTCCTTTTATCAGAAGATGATATACCGGGACTTGATACGCATTACAAGATGAACCCGCCTCTTCGATCAAAAGAAGATCGAGAAGCACTTATCGAAGGTTTACTTGACGGCACAATTGACTTTATTGCAACGGATCATGCCCCTCATTCAGAGGAAGAAAAAGCACAGTCAATGGAAAAAGCGCCATTCGGCATTGTAGGGTTGGAAACAGCTTTTCCGCTGTTATTCACCCATTTTGTTGAGAAAGGGACCTTTACACTCAAGCAACTTGTGGATTGGTTAACGGTGAAACCAGCGCAGGCATTTGGACTTGAATACGGCACTCTCGAAATAGGTGCACTAGCGGATATGACAATTATCGATTTAACAGAGCAAAAGGACATTAATCCAGAGTTATTTGTTTCGAAAGGAAAGAATACCCCATTTAATGGATGGACTTGTAAAGGATGGCCAACGGCAACAGTTGTCAATGGCAAAATCGTGTTTGAAAAGGGGAGCGATCAATGATGAGAAGACAGCTGATATTAGAAGATGGATCCGTTTTTGTAGGGAAAGCATTCGGTAGTGACATTGAGAAAAGTGGTGAGGTTGTTTTCAACACAGGCATGACGGGCTATCAGGAAATTTTGTCCGATCCATCCTATTGTGCTCAAATCGTCACGCTAACCTATCCGTTGATCGGAAACTACGGCATAAACAGAGATGATTTCGAATCAATAAACCCATCTGTACACGGTCTTATTGTGAAAGAAGCAACAGAAGTACCAAGCTACTGGAGAAATGAAATGACGCTTGATGAATTGCTTCGTGTGAAAGGCATTCCTGGACTTGAAGGAATTGACACAAGGAAGCTAACAAAGCTGATCCGCTCAAATGGAACGTTAAAAGGAAAAATGTGTAGCATGGATGTTGATCCAGAGAAGATTGCGCGTGATCTAAGAGATACACCATTGAAAAGGGACCAGGTACAGCAGGTATCCATTAAAGCACCTTATGCAAGTCCAGGTCGTGGATTCCGCATCGTTCTTGTCGATTTTGGAATGAAGCACGGCATTTTAAGAGAACTAACAAAACGGAAATGTGATGTTGTTGTTGTCCCATACAATACGTCGGCAGAAGAAATTCTGCGCCTAAATCCTGATGGCGTGATGCTAAGTAATGGCCCTGGCGATCCAAAAGATGTTCCTGAAGGAGTGGACATGATTAACGGCATTCTCGGTAAAATTCCGCTCTTTGGCATTTGCCTAGGTCACCAACTCTTTGCTCTTGCCTGCGGAGCGGATTCAGAGAAAATGAAATTTGGTCATAGAGGGTCCAATCATCCCGTAATGGATTTAACAACAAAACGGGTCGCGATTACTTCGCAAAATCATGGTTATACGATTGCTGCTGAAACGTTAGAGAATACCAACCTTGAAGTCACACATGTTGCCGTAAACGATGGTTCCATTGAAGGCGTCAAGCATACGAATGAACCAGCTTTTAGTGTGCAATACCATCCAGAAGCATCACCTGGACCAGAAGATTCCAATGAACTTTTTGACGACTTTATCTCGATGATTACAACATTCAAGGGGGAAAAAACATATGCCTAAACGTACAGATATTAAGAAAATCCTTGTGATCGGATCTGGACCGATTGTCATCGGGCAAGCAGCAGAATTTGACTATGCAGGAACGCAGGCATGTCAGGCGTTAAAAGAAGAGGGTTATGAAGTAATTCTAGTAAACTCAAATCCTGCAACAATTATGACGGATACCACAATCGCGGACGAAGTATACATCGAGCCACTAACGCTTGATTTTGTTAGCCGTATTATTCGAAAAGAACGACCAGATGCTCTTCTTGCAACACTTGGAGGGCAAACTGGACTGAATATGGCAATGGAATTATCAGAAGCGGGCGTTTTAAAAGACTATGAAGTAGAACTTTTAGGTACGAAACTTGATGCGATTCAGCAGGCAGAGGATCGAGATTTGTTTCGTACGCTCATGAATGAGTTAAACGAGCCAGTTCCTGAAAGTGATATTATTCATAACCTTGAGGAAGCTTATCGATTTGTGAATCGAATTGGATACCCGGTTATTGTACGTCCTGCCTATACGCTTGGTGGTACAGGCGGTGGAATCGTGAACAACGATGAAGAATTAGAAGAAATTGTTTCAAGTGGCCTAAAATACAGCCCGGTTACGCAGTGTCTTCTCGAAAAAAGCATTGCTGGGTTTAAAGAAGTCGAGTATGAAGTGATGAGAGATGGTCAAGATCAAGCGATCGTTGTATGTAACATGGAGAATATCGATCCTGTTGGAATCCATACAGGTGACTCCATCGTCGTAGCGCCGAGTCAGACCCTATCTGACCGAGACTATCAAATGCTACGTAACGTAGCGCTAAAAGTCATTCGCGCACTAAAAATCGAGGGGGGCTGTAACATTCAGCTCGCTCTTGATCCATACAGCTTCCAATATTACATCATAGAAGTAAATCCTAGAGTAAGTCGTTCTTCCGCTCTTGCATCTAAAGCAACGGGTTACCCGATTGCCAAGCTTGCAGCGAAAATCGCGGTGGGGCTCTCTCTTGCTGAAATGAAAAATCCTGTTACAGGAAAAACATATGCAAGCTTCGAACCAGCTTTAGACTATGTTGTATCTAAGATTCCAAGATGGCCATTTGATAAATTCGAAAGTGCAAATCGCAAGTTAGGAACGCAAATGAAGGCAACAGGTGAAGTGATGGCAATCGGCCGTACACTTGAAGAATCACTACTAAAAGCGGTTCGCTCACTGGAATCGAACGTTAGTCACCTTACTATTCCTGAACTAGCTGATCTTGATGAAGAAACGATGGAGAGAAGAATTCGCTTTGCGGACGATGAGCGCATCTTCGTTGTAGCAGAAGCATTCAGACGAGGAAAAACGATAAAAGAAATTCATGATTGGAGCAAAATTGATCATTATTTCCTCGTCAAAATGCAAGGAATCATTGAGCTTGAAAACAAGTTGAAAGAAAACAAAGGAAATCTCGATCTTTTGCTTGAAGCAAAGCAAAAAGGGTTCTCAGATCATATCATTGCAACCCTCTGGGATCAAACGGAGCTTGAAATCTATGAACTACGAACGCGAGAAGCCATCCGTCCCGTTTACAAAATGGTTGATACGTGTGCGGGCGAATTTGAATCTGAAACGCCTTATTACTACTCCACTTATGAAGATGAGAATGAATCACTTGAAACACCAAAAGAGAGTGTGCTCGTACTAGGTTCGGGGCCAATTCGAATCGGCCAGGGGATTGAATTTGATTACGCAACGGTGCACAGCGTTTGGGCCATTCGTGAAGCGGGTTATGAAGCCATTATCATTAATAATAACCCGGAGACTGTATCTACTGATTTCAGCATCTCAGATAAGCTTTATTTTGAACCATTAACTGTTGAAGACGTGATGCATGTGATTGATCTTGAGAAGCCTAAAGGCGTAGTCGTTCAGTTCGGAGGTCAGACGGCTATAAATCTAGCGGACGAACTATCAGCTCGAGGGGTGAAAATCCTTGGAACATCGTTAGAAGATATGGATCGAGCGGAGAATCGCGACAAATTCGAAATGGCGATGGCAGAGCTGAACATCCCTCAACCAGAAGGGAAGACAGCAACTTCCGTTGATCAAGCAGTTGCCATTGCTGAGCGAATTGGCTATCCTGTCCTCGTTCGCCCATCCTATGTACTCGGCGGAAGAGCAATGGAAATTGTGTATAAGGAAAGCGAACTGCTTCATTACATGGAAAATGCCGTTAAGGTTAATCCGCAGCACCCAGTCTTAATCGATCGGTATTTGATGGGGAAAGAAATTGAAGTTGATGCGATCTCTGACGGAGAAACCGTATTTATTCCAGGTATTATGGAACACATCGAGCGTGCAGGGATTCACTCTGGGGATTCGATTGCAGTATACCCTCCACAGAGCTTATCTAGTGAGGTGAAACAAACGCTCATTGATCAGACAATCGCTCTTGCGAGAGGTTTGAAGATCAAAGGTCTCCTTAATATCCAATATGTTATTCAAAATGAACAGGTGTATGTGCTTGAAGTAAATCCGCGCTCAAGTCGGACGGTACCATTCTTAAGTAAAATTACAGGGGTACCGATGGCGAACATAGCAACAAAAGTGATTCTAGGAGCATCGCTTGAATCACTTGGTTACGAAACAGGGTATGGAACAGAGCGAGACGATGTATATGTAAAAGTGCCGGTCTTCTCATTTGCTAAACTGCGCCGCGTTGATATTACGCTCGGGCCTGAAATGAAATCAACAGGCGAAGTGATGGGGCGCGATTACACACTGGAGAAAGCTCTATATAAAGGGCTCGTTGCTTCAGGTATGAAGATTCCAACTCACGGCTCAGTGTTATTCACAATCGCGGACAAAGATAAAGAAGAAGCGATCGATATTGTGAAGCGTTTCAATGCGATCGGCTATCACATTCTGGCGACAGAAGGAACAGCTCACATCATACGTGATCTTGGAATACCTGTGACAGTCGTCAATAAAATTGGGGCAGAAAAGCCGAATTTACTACACGTCATTCGTGAAGGTCAGGCACAATTTGTTATTAATACGCTCACTAGAGGAAAGCAACCGGCTCGTGACGGCTTCCGTATTCGAAGAGAGTCAGTTGAAAACGGAGTTGTGTGCTTTACATCTCTTGATACAGCAAGAGCTCTGCTTCGCGTTATTGAAACAATGACCTTTACAAGCACAAGCATGCCGAAGTTTCACGAAAAAGAAGTGGTTCGTTCATGAGACAGTTAAAAACCGAGCTCGTGTCCCAAAAAGAAATTGCAGCTTCGATTTATGAAGCAGTAGTTTTCCATAAGGAGATTGATGAAAGCTTCCAACCTGGACAATTTGTTCATGTAAAAGCTGGCTTCGGTTCAGATCCACTTCTCAGAAGGCCGATTAGCATTTGTCGTATTGATCCTAAAAAGCATGAGTTGACGATGATCTACCGAGCAGAAGGAAAAGGAACGAAAGTTTTATCTGAGATGGTGCCGGGGGTTGAGGTTGACCTCCTCGGCCCGCTCGGTAAAGGGTTTCCGGTTGATAAAACAATGGAGGGAGATACGGCTTTGCTTGTAGGAGGCGGTATCGGCGTGCCCCCCCTTTATTATCTTTCGCAAGAATTAACGAAGCGCGGCGTCAATGTGAAGCACATAAATGGCTTTCAAACGAGCTCAGTAGTTTTTTATGAAGAGAAGTTTAAAGCATTAGGCCCTGTCACGATTACAACAGCGGATGGAACGTATGGGGAAGCAGGGTTTGTAACAAATCAGCTTGATATGGAAGCAGATTATCTCTTTGCCTGTGGTCCATCTCCAATGTTAAAAGCGCTAGAAAACTATCATGCAAAAAAGGGCGTGTACCTCTCCCTTGAACAGCGAATGGGCTGTGGAATTGGTGCCTGTCTTGCGTGCGTTTGTCATGTACAGGGAGACGAAACAGGCTTTGCTTATCGAAAAGTTTGTAGTGACGGTCCGGTATTTCAAGCAGGGGAGGTTGTCCTATGAGCCGATTAGGAATTCAGCTACCAGGTCTTGACTTAAAGAATCCGATTATGCCAGCTTCTGGCTGCTTTGGATTTGGTAGAGAGTACAGTCAATTTTACAAACTAGATCAGCTTGGAGCCATTATGGTAAAAGCGACCACCAATGAGCCTAGATTCGGAAACCCTACACCTCGTGTAGCAGAAACGACGTCAGGCATGTTAAACGCTATCGGTCTCCAGAACCCTGGCCTTGAGCGTGTCATGACAGAAGAATTACCATGGTTATCACAATTTGATGTGCCAATTATTGCGAATGTCGCCGGATCTACAATTGAAGATTATGTGGCCGTGGCTAAACGGATTTCTAAAGCACCGAACGTTCATGCGCTAGAGTTAAACATTTCTTGCCCCAATGTGAAGGAAGGCGGACTTGCATTTGGAACGGTACCAGAAACAGCATATGACGTAACTAAAGCTGTAAAAGACGTATCGTCAGTTCCTGTTTACGTCAAGCTCTCACCGAACGTGACAGATATTGTGGAAATGGCAAAAGTAGTTGAGCGTGCTGGAGCGGATGGGTTAACGATGATCAACACGCTTCTCGGAATGCGAATTGACTTGAAAACCGGTAAGCCAATCCTTGCAAATGGGGCTGGTGGCTTATCAGGTCCTGCCATTAAGCCTGTTGCCATTCGTATGATTCATCAAGTAAGTCAACAAGTAAATATCCCAATTATCGGTATGGGCGGGGTGCAGACTCCTGAAGATGTAGTGGAATATTTTCTTGCTGGAGCAAGCGCTGTAGCGGTTGGAACAGCAAACTTCGTTGACCCATTTATTTGTCCTAACATTATTGAGTCTTTACCAGCATTGCTTGATGAGTTAGGTGTTCACCATATTTCAGAGCTTACGGGAAGGAGTTGGAAATCGGAATGGAATCTTCAATCATCCTCGCATTAGATTTTTCTAGAAAAGATGAGCTAGATGATTTCCTTGCGCTATTTGAGCGGGAAAAGCTTTTCGTTAAAGTTGGTATGGAAGCATACTATCAACATGGACCTAAGTTAGTAGATGAATTAAAGCAGCAAGGTCACGATGTTTTTCTTGATTTGAAACTTCATGATATTCCAAATACCGTCCAAAAGGCGATGAAAGGATTAGCCGGTCTTGGTGTTGATTTGATCAATGTTCATGCTAGTGGAGGGTCGCGTATGATGAAGGCGGCAATAGAAGGGCTTGAATCAGGTACGAGCTCAGGGCAAAAGCGCCCGCTTTGCATCGGCGTTACGCAATTAACAAGTACGTCAGAAGAGATGCTTCGAAAAGAATTGCAAATCACTGGAAATATGAAGAATAGCGTTGTTTCTCTCGCCAATCTTGCAAGAGAAAGTGGGCTTGATGGTGTTGTGAGCTCAGCACTCGAAGTCCCGATGATAAAAGAAGCTTGTGGCGATCGTTTTCTAACGGTAACTCCTGGGATTAGACTCGAAGGGGATATGGCTGGTGATCAAAACCGCGTCTGCTCACCAAAGAAAGCACGGTCTCTAGGAAGTGATTTCATAGTCGTAGGACGCAGCGTAACTGGAGCGAAGAATCCATTAGCGGCATATGACATACTAAAATCTGAATGGAGGAATTCATATGAAATCAATCGCTAAAGCCTTATTGGAAATTGAGGCAGTGAGTCTACAGCCGAATAACCCATTTACGTGGTCCTCAGGATTATTATCACCAATTTACTGTGATAACCGTTTAACACTTTCATATCCAAAGGTAAGAAAAGAAATTGCCCGTGGGCTTGCTACTATGGTGAAGGAAAAATACCCTGATGCAGAAGTGATTGCTGGAACAGCAACAGCTGGGATTCCTCATGCTGCGTGGGTAAGCGACGTATTAGATCTACCAATGGTTTACGTTCGGGGAAGCGCAAAGGGGCATGGAAAAGGGAATGTTATTGAAGGAAAAGTAGATGATGGTCAAAAAGTTGTGGTAATTGAAGATTTGGTTTCAACTGGTGGCAGTGCCATTGATGCTGTGAAGCAATTACAATCTGCAGGAGCGAATGTTCTCGGTGTGGCCGCGATCTTTACATATGGGATGAAAAAAGGGGCAGAGCAGTTCGCTGCTGAACGAATTGCCTGGGAGACCCTTACCAATTTCGATGAATTGTTAACAAGCGCCGTTGAAACAGGTATGATTGAGGAAAGAGAGGTTCAATCACTGCTTCACTGGCGCGACAATCCATCTTCAACAGAATGGTTGGAGCAGTTGAAAGATCTCTCCGTTTAGGAGGGGTAAGATGAGAAAAATGCAAGGAGAAGAGTTCGATTCGCTCGTATCCTTTTTTGATGATATGGCTAGAACAAAATGGCTTGGAGCTGTTCACGATGAATTAAAACAAGCTTCAGGATCATGGGAAGGGAAGTCAGTTCTAGATGTAGGGTGTGGAACAGGAAGACTTCTTCTTCGTGGCGTCGAGGAAGCGAGTATGCTGACAGGTGTTGATTTATCATCTGAAATGGTGAAGGCAAGCAAACAGAATTTCTTCTTTTTAAATCGAGCGAATAAAAGTCACTTTTCAGAAGATGACGCATGCAATCTTTCGTTTAACGATGACACGTTTGATTTGTCTCTATCAACGTGCGTTATGTTCCTTTTACCAGAGCCTGAAGCAGGTATGAAAGAAATGATGCGGGTTACAAAAGAAGACGGTAGGATTGTTATGTTAAATCCATCTCTTCAAATGGACCAAATGGCTGCTTTCGAGTATGCAAAAAAGCATGGAATGAGCGGTTTTGAACAAACATCACTGTTAAAGTGGTCGAACGTTTCAACGAAAAGACATCGCTATACACCAGAACAGCTAAGCGAGAAGCTGAAAGGGCTTGGTGCGAAGGAAACGAAACATGTAGAAGTGCTTGATGGGTTAGCGATTATTACGGTTGCAGTATTATAATAAATGACTGTTTTCGAAAGCAGTGTTACTGAGCGGGGGAATTTCCGCTCCAATCAGCGAAGTGTGATTCTTTATACAATTTTTTCAAAAGCTACAATCTCTGAGAATAAAGCCTAATAAATAAAAGGTTCCCGCTAGTTACTTTAGCAGGAACCTTTTTATTGTGAAAAGGTTAATTTCTATTTTGATTTTCGGCAGAGTCAAATATTAATAATGTTCTCTAACATAATCATAATATAGGATGTTGAATAATTGTAAATTTCATAACGATATTATTAAAGTTTTTACGGTTATTTACTTTAATGTAATAAATAAAACAAAAATTTACAAAAAGATTAAGCTATGGTAATCTAGTAAATTGAGTCCTCATATGTTATAAAAAGGGTTTTATGCCAAAAAGATAGTTGAATTAATTGTATAAAATACCCTAATAAGAACCAACATGAAAATCGATAGTGATTTTGAAAAAATGGAGTATAACAGTGAACTCAAAATCATAGATAAAGGTGAAATGTCATGAAAAATAAAATATCAATTATCATTCCTGTGTACAATACAGAAGTTTACTTGGAAAATTGTATTGAATCATTAATCAATCAAGCCTATTCCAATTGGGAGGCTATTTTGATTAACGATGGATCAACGGATAATAGTCTATCGATTATTAGTAATTATGAAAAACAAGATTCTCGAATAAAATCCATAGATTTAAAAGTTAATAAAGGAGTAGCGCATGCCCGAAACACTGGATTAGATGTGGCGACAGGAGAGTTTATCTACTTTTTAGATAGTGACGATAGTTTAGATCAATATGCTCTAGGTCTTCTTATTAGCAACATAACCCATCATGAAGTTATATTTGGTTCATTCAACAAACAAAATAAAAAAGCCAACCTCACTTTACCTGTTAAACATCGAATTAAATATTCAAAATCTAAATTTCGAAATGAATCTGTACTTAATCGATTGTTTAGACGTACGTTAGTTGATGAACTAAATCTACGTTTTGATGAGGACTACAGATACTATAGTGATTTAACATTTTTGTTACCTCTCCTTGACTATTTCAAAACCGTACCTACGATAACAGGCTATATTTATAAAAAACAATGGCGAAAAGACCCAGATTCTCCCGAGTCATTAACACAACACGATGACGTAGCTAAAATAAAAGAATATGTGGAGAGATTTCATAAACTAACAGAAGTGTACTCAGAGAATCCAAAAGCCATTAAATTTCTATGCAATCAGTTCGTTTCTTATTATTGTCAATACGTGATCTTCGTTCTTCAAGAACAAGACATCTATTCAGAAGTTCTGGAGGATTTATCGTCAGTCGTCCAATTTATAGATACCCATTCTTATTCTAGAAGAATTAGTTTCTTTATTAAAAGAGAGCTAAAAGCGATCAGAAATAAAGATGAGAAAAAGCTTAGGAAGCTACTGAAACTGCATAAAGTTTTAAGAATAACTTCAAGATCACTAAAAGGTCGCCAAAAACTTTATCGAACGTTATACAACTATGTATTTACTAAGCTACCAATGCAAAACAAAACAATCGTATTTGAAAGCTTCTTAGGAAAAAATTATTCAGATAGTCCTAAAAACATTTATGAAGAGCTCATTAACGAAAATAAGGACTATAATTATATTTGGGTTTTCGCTAAACCAGGTAAAGAAATACCGGGTAATGCTAAGCAAGTGAAACGACTATCATTAGCTTATTTCTATTACATGGCGCGGGCAAAATATTGGGTTTCGAATTCTCGGATTCCAAAAGCTTTAAAGAAACGAGAGGGAAATATCTACCTTCAAACGTGGCATGGCACACCATTAAAGAAACTAGTGTTTGATATGAATGATGTTCATTCAGCCAATCCAAATTATAAAGCAGACTTTTATGAACAATCTAGAAGATGGGATTATTTAATTTCAGCAAATTCTTATTCCAGTGAGATATTTCAGCGTGCGTTTAAATTTAACAATCGCATGTTTGAATATGGCTATCCTAGAAATGATATATTACACAGTGATAACAAAACACACCTTATGGAAAGATTTAAAACGCAGTTAAATATTCCATTAGATAAAAAGGTCATATTATATGCACCTACTTGGCGCGATGACGAATTTTATAAACCTGGTCAATACAAGTTTTCGTTAAGATTTGATCTTGAGCGATTGCAAGAAGAATTAGGTGATGAGTATGTGGTGCTTCTTCGAACACATTACTTTATAGCCGATCATCTTAATACTGAAGATTTTGAAGGATTTGCTTTCAATGTTTCTAAGTATGATGATATCTCAGAATTATATCTCATAGCCGATATCTTAATCACAGATTATTCATCTGTGTTCTTTGACTATGCAAACTTGAAACGACCAATTCTTTTCTTCACATATGATTTAGAAAAATATCGTGATACCTTAAGGGGATTTTATATTGATATGGAGTCTGAATTACCTGGGCCGTTAGTGTTTACAAACGATGAGATTATTGATTCGATTAAAAACATTGATCAGGTAAAAGAACAATATCAAGCGAAATATGATCTATTCTATGATCGTTTCTGTGGGTGGGAGCATGGAGATGCTTCTAAGAAAATTTCTGGAGAAGTATTCAGCTGATACTCTGAACTTCTAACTCAATATAGAAGATTAATCTAGGTGAAATTGAGTACTCCTGGTAATAGAAGAAATCTTTTAGTATGAATAAAAAAGAAGGGCTGATCGCTATACAATTGCGATCAGCCCTTCTTTCGTTATGAATTTGAAATTACTTCTTCATCCTAAATATCAAATCCTGATCAGGTGTTACATAAAGAGTGTTTTGTTGATCATACGTCACAAACCCTGGCTTGGCACCGTTTGGTTTTTTGACATGACGTACTTCGGTATAATCAACCGGCACTGAACCAGATTCGCGTGCTTTACTGAAATAGGCGGCAAGGTTGGCTGCTTCAAGGAGCGTTTCCTCCGTGTATTCTTTCGTTCGAATCACCACGTGAGATCCCGGAATATCCTTCGTATGAAGCCACGTTTCTCCTCGAGCAGCAAGCTTATTCGTCAAATACTCATTTTGCTTGTTGTTCTTCCCAACGAGTATTTCCGTACCATCTGACGAGACGTAAGCGTCAAGCTGAGGTTTCGTTGGTTTGGATTTCTTCTTTTTACGACGTTTCTTAATGTATCCTTCTTCTTCAAGCTCTTCACGTATCTCCTCTATGTCACGTGGGGAGGCCGAGGTTAATTGTTGAATCAGCTGTTCCAGATACGCAATTTCTTGATGGGCCATGCTGATTTGTTCTTCAAGAACAGATATCGAATTCTTTGCTTTGCTGTATCTTTTGAAATAGGCTTGAGCGTTTTCAGAAGGTGTTTTCTGAGGATTCAACTCAATGAGAACTGTTCCACCATCTTCATCATAATAGTTGATTACTTCTACCTTTTTATCCCCGCGCTTCACCATATGCATGTTTGCTGTCAACAGTTCGCCAAGTAGTTGATACGTATCGGCTTCCTGTGCCTGCTGAATCGTACGAGTGATCTTTTGAATTTTCTTCTCGTTTTTCTTTAATTCATTTGAAAGAAAACGCTCTAGATCATTCGACTGCTGCTTTACGCGATCTCTGTCAGCTTTTCCATAGTAGAAGCGGTCGAGCAGTTCGCTAGCAGATTCAAATTCTCTTTTTTCTCCTGATAAGTGAGACAGCTCAACAACAGAGAAGAATTCTTTCGCTTCTGTTACCATTTGTGGCTTGTAGTGATGTTGCTCTAGCTTTTGGAAGACATCAAAGAAGGCTTCCGGTAGAGTTGTGCGGTTAGCCAGTCCTGCCCTGTGAATCACTTCTTTTGCAATCAGTGGTGAAAGTCCACCGAAAGCTTGAACGAGCTGTTGGCTTAGTTTACCTGCATTGAAATCAATTTGTCTTAGAAAATCATCTCTCGTTAAGCCGAACGGTGAAATTTTGTTCTGTGCAGGAGGTGCAATATAATCCTGCCCTGGAAGAACCGTCCGGTGTCTGTTTACAGACGGTGAAAGATGCTTAATGCTATCTAAAATCATATTTGATTCGTTAAGTAGAATAACGTTACTATGACGCCCCATAATTTCAGCTACTAACGTTCTTGTTGTTAAGTCACCAAGATCATTACGTGCTTTAAATGTGACGTGAATGATGCGTTCATTTTCGATTTGTTTAATCTCTTCTACAATACTACCTTCTAAGTGCTTACGAAGAAGCATGCAGAACATTGGAGGCTCCTTTGGATTTGCATAGGATTCCTGTGTTGTTTGAATTCTTGCATAAGATGGATTCGCCGATAATAACAGCTGATGATTTTTACCACCTGAACGAATAACAAGTAATAAATCAGTTGCATAAGGCTGATAGATCTTCGTAACTCGTCCACCTTTTAACAATTCATTTGTTTCGTGTGCAACGGCTCTCATTACCATACCGTCAAAAGACATATTGTTCACCTACATTCCTATCAATAGACATTATTCTTAGTATAGCATTTTTTTGAGCTTGTCTGAATATAGATGAATTATTAGGGAGATTACGTGCAGGATCGGGGTGGAGAAAATGAATTGGTATAACATGACAAAAGCGGAAGTGAAAGAGGAATTAGAGACAAGCGATGAAGGGATTAGCTCAAAAGAAGCGGTCCAAAGAAGAAAGACATTTGGATTGAATCAGCTCGATGAAGTAGAAAGGCCATCTATGATTTTAATCTTCTTAGCCCAATTTAAAGATTTTATGGTCGTTGTGCTTCTTGCAGCTACGTTGATTTCCGGTTTACTTGGAGAGTATCTCGATGCCATTGCTATTATCCTAATCATTTTAATGAATGGGATACTCGGCTTTGTTCAAGAGCGAAAAGCAGAGAAGTCTCTCCAAGCGTTGAAACAGTTGTCATCTCCAAAGATGAGGGTCCTTCGTGATGGAGAATGGACAACAATTCAAGCTTCAGAAGCTGTTATCGGAGATATGGTACGAATGGAAAGTGGAGATCGAATTGGAGCAGATGTGCGATTTTTTTCTTGTCAGGGCTTGCTTATTGAAGAATCCGCCTTAACGGGGGAGTCATTGCCAGTTAACAAACATCCAGAGCCGATCCCGGATGAACATCCTGGGCTAGGGGATCAGCACAATATGGGATTCATGGGCACGCTCGTTACGAAGGGAAAAGGGATTGGCATTGTAACAGCAACAGGAATGAAGACCGAAATGGGAAAGATCGCTCACTTAATTCAATCAGCGGATACGATGGAAACGCCTCTTCAACATCGACTCGAACAGCTGGGTAAAATCTTAATCGCAGCAGCGCTTATGTTAACAGCGTTAGTTGTCGTCCTTGGGATCATTCAAGGCCGCGATGTATATAGCATGTTTTTAGCTGGTGTATCGCTTGCTGTGGCAGCAATTCCTGAGGGATTGCCAGCGATTGTGACCATTGCGCTTGCGATCGGCATGCAGAGAATGAGTAAACGGAAAGCGATTGTTCGTAAACTACCGTCTGTTGAAACACTTGGATGTGCGACAGTCATTTGTTCTGATAAGACAGGAACACTTACACAAAATAAAATGATGGTTACAAAACTGTGGGCTGGAGGGGAAACGTGGGATGTGACCGGATCGGGGTATTCTCCTTACGGTGACTTTTTTAAAGGGAATACGCGTGTCTACTCAGATGATGAACGGTCTTTGAAGCAACTTCTGACGTTTGGTCTTCTTTGTAGTAATGCAAGAGTGATAGAGAAAAAGGGTGAATATGTTCTTGATGGAGATCCAACTGAAGGAGCACTTGTTGCCGCTGCGATGAAGGCTGGGTTAACAGAGGATGTAAGAGAAGAAGAGTTTACCATCATTCAAGAGTTTCCCTTTGATTCTAATCGGAAAATGATGAGTATGATTGTGGAAGATTCTTCGGGTAAACGCTATGTCATTGCCAAAGGGGCACCGGATATTGTTTTAAAGCAATGTGAATCAGTTCTTTGGAGTGAGAAGAAAGCGCCATTACGCAAAAGCTATGAGAAACAAATTCAGGAGCAGCTTGATACGTTTGGTAGTTTAGCTCTAAGAACTATTGCAGTTGCTTTTAAGCCGATACAAAATGAAGAGAATATGCTACATAGCGTTCAGGCTGAATCTCGCTTAACATTTGTCGGTTTAGAAGGTATGATCGATCCTCCACGGGAAGAAGTGAAGCAAGCAGTTGCAGATTGTAAAACAGCAGGCATCAAAACGATCATGATCACAGGGGACCATGTGACAACAGCAAAAGCGATTGCTCTTAACCTGGGGATTCTACCAGAGCGTGGCAAAGTAATGGAAGGAAGTAAGCTATCGACATTGACAGTAGAAGAACTAGAAAATCAAGTTGAAGACATCTATGTTTTTGCTCGTGTGTCGCCTGAACATAAATTAAAGATTGTAAAAGCCCTCCAAAATAAAGGGCATGTTGTCGCAATGACAGGGGATGGAGTAAATGATGCTCCGGCTATTAAGGCATCTAATATCGGTATTGCAATGGGACAAACAGGAACTGATGTTGCAAAAGAATCGTCATCGCTCATTTTAAGCGATGATAATTTTGCTACAATACGAGACGCAGTTGAAGAAGGAAGAAACATATACGAGAATATTAGAAAATTCATTCGCTATTTATTAGCATCTAATGTAGGCGAAATTCTCGTCATGCTATTTGCTATCTTGCTCATGCTGCCGCTTCCTCTCGTACCCATTCAAATTCTATGGGTGAACCTCGTTACAGACGGGTTGCCAGCAATGGCACTTGGACTTGATCCTGCAGAGGGTAACGTCATGAAGCGAGACCCACGCAAGCCGAAAGAAGGCGTATTTGCAAGAGGGTTAGGTTGGAAAATCATTTCTAGAGGGATTATGATCGGAGCATGTACATTAGCAGCGTTTATGATCTGTTACAATGAAAACCCAAATGACCTCGTTCAAGCGCAAACTGTAGCTTTTTCAACGCTCGTTCTTGCGCAATTAATCCATGTTTTTGACTGTCGAAGCGAACGGTCGATTTTTCACCGAAATCCATTTGAGAATAAAGCGTTGGTTCTTGCTGTCCTATCTTCCGTTGGCTTGCTTCTGGCAGTAATCTACTATGAACCATTACAACCGATTTTCCATACAACTTATTTATCGATGAGAGAATGGATGTTAATTCTTGTCTTTTCAAGCATTCCAACATTTCTCCTGGCTGGAACAACACTCTTTAGAAGAAAACATAGCAGAGGGTAGCCCCCTCTGTTTTTCTGTTGTAGCACGTATAGTCGAGAGAGATATCCCTTTGTTTCGGTTTGATGAAGTGGTACAATTGGTTAGAATAGCTAATGGATGTGATAATATGGTTAAGAGCATGACCGGGTTTGGCAGAGCGTCAAATGTATATGAGGGTGTTCAAGTAACAATCGAAATGAAGTCTGTGAATCACCGCTACTTTGATGGAACATTTCGCATGCCAAAAGCAGTCTTTCATCTAGAAGGTAAGATGAAGAAGGCGATTCAGAGCTATGTCAATCGTGGGAAAATCGAACTTTATTTAACCATCGATGGAGCTGATTTTCAATCATCTGATGTTCAAGTAGATTGGCACTTGCTAGATCAATACATAACGATTTTGAAACAAGCTACAGAACGCTATCATTTGAAAGAAGATTTGTCAGCTTCTACCATGATGAATCTGAATGTTTTTCAAGTGAATGAAAAGGAGCATAACATCGATCAGCTTGAGGAATCGATTTTTTATACGCTAAATCAAGCTATTCATAAGCTCGTTGAGATGCGTCAGATCGAAGGAAAGGCACTTGATCAAGATATACGCCGAAAACTTGCGAACATGAATGATCAAATGACTTCTATTTCACTCCTTTCTCATGAAGTAACGACAGCCTTTGAGAACAGGATCCGCACAAAGCTTGAAAGTTTTAAAGAATTAGATGAAGTGGATGAAGCCCGGATATTATCTGAAGTAGCTTTTCTTGCAGATAAAGCGAGTATAGATGAAGAAATCATCAGGCTCCGTAGTCATCTGGCCCAATTCCATGATATTCTTAGTAGTGATGGTGTCGTTGGAAGGAAACTTGATTTCTTAGTACAGGAAATCAATAGGGAGCTGAATACGATCGGTTCCAAGTCTCAACACCATAAGATCAGCCAGCATATTGTTGATCTTAAGAGCGAAGTGGAAAAGGTTCGTGAACAGGTTCAAAATATTGAATAGCCTGAACGCTTTGTTTAAAATCACCTTACTGGTGTAAAAATAGAATCGTGATTCCTGGGAGGAACGACCATGAGTATTAAATTAATCAATATCGGATTCGGCAACATTGTGAATGCGAATCGAATTGTCTCAATTGTTAGTCCAGAATCGGCACCAATCAAACGAATCATTACTGTTGCAAGGGACCGCAATATGCTTGTGGATGCAACATACGGACGAAGAACACGAGCTGTTATTATCTCTGATAGCGACCATGTTATTCTTTCGGCAGTCCAGCCTGAAACAGTAGCTCAGCGTCTAGTAAACAAAGACGAGCTTTCAGACGAGTAGCATCAATTAAGTGGAGGTAAGTATGGAAAAAGAACGTGGATTGTTAATTGTTCTATCAGGCCCATCTGGTGTCGGAAAAGGAACAGTCAGAAAAGCATTCATGCAAAATGCGGCTGAAGTACAGTATTCGATTTCTGTTACAACCCGTAAACCGCGTGAAGGTGAAGTGAACGGCGTCGATTATTTCTTTAAATCTCATGAGGAATTTGAAGAGATGATCGAGAATAATAAGCTACTCGAATATGCCCATTACGTTGGCAATTATTACGGTACGCCTGTTGACTATGTGGAAGAGACATTGCAGTCAGGTAGAGATGTGCTACTTGAAATTGAAGTTCAGGGAGCAAAGCAAGTACGAAAGCATTTTCCTGAAGGAGCTTTCATTTTCTTAATGCCTCCTAGTTTAACAGAGCTTAGAAATCGCATCGTAAACCGCGGTACGGAATCAAATGATTTAATTGATAACCGTATGGGCGTAGCGAAAGAGGAAATCGAATTGATTGATGAATACGATTATATCGTTGAAAATGATCAAGTTGAATTAGCTTGCGAGCGAATTCGTGCTATTATTACAGCAGAGCACCTAAGACGTGATCGTCTTGCACATAAATATAAGAATGTAACGGAGGTTTAATTATGATTTTATACCCATCGATTGACTCACTAATGGACCGCATTGATTCAAAGTACACACTTGCAACACTTTCAGCTAAGCGTGCACGCACGATTCAACAAACTGGTAATGTTTATGTTGATCGTCCAAAGTCCGTTAAGGCTGTTGGCAAAGCGCTTGAAGAAGTGCTTGATGGCAAACTACTTGCTGATGGAATGATAGAAGACTGATTAAGAAGTAACAACCTATGAGAATAGGTTGTTATTTTTTTCTTGATTCTATAGAGAGAATTCCATTACGATCGCCATAATTATCAAGGTGACGATATTTATATTATGTTAACTAATAAGATGGAAGGTGAATCTGGTGAGTATCAAAGGGAAGAAAATTTTGCTTTGTGTGAGCGGTGGAATTGCGGTGTTTAAAGCAGCGGCACTTACGAGCAAGCTGTATCAAACAGGTGCAGAAGTAAAAGTGTTAATGACAGATTCAGCGACTGAATTCGTAACGCCGTTAACATTCCAAACGTTATCCCGAAATGATGTGTATCGAGATACGTTCGAAGAAAAAGATCCAGCTTCAGTTGCTCATATTGATCTGGCAGATTGGGCCGATCTCGTCTTGATTGCGCCTGCAACAGCGAACATGATTGGTAAGCTAGCTAATGGAATTGCAGATGACATGATGTCCACCACATTACTTGCTACAGAGGCGGCGGTCTTTGTAGCCCCTGCCATGAACGTTCATATGTACGATCATCCTGCGGTGAAAAAGAATATGGATATACTGCGCTCCTTCAACTGTCATTTTCTTGAGCCAGGAGAAGGTTTACTCGCGTGCGGTTACGTTGGCAAAGGTCGGATGGCAGAACCAGAAGACATTCTCTCAACGCTCGAAACATATTTTCAAGATGATATAGGGGACTTGTCTGGAAAGAAAGTCGTCGTTACAGCAGGCCCAACTCGTGAAGCGGTTGATCCCGTTCGTTACTTTACAAATTATTCATCCGGGAAAATGGGCTTTGCTCTAGCCGAGCAGGCCGCGAAACGTGGCGCAGACGTCACGCTTGTAGCAGGTCCTGTTACGTTAACGACTCCTGAACGAGTTCAACGTATTAATGTGATAACAGCTGAAGAGATGTACCAAGCTGTCCTGTCAGCTTCTGCTGATGCTAATGTGATCATTAAGGCAGCTGCAGTTGCTGATTACCGTCCTTCTATGGTCTCTACTGAGAAAATGAAGAAGTCAGATGATGACATGGTCATAGAAATGGAGCGAACAAAAGATATTTTATGGACCCTTGGACAGCAGAAAAAGGACCAAATACTCGTCGGCTTTGCTGCTGAGTCAGAGCGGTTAGATGAATATGCTCTAAAGAAATTAGAAAAGAAAAACCTTGATCTTATCTGCGCGAATAACATTAAAGCGGAGGGAGCAGGTTTTGACAAAGATACAAACGTGATGACGCTCCTTAGAAAAGATGGTGAGCGAGTAGATCTTCCATTACAGTCAAAACATGAAGCCGCAAATCGAATATTGGATGAAGTGATACGTCTGGACGTGACTCATTCATGATCGCTAAAGTTATCGTTGACGTACCAGCAAATCAAACTGATCGTATGTTCGATTATGCTATTCCTGAAGAATGGGAGGAAATGATCGAACCTGGAATGAGGGTTGTCGTTCCTTTTGGTCCAAGAAAAATTCAGGGGTTCGTTATCTCTGTCGTTAGTGAATCAGAGCATGCAAAATTGAAGGAAATAAGTGAAGTGAAAGATGTTACGCCAGTGTTGACAAAAGAATTACTTGATCTTGGATTCTGGCTAACTGAAAAAGCACTTTGCTATGCCGTATCAGCTCTTCAAGTTATGTTACCTGCAGCGATGAAAGCGAATGTAACGAAATCAGTTGTGCTCGGAAACCGTTCGAATGAAGCGGCACCATGGCATCGCATGCTCACTTCTTCAAACGTTGTGAAGTGGGAAGACTTTCTCTCCCACTTTAGCCATAAGGAGTTAAATCGAGCTATCAAAAATGATGAGCTTGAAGTACGCTATGATGTGAAAGAGAAAACGGCGCCGAAAACAATCCTTTCTGTTTCCGCAGCTCTTAGTGAGGACCAACTTCAAAGCGAAAAAGAACAAATGGGTAATCGTGCGTTGAAACAGCAGGAAATTATTCAGCACTTTATTCAATATGAAGGCGCGGTTTCTTATAAAGAGCTCATGGATATGCTCGATACAACCCGGTCTACGATCAAATCGCTTGTGTCAAAAGGGATATTAAAGGAAGAAGAAGTGGAGCTTTATCGTGATCCTTATAAGGGTCGAGAGTTTACACCTTCAACTGCCCTAGACCTAACTGATCTTCAAGAACAAGCTATTACCCCAATTCTTCATAGCATTGAAAATCGTCATCACGAGACGTTTCTCATTCATGGCGTAACAGGGAGCGGGAAAACAGAGATCTATTTGCAATCGATTCATCGTGTGCTCGAACAAGGAAAAGAGGCAATTGTCCTCGTCCCTGAAATCTCATTAACACCACAAATGGTGACCAGATTCAAAAGTCGATTCGGTTCAGAAGTCGCTGTTTTACATAGCGGTCTTTCTCGGGGAGAAAAGTACGATGAATGGCGTAAAATTCATCGAAAAGAAGTGAAAGTAGTTGTTGGAGCACGTTCGGCGGTTTTTGCGCCTTTTACGAATCTTGGCATCATTATTATTGATGAGGAGCATGAGAGTAGCTACAAACAGGAAGAAAACCCAAGGTATCATGCGAGAGATGTAGCCATTAAGCGCGGAGAGCACTACGCGTGTCCCGTCGTACTAGGCAGTGCTACACCGTTACTCGAATCTTATGCAAGAGCGTCTAAAGGTGTCTATACACTCCTTGAATTATTAGAAAGAGTAAACAAGCAGGCAATGCCTGCTGTATCTATTGTCGATATGAGAGAAGAATTGCGAGCCGGCAACAGGTCGATGTTTTCAAATGATCTTTATGACAAATTGAAAGACCGACTTGAAAAAAAGGAGCAAACGGTTCTCTTTTTAAATCGAAGAGGATATTCAACATTCATCATGTGTCGGGACTGTGGGTATGTGGCGGAATGTCCTCATTGCGATATCAGCTTAACGTATCACAAAATCAATGGAACAATGCGGTGCCACTATTGTGGCCATGAAGAATCCTTTCCAAGCCGCTGTCCTGAATGTGAAAGCGAGCATATTCGCTTCTTTGGGACAGGCACGCAGCGAGTGGAAGAAGAACTTACGAAAATTCTTCCGGAAGCTCGGGTTGTTCGAATGGACGTTGATACGACAAGGAGAAAAGGAGCGCATGAGAAGCTCCTGAACCAATTTGGAGAAGGAAAAGCAGATATTCTACTTGGTACTCAAATGATCGCAAAAGGTCTTGATTTTCCGAACGTAACGCTCGTTGGTGTTTTAGCGGGTGATGCAATGCTCCATCTACCTGATTTTCGTGCTTCTGAGAAAACGTTCCAGTTGCTCACGCAAGTTAGTGGACGTGCCGGGCGTCACCTGCTTCCGGGAGAGGTAATCGTTCAATCATACACGCCAGAACATTACAGTATTGAAATGGCAGCTGATCATGACTACCAGTCGTTTTATAAGCGTGAGATGCTAACAAGAAAACAATTTGGCTATCCGCCGTTTTACTTTCTTGCCATGGTGAACGTCTCACACGAAGAGCTAACGAAAACGGTTGATGTGACCGAGAAAATTGCGGGCTATTTAAAGGATCATTTATCCAAAGCTAGTGTGGTTCTCGGTCCTGTTGCTTCACCTATCCCACGGATCAAAGATAGATATCGTTATCAATGCATGATAAAATACAAAACTGAACCGAACTTACATCATCATTTAAAAGAAATCCAAAAGCACTTTTCGAAGGAAATTAGCCGCGGAGGACTGCAGCTGTCCATTGATACCCAGCCTTATATGATGATGTAGAATGTGAAAGGGAGTATATGAGTGGCTATTAGAGATATTGTATTGCACCCGAATGAGGTGCTTGAAGTGGAATGCGCGCCTGTCGAGCATTTCGATAAAGAATTGCATCAGTTGCTTGATGATATGTTTGAGACAATGTATCAAGCAGATGGAGTGGGTCTAGCTGCTCCGCAAATTGGCATTAAACAGCAAGTCGCAGTTGTTGATACGAGAGAGGAAGAAGCTTTAGAATTAATCAATCCTAAGATCGTGAAGGCTTCTGGTAAAGAGGTGGATCTAGAAGGTTGTTTAAGTTTTCCTGGATTATTTGGAGAAGTTGAACGCCCGTATACGATCACACTAAAAGCGCAAAATCGTTTTGGACGTGAATTCAAACTGAAAGCAGAGGGGTTCTTTGCGAGAGCGATTCAGCATGAAATCGATCATCTTCATGGCGTGCTTTTTACTGAGAAGGTTATTCGGTATGTCGATCCTGAACAGGAAGGAGAGAGTGAGTAACGATGACGAAAATTGTATTTATGGGTACACCAGATTTTTCAGTTCCTGTTCTTGATATGCTTGTAGAAGAAGGTTATAGCATTGTTGGTGTAGTGACACAACCAGATCGTCCAAAAGGCAGAAAAAGAGTGCTTACGCCTCCTCCTGTTAAGGTGGCTGCAGAAAAGCATGGACTTCCGGTGTTACAACCTGAGAAAGTGAAAGACCCTGCACAGCTTCAGCCTATTCTAGATTTAGAACCTGATTTGATCGTAACGGCTGCATTTGGACAAATTCTACCAAAACAGCTGCTTGATGCACCGAAATACGGTTGTATTAATGTTCATGCGTCATTGCTACCTGAGCTTCGCGGAGGCGCACCGATTCATTACTCCATCCTTCAGGGGAAAAAAGAAACGGGCATTACGATCATGTATATGGTTGAGAAATTGGACGCAGGCGATATCCTAACACAGTCCGTTGTCCCTATTGAAGAACGTGACAATACTGGAACACTTCATGATAAATTAAGTATTTCAGGCTCTGAGCTTTTGAAAGAAACGTTGCCAAAGCTTCTAAATGGTGAATTAACTCCTGTACAGCAAAACGATGAAGAGGCTACTTTTGCCCCTAACATTAAACGAGAGCAGGAGAAGATCGACTGGACGAAGACTGGTGAAGAAATTTATAACCATGTACGTGGATTGCATCCATGGCCAGTCGCGTTTACAGAGTATGATGGAAAAGTGATGAAGATTTGGTGGGCTGAGAAAGTAGAGAGTGCTGTGAAGGCAGATCCAGGTTCTGTTTTATATACGGATGCAGATGGTCCGGTCGTAGCAACAGGCAACTCAACAGCAATCAAGTTAACGGAGATTCAACCATCAGGCAAAAAACGTATGACATCCGCACAGTATTTACAAGCAAGAACATTCGAGAAAAATGAGAGATTTGGTGAATAGTATGACAAATGTAAGAGAAGCAGCACTTGATGTAATTGAAAAGATTAACAAAAACCAGGCATACAGCAATTTATTGCTGAATGAAACGATTAAGAAGCATAAGCTAAGCCGGAAAGATACAGGCTTATTAACAGAAATCGTATACGGTACGATTCAGCGAAAGAATACACTGGATTTCTACTTAGATGATTTTCTAACAAATCGTAAGAGAATCCAGACGTGGGTCATTTCTCTCTTGCAACTTTCACTTTATCAAATGGTTTATCTTGATCGTGTACCAGATCGCGCCATCATCCATGAGGCAGTTGAAATAGCAAAAAAACGTGGACACAAAGGCATTAGTGGAATGGTGAATGGGGTACTTCGCAATACCCAAAGAAAAGGACTGAAGAATCCTGAAGATATTGAAGATGTCGCGGAACGCATTTCCATTGCGAAAAGTCATCCGCTCTGGCTCGTCAAACGCTGGATTGATCAGCTTGGTGTGGAAGCGACAGAGGCGATGTGTGAAGAAAATCTTCTTTCTCCATATGTGACAGCGCGTGTGAATATAGTACGAACTTCTGTTGATCAAGTTATCGAAGACCTGAAAAAAGAGGGTGTTGAAGCTGTAGAAGGTAGTCTTTCAGTAGATGCCGTCAAGGTGATCCAGGGGAAAGTGCTTGATACTGAAGTGTATAAGCGCGGCGATTTAACCATTCAAGATGAAAGCTCGATGCTTGTTGCAAGAGCGCTTGGAATTGAGCCAGGTCAAAAAGTCCTCGACGCTTGTGCAGCTCCTGGTGGTAAATCTACTCATATTGCAGAAAGACTTAACGGATCAGGACATGTGAATTCACTTGATTTGCATCCTCATAAAGTTAAATTAATTAAAAAACAGGCACAGCGTCTTAATCTCCGCGCTATTGAAGCAGAAACGCTCGACAGTAGAAACGTTGCCGATCGGTTCAAGTCAAAATCATTTGATCGTATTCTTGTTGATGCGCCGTGTACAGGCTTCGGAGTGCTAAGAAGAAAACCAGACATTAAGTGGTCAAAGAAAGAAGATGACATTGAGCGGATTACAAGTGTTCAGAAAGGCATCCTTGCTTCTCAAGCTTCTCTTTTAAAACCAGGTGGAAAAATGGTTTACAGTACGTGTACAATAGAAGGAGCAGAAAACCAGGAAGTGGTAAAACAGTTCCTTGAAGAGCATCCTGATTTTTCATTAGATGAATCATTCTCAAACCGATTACCAGAAAAAGTAAGAACGTATTGTGAAGATGGACAGTTACAGTTGCTACCACAGTATTTTGGTACGGATGGATTTTATATCGCGTGTTTAGTTAAAAAATAATGCTGAGTGCTGGTGAATCGTCTTGTAAAAGGCGATTCTTCCCGCATTCTTGTGATAAGAGGAGACGGGGTAATCACATGCAAGCAATAGCATTAACTGATCAAGGACAAGTAAGGGCATACAATGAAGATAGCACGAAGGTTGTGCACAATAGTCTAAATGAGTATCTCGTAATTGTTGCAGACGGGATGGGCGGTCATCAGGCAGGTGACGTTGCCAGTGCTCTAGCAGTTGAATCGATGGAAATGAGTTGGGAAGAAGAGAAAGCTGGATTTCGCCCGGGAAGAGCGGAAGCATGGCTATTACATACCATTCGTAAAGCGAATGAAACAATCCTAGCCTTTTCTAAAGAAAAACCTGAATATTCCGGAATGGGGACGACTCTTGTAGCAGCTATATGTACAAATGAGTTTATTACAATTGGTCATGTAGGCGATAGCCGTGCATATTTATTCGGCGATCGTGTTCTTGATCAAAAAACAAGTGATCATTCACTTGTGAATGAACTCGTAAAAAGTGGTCAGCTCTCAGAAGAAGAAGCAGAAGATCATCCTCGAAAAAATGTATTATTACGTGCGATTGGAACAGATGAAAACGTTAAGGTAGACGTGCATACCTTTGAATGGGATGAGAATCAATCGGCCCTTTTTTGCTCAGATGGTTTAACGAACAAAGTTTCTGATCGTGAATTAGAGGAAGTTATGAACTCTGACCGATCTCTCCACGAGAAGGGAACAGAACTCATTCGCTTAGCAAATGAAGCAGGCGGAGAAGATAACATCACAGTTGCGATTATTGAGAATTCCTCTATTTCTGGAAGTGAAGGCTCATGCTAGGAAAGCACATAAATGGACGTTACAAACTGCTTGAAGTCATTGGTGACGGCGGAATGGCAATCGTCTATCGAGCTTTAGATTTAATTCTGGATCGTACAGTTGCTGTCAAGCTGCTTCGGCCCGAATTTTCTCAAGATGATGATTTTATAAAGCGATTTCGAAGAGAAGCAGAATCTGCAACGAGTCTAGCTCATCCTAATATCGTTTCCATCTTTGATGTAGGGGAAGAAGAAGACTTCTACTATATCGTCATGGAATACGTACCGGGAACAACGCTTAAGCAAAAAATTCGCAACCGTGGAGCACTGCCGATTGAGGAAGCCATTGATATTATGAAGCAAATGACGTCCGCAATTGAGCATGCACATGAGAATCACATCATCCATCGAGATATCAAACCTCATAATATTCTAATAAACGACTACGGAGAAGCAAAAGTAACGGATTTTGGAATTGCGATGGCCGTGACATCTGCAACAATTACGCATACTAACTCCGTTCTTGGCTCTGTGCATTACTTCTCACCTGAGCAGGCGCGGGGCGCTGTAGCAAATGAACGGTCAGATATTTATTCTCTTGGTGTCGTTCTTTACGAAATGGTCACGGGTGTTCTTCCCTTTTCGGGTGATTCCCCCGTATCTGTTGCCCTAAAGCACTTACAAGATCGTTTTCCTAAACCAAGCCTAATTAACACTTCTCTTCCGAAAAACGTGGAACATATTATTATGAAAGCTATGGCAAAAGACCCTGTTCAACGCTACCAAAACGCGGAAGAGCTTTATGAAGCGCTTGAGATGTCGCTAAGTCCAACTAAAATTTACGATAAAGCACCTGAGCAGGATGATGCAGATGCCACAAAAGTGTTGGCACCAGTAACTCCTGGCCGTCTTGGTGACAAAATGCAGGAGACAAGGCCTCAAGAACCTGTGCAAACGACAGAGTCTGATGATCCGCCACCTAAAAAGAAGAAAAAGGCCGGTAAGATTGCTGTTATTGTTTTAGTGATTCTCCTCCTCTTAGGTGGTGCAGCCGCGCTTGCATTTACTTTTATTCCTGACCTCTTCTCAGTAAGTGATGTTGAAGTTCCTGATGTATCTGGAATGACTTATGAAGAAGCAAGATCAGCTTTAATTGAACAAAATCTAGATGTTAAAAAGGAAGAGCAATTTAGCGAAGAAGTCGAGGAAGATGATGTTATTAAGCAGGATCCAACATCAGGTACGATGGTGAAGGGAGATAGCACCGTTACTTTATATGTCAGTGAAGGGGCTGAAAAAACAGAGCTCGGTGATTATATAGGGAAACAGAAAGATGAAGTGGAAGCTTTATTAAAAGAACAGGGATTTAAGAATATAAAATTCGAAGACGAATACCGCGATTCTCCTGAAGGTGAAATATTTGATCAAAGTCCTGAAGCTGGGAAAATGGTCCTTCCAACAGAAGACGCAATCGTGATTTGGTATAGCTTAGGGCCTGGGGCATTTCCTCTTGAAGATTTAAAAGGTAAAACGAAAGCTGAAGCGGAAGAATATGCAGTCGACGAGAAGTTAAAGCTCGTATATGATGAGCCTGAATTTAGCGATTCTGTAGAAGAAGGATCCGTCCTATCTCACTCTCCAAGTACTGCTGCTCAAGTGAAAGAAGGCGATGAGATTACAATTACTTTATCGAAAGGTCCAGAGCCAGAACCGGAGCCAGAGCCAGAGCCAGAACCGGAGCAAGAACCAGAACCGGAGCCAGAACCAGAACCAGAACCTTCGCCGGAAGATGAGGCAATCGTTGTTCCAAATTCGTTTAAAATCGATGTAAAAAAGGGAGAAGAGCATTTAATTGAAATTCTCTATAAGGATTCAACGACAGAAGGAGAAGAAATCTCTGAAACGATTACAGAAACGAAAGAGATTAAGTTTGATTTAACCATTTACCCCGGTGAGGAAGCATCATACAAAACATATGTCGATGGGAAAGAAAAAAAGGAAAATTCGAAAACCATAACGTATGACGAAGCGAAACAAAAATATGGAAAAAATGAGTAAGGAGTCCTACATGGCAGATGGAAGAATAATTAAAGCGCTAAGTGGCTTTTATTACGTGCAGGATGAAGAGAATAAGGAAATTTATCAGTGCAGAGGAAGAGGGAATTTTCGGAAGCGAAAAATCACGCCACTTGTTGGTGATTTTGTAAGGTATGAAGCCGAGAACAAAACGGATGGCTATGTATTGGAAATAAAGGAGAGAGAAAACGAATTGGTTCGACCTCCTATTGCTAATATTGATCAGGCATTTCTTGTTTTCTCAGCAACACAACCTACGTTTAACACACAGCTTCTTGATAAATTTCTTGTGCACATTGAAGCTAGTGATATTCAGCCAATCATCTGTATTTCTAAGATTGATTTGGTTGCAGAGGCGGAAGAAAGTGAGATCATGGCCTATGCTGATGATTATCGTGAGATTGGGTATGACGTCATCGTTTCTTCTGCTCAAAGCCTTTCAGGCGTTTCAGAAATTGAGCCTCATTTCCAAGAAAAGGTAACGGTGTTTGCAGGTCAGTCAGGAGTAGGGAAGTCTTCCTTATTAAACGCTATTAATCCTGACCTTGAACTAGATACAAGTGATATATCGACTCACCTTGGCCGAGGAAAACATACGACGCGACATGTAGAACTTATTCCTTTCGGCTCAGGCCTTGTTGCAGATACTCCTGGATTTAGCTCATTGGATTTTAGAGGAATTGAAGCCGATGATCTTTGGCTCTACTTCCCAGAGATCAGAATGAAAAGCAGTGAATGTAAATTTCGCGCTTGCACCCACCAATCAGAGCCGGGTTGTGCAGTAAAAGTAGCCGTCGAAAAAGAAGAGATTCAAGCGTATCGCTATGACCATTATTCTTCTTTCTTCCAGGAAATTAAGGACCAAAAACGGAGGTATTAATTATGATAAAAATCGCCCCTTCTATTTTGGCATCAGACTTTGCCAGATTAGGTGAAGAAGTAAAAGACGTAGAAGCAGCAGGTGCTGACTATATTCACGTAGATGTGATGGACGGTCATTTTGTTCCGAACATTACGATTGGTGCACCAATCGTACGAGCTCTTCGTCCAGTGACATCACTACCGCTTGATGTTCATCTTATGATAGAAAATCCTGACCAATATATCGAAGAGTTTGCTGAAGCTGGAGCGGATATTTTGACCGTTCATGCAGAGGCTTGTCCACACCTCCACCGCACTATTCAGCTCATTAAAAGTAAAGGTGTGAAGGCGGGAGTTGTTATTAATCCTGCGACTCCGGTTGATTCCATTAAGCACGTGATTGAGGATGTAGATCTAGTCCTATTGATGACGGTCAACCCAGGCTTTGGAGGTCAAGCTTTTATTGAGAGAGTTCTTGCGAAGATTACGGAAACGAAGCAGCTAGCAGATTCTCATGGTGTAGCTCCTGAAATCGAAGTAGACGGTGGTGTGAACGCGGAGACGGCTCGTGCATGTATTGAAGCAGGTGCCACTGTTCTCGTAGCGGGTTCAGCCATTTATAATCAATCTGATCGGAAAGCAGCCATTGATCAGATACGTCAATCATAAAACAGCGGGGCTCCTCCCGCTGTTTTTTAATAAGACTTTATACAAAAGTTTAGGTTATGGAGGAATTATGATTCATGAAGAAAGATAATCGACTTCTTTTGCTTGTAGAAATAGCTTTAATGGCTGCGGTTGGAGTGATTTTAGACTTATTATCACTCAGGCTTTGGCCAAATGGCGGCTCTGTGTCGCTAGCTATGGTACCTATTTTTCTAATTGCTTATCGAAGAGGACTTGGTGCCGGTTTAACGACAGGGCTATTAGTTGGTATTTTACAACCTCTAATCGTGCCGCCTTTTTATGTGCATCCTATTCAATTTCTACTAGATTATCCAATTGCATTTATGGTTGTCGGTATGGCGGGGATTTTTAGTGTCAAAGTTGACGAGGCGAAACGGAAACGCATCACCATGATCATTCTTGGCTGTTTAACCGGATCATTGCTTCGACTTGTGAGTCATTTTATATCTGGGGTGATCTGGTTCGGCGAAATGGCACCAGAAGGTACCCCTGTGGCCTTATATTCCTTTCTTTATAATGCATCTTATTTGTTACCAACTGCTGCTGTATCAATTGTCGTCCTGGCGCTGCTCTCACATCAAGCACCTAAGCTGGTGCATGAGCAATGAGAAAGCCTATTTATATTGTTGCAGGAGGACCGGAAGAAGATCTTCCAACTCATCTTTTGACTGAAAGAAATGTAAGGTGGATTGGGGTCGATCGAGGCGTCTATACGCTTCTGAAAAACAACATTATTCCTGAACATGGATTTGGGGATTTTGACTCAGTAACCAATGAAGAAAGAGAATGGATGGAGTCACACGATTTATCGTTTACAGTCTATCCTTCTGAAAAGGACCACACAGATTTAGAAATCGCTCTTGATTGGGCCATCGATGAAGATCCTGAAGAGATTACAATGTATGGGGTAACAGGTGGTAGGCTTGATCATAGCTGGATGAACGTTCAGATGTTAATTAAGGGCGTGAAGTCACACGTGAAGCTTGCTATTGAGGATAAATTAAATCGATTGGAAATGAAAGAGCCTGGCACATATACTGTCCAAAAGGATCATCGTTTTCCCTATATGTCTTTTCTCTCCTTTACTCCTGAAGTCAAAGGCTTAACGCTAATTGGATATCGTTATCCCCTTAAGAATAGACATATTTCATGGGGGTCAAGTTTATGTATTAGCAATGAACTGATCGAGGAAAATGGGTCTTATTCATTTAATCAGGGCATACTATTGGTGGTAAGAAGTTCGGACGCCGAGCAGGTTTAGGTACTATTTTAATTTCGGCGAATATAATAGTAATGCATCTTATATTCTCATATTGTTCATCCTGGGGTCCATCTTTGACTTTCTGAGGAGGGGGAAATATGAAGTTCTATACGATTAAATTACCAAAGTTTCTCGGCGGGTTTGTGAGAGCAGTGCTAGGGTCTTTCAAAAAAAATGAATAGCTTAGAAACAAAAAAAGCACCCGTGTGGGTGCTTTTTTGCATGTTACTATGCGCGTTCGATTTTGCCTGATTTAAGAGCACGAGCAGATACATAAACTTTCTTAGGTTTACCATCTACCATGATGCGTACCTTTTGAAGGTTAGCACCAAATTTACGTTTAGTTGTATTCAACGCGTGAGAACGTTTGTTACCAAACGAAGTTTTGCGTCCAGTGATTGCACATTTAGCCATTGTTTCTACCTCCTTACTGTCCTACATTGCACAAGAAGTGCAGGATAAATCCTCCACTATAGTATCATGTAGGTGTAGTGAATGCAAGATGTTTAACACGTCTTATCAAGAAAAAAACTTAACAGTAAAAGCTTATCATATTA
Source organism: Pseudalkalibacillus hwajinpoensis (assembly GCF_015234585.1). NCBI lineage: Bacteria > Bacillati > Bacillota > Bacilli > Caryophanales > Guptibacillaceae > Guptibacillus > Guptibacillus hwajinpoensis. The sequence goes on from NZ_JADFCM010000008.1 coordinate 1,126,783, forward strand.
GAGGTTTTATACGATGAACTTTTATTATGACTAATAGTGTAGTAAAATAACGGTAGCTGTGCATAGGATTTATTTTATTTATTATTTTGGCTATGTAAGCTTATAGTGTTGAATTCTCGATTTTGGCTCATTTGCTTGAAACATTCGTTTTACTCATCGTTCAGTAACTTAGCCATTTTTTATGAACAGAATCTATACGAGGATAGAAGTAGTCAAAAGATCAGTACCCAAATCGCTAAGGGAGGAAATATAATGGCAATTGAAATGAAAACCCAATACGGACAGATTGATATTTCGACGGAAGTAGTCGCTGCGATTGCAGGTGGCGCTGCGATTGATTGTTATGGTATCGTTGGAATGGCTTCACAAAAGCAATTGAAAGATGGTATTACAGAACTATTGGGAAAAGATAACTTTAGCAGAGGGATTGTCGTTCGCAAAGAAGAAGACGACGACCTTAACATTGACATGTATATTATCGTGAGCTATGGTACTAAGATTTCTGAAGTAGCCCACAATGTGCAAACAAAAGTGAAATATCAGCTTGATCAAATGCTTGGGCTATCAATTGATTCAGTAAACATATACGTCCAAGGGGTTAGAGTAACGAACCCTTAAACGGAGTTAGGAGGAAAAGTCTGTGACGATTCAAAAGATTGATGGGAAGCGTTTTGCGCAAATGGTCCTTGAAGGAGCAAACAACCTTTCAAAGAATGCCAAGATGGTAGATGCGCTTAATGTTTTTCCAGTGCCGGATGGAGATACTGGTACAAACATGAACTTAACAATTACGTCTGGAGCAGCTGAAGTAAGATCGAGCAGCTCAGATAAAGTAGGAGATGTCGCATCTCTTTTTGCAAGAGGATTATTAATGGGCGCGCGAGGAAACTCTGGCGTAATTCTTTCTCAGCTATTTCGAGGATTTTCGAAATCGATCGAAGGAAAGTCTGAGATCACAAGTGTTGAACTAGCCGCTGCTCTTGAAAACGGGGTGGATTCTGCCTATAAAGCCGTTATGAAACCAGTGGAAGGTACAATTCTTACAGTAGCTAAAGACGCTGCTCGAAAAGCAGTGAAGTCTTCAAAGAAAATATCAGACGTGGTTGAATTAATGCAGGTAGTAGTTAAAGAGGGGAAAGAATCCCTCAATCGTACTCCTGATCTTCTTCCAGTTCTGAAAGAAGTCGGTGTCGTTGACTCAGGTGGCCAGGGACTTTTACTTATTTATGAAGGGTTTCTAGCGGTTCTAGAAGGAAAAGAAACGCCCGATTCATCCGTTGACCAAGAGAAAATGGACGAACTCGTTAGAGCTGAGCACCACAAAAGTGCGCAGGGTCATATGAAAACGGAAGACATTGAATTTGGTTACTGTACAGAGTTCATGGTTCAATTCGAAAATGAGAAGCTTGCCAAATCGCCATATGATGAGGAAGCATTCCGAAACGAACTCGATAAACATGGGGATTCGCTTTTGGTTGTATCTGACGAAGATCTCGTTAAAGTACATATGCATACAGAGTACCCGGGAAATATTATGACGTATGCACAGAATTACGGGAGCTTAATTAAAATTAAGATTGAGAATATGCGTGAGCAGCATTCTACAATCTTAAAAGAAGAACGTCCCGAGCCTGTTAAGCAGGAGAAGCCGGCGGAACGAAAAAAATACGCAATTATTACGGTTTCCATGGGAGACGGGATCGCTACTTTGTTTGAAAGCTTAGGTGCGAATTATGTGATCCCAGGTGGCCAGACGATGAACCCAAGTACCGAAGATATCATTAAAGCGATTGAAGAAGTTTATGCTGAGAATATTATTATCTTACCGAATAATAGTAATATTGTGATGACTGCACAGCAGGCAGCTTCAGTCGTAGATGAGAATGTAATTGTGATTCCTTCTAAAACAGTTCCTCAAGGTATTTCTAGTCTTCTTGGCTTCAATCCATCGGTTGATCCTGAAGCTAATGAGGAAGCAATGAAAGAAAGCCTTTCATCTGTTAAATCAGGACAAGTTACGTTTGCGGTTAGAGATACAAAGATTGATGGTATCGATATTACAAAAGATGATTTCATGGGAATCGCAGATGGCAAAATTATTGTTTCTGAAAAGGAACGTCTTGAAGTCGCGAAGTCGCTTCTGTCTTCTATGATTACCGAAGATGATGAAATCGTTACGATCATATATGGTGAAGATACAGATCAAGAAGAAGCTGAAAGTATTGTTGCTTATATTGAAGAGCAGTTTGATGAAGTAGAAGTAGAACTTCACGAAGGTAAACAGCCGATATATAGCTATATCATGGCAGTGGAATAAATGTTTCATATTTGCAGAAAAAGAAACGTGGCTTGAGCCAGGTTTTCTTTTTCTGTAAAGAACATCTTTTGTGAGATAAAGTGTATATGGTGAAAGGTGGCATCAATGTGAAGTTTCGCAGTGTTTTTGACATTATTGGTCCTGTTATGATTGGTCCTTCAAGCTCCCATACGGCTGGAGCAGCAAGAATTGGTCGAGTTGCTAGACATTTGTTTGGTCGTGAGCCAAAGACGATTACAATTTCTCTTTATGGTTCATTTGCAAGAACGTACAAAGGACACGGTACGGATGTTGCCCTAGTCGGTGGCGTGCTTGATTTTGATACTTACGATGAGCGAATAGTGAATGCGCTTACAATTGCAAAAGAGAAGAAAATCAAAGTTCGTTTTACTGAAGAGGATGCCTTAACAGATCACCCTAATACTGCTCGAATTCATCTCACTGATGAGAAGGGTGAACTTGAGCTTGTCGGGATCTCGATAGGTGGAGGTAAAATCGAAGTCATTGAGTTAAATGGGTTTGCGCTCGGTCTTTCAGGGAACAGTCCAGCTATTCTTGTAGTCCATAATGATCGTTTCGGTGCCATTGCAGGTGTATCTAATACGTTAGCAAAGCATGAAATTAATATCGGTCATATGAACGTTTCACGAAAAGAAAAGGGCAAGGAAGCATTGATGACGATTGAAGTGGATCAAAATATCCCTCAAGTTGTATTAGATGAGGTTGAGTTGTTACCGAATATTATTCAAGTCGCAAAAATTAGCGATTAAGATATAGAGGAGGAATGGGTATGTTTCGTAACGTAGCAGAACTAGTAGAATTAGCGCAATCGAAAAATAAACCAATTTCTGAAATTATGATTGAACAGGAAATGGACTTCAGAGGAAATACCCGAGAAGAAGTTTATGCTCAAATGAAAAATAACCTTGTTGTTATGGAGCAAGCGGTTGAACGGGGAATTAATGAGGATGTTCGCTCTCATTCAGGATTAACTGGCGGAGATGCAGTGCTGCTTCAAAACTATATGAAGACAGGGAATTCACTATCCGGACAAACAATGCTTGATGCGGTAAGTAAAGCGATCGCTACGAATGAAGTGAATGCAGCGATGGGAACCATTTGTGCGACGCCAACAGCAGGGTCTGCAGGAGTGGTACCTGGGACACTCTTCGCAATTCGGGAGAAAGTGAATCCTACAGAAGAGCAGATGGTGAGATACCTCTTTACTTCAGGAGCATTTGGGTTTGTTGTAGCTAATAATGCTTCCATTTCAGGTGCTGCAGGTGGCTGTCAGGCTGAAGTAGGATCAGCAACTGGGATGGCTGCGGCAGCGATTGTAGAATTAATGGGTGGTACTCCTGAACAATCTTCTCATGCGTTTGCGATTGCACTTAAGAACATGCTTGGTCTTGTATGTGACCCTGTAGCTGGACTTGTCGAGGTTCCTTGCGTTAAGCGAAATGCCATGGGCGCTTCCAACGCACTAGTTGCAGCAGATATGTCTCTTGCAGGTATTACGAGTCGCATTCCATGTGATGAAGTGATTGATGCAATGTACAAAATTGGGCAATCTATGCCTTCTACTCTTCGAGAAACGGCTCAAGGAGGACTTGCAGCAACGCCAACTGGCCGAGAGTTAGAAGCGAAAATATTTGGAGTATCCCTTGATAGGAAATGAGTGAAGATCAATGGACGATCGGATTACACAGATAAAAGGAATTGGTGATGAGAAAGCAGCGTCTATTTCATCAATCGGCATAAACAGAATACAAGATTTAATTGAATATTTTCCATTTCGCTATGAAGATTATGAGTTGAAAGATCTCGCTGATGTGAAACATGAAGAGCGAGCTACACTTGAAGGGAAAGTTCATAGTGAACCGGTAGTTCGCTTTTATGGAAAGAAAAAATCACGATTGTCCGTAAGGCTGTTAGTAGGGAAATTCCTCATAACAGCCGTTTTTTTTAATCGTGCTTTTCTAAAAAAGCAGTTTACGTTAGGACAGATTGTTACCGTTACTGGCAAATGGGATCAACATAAAATGACGCTTTCAGCAAATGAAATCACGTTCTCCAGTCATAACCCAGACGGTACAATTGAGCCGATCTATCCTGTAGGTGGAGACGTGACGGTGAAGGCAATGAAGCGATATATCCAGCTTGCTTTGAATCAGTTTGGAGAACAAATTGAAGAAAACCTTCCACCTCAAATGCTTGAAAGGTATAAGTTGATGCCAAGGAAGGATGCCGTCTTAATGATGCATTCGCCTCCTTCTCATGAAGGACTTAAGCAAGCGAGACGTCGTTTTGTTTATGAAGAACTACTCCAATTTCAGTTAAAAATGCAGATTTTCCGAAAAAGGGAACGTGAAAGCACTGAAGGAGCTTCTCAAGTTTTTGAAAAAGAAAAATTAGAGGAGTTTGTTCAAAGCCTTCCTTTTCCATTAACAGGCGCACAAAATCGCGTAGTAGGAGAGATATTGAAGGATATGGAAAGCTCCTATCGCATGAATCGCCTGCTCCAAGGTGATGTAGGTTCTGGTAAAACTGTAGTAGCGGCTATTGGCTTATATGCATCTTACTTAGCTGGTCACCAGGGGGCGTTAATGGTTCCGACGGAAATTCTAGCAGAACAGCATTACGAATCATTTCAGGATCTCCTAGGTAACAGACTAAAGGTGGAACTATTAACTGGGTCTGTGAAAGGTAAGAAGCGTAGAGAGATACTTGAACGACTCGCGGTTGGAGAAGTGGATCTATTAATTGGGACACATGCGTTAATACAAGATGAAGTGGTATTTCAAAATCTTGGCCTAGTTATTACGGATGAACAGCATCGGTTTGGAGTAGGACAGCGCAGAGTGCTAAGAGAAAAGGGATTAAGTCCGGATGTTCTTTATATGACGGCAACACCTATCCCAAGGACGCTTGCTATTTCGGTATTTGGTGATATGGATGTTTCGACGATAGATGAAATGCCTGCAGGGCGTAAACCAATTGAGACATATTGGGCAAAGCCAGGAATGCTACCGCGTGTTATCGATTTTGTGAAAAAAGAATTAGATCATGGCAGACAGGGCTATGTGATCTGCCCGCTTATTGAAGAATCAGAGAAGTTGGATGTACAAAATGCGATTGATGTTCATTTTCAAATGCAAACAGCATTGCCTGACTATCAAGTAGGTTTAATGCATGGACGTCTAAGCTCAGATGAAAAGGAAGCCGTAATGGAGGAATTCAGTACGAATGACGTCCAGCTTCTTGTATCTACAACGGTTGTTGAGGTTGGGGTAAACGTCCCAAATGCGACAATTATGGTAATCTATGATGCAGAACGATTTGGCCTTGCTCAACTTCATCAACTGAGAGGTCGAGTAGGTCGTGGAAGTGAGCAATCTTATTGCATATTACTAGCAGATCCGAAATCTGAAGTAGGCAAAGAGCGAATGCAAATTATGACAGAATCGAATGATGGCTTTGTTCTTTCTCAGCGTGATTTAGAACTTCGAGGACCTGGAGACTTTTTTGGACGTAAACAAAGTGGTTTGCCTGAATTTAAAGTAGCCGACCTGGTGCATGATTATCGCGTGCTAGAAGTAGCTCGAAATGATGCAGCTGCTCTCGTAGAGTCCACCGCATTTTGGGAAGATGGGACATACCGCAGTTTACGAGACTATCTGACAGAGCAGGGCGTTTTAAGTGGAGAAAAATTGGATTAGCTTGCATAATCAACATGCTCGGTATATACTACCTTTTAGGACCTAGTCATAAGACTGAGATAAAGAGGATCAACTTGATCCTCTTTATCCGTTTATTAATGCTAGATAGGCGGCGGTAGTATATGAAGAGGAGTAAGAAAGATCGGCAAAGTCAGCTAAAGGAAACGATTGAGAGCACTCCCTTTATCACAGATGAGGAGCTTGCTGATAAATTTAATGTAAGCATTCAAACCATCAGACTGGATCGTCTTGAGCTCTCCATTCCAGAATTAAGAGAGCGAATTAAGTATGTGGCACAACAGCAGCTTGATGAGGTGAAAGCACTTCCGATTGATGAAGTAATCGGTCAGGTGGTCGATTTACAGCTTGATGAAAGTGCAATTTCCATATTGGACATTCGCCCTGAACACGTTTTTTCAAGAAACAAAATCGCAAGAGGACATCACCTTTTTGCGCAGGCGAATTCACTTGCTGTTGCTATAATTGATGATGAGCTTGCACTGACAGCAAAAGCAAATATTCGCTTTTCAAGTCAGGTTAATGAAGGAGAGCGAGTAGTTGCGAAAGCTGTAGTGACAGATCAACGGAAAGACCGGACAACGGTTGAAGTTAATAGCTTCGTCCAGAATGAGAATGTCTTTTCTGGTGAATTTGTCATGTATCGCTCGACTAAATCCTGAAGGGAAGTTGTTTGAAAATGAGACTTGCAATTGACGCAATGGGTGGAGACAACGCACCTGATGCCATCATAGATGGTGTATATGAAGCAATTGAAGCATTTAGTGATTTGTCTGTAACGATTGTAGGAGACGAAACTAAAATCAATCCGCTATTAAAAGGAAACATGGATCGAATCACGGTATTACATACGGAAGAATACATATCATCAGACGATCAACCAGTAAAAGCTGTTCGACGAAAGAAAAACGCTTCGATGGTTTTAGCCGTGAACGAAGTAAAGGAAGGTCGGGCAGATGCGGCTATATCAGCTGGTAATACTGGTGCGTTAATGGCAGCAGGATTGCTTTACCTCGGCCGTATTAAGGGCATTGATCGTCCAGGATTAGCTCCTACGCTCCCAACAATTGACGAAGCTGGTTTTGTGCTACTTGATGTTGGCGCCAATATGGATGCGAAACCAGAGCACCTTCTCCAATACGCTCATATGGGCTCGGTTTATGCAGAGAAAGTACGAGGTATCGAGAACCCTCGCATAGGTCTTTTGAACATTGGAACAGAAGAAGGTAAAGGGAATGAGCTAAGCAAACAGGCCTTTTCACTGCTTCAAGAAAGTGGATTGAACTTTGTTGGAAACGTAGAGTCAAGGGACATTCTTGGTAATGAAGCGGATGTCGTCGTCTGTGATGGGTTCTCAGGGAATCTAGTATTAAAGACGATTGAAGGAACGGCTCTCACAATGTTTAAGATGCTAAAAGAAGAGCTCACAAGCTCATTTACAAGTAAATTAGCAGCAGGAGTATTAAAACCGAAGCTGAAGAATTTAAGTACGAAGCTAGATTATTCAGAGTACGGTGGCGCAGGCTTATTTGGTCTAAACGCTCCTGTTATTAAAGCGCACGGATCTTCAAATGGAAGAGCTGTTTTCAGTGCGATTAAACAAGCTAGAACGATGGTCACTGGAAATGTTGTGACCGCCATTCAATCATCTCTTGTTAAAGAGGAAGGAGAGTAATTATGGGTAAAACAGCCTTTTTATTCCCCGGCCAAGGTTCACAGGCAGTCGGGATGGGACAGGATTTTATGGAAGCTTATTCTGTATCGAAAGATGTATTTACAGAAGCGGATCATCGCCTAAACTTTGAATTAACTAAATTGATTATGAACGGTCCAATTGAGACGCTAACGAGAACGGAAAATGCACAGCCTGCTCTTGTGACAACGAGCGTAGCAGTTCTTGAAGCTCTTCGCGAAAAAGGCATTACAGCTGATTATACGGCTGGTCATAGTCTTGGGGAATATTCTGCCCTCGTCGCTTCAGGTGCTCTATCCTTTTCCGATGCCGTTTTTGCGGTTAGAAACCGGGGGCTTTATATGGAAGAAGCAGTTCCTTCAGGTGAAGGTGCAATGGCAGCGATTATGGGAATGGAGCGAGAGGAGTTACAACAAGTAGTTGATGAGGTATCGGCTTCTACTGATACTGTGCAGCTTGCAAACCTAAATAGTCCTGGACAAATTGTCATTTCAGGCGCCAAAGCAGGTGTTGAGAAAGCTTCAGAAGTAGCAAAAGAGAAGGGCGCTAGGCGGGTGATTCCACTTCAAGTAAGTGGGCCGTTCCACTCTAGTCTTATGAAGCCTGCTGCAGATCAGCTATCTGGCATACTTGAAGCAATTGATATAAAGGATGCATCGATTCCGGTCATTGCTAACGTAACGGCTGAACCATCTACTTCTGCTGAAGAGATTCAGAACCACTTATTGGAGCAAATCTATTCACCCGTTCTATGGGAAGATACGGTAAGAAAACTAATGGACCTTGGTGTTGATACGTTTATTGAAATTGGTCCAGGTAATGTTCTTTCAGGTCTAGTCAAAAAGGTTAACCGTCGTGCATCTGTTCATGCAGTCGGAACTCCAGAACAACTCGATCAACTCATTGCTAAGTTAGGAGAGGAATAAACGATGGCTGAAAATAAAACGGCTCTAGTAACAGGAGCCTCCCGAGGTATTGGACGCGCAATTGCATTAGAGCTTGCTAAAGAGGGCATGAACATAGCTGTCAATTATGCAGGAAGTGAAGCGAAAGCAAATAGCGTTGTAGACGAAATTAAAGCAGCTGGTGGAAATGCGATTGCGATTAAAGCAAACGTAGCAAGCATGGAAGAAGTTCAGGGCATGATTAAGGAAGTTGTTTCAACTTTCGGAAGTCTTGAGGTGCTTGTGAATAATGCCGGCATTACACGTGATAATCTCATTATGCGTATGAAGGAAGAAGAGTGGGATTCCGTTATCGACACAAACTTAAAAGGTGTCTTTAACTGTACGAAGTCCGTTACTCGTCAAATGATGAAACAGCGTTATGGTCGCATTGTAAACGTAGCATCTGTCGTTGGTGTAGCTGGGAATGCAGGTCAAGCTAACTATGTAGCAGCGAAAGCAGGCGTAATCGGTTTAACGAAAACAACTGCTAAAGAGCTTGCTAGTCGCAACATTACGGTTAATGCTCTTGCGCCTGGTTTCATCGAAACTGATATGACAGACGAACTTTCTGATGAAGTGAAAAGCGGAATGAAAGGTCAAATTCCACTTGGAAGACTCGGTGCAGCTGAGGACATCGCTAAAGCAACGAAATTTCTCGTTTCTGACGATGCCAATTATATTACAGGTCAAACGCTTCATATTGACGGCGGCATGATCATGTAACTTTTTCAACAACATCTAGTTTTTTTGTTTTATATATCCTATAATAGCTTGAGGGGAGGTGAGTCTAATGGCAGATACACTAGAGCGTGTAACAAAAATTATTGTTGATCGTCTTGGAGTTGAAGAATCTGAAATTAAACCAGAAGCTTCTTTCAAAGACGACCTTGGTGCCGATTCCCTTGATGTAGTGGAATTAGTCATGGAACTTGAAGATGAATTTGATCTTGAAATTTCCGATGAAGATGCTGAGAAAATTGTAACAGTTGGCGATGTAATTGATTACATAAACAGCCATCAATAATCTTCAGGATCACCCTGAAGTTGTGGAATAAACCTCGCTAGCCTGGGGGTTTATTCCTCTTAATGATTAAAGCTCCAGAGTACAAAGAGGATAGTGATAAGTCGTGGAGGTATCTATGTCCAAATCAAAACATTCACCAAAAACGAGAGCCAGACGTTTCAAACCTAAGCATTCACGACAACTCGTGGTTGGAGAGGCAATCAGATCGCAATTCACTGCTTTTCAAAAGGAAATTGGTGTATCGTTCGAAAATGAACAGCTTCTTTTTCAAGCTTTTACCCATTCATCCTATGTGAATGAGCATCGACTGCATCCGCAGATGGATAATGAACGTCTTGAATTTCTTGGAGATGCCGTACTTGAGCTTACGATATCAAGATACTTATATGAAAAGTACCCGAATATGAGTGAAGGCCAGCTAACGAAGCTAAGAGCCGCAATTGTTTGTGAACCATCACTTGTTCAGTTTGCAAATGACATGAATTTTGGACATCTCGTGCTTCTTGGCAAAGGAGAAGAGATGACGGGTGGTAGAATGCGCCCTGCCCTTCTTGCTGATGTATTCGAGTCATTCGTCTGTGCTTTGTATCTTGATCAAGGTCTTGAAGTCGTCTTTGAATTTCTTGAGAAGTTTGTTTATCCCAAAATTAACGCCGGTGCTTTTTCTCATGTGATGGATTATAAAAGCCAGCTTCAGGAAGTTATTCAGCGTGAAAGCCTTGGCGTGATTGATTACGTTATTACCGATGAAAAAGGACCCGCACATAACAGAGAGTTCTCCTCGAAAGTTATGTTAAATGGAAGTGATCTTGGTGTTGGGGTCGGACGCTCAAAGAAAGAAGCCGAACAAATGGCTGCTCAAAAAGCACTTATAAACTTAAAAGATCGTAATGAAAAAGAATCCTGATCCCAGGATTCTTTTTCATTAGATTCATTCTCTTTTAACTAACGATTTAGGATGCGCGCAATTTGCCTAGTTCAGCTAAGATTGCCTGCATTTCTGCAACACTAAGTGATTGTTTTTTGTTTAACATCACATAGATTTCATGAATATCTTCATAAGAAGATAAATCGAATGATTCTGGCTTAATCATGCCAGAATTGATCACCTGCATTTTTTCTTTAATGCTCTCGACCATAAATGCTAGATTTTCTTCAGATTTAATGGAAAGATCCATTCGTAACACCTGCCTTATTCATTTGACTTAATTAATGACGACATGTCGCCATGCTATGTACCATTTCCCAATTAAGTAACAATGAGAGAATCATTGTCTTGCTTTAGGGTTTTCCTTATTGTAACATGTCTCAGCTCAGTATCGTAGAGGTCATTGTTTTATGATAAAATAAGACAGTTAGTGATAAAAGTAAACCAAACGTTTTGATTCGCATACATAGATGAAACAGATGAGGGGGAAAGATGATGTTCCTCAAACGATTAGATGTAGTCGGCTTTAAGTCATTCGCCGATCGTATTTCAGTTGAGTTTGTCCCAGGAGTAACATCAGTTGTCGGCCCGAACGGGAGCGGCAAAAGTAATATAAATGACGCCATTCGCTGGGTACTTGGTGAACAATCAGCCAAGTCACTTAGAGGCGCTAAAATGGAAGATATCATTTTCGCAGGTAGCGATACGAGAAAAGCGGTCAACTTAGCAGAAGTAACGCTTACGCTTGATAATACAAATCAATATCTACCGATTGACTATAATGAGGTTAGTGTCACAAGACGTGTATATCGATCAGGAGATAGCGAGTATTTATTAAATAACCAAACATGTCGTTTAAAAGATATCATTGAGCTCTTCATGGATTCTGGGTTAGGGAAAGAATCATTTTCCATTATTGGTCAAGGTAGAATTGAAGAGATTCTTAGTAGCAAATCTGAAGAACGTCGCAAGATTTTTGAAGAAGCTGCGGGCGTGTTGAAATATAAAACCCGCAAGACGAAGGCGGAAACTCGTTTAAAAGAGACGGAAGATAACCTCCATCGCGTCGAGGATATTCTTTATGAGCTGGAGGATCAAGTTGAACCACTCCGCATGCAGGCATCGATCGCCAAAGATTACTTGCAAAAGCGAGAAGACTTGGAAAAGATTGAAGCGGCACTAACGGTTCATGAAATTGAAGAGTATCATCAATCATGGAAGCAAAAGAAAGCTGAATTGGATTCGTTAAAGGAGAGAGAAAGCAGTCTCGGCGATTCCATTAAGGTTAAGAAAGAAGAGCTAACGAATATCAGATTGAAGCTTGATCAGTCTGAGAGTAATTTAGAAGCTTATCAGCAGCAGCTCCTTGATACGAGTGAAGAGTTAGAGAAGCTTGAAGGAAAGAAAGAAGTGCTTAAGGAACGGAAAAAAAATGCGCATCAAAATCGCACTAATTTGAGTGAGCGTATTACGTTTTTACAAGAGAAAAAAAGTTATTATGAGAAAGAAATTGAGCATCACTATAAACGCTTTGATCAGCAAAAGAAAGAATTAAGTGACTTAAAGGCCAGTCTTAAAAAAGAAACAGAGCTTCTTTCTGATATTGAGCAAGACATTGAACAAGAACTTGATCGTATGAAATCGGATTACTTCGAGCTACTTAACGAACAAGCGTCGATTCGAAACGAAAACCGCTATCTTCAAGATCAGCTTTCTGTTCTTAATCAGCGTAAGGAGCGACTGGATGGAGATAATCATAAATACATTGAAGAACGAAGCGCTGTGGACGAAAAGAAAGAGGAGCGTTCTGCAAAGTTAGCCGAATCCAAGAAGCTACTTGAAGCGCACGTGTCACGCTTTTATAAAAGCAAGCATGACGTGGAAGAGAAAAAGAAAGAGCTTGGTGAGAAAGAATCTAAGCTTTATCAAGCTTATCAATATATTCAACAATATAAGTCTAAGAAAGAAATGTTAGAAGAAATGCAGGACGATTATGCTGGTTTCTTCCAGGGTGTTAAAGAAGTACTCAAAGCTCGCGAAGACCTTACCGGGATTGAAGGGGCAGTTGCGGAACTAATAACAGTACCTAAAGATGTAGAGACAGCGCTTGAAACGGCCCTTGGCGGTGCGATGCAGAATGTCGTTGTTCGTGATGAGGCTGCAGGAAGACAGGCGATCTCATTCTTGAAGAAGAACCGTTCCGGAAGAGCCACCTTCCTTCCACTCTCAGTCGTGAAATCAAGAAAAATTTCGAACTATGATTTAGAACGTGTTAAGCAAAATGAAGCTTTCGTAGGCGTGGCTTCCGAACTCATCACGTACGATCCGAAGTACCAGGCAGTGATGGAGAACTTATTAGGCTCTGTTCTCGTAGCTAAAGACCTAAAGGGTGCAAACGAACTTGCAAAAATCATGCAATATCGAACGCGCATCGTAACCCTTGAAGGAGATGTGGTTAATCCAGGCGGTTCTATGAGCGGAGGTAGTGTTAAGCAAAAATCATCATCGCTTCTAAGTCGTCAGCGAGATCTTGAACTACTGATCAACAAGCTTGATGATATGCAGAAGAAGACCGCTGTAGCCGAGCAGGAGATTAAGCAGGATAAAGCAATATTAGCTGATCTTGAAGAGAATCTTGATGAAATGCGTGAACGAGGAGAGAATCTTAGACTTGAAGAACAGTCTCTTCTTGGTGATTTGAGAGCAATTGAAGGAGACGAACGGAACACAAACGAACGTCTGCAGCTATACGATCGAGAGAAGAAAGCGATCGATGAGGAAGTAGAAACTCATCAGAAGCGGCACGTGTATTTGACCGAACGTCTTGAGGTGATTACTCAACAAGCAGAAGAACTTGAGGGTAAGATCGAGAACCTGACTGCTAAGAAACAAACGCAGCAAACGTCTCGTGAGACGATTCAAACTGAGATAACAGACCTTAAAGTGAAAGTGGCGGAGCACCAGCAATCATTCCAGAATCAGAAAGAGACGCTGGACCGCTTAACGTCTGAACAAAATGAAACGAATGCTCAGCTAACCGAAACAACCGAAGAATTTACGCTCCTATCAGAAGCAATGTCTTCCAATTCTAATGGTGAGGAGAAGCTTGACCAAAATATCGTCTCATTCCGATCTGAGAAAGAGAAGCTTCTTACAACACTACAGAATGAACGTGAAGTGAAGGTATCTTTACAACAGGAGATTGAATCTATCAGTAGCAAGCTCGATCTATTAATCGCAGAGGAAAAGCAGCTTTCGGGATTAATGCAGGCCGTTGAGGTGCGGATTAACAGACTTGATGTAGAACTTGAGAACAGGTTAGCTATTTTAAGTGAAGAGTATGGACTGACTTATGAAGCGGCGAAAGAAAAGCACATTCTTACACTGGAACCTGAAGATGCTAAGCGTAAGCTAAAGCTCATTAAGCTAGAAATTGATGAGCTTGGTACCGTTAATCTTGGTGCGATAGATGAGTATGAACGAGTGAATGATCGCTATACGTTTCTTAGTGAACAGCAAGCGGATCTTCTTCAAGCGAAAAAAACATTGTATGATGTGATCGAGGAAATGGATCAAGAAATGAAAAAGCGCTTTGAAGATACATTTACTAAAATACGAGCGCAGTTCCAAATTGTCTTCAAGGAATTGTTTGGTGGAGGTAAAGCAGATCTCGTACTAACGGATCCGGATAATCTTCTTTCAACAGGCGTGGATATATTAGCACAACCGCCAGGGAAGAAACTTCAACATTTAGCGCTTCTATCGGGAGGAGAACGAGCTTTCACGGCCATCGCTCTCTTATTCTCGATTTTAAAAGTTCGACCTGTTCCGTTTTGCGTTCTGGATGAAGTAGAAGCAGCGCTAGACGATGCGAACGTCAATCGATTTGCGAAATATTTAAAGCAATTTAGTGAAAAAACGCAGTTTATTGTGATTACACACAGAAAAGGTACAATGGAAGAGTCTGATGTTCTATATGGCGTTACAATGCAAGAGTCAGGTGTATCTCGACTCGTTTCCGTTAGACTTGAAGAATCGAAGCAATTAATATCGCAATAATGAGTAGGGGGATTAAACGTGAGTTTTTTTAAAAAGTTAAAAGACAAGTTCACAACACAAACAGATGAAGTAAGCGGGAAATTTAAAGACGGTCTTGAGAAAACACGAACGTCTTTCTCAACAAAAATGAATAACCTCGTAAAAAACTATCGCAAAGTTGATGAAGATTTTTTTGAAGAGCTAGAGGAGCTTCTTATCAGTGCCGATGTCGGTGTTGCGACTGTAATGGATCTCATTGACGTATTAAAAGATGAGGCGAGAACGCGTAACATTAAAGATACGAAAGAACTGCAAAGCGTCATTTCAGAAAAGTTAGCAGAACTTCTTCATAAGTCCGATGAAGATGGCTCTCTTAATGTACAAGAAGAAGGTTTAACGGTTTTCTTGTTCGTTGGAGTTAATGGGGTAGGAAAGACAACTACTATTGGAAAGCTCGCACATAAGTTTAAACAAGAAGGAAAGAAAGTGGTTCTTGCAGCGGGGGATACGTTCCGAGCAGGAGCAATTGAGCAATTAGAAGTATGGGGTGAACGAGCTGAAGTTGATGTAATAAAACACCAAGCAGGCTCAGATCCAGCAGCAGTTGTTTTCGATGCTGTTCAATCTGCTAAATCACGGAACGCAGATATATTGCTTTGTGATACAGCGGGGCGTCTTCAGAACAAAGTAAACCTTATGAATGAGCTCGAAAAAGTAAAACGTGTGATTCAACGTGAAGTACCATCGGGTCCACATGAGGTGATTCTTGTTCTAGATGCTACTACAGGACAGAATGCGATGAGTCAGGCGAAGCAATTTGGACAATCAACAGACGTGTCTGGCATTGCGTTAACCAAGCTCGATGGAACAGCAAAAGGTGGAATCGTGCTTGCCATTCGACACGAACTTGATATCCCTGTTAAACTCGTAGGCCTAGGGGAGAAAATGGATGATTTGCAGGAGTTTGATCCTGATACATTCGTATACGGACTCTTCTCCTCTATCATTGAAGAAGAGGAAGAAAACGAAGAATAAATTCTAAATTATTTGTGTTAAGAAAAAATCTTGACAAATAAAATGACGCATAGTAATATAATTAACGTAAAGGTGATTACCTTAACAAGGGGCTGTTAACAATGCTAGAGAAAACGATGAGAATTAACTCGTTATTCGACTTTTATCAGTCGCTTTTAACACCGAAACAACGTAATTATATGGCATTGTATTACCTTGATGATTATTCACTTGGTGAAATCGCAGAAGAATTTCAAGTTAGCCGTCAGGCTGTCTATGATAACATTAAGCGAACTGAACAAATGATAGAAGAATATGAAGCAAAACTGTTGCTATTCGAGCGTTATATCAAAAGGCAAGAGCTGTTAGAAAAGCTTAGAGAAGCGATCGCGAGTGAGAATGAACACTCGAAGGCGCTGCCGTTGATTACATCGCTTGAAAAACTGGATTAGGAGGCGGCGAACATGGCATTTGAAGGGTTAGCCGACCGACTGCAAGACACCCTGCAGAAAATACGCGGTAAAGGGAAAGTAACGGAAGCTGACGTCAAAGAAATGATGCGTGAAGTAAGGTTAGCCTTGCTTGAAGCCGATGTTAACTTTAAAGTCGTAAAACAGTTTATCAATAAGGTCAAAGAGCGCGCCGTCGGACAGGAAGTTATGAAAAGCCTGACGCCAGGGCAGCAGGTCATTAAAGTCGTTAATGAAGAGCTGACAGCGCTAATGGGTGGCGAACAGAGCAAAATTGCTGTTTCAAGTCGCCCGCCGACTGTTATTATGATGGCCGGACTACAGGGTGCAGGTAAGACGACTACTGTCGGGAAGCTTGCAAACCATTTACGTAAAAACCACAACCGTAAACCACTATTAGTAGCGGCGGATATATATCGTCCTGCTGCGATTAACCAGCTTGAAACGCTTGGTAAACAACTTAGTATGCCGGTGTTCTCGATGGGCGATCAGGTTAGTCCGGTTGAGATTGCAACTAAAGCAATCGAAAAAGCAAAAGAAGAGCATCTTGACTATGTCATTATTGACACAGCCGGTCGATTGCATATTGATGAAAATCTAATGCAAGAGCTAAAAGATGTTAAAGAAGCTGTTACGCCTGACGAAGTTTTCCTTGTCGTTGATTCAATGACAGGACAGGACGCTGTGAATGTAGCCGAAAGCTTTAATGATGCGCTTGATATAACAGGTGTCATTCTAACAAAGCTTGATGGTGACACGCGCGGTGGTGCTGCACTTTCGATCAAGTCTGTAACAGATAAACCGATCAAGTTTGCTGGTATGGGTGAGAAGCTCGATGCACTTGAACCGTTTCATCCTGAGAGAATGGCATCGCGAATTCTCGGAATGGGAGACGTTTTAACGCTCATTGAAAAAGCCCAGACTTCAGTAGATGAAGACAAAGCAAAAGAACTTGAGAAAAAGATGCGAACGATGAGCTTTACGTTCGATGATTTCCTTGATCAGCTTGGTCAGGTTCGAAGCATGGGACCGCTTGATGAATTGATGGACATGATTCCTGGAATGAATAAAAAAGCCATGAAAAATGTCAGTGTTGATGAGAAGCAAATTGGCCGAGTTGAAGCCATTATTCAATCCATGACAACACGCGAGAAAGAAGAGCCTGATCTCATCAATGCGAGTCGCAAAAAAAGAATTGCCGTCGGTAGTGGAACATCTGTGCAAGATGTCAATCGTCTCTTGAAACAATTTGATGAGATGAAGAAGATGATGAAACAGATGACCAACATGTCTAAAGGCGGTAAGAAAAAAGGTAAGGGCATGAATTTCCCATTCATGCAATAAAAATGAAGTAAATTTTCTCTTTACAAGAGTATAAATTTATGATATTATATTTATTTATGTGAATATTTTTGGAGGTGAAACACATGGCAGTTAAAATTCGTTTAAAGCGTATGGGTGCTAAAAGAGCTCCTTACTATCGCGTAGTTGTTGCTGATTCACGTGCACCACGTGACGGACGCTTCATCGAGGAAATCGGTACTTACAATCCGGTTGCTAATCCAGTTGAAGTGAAAATCAACGAAGAGAAAGCTCTTGATTGGATGCTTAAAGGCGCTAAGCCTTCTGATACAGTACGTAACTTATTCTCCACTGCAGGTCTTATGGAGAAGCTTCACAACGCAAAAAACACAAAGTAATTTAACACCTTAGAGGAGGCTTTCTTGAAAGCCTCCTTTGGTGTATCTAGGTCCATCATTTTTAAAAAGGTGGTAGAGTATAATGGAAGCCCTGGTTGAAACAATTGTAAAAGCTCTTGTCGATTATCCTGATGAAGTTCGTGTTGAAAAAGAAGAGACAAGCAGTTTGGATATATACAAGCTTCACGTTCATGCAGAGGACACAGGAAAAGTGATTGGGAAGCAGGGAAAGGTCGCTAGATCAATTCGTACGGTGATGAACGCCGCCGCTGTTCAGTCCAATAAACGTGTACAGTTGGAGATACTTTAGGGGGAGATGAAACTCCTCTTTTTTTGTTTTGGCTCACTCGAATGAAACTTTCAATTCACGTGCCTTTCACCAGATTCATAATCCATATCTAACGTTTATAAAAATTCTCATTGTTCGTAAGGCTCTTTTTTTATGATAAGCTATGTTATCTTATAGTGATGATATCTCGATTTTTGGCTCAATCGAATGAAATATCTGTTTCACTCGCCTTAGCCAAAAATCAACAACATTTATTAACATAGCCTTATGAGAAAGTGGATTTAACATCAAATACGAAGGCTTTCCTTTTAAAAGACTTGGCCAGAAGCCAGGTTTTTCTATTGCATCTATTTATCATGTGAAAATCAGGTCCTATTTACATATGGAGGGCAGCGAGATGAAAATCATTGTAACGTATGATGTGAAACAAATTTTAACTGAAGAAAGCCGGGCTTCCTATCTAGATGAATGGCAAAAAGAACATGCCTCTCTTCTGCGGGAATGTGATCATCTTCAATTTGAAATGAAGCGCCTGCAAAAAAAACGCCCTTCTGATCAAAAGTGGATAGCTGATCAATTTGATAAAGAAATTCGGACAAGATCTGAACGAATGTCATTCCTTGATTTCAAAATGGATCAACTTGATCAGTTGACTTTAGGGTCTGAAATTCACGACGGTGAAATTCAATCCATTCAGGAAGTTCAAATTGGCGACGAGTGGCATGGAAGAGAGCAAAAAGGTAAAATAGTCGTAAAAGATGGGGTTGTGCAAAGCATCGTCCCTGACTCAAAAGGAAAGGATATTATGATATGACAGAATGGCTTAATGTAGGAAAGATCGTGAATACACATGGCGTGCGAGGTGAAGTACGCGTTATTTCTAGAACTGATTTTCCAGAGGAGCGTTATGCAATAGGCAACAAGCTGTACTTGTTTAAGGATGATGAGCCTGTAACTTTAACCGTTTCATCACATAGAAAGCATAAGCAGTTTGATTTGCTTACATTTGAAGGGTTTCACAATATAAACGAAGTACAGCACATGAAAGAAGGTATTCTGAAAGTAAAGGAAGATCAAGGAGGAAAGCTATCAAAAGAAGAATTCTACTACCGTGATATTATCGGGCTTGAAGTTCATACTGAAGATGGCGAGTATCTTGGTAAGGTAAAAGAAATTCTTTCACCAGGAGCAAATGATGTTTGGGTTGTTCAAACTGCTGGCGGGGGTAAGGATCTTTTGTTACCATACATCGAGCAAGTGGTGAAACAGGTCGATTTAAGTGAAGGGAAAATTACCGTTCATTTAATGGAAGGACTTCGTGATTAGCATGAAGATTGATGTGCTTTCGCTGTTTCCTGAAATGTTCTCAGGTGTATTTAATCATTCGATTCTAAAGCGTGCTCAGGATAATGGGGCTGTGACTTATAATGTGACCAATTTTCGTGACTATAGTTCGAATAAGCACAAAAACGTTGATGATTATCCTTACGGCGGGGGAGCCGGTATGGTGTTGACGCCTCAACCGGTTTTTGATGCTGTCGCCGATCTTTCAGCAGGAAAGCATCCTCGCGTCATTCTGATGTGTCCTCAAGGAGAAAGGTTTACACAAAAGAAAGCGGAAGAGCTTGCGAAGGAAGATCATCTTATTTTCATTTGCGGTCATTATGAAGGGTATGATGAGCGTATTCGAGAAAATCTAGTAACGGATGAGATCTCCATTGGTGACTTTGTCTTAACAGGAGGAGAGCTTGGAAGCATGGTCGTTATTGACAGTGTTACAAGGCTTCTCCCTGGAGTACTAGGTAATGATACATCAGCTCCTATGGATTCGTTTAGTAGTGGTTTACTAGAGCACCCTCACTACACACGCCCTGCTGAGTATGCTGGGTTAAACGTGCCTGATGTGCTTCTATCAGGAAATCATGAGGCTATTCGTAAGTGGCGTCTTAAGGAATCGTTAAGGCGCACGTGGAATAGAAGACCGGATCTTCTTAGAGAGAAAGACTTGACGAAGGAAGAAGAGAAATTTCTTCAAGATATTAAGCGAGAAAAAGAGTGAATTCATTCTTGTAATCTAAAAAGTGCTATGCTATGATAACAGTTGTGGCATTAGTCACGTTATTACGATGTTCCGCTGTAATGAAAGATTATTTATATGAGCATCTGTGTGGAAGGAGGGTTACTTGATGCACAAGTTAATCCAGGATATCACAAAAGACCAACTTAAGTCGGATCTTCCTAATTTCCGACCAGGAGATACTGTGAAAGTTCACGTTAAAGTTGTCGAAGGTACTCGTGAGCGTATCCAGTTATTCGAAGGTGTTGTGATTAAACGACGTGGTGGCGGAATCAGTGAAACATTTACAGTTCGTAAGATTTCTTACGGAGTAGGTGTTGAGCGTACATTCCCTGTACATTCACCGAAAGTTGCTAAGCTTGAAGTTGCTCGTCGCGGTAAAGTTCGCCGTGCTAAGCTATACTACTTGCGTGCACTTCGTGGTAAAGCCGCTCGTATTAAAGAAATTCGATAAAGTTAGACGCGAAAGGGAGCTTGCATTGTCAGGCTCCTTTTTTCTATTGAAAAAAACTCATGTGAAATAAGTAACTTTCTATGATAAAATAAAGCGGGTTATAAAGGTTTGTAGGAAAGGCTAGAGGGGAAAGAAATAGGTAAAAAAGACCCTTTCATTAGGAGGAACGAGCATGAAAAGCACCAGATCAGCAGAGAAGAAAGATTCCTGGGAGTGGATACGCGCACTCATCATTGCTTTTATTCTAGCAGGAGCCGTTCGCTATTTTATTTTTGCTCCCATTGTTGTTGATGGCGAAAGCATGATGCCGACATTACAGGATCGTGATCGGATGATTGTGAACAAAATCAGTTATAATATTGGTGATGCTGAACGTTTCGATATCATTGTATTTGAGGCACCTGAAGGTAAAGATTATATTAAACGAGTGATTGGTCTCCCTGGAGATAAGGTGGAATACAAAGGCGATATGCTTTACGTAAATGGTGAAGCGGTTAAGGAGCCCTATCTAGAACCATATAAAGATGATTTGTTAGAAGGGAACTTAACGTACGATTTTGACTTAACTGGTGTAACTGGTGAAGCTACTGTTCCAGAAGGACATTTGTTTGTGATGGGTGACAATCGACAGCATAGTAAAGATAGTCGTTCCATTGGCTTCGTTCCTGTTGAAAAAGTTGTCGGAGAAGCAAACGTTATTTTTTGGCCCTTAAATGATATACAAGTAATGGAGTGAGGATCTAGAATTTTTTGATACCTCATGATTTGAGAATAGGTGGAGATGGCATGACGATTCAATGGTTTCCCGGACATATGGCAAAAGCACGCCGGGAGATTACCGAGAAGCTTAAAATGATTGATGTTGTAATTGAACTAGTGGATGCACGCATCCCGCTTGCTTCAAGGAATCCGATGATTGATGAAATAGTTTCTTCAAAGCCAAGGTTAATTTTGCTTAATAAAGCAGATATGGCGGATGATCAGAAAACAACTGAATGGAAACACTATTTTCAATCGCAGGGACATAAAGCATTGGCAATTGATTCGCAAACCGGTAAAGGTGTGAAAAGTATTCCTGCAGCTGCAAGAGAGCTGATGAGTGATAAGATTGATCGGATGATCGAGAAAGGCATGAAGCCGCGTGCGGTTCGGGCCTTAATCTTAGGAATTCCTAACGTTGGGAAATCTACTTTGATCAACCGTTTAGCGGGGAAGAAGATTGCTAAAACGGGAGATCGACCAGGTATTACGAAAAAGCAGCAGTGGATCAAAGTAGGCGATGAAATGGACCTTCTCGACACGCCAGGTATTTTATGGCCTAAGTTTGAAGACCAGATAACCGGATATAAACTGGCTGCTACCGGAGCGATTAAAGATGAAATCCTGGATTTTCAGGATATTTCGGTGTATGTGCTCAAATTCATGAGTGAATATTATCCCAATCGCCTGAAGGATCGCTACCATCTTGAGGATATACCTGAAGATGTTGTAGAGTTGTTTGATGAAATTGGGAAAAAACGTGGCTTTTTAATGAGTGGCGGCTGGATTGATTACGATAAAACAGCTGAAACCGTGCTTCGTGAGCTTCGAAGTGGTAAATTGGGCGATGTGACACTTGAAACGCCAGAAAGGTAAGGCCATGAGCCTTACCTTTTTTAAATGAACTGAAGAGAAAGAGGAGATTCAATGAGTGAAAAACTAAAGTCAATTAAAGAAATTACCCAAATGTTGAAGCAAGGGCAATATACAAACGATGATTGGGAAGAATGGAAACAGGATACACGCAAAGGGGTGATGAGCTTAATTGCTAGAGAAGGAAAGAAAGAGCAAGAAAAAATAAAAATACTTCAAATGCATGAAGAGATGAGCGTCTTAGAAGCTCATTACAGAGAACAAGGTCGTCTTGCTATAGCAGGAGTCGATGAGGTGGGAAGAGGCCCTTTAGCAGGCCCTGTGGTTGCTTCAGCGGTCATATTAAACCCTGATGTACCTATTCTTGGGCTACAGGATTCAAAAAAACTGTCTCATGCGAAACTCAATGACTTATTTGATCAGATACATAAGGATGCTATTTCAATTGGAGTTGGCGTTGTCAGCTCAAGCGAAATTGATGAATTAAATATTTATCAAGCAACCAAAAAAGCAATGCAACAAGCCGTTGAGGGATTGAACGTCCAAGCTGATTTCTTACTAGTGGATGCCATGCACATACCACTAAAAATCGATCAGGAATCGCTCATTAAAGGTGACGCGAGAAGTGTTAGTATTGCAGCAGCCTCAATCGTTGCGAAGGTGACACGTGACCGCATGATGGTAAAATTAGCAGAAACTTATCCTCAATATGGATTTGAGCGACATGTGGGGTATGGAACGAAAGAACATCTCGCTGCTCTTGATCAATATGGTGTCACGGATGCACATCGGAAATCATTTGCTCCTGTAAGAGATCGCCTAGGCTTGCATTAAATTGTGTATGAATAGGCTGAAACAGTTGATACTATACCTATTCTAGTGTGAAGGAGCAATCATTTGTGAAAGATCCAGGACGTCCAGACAAAAACGACTCGTTTTATGAAGAAGCCGGAGAAGAATTTGGAGTTTACACACCTGCGGCCGCAAGAGAATTAACGATTACGGATCATAAAAAAAGAGAGCAAGAGAACTCACCTAAAAAAGCAGGAAGAGACGAACAGGAAGAGGGGAGATAGTCCCTCTTCCTGTTTTTTTTGTGTAATTTTGGTCATAAATCTTGCTTCATCATTAAAAAGTAGAAAGTTTCGAATATCGGTGAGACTCATGCAGAGAGTTTTGCGAAAAGTGGCAATTTTTTATCTGAAAAAGAGCGAAACAATCGCCATACAGCCACTTTACTGGATAAATTGGAACAATATTTGCAAGAAAGAACAGAGACTTTATGCAAAAGGGTAGACAATCGGTGTGAATTTTCTATACAATGAAAACGTCGTCAAAGATTTGATTGACTAGGATAGGAGGATGAGAGAATGAATATCCATGAATATCAAGGAAAAGAAGTCCTAAGAAGCTACGGGGTATCAGTCCCTAATGGACAAGTCGCATACTCCGCGAAAGAAGCTGTGGACGTTGCAAAACAATTAGACAGCAAAGTTTACGTTGTAAAAGCACAAATCCACGCAGGTGGTCGAGGAAAAGCTGGCGGTGTTAAAATTGCCAAGAACCTTGAGGAAGTTCGTACATACGCTGAGGAAATCCTCGGAAAAACACTTGTTACTCATCAAACGGGACCAGAAGGTAAGGAAGTAAAGCGCTTACTTATTGAAGAAGGTTGCGATATTAAACAGGAATATTACGTTGGTCTAGTACTTGACCGTGTAACGTCACGAGTGGTCATGATGGCATCTGAAGAAGGCGGAACTGAAATTGAAGAAGTGGCTGAACACAGCCCAGAGAAAATCTTCAAAGAAGTGATCGATCCAGCTGTAGGTCTTCAGGGTTACCAGGCTAGAAGACTAGCATTTAATATTAATATCCCGAAAGAACAAATCAATAAAGCAGTGAAGTTTATGCTTGGTTTATACAAAGTTTTTGTAGAAAAAGATGCTTCAATTGCGGAAATCAATCCTCTTGTAACAACTGGGGATGGGAACGTAATGGCTCTTGATGCTAAATTAAACTTTGATCCAAATGCGCTCTATCGCCATAAAGATATCCTTGAACTTCGTGATCTTGATGAAGAGGATTCAAAGGAAATCGAAGCATCAAAATATGAGCTTAGCTACATTGCTCTTGATGGTAATATTGGCTGCATGGTTAACGGTGCAGGGCTTGCAATGTCTACGATGGATATTATCAAGCATTACGGCGGCGACCCCGCTAACTTCCTTGACGTTGGGGGCGGCGCAACAGCTGAGAAAGTAACGGAAGCCTTCAAAATTATCCTATCAGACAAAAATGTTAAAGGTATTTATGTAAACATTTTTGGTGGAATTATGAAGTGTGACGTTATTGCTGAAGGTGTTGTAGAAGCTACGAAGCAAGTAGGTCTTGAAATTCCGCTTGTTGTTCGTCTTGAAGGCACAAATGTTGATCTTGGAAAGCAAATCCTGAAAGATTCTGGATTAAATATTACCGCTGCTGAGTCTATGGCTGACGGCGCGGAAAAAATCGTTTCATTAGTGAAGTAGAAAGGCGGGACTAGGAATGAGCGTATACATTAATCAAGATACAAAAGTCATCGTTCAAGGAATTACAGGATCAGTTGGTTTATTTCATACACAGCAAATGCTTGAGTATGGTACGAAAATTGTTGGTGGTGTAACGCCAGGTAAGGGCGGTACTGAAGTGGAAGGCGTTCCCGTATTTGATACAGTTGAGCAAGCTGTTCAAAAAACTGGCGCTAATGCTTCGGTCATCTATGTTCCGCCTGCTTTTGCAGCAGATGCGATCATGGAAGCGGTAGACGCTGAAATGGACCTTGCGATTTGTATTACGGAAGGTATTCCTGTCATCGATATGGTGAAAGTAAAGCGTTATATGGAAGGAAAGAAAACACGTCTTGTAGGACCGAACTGTCCTGGTGTGATTACTCCTGATGAATGTAAAATTGGTATTATGCCTGGATACATTCACAAAAAAGGTCACGTAGGAGTGGTTTCTCGTTCTGGTACATTAACGTATGAAGCTGTTCATCAGCTTTCTGAATCAGGAATCGGTCAATCCACTGCTGTTGGAATCGGCGGAGATCCTGTTAACGGAACGAACTTTATCGATGTCTTGCAAGCTTTCAACGAAGATGAAGATACGTACGCCGTCATTATGATCGGCGAAATCGGTGGTACGGCAGAAGAAGAAGCGGCAGAATGGGTGAAAGCAAACATGACAAAGCCTGTCGTTGGATTTATCGGTGGCCAAACGGCGCCTCCAGGAAAGCGCATGGGTCATGCGGGTGCAATTATTTCTGGCGGTAAAGGGACAGCTGACGAGAAGATCAAAACAATGGAGTCGTGCGGAATTAAAGTCGCACCTACACCTGCTGTAATGGGCGAAACGCTCATCTCTGTTCTTGAAGATAAAGGATTACTAGAGAAGTGCACAACACATAAGGCTTAATGGTAATAGCTCCCGTTCGGGAGCTATTTCTCTTATACATAACGAGAAAATAATACATTTTAATGCTGATAGGGGAGAGGCATGGTTGAGAACGTTTAGAAGCCGGTTAATTCAGTTACATCAGTGCCGAGGAACTGACTGGAAAGTGCTGCGTTCATTTCTTACATTTGACCCAACGCTTCAAAGCATATATGATATGTCTGCTACTCAGTTAAGACAATTTCACATACCAGGGGAGCATGCGAGCTTATTATATGAAGATCTTCATATGAAAAAACCATGGAGGATTTCTCATATTAAAGCAGGGGAAATTCGGGCTATTACGAGATTTGACGAAGCATACCCTGAAAGGCTTTCGCATATTTATGATGCACCGTGGGTTATATATTGTATCGGTAACACCGCGCTTCTTAATGAACAACGAGCCCTTAGTGTCGTCGGATCAAGAAATCATTCGCGTGATGCGGAAGCGATGATGAAACTTATTTTAACGCCAATCGTAACGAGAGGTTGGACGATCGTAAGTGGTCTTGCTCTCGGTGTTGATACTCTTGCACACCGGATCGCGCTTGATCACGATGCAGGAACGATTGCCGTCCTTGGAAGCGGGTTTAAGCATATTTACCCTAAAGAAAATCAGCTGCTTGCTTCAATTATTGCAAGTAAGGGTCTTCTTCTTTCAGAATATCCACCAGATAGGGGACCAGAAAAACATCAGTTTCCTGAGCGGAATCGAATTATTAGCGGATTATCGCTTGGAACGTTTATTGTAGAAGCAAGAAAACGAAGTGGTTCGCTCATTACTGCTGATCAAGCGATGGATCAAGGACGAGAAGTTTTTTGCTTACCAGGCAGAATGACTGACTCGTATTCAGAAGGAACAAATCGACTTATTCAGCAGGGGGCCAAGCTAGTATTAGAAGCAAAAGATATACTTGATGAATTACCGAATTTTCATGAAAATGAAACTAGCACTATTTGACAAACGAGTTTTGACTATTTAATAATAAGGAAGATTTTAAAATTTACCTCAATGGGGGGAGGAAACGTATTGTGGCAGATTATCTAGTTATTGTTGAATCTCCCGCTAAAGCAAAAACAATTGAAAAATATTTAGGAAAGAAATATCAGGTGAAAGCCTCATTAGGTCATGTCATTGACCTGCCAAGAAGTCAGATGGGCGTTGATGTGGAAAACAACTATGCTCCTAAATATATAACAATACGCGGGAAAGGCCCTGTCCTTAAGGAAATTAAAGATGCAGCAAAAAAAGCGAAGAAAGTCTATCTCGCAGCTGACCCCGATCGCGAAGGGGAAGCGATTGCGTGGCATCTAGCTCACAGTTTGAAGATTGATGAGCAAACGGAATGCAGGGTCGTATTTAACGAAATTACAAAAGATGCGGTAAAGGATGCTTTCAAGCAGCCGAGACCAATTAACATGGATTTAGTGGATGCACAGCAAGCGCGTCGAGTACTTGACCGTCTTGTTGGGTATAACATCAGTCCATTATTATGGAAAAAAGTGAAGAAAGGCCTAAGTGCTGGACGAGTTCAATCCGTTGCAGTTCGCCTTATTATTGAAAGAGAGAAAGAGATTCAGAATTTCCAGGCAGAAGAATATTGGAAAATCAAAGCTTCTTTCGAAAAAGATGGAGAGCAATTCGAAGCTGGGTTTTACGGAGTAGATGGAAAGAAAACAGATCTTCAATCACGTGAAGACGTCGACAATGTGTTAAAGCGCATTGAAGGAGATCAGTTTGAGATCCAATCCGTTCAAAAGAAAGAACGTAAGCGAAACCCAGCCCTTCCATTTACTACATCTTCTCTTCAACAGGAAGCAGCAAGAAAGTTAAACTTCAGAGCGAAGAAAACAATGATGCTTGCTCAGCAGCTTTACGAGGGGATTGCGATTGGTAAACAAGGTACAGTCGGTTTAATTACGTACATGAGAACTGACTCAACACGCATCTCTGAAACAGCGAAGGATGAAGCGAAGGAATACATTCAAGGTAAATATGGAGACACATACTTATCGGGTAAAAAGCCTGCTAAGAAACAGTCAGGTAAATCACAAGATGCTCACGAAGCGGTTCGACCGACATCGGTTATGCGTGATCCATCTGAGATGAAGGCTTACTTAAAGCGCGATCAGCTTCGTTTATACAAGCTCATTTGGGAGCGTTTTGTAGCCAGTCAGATGGCACCGGCTATTATGGACACGATGAGTGTAGATCTTGAGAACAACGGAACGATCTTCCGTGCGACTGGTTCTAAAGTGAAATTTAAAGGGTTTATGAAGGTGTACGTTGAAGGAAACGACGACAATAAAAAGGAAGAAGATAAAATGCTTCCTGACCTTGAAGAAGGCATGGATGTTTCTACATCAGAAATTGATCCTTCTCAGCACTTCACACAGCCACCGCCGAGATATTCAGAAGCTCGCCTTGTTAAAACAATGGAAGAGCTCGGTATAGGGCGCCCTTCTACTTACGCTCCTACGCTTGATACGATTCAACGTCGAGGGTATGTGGCGTTAGAAGATAAGAAATTTGTGCCAACTGAGCTCGGTGAAATTGTATTAGAACTGATTTTGGAGTTCTTCCAGGATATCATCAACATTGAATTCACTGCGGGATTAGAAAATGATCTTGACAAAATTGAGGATGGCGATGCAGAATGGATTTCTGTCATCAATGAATTTTATCAAAACTTCGAAAAGCGGCTGAAAGTAGCCGAGGAAGAAATGAAGGAAGTCGAGATTAAAGATGAACCCGCTGGAGAAGATTGTGAGAAGTGTGGTTCACCTATGGTCATCAAGATGGGACGCTATGGGAAATTCATGGCTTGCTCAAACTTTCCTGATTGCCGTAATACAAAACCAATCCTTAAAGAAGTTGGCGTTACCTGTCCGAAGTGTAAAGAAGGTAATGTTGTAGAGCGAAAAAGTAAAAAGAACCGTCTTTTCTATGGTTGCGATCGTTTTCCGGAATGTGATTTTCTTTCATGGGATAAACCAATCAAAAGACCATGTCCTAAATGCGGTGATTTACTTGTCGAGAAGAAAACGAAGAAAAAGAAAGAAATCAAATGCGTAAACTGCGATTTCGTTGAAGAAGAAAACTAGTAAGGGGTTATGGCAATGAGTAAACATGTGACGGTAATCGGTGCCGGACTTGCTGGAAGTGAAGCAGCGTGGCAACTTGCAAAGCAAGGAGTGGACGTTCATCTCTATGAGATGCGTCCTAAGAAGCAAACGCCTGCTCACCATACCGATAAATTTGCTGAGCTAGTATGTAGTAACTCACTAAGAGCGAATACATTAACAAATGCAGTCGGCGTTTTAAAGGAAGAAATGCGTCGAATGGATTCAGTTATCATTAAGTCTGCTGACGAATGTGCCGTTCCGGCTGGTGGTGCACTGGCTGTGGATCGTCATGAATTTGCTGCGAAGGTAACGGAGAATGTTAAAAACCATCCAAACGTAACGGTTTTTTCAGAGGAATGTACAAAAATCCCTGAAGGCCCAACAATTATTGCAACAGGCCCGCTAACTTCTAAGGATCTCTCCGATCAGTTAAAGGCTTTAAGTGGAGAAGAGTACCTATACTTCTATGATGCTGCTGCTCCTATTATCGAAACGGAAAGCATTGATATGGAGAAAGTTTATAAGAAGTCACGCTATGATAAGGGAGAGGCAGCTTACTTAAACTGTCCAATGACGGAAGAAGAATTTAACACGTTCTATGAAGCACTTATTTCAGCTGAAACGGTTCCGCTTAAAGAATTTGAGAAGGAAATTTTCTTCGAAGGATGCATGCCAATTGAAGTAATGGCACAGCGCGGGCAGAAGACGATGACGTTTGGTCCTCTTAAACCTGTAGGTCTTGAGGATCCTAGAACAGGAAAGCGTCCTTACGCTGTCGTTCAACTAAGGCAGGATAATGCTTCTGGTACACTGTATAACATTGTTGGATTCCAAACGCACCTCAAATGGGGACCACAAAAAGATGTGATTCGCTTAATTCCTGGACTTGAGAACGCGGACATCGTACGTTATGGCGTGATGCATCGGAATACGTTTATTAACTCACCGAACTTATTGAAAGCTACTTACCAATACAAAGGTCGCGAGAATCTATTCTTTGCAGGTCAAATGACAGGTGTAGAAGGGTACGTAGAATCAGCGGCATCTGGACTAATCGCTGGATTTAATGCTGCTCGACTAATGAAGGATGAAGAGCCGCTAGTGTTCCCTGAAGAAACTGCGCTTGGTAGTTTAGCGAATTATATTACGACGGCTAATCCGGATAACTTCCAACCGATGAATGCTAACTTTGGTTTGTTCCCACCGCTTGAAACGCGAATTAAAGGCAAGAAAGAGCGTAATGAAACGATCGCTAATCGAGCGTTAGAAACAATTCAGAATTTTGTAAAAAGATTGTAAATTCCTATTGCTAAGGCTTCTAAATTGTGATACGATTTAGAAGCCTTTTGAGGTGATAACGATGAATAACAACCAACAAGCTCATATTCAATCATTTTCTGAGTATCTTCAGATTGAGAAGAATTGTTCACCACATACGATCTCAGGTTACTTACAGGACATTGAACATTTCAAGTCTTTTATGAAGCAGCAGACTATCGATGTCTTTGCTGCTGTTTCTTATGCAGATGTCAGAATTTATTTGACTGAGCTTCACGAGCGAGGTTACGCAAGAAAAACAGCAGCGAGAAAAATTTCAACGTTACGAAGCTTATATCGATTCCTTTTACGCGAAAACATTGTTGAGATTAATCCATTTACAATGAGCTCACTACCGAAGCAAGAGAAGCGCCTTCCGCAATTTTTGTATGAAAAAGAGCTCAATGTATTGTTTGATACGCCCGATACGGCAAAGCCTCTTGGTCAAAGAGACAGAGCTTTGCTCGAAGTATTGTACGGGTGTGGCATTCGCGTTAGTGAATGCGTTGCGCTTAATTTAGAAGACATTGATTTTGCGATTGGTACTATTTTTGTAATCGGTAAGGGACGTAAGGAAAGATATGTACCAATTGGTAGTTTCGCTATAGATGCAATAAAAGAGTATTTAGAGGATGGACGAGTAAAGCTCGCTTCGTCCGGAAAAGAGCCGACAAAAGCCCTGTTTTTAAACTTTAGAGGTAGTCGCGTGACAGCAAGAGGCGTACGAACAATTTTAGATAAGATTGTGAAAGCCGCTTCGCTGCATGTACATATAAGTCCCCATGTGATGAGACACACATTCGCAACACATTTACTGAATGAAGGGGCAGACTTACGATCTGTTCAGGAGCTTTTAGGGCATTCCGATTTATCATCTACTCAGATCTATACCCATGTGACGGGAGATCGATTGCGAAATATATACATGAACCATCACCCAAGAGCTTAATAGCTCGGGAGGAGGAACTTATGGGAGACTTTCATTCAACGACGATATTTGCAGTACAGCATAATGGAGAGTGCGCAATGGCCGGTGATGGCCAGGTGACATTTGGCAATGCCGTAGTCATGAAGCATACGGCTAAGAAAGTAAGAAGGTTATTTCATGGGAAGGTGATTGCTGGATTTGCAGGATCTGTTGCAGATGCATTCACTCTTTTTGAGAAATTCGAAAGCAAACTGGAAGAATTCGGCGGTAACCTTCAGCGTGCTGCTGTTGAACTCGCAAAAGAGTGGCGCAGTGACCGCGTACTAAGAAAGCTTGAAGCCATGTTAATCGTTATGAATAAGGATGAGCTTCTGCTTATCTCAGGTACTGGTGAAGTGATCGAACCTGATGATGGCATTCTTTCCATTGGTTCAGGTTCTAACTACGCACTTTCAGCAGGTAGAGCTCTTAAGCGATACAGTGATAACAAAACCGCTGAAGAAATTGCGCGGGCCTCTATGGAAATTGCATCAGAAATTTGCGTGTACACAAATGATCAAATTATCGTAGAAACCATTTAGTATATAAACTGTATCTTTGGAGGAGATCGTATGTCTAATCCATTAACACCGAGACAAATTGTTGAAAAGCTTGATCAGTATATAGTTGGTCAGAATGACGCGAAAAAGGCTGTTGCTGTGGCATTGAGAAATCGTTACCGTCGGGGTCTTTTAAGCGATAAACTGAGGGATGAAGTGAATCCGAAAAATATTTTAATGATTGGGCCAACAGGTGTTGGTAAAACAGAAATTGCGCGACGACTGGCTCGTCTTGTCAATGCTCCTTTCATTAAAGTAGAAGCAACGAAATTTACTGAAGTGGGTTATGTTGGCCGAGACGTGGAATCAATGGTTCGCGATCTCGTTGAAACATCAATCAGACTTGTCAAAGAAGATCGAATGGAACAGGTGAAGGGCAGAGCGGAAGAGAATGCGAATAAACGCATTGTGGAACTGCTCGTACCGTCTAATAAGAAGCAGACACAATACAAGAATCCGCTTGAAATGTTATTTGGTAATCAGGGGCAAGAAGAAACAAATACCCAGGCGAGTTCAGAAGATCAGTCGATTGCTTCAAGACGAAAGCAAATAGCTCAACAGCTTGCGCTAGGTGAACTCGAAGATCGGATGATCACTGTTGAAGTGGAAGAACAAAACAATTCCATGATGGACATGTTCCAGGGAGCTGGCATGGAACAAATGGGTATGAACATGCAGGATATGCTCGGAAATATCATGCCTAAAAAGAAGAAAAAACGTAAGCTTCCGGTGTCAGAAGCACGAAAGGTCTTAACGCAGGATGAAGCAGCAAAACTTGTGGATATGGATGAAGTCGCACAGGATGCAGTTTCAAAGACGGAACAATCGGGTATCATCTTCATTGATGAAATTGACAAGGTCGCGGGGAAAAGTCAGCAGTCAGCTGATGTATCCAGAGAGGGCGTTCAAAGAGACATTTTGCCAATCGTAGAAGGTTCAACGGTAACAACGAAGTACGGTCCAGTGAAAACAGACCATATTTTGTTTATGGCCGCGGGGGCGTTTCACATGTCGAAACCATCTGATCTAATCCCTGAACTGCAAGGCCGATTCCCAATCCGCGTTGAGTTATCAAGTTTAAACGTAGACGATTTTAAACGTATATTAACAGAGCCTGATAATGCTCTTGTGAAGCAATACACAGCATTATTAGAAACAGAAGGTATTAAAGTTGAATTTTCTGACGATGCTATTCTTAAAATTGCTACGATTGCAACCGAAGTGAATCAGGACACTGACAACATTGGCGCAAGAAGACTGCACACAATTTTAGAAAAGCTTCTTGAAGATCTTTCATTTGAAGCACCGGACATTAATCTAGACAGCATCACGATTACACCAGAGTATGTTGAGGAAAAGTTAGCTTCTATTGCGAAGAACCGTGACCTCAGCCAATACATCCTATAATACATGCAGGAGGACAAAACTATGAATTTACTTGAAAAAACAAGAAAAATTAATGGAATGCTACAAAAATCTGAGGGGCCAGTTAACTTTACAGACATGGCTGAAACACTACGCGACGTCATTATGGCGAACGTATATGTCGTAAGCCGCAGAGGTAAGCTACTTGGAATCGCAATTAATCAAGAAATCGAAAACGAACGCATGAAGAAAATGTTTTCTGAGCGTCAGTTCCCTGAAGAATATACACAAAACCTGTTCAACATTGCAGAAACTTCTTCAAACCTGGATATCACAAGCGAGTACACAGCTTTCCCGGTAGAAAACCGTGACCTCTTCGAAAAAGGTCTTACAACAATTGTGCCGATCGTTGGTGGTGGAAGCCGTCTTGGTACGCTTATCCTTTCACGTCTAAGCGACTCATTCTCAGATGATGATCTTCTATTAGCTGAATATGGCGCAACAGTAGTAGGAATGGAAATTCTTCATGAAAAAGCGGAAGAAATTGAAGAAGAAGCAAGAAACAAAGCGGTTGTACAAATGGCGATTTCTTCTCTTTCTTATAGTGAGCTTGAAGCAATCGAGCACATCTTTGAAGAACTTGAAGGCAATGAAGGACTTCTTGTTGCAAGTAAAATTGCTGACCGAGTAGGCATCACTCGCTCTGTTATCGTAAACGCTCTTCGTAAGCTTGAGAGTGCTGGTGTTATTGAGTCTCGTTCTCTAGGAATGAAAGGAACTTACATTAAAGTTCTTAACGATAAATTCCTTGTAGAGCTTTCAAAACTAAAGACACAGTAATTCAACTAAAGCTCCGAGATCTCTCGGAGCTTTTTTAATAGAATGTTGCCGATTTCAA
The DNA here is from genome assembly GCF_015234585.1 of Pseudalkalibacillus hwajinpoensis. Classification (NCBI taxonomy): domain Bacteria; kingdom Bacillati; phylum Bacillota; class Bacilli; order Caryophanales; family Guptibacillaceae; genus Guptibacillus; species Guptibacillus hwajinpoensis. The sequence continues at coordinate 1,160,813 of NZ_JADFCM010000008.1, forward strand.
CAATCCTTTTGCAAACGATGGAGATGAATTCTAACCGTTTACGCGTACTATGAGAGTGAGTTTGTATAGGCATTCATGGAATTTAAGATTTAAACTTGCGACTTGTCACTTGATATGATATATTAATCAACGGTGTTAATCACACACGCTTGTTGATTTGGAAAGTGGTGCTGCAGACGCAGTTTTTTCCGAAATAGATGCAAGCGGAGGATAAAAAAAACCATTAGGAGGAACACAATCATGGCAGTAATCTCTATGAAACAGCTTCTTGAAGCTGGGGTACACTTCGGTCATCAGACTCGTCGTTGGAACCCGAAAATGAAACCTTATATCTTCACTGAAAGAAACGGTATCTACATTATCGATCTTCAAAAAACAGTGAAGAAAGTCGAAGAAGCTTATAACTTCGTTCGTGACATCGCTCAGGACGGTGGTAAAGTTCTTTTCGTAGGTACAAAAAAGCAAGCGCAAGATTCCGTTAAGGATGAAGCGATCCGTGCTGGTCAATACTACATCAACCAACGCTGGTTGGGTGGAACGCTTACGAACTTTGAAACTATTCAAAAGCGTATTAACCGCCTGAAGAGCCTTGAGAAGATGCAAGAAGACGGTACTTTTGAAGTACTACCTAAGAAAGAAGTTATGCTTCTTAAAAAAGAAATGGATCGCCTTGAAAGATTCCTTGGTGGTATTAAAGATATGAACGGCGTTCCAGACGCAATGTTCGTAATCGACCCTCGTAAAGAGCGTATTGCTATTGCTGAGGCTCGTAAGCTTAATATCCCAATCGTTGCGATCGTGGATACAAACTGTGATCCAGATGAGATCGACTATATTATCCCTGGTAACGACGATGCAATCCGCGCTGTGAAACTTCTTACTGCTAAAATGGCTGACGCTGTTATCGAAGTTAGCAAAGTAGAAGAAGAAGCAGAAGTTGAAGCGGTAGAAACTGAAGAAACATCTGTATAAGAACACAAAGGGGTGATAAAGGGGAACTCTAACCCCTTTATCACCTTTTTTTAACCCAAAAGGGTATGATTACATATCATAATTCAAGGAGGAATTACTAATGGCAGTAACAGCTCAAATGGTAAAAGAATTGCGTGCACAAACTGGTGCAGGTATGATGGATTGTAAAAAAGCTCTAACAGAAAACGACGGTGACATGGACAAAGCAATCGACTGGCTTCGTGAGAAAGGTATCTCTAAAGCAGCTAAGAAAGCTGACCGCGTAGCAGCTGAAGGTCTTGCAACGATCGCTGTTGAAGGAAACAAAGCAGTAATTGCTGAAATCAACTCTGAAACTGACTTCGTTTCAAAGAACGAAAGCTTCATTTCACTAATTAATGATATTTCGCATCACCTCCTTAAAACGAATCCTGAGTCTGTGGACGCAGCTCTTGAAAGCAAAATGGAAAACGGACAAACCGTTACTGAATTCTTAAACGACAAAATCGCTAAAATCGGCGAGAAGATTTCTCTTCGTCGTTTCCAAATCATTGAGAAAACTGACGCTGACGCATTCGGCGCATACCTACACATGGGTGGACGCATTGGTGTTCTAACACTTCTTGAAGGCACAACCGACGAAGAAGTTGCGAAAGACGTTGCTATGCACACTGCAGCAGTTAACCCTCGTTTCGTATCTCGTGATGCTGTTCCAGCTGAAGAAGTTGAGCGTGAGCGCGAAGTATTGAAGCAACAGGCTCTTAACGAAGGTAAGCCAGAGAAAATTGTTGAGAAAATGGTAGAAGGCCGTATCAACAAATTCTTCGAAGAAATTTCTCTAGTTGATCAGCCGTTTGTTAAAGACACTGATCAAAAAGTTGGTAAGTACGTTGAATCTAAAGGCGCTACTGTAAAAGGCTTCATCCGCTACGAAGTTGGCGAAGGCATGGAGAAACGTGAAGATAACTTCGCTGAAGAAGTTATGTCTCAAGTGAAGAAGTAAAACAATGATAGGGAACACGTTGTGTTCCCTATTTTTCAAGAACAAATACTGATAAACATGCTGGAGGGTTAAAATGAGCGGAGCCAAGTATGAACGCGTTGTGTTAAAATTAAGCGGAGAAGCTTTGTCGGGTGGAGAAGGTCAAGGGATTTCACCGACAATCGTACAGTCAATCGCATCTCAAGTGAAGGAAATTCACGAAATGGGTGTGGAAGTGGCTGTCGTCGTTGGCGGAGGAAACATCTGGCGTGGTAAAGTAGGCAGTGAGATGGGAATGGACCGTGCTACTGCTGATTATATGGGGATGCTTGCAACAGTGATGAATTCACTAGCAATGCAGGATAGCCTTGAGAATATTGGAGTTGAAACGCGTGTTCAAACTTCAATTGAAATGAGGCAGGTAGCTGAGCCATATATTCGTCGTAAAGCGATTCGACACCTTGAGAAAAAACGCGTTGTCATTTTTGCGGCTGGTACTGGTAATCCATACTTCTCAACAGATACGACTGCTGCATTGCGTGCGGCAGAAATTGAAGCAGATGTTATTTTAATGGCGAAGAACAACGTAGACGGGGTTTACACAGCCGATCCTACAGTTGACGCTACTGCGAAGAAGTATGACACCCTTTCTTACCTTGATGTACTTAAGGAAGGCTTAGCTGTAATGGACTCCACAGCTTCTTCACTTTGTATGGATAATGACATTCCACTTGTTGTCTTTTCCATTATGGAAGAAGGAAACATTAAGCGCGCCATTTGCGGCGAAGAAATTGGAACAGTTGTAAAGGGGAGAAATTAAGATGACGAAAGAAATCTTGAAAAACGCTGAAGAACGTATGCAGAATGGAATTTCAAGCTTAAAGCGTGAGCTAGCAACACTAAGAGCTGGAAGAGCAAACGCTTCTCTACTTGATAAAATTCAAGTTGACTACTACGGTGCTCCAACACCAGTTAACCAGCTTGCTGGTATTTCTGTTCCGGAAGCACGTATGCTACTAATCCAACCTTATGATAAGACTTCAATCGGCGAGATCGAAAAAGCAATTCTTAAATCAGATCTTGGCCTAACACCTTCTAATGATGGGAATGTTATTCGTCTAACGATTCCAGCTCTAACAGAAGAGCGTCGTAAAGATCTTGTGAAACTCGTTAAGAAGTATGCTGAAGAAGGCAAAGTTGTGCTTCGCAACATTCGCCGAGATGCAAATGATGAGTTAAAGAAACAAGAAAAAGATGGCGATATTACAGAAGACGAGCTTCGCCGTGGCAACGACGATGTGCAAAAGCTTACTGACAAGTATGTAGCTGAAGCTGACAGTGTTGCGACTGATAAAGAAAAAGAAATCATGGAAGTCTAATTCAATAACATGTAAAATAAGATAATAAAAGGACCCTCTTTTCCCACAGGGGGTTTTTTTGTTAAGTAAGTGACACAATGGAGGATTTGCAATGCTTGGGAAGTTCTCGAACTGGATGAGAAAGAATGAAGATGAGGAACATTTAGAAATTAACACATCTGCAAATATCCCAGGACATATTGCGATCATTATGGATGGCAATGGACGCTGGGCGAAGAAGCGAGGTCTCCCGCGTGTGGCTGGCCACCGTGAAGGCGTTAAGGTTGTAAAAAAAATCGTAAGAAAGGCGAATGACCTGGGTGTTCAATATTTAACCCTGTATGCCTTTTCGACCGAGAATTGGAAACGACCAAAGGAAGAAGTAGACTTTTTAATGAAGCTCCCTGAGCAATTTCTACTTAGCCACCTGCCAGAATTGATCGAGCAGAACGTTCAAGTTAGAATTATGGGAGAACGAGAACAGCTGCCCCCCCATACGTTCAAAGCCATAAGCAAGGCAGTGAAAGAGACGAAAGACAATACCGGACTCATTCTTAACTTCGCGCTTAACTATGGTAGCCGTCATGAAATGAAAACAGCGATGCAGCGGTTATTAAGTGATGTAAGAAAGGGGATACTGACGGAAGAAGAGATTACGGAAGAGAAGATTTCTTCGTATTTACTCAGTAGCCAGTACCCGGACCCGGATTTATTAATAAGGACAAGCGGAGAAATTCGCTTAAGTAACTTTATGCTCTGGCAGTTAGCTTATACTGAACTTTGGTTTACGGAAGTTCTTTGGCCTGATTTTACAGAGCACCATTTTATTGAGGCCGTACAGGAATACCAGCGAAGAGGAAGACGTTACGGCGGGGTGTAAGTGTAGGAGGACATTAACGTAATGAAACAACGTGTTATTACGGGTGTGATTTTTGGCGCCCTTTTGTTAGGAATGATTATTGTAGGAGACTGGCCATTTATCATTTTGATGGCGCTTGTTGCCACTGTTGGAATGGTCGAACTGTTACTAATGAAGAAAATCACATTGGTTTCACTTCCTGGATTACTTGCTATCGTCGGAACGTGGATTCTTGTTATGCCTGACGACTGGATTGCGTCATTGACGTCGTCTGTATTCACCAAGATTGACCTCTTGTTCTTCGGTTTGCTTATTTTGCTTGCTATGACTGTCCTTACGAAGAATAAGTATAGTTTTGATGAAAGTTCATTTATTATGATGGCTTCATTATATGTCGGTCTAGGTTTCTATTATTTTACAGCGACGCGGTACCTGGGAGAAAATAATTTAGATGGTATGATTCATTTATTTTTTATTATTTTTCTTATATGGGCGTCTGACTCTGGCGCATATTTTGTAGGACGATCGCTCGGAAGGAAAAAGCTATGGCCTCATATATCTCCGAACAAAACGGTTGAAGGTGCAGTTGGCGGCGTTGTAATGGCAGTTCTTGTTGGCGTTGTTTTTCAATTGATTTATCCGGTGTATGATTCCATGATAGTTGTTTTGATCGTCTCCGTTCTAACTTCTGTTTTTGGACAGATAGGTGACCTTGTTGAATCAGCATTCAAGCGTCATTACGGAGTGAAGGATTCAGGCAGTATCTTGCCAGGGCACGGAGGGATACTTGATCGATTTGATAGTCTAATATTCGTTCTCCCTCTTCTGCATTTACTTAACCTGGTTTGATGAAACAGAGTAGATTGGAGGAACGGGTCGTTTGAAGAAAATAAGCTTATTGGGAGCATCTGGTTCAATCGGTATTCAGACTCTCGACATTGTGAGAATGCACCCTGACATGTTTTCCCTTGTAGCTGTTTCAGTAGGGAAAAATGTTCAAAAAGCGGTGGAAATAGCAGAGGAATTTAAGCCAAAGCTATTATCTGTTCAAAAGAAAGAAGATGCTGACTCGCTCAGAAGAACAATTTCAAGAAAGACAAAGATTGTCTATGGAGATGAAGGATTGCTAGAAGTAGCCTGTCATCACGATTCAACCGTTCTTGTAAATGCTATTCTCGGCAGTATCGGACTTTCTCCGACCCTTTCAGCGATTGAACAGGGAAAAACGATTGCTATTGCAAATAAAGAAACGCTTGTAACTGCTGGGCATCTCGTAACAGAGGCAGCCAAACGACATGGATCTGCCCTTCTGCCAGTAGATAGCGAACATTCAGCGTTGTTTCAATGCTTGAATGGTGAAAAACAAGATCAAATGGAGCGCCTCATTCTTACAGCATCAGGTGGAAGCTTCCGTGATAAAACACGTGAAGAACTTGTAGGAGTTAGTGTGAATGATGCTTTAAATCATCCGAACTGGTCCATGGGTGCTAAGATTACCATTGATTCAGCTACAATGATGAACAAAGGCCTTGAAGTGATTGAAGCGCACTGGCTGTTTGGAACACCTTATGATCAGATTGATGTATTGCTTCATAAAGAAAGTATTATTCACTCGATGGTAGAGTACATAGACGGTAGTGTCATGGCCCATCTAGGTACTCCGGATATGCGAATTCCAATTCAGTATGCACTTAGCTATCCTGATCGACTTGAAATCAGAAATGCAAAACGGTTAAACTTATGGGAAGTTGGTAAGTTACATTTTGAGAAGGTTGATTACGACCGCTTCCGCGCATTAAAGTTAGCTTATGAAGCTGGCCGCGCCGGTGGTTCACTCCCAGCCGTCATGAATGCGGCAAACGAAACGGCCGTTGCAGCATTTCTGGAGGGAAAGATCGATTTCTTAACGATCGAAGAGCTCGTAGAACAGGCGATGGAAAACCACAATATCGTTCAAAATGCATCGCTTGAAGAAATTCTTGCTGTAGATTCAGAAACAAGATTACGAGTTCAGTCATTAATTAAATAAAGGTGGTAAGTGGATATGAATACTGTGATTTCGATCATTATCATATTCGGAGCACTTGTCTTTTTCCATGAATTGGGTCACTTGCTCCTGGCAAAACGTGCAGGAATCTTGTGCCGAGAATTCGCCATAGGCTTCGGACCGAAAATTTTCACAATCAAGAAAGGTGAGACGGTTTACACGATCAGACTTCTGCCGCTCGGTGGATTTGTTCGAATGGCCGGCGAAGATCCTGAAATGATTGAATTGAAACCTGGACAGCGTGTTGGGCTTCTGTTTAATGATCAGAATAAAGTTGAAAAGATTGTTATCAATCAAAAATCAGCTTACCCTAATTTAAAAGAAGTAACGGTTGAAGAAGCCGACCTTGAGCGTGGGCTTTATATTAAAGGATACGAAGACGAAGATGAACCAGCTACGGTATTCCATATTGATGAAACATCTCATTATGTGATGGATGGATCTGAGTTTCAGATTGCGCCGTTTGATCGTCAATTCGGTTCAAAGTCGCTTTGGGACCGTTTCCTGGCCATTTTTGCTGGCCCAGTAATGAACTTCTTACTTGCGATCGTTATTTTCATCACGCTAGGCTTATTACAAGGGACGCCAACGAGCCAGGTTAAGGAAGTCGTTGAAGGTAGTCCTGCTGAGCAAGCCGGTATGATGAATGGTGATGTTATTACTGAAATTAATGGGACTGAAATAACAGGCTGGAATAAGATGACGTCTATTATTCAGGATAACGCAAATAATCAACTAGGATTTAAAGTAGATCGTGAAGGTGAATCGGTCTCTTTATCCATTACTCCAGAAAAACAAGAGCTTTCTGAAAATCAATCTGTTGGTCGTATTGGGGTTTCCCCAGAATATCAAGTGGATTTCTTAGACTCTATCGTTTTTGGTTTTACATCAACGTATGAATTCGGAAAGGCCATATTCGTAGGACTTGGCCAGCTTGTAACGGGGCAGCTTTCCATCGATGCTTTCTCAGGACCTGTAGGAATTTATAGTTACACAGAAGAAGCTGCATCTGGAGGGCTTTATGTTCTCATGAGATGGGCTGGTTTCTTGAGTATTAACCTTGGTATTTTCAACTTATTGCCACTTCCTGCACTTGATGGAGGAAGACTACTATTCATCGGTGTGGAAGCGTTACGTGGCAAGCCAATTGATCCGCAAAAGGAAAGCTTAGTTCACTTTATTGGCTTTTCGTTTCTCATGTTACTCATGCTAGTAGTGACATGGAATGATATCCAACGCTTCTTCCTATAGGAGCCACGGGACCCGTTTTAAGAATGAAATGAGGTGCAGTAGATGAAACAATCTAAATATTTTAATCCAACCCTTCGAGATAATCCAGCTGATGCCGAAATTAAAAGTCATCAGCTCCTTGTCAGAGCGGGTTTTATACGTCAAAATGCTTCAGGTATTTATTCATACCTACCATTAGGAAAGAAAGTACTAATGAAAATTGAAGAAGTCATTCGAAAAGAGCTTGATGAAACTGGTGCACAGGAATTATTGATGCCAGCGATTCAACCTGCTGAGCTATGGCAGGAAACGGGGCGATGGGACGTTTACGGTCCTGAGCTAATGAGACTAAAGGATCGCCACGGTAGACCTTTTGCTCTCGGTGCCACTCACGAGGAGTTAATTACAAGTCTTGTTCGCGATGAGTTGAAATCGTACAAGCAATTGCCGGTGACTCTTTATCAGATTCAAACAAAGTATCGTGATGAGCGTCGTCCACGCTTTGGTTTGCTTCGAGGAAGAGAGTTTATTATGAAAGATGCCTACTCTTTCCATTCTTCTGAAGAACAGCTTGATGAAGCCTACAATGATATGCATAGTGCTTATAGTCGAATCTTTAGTACCCTGGGCTTGAATTTCCGCCCTGTTGTGGCTGATTCGGGTGCAATGGGTGGTAAAGATACAGAAGAATTTATGGCATTATCTAGCGTTGGGGAAGATACGATCGCATATAGTGATTCTTCAGATTACGCGGCCAATATTGAAATGGCAGAAGTTCATGTAGCGTATGAGAAATCGGACGAGCCAGAGGCACCTTTAACTAAAGGGGAAGGCGAGGCTTCGTTAGAACGCCATATCCGTACTTCTCTTATTAAGGTAGAAGATGAGACCGTTCTTTTTCTTGTAAGAGGGGATCATGAATTAAATGACATCAAGGTTAAGCACCTATTCGCAACGGATATGGTAGAAGTCTTGAATGAAGAAGTTGATGTGAAAGAATTTAACGGCAAGGTTATTGCAGACAATGCAGTTAAAGCCATCGTCAACGGATCAATTAGTGGTAAACATGCTTATCAGAATGTTAATCCAGATCGAGACCTTTCCGTTACAAGTTATGAAGACCTTCGTTTTATTCAAGAAGGAGATCCTTCTCCAGATGGCAATGGAACGATTGTTTTTGCGGAAGGCATTGAAATTGGCCAGGTGTTTAAGCTAGGAACAAAATATAGTGAAACAATGGGCGCTTCTTATCTTGATGAAGGTGGGAAAGCTAAGCCTATTATGATGGGTTGTTATGGGATCGGCGTTTCACGAACGCTTGCAGCGATCGCTGAGCAAAATGCAGATGACAATGGGCTGAAATGGCCTCTTGCTGTAACACCATTTCATGTTCACTTGATTACAATCAACGTGAAAGATGCTGATCAAACAGCTCTATCAGATCGTCTATATGAATCTCTACAGAATGAGCGTTACGATGTTCTTTACGATGATCGAAAAGAGCGTGCAGGTGTGAAGTTTAAAGATGCGGATCTCGTCGGTCTTCCATTACGCGTAATCGTTGGTAAGAAAGCAAACGATGAGATCGTGGAAGTGAAGCGAAGAGATACTGGAGAGTCAATTGAAGTATCAGTTGATAACTTGAACGAGACAATCCAGCAGCTTTTAACACAAATGAACTAAAATTGTGGATAGGTGCCAGTGGTACCTTCCACCTTTTTTTCGTTACCTTAACGCATTTTTAAGAAGGAGGAACAATTGAATGGACCAGGATTTAAACATCAGAAAAGAACGTCTCCAACTGCTCCTTCAACAAATATCGATTCCTGATAAATTCGTTGATTATTTTAGAGATGGGTACATTTCGAAATTAACTGTATACAAAGAAACCAGAAAATGGCATTTTGACTTTCATTTTCCAGACGTTCTTCCCTTTCATGTATATGAGCTATTTCGCAGTCGTCTGCAAGATGGATTAAAGCACATCGCTACAGTGACTTACGGAATCTCCACAGATAGTGGAGGAAATGAAGAATTAGCAATGGCATACTGGGACAATGTCGCTGAACTGATGAAAGAGCATTCCGCCTCCCTAACAGCTGTATTGAAAAGTCAAACGCCTAAAATAAGTGGAAATAAGCTTATTGTAACGGTTCGTAATGAAACGGAAGCTGCAATCGCAAGACGAAAGCTATCTGGTCCTTTGTCAGAGTGTTATACGCACGCTGGATTTCCGAAGTACATGCTTGAAGTAGAAGTTAAGGCTTCTGAACAGGATTATCAAAAATTTGTTGAACAAAAACAACAAGAAGATCAATCTAAAATGATGGAAGCCTTGATCGAAAAAGAAAAGGCAGATAAATCTTCAAGTAAAAACGTTCCAGATTCTCTTGTCATTGGTTACAAGATCAAAGAAGATCCAGTACCGATCGAAACTATTCAGGACGAAGAACGACGCATTGCTGTTCAAGGTTATGTCTTCCATGCTGAAACGAAAGAGCTTAGAAGTGGACGAACGCTATTAACGTTTAAAATAACGGACTACACGGATTCAATCCTTGTGAAAATGTTCTCCCGCGATAAAGAAGATGTTCCGATTTTAGAAGCAGTAAGAAAAGGAATCTGGGTGAAAGTACGCGGTGGGATCCAGAATGATACGTTTGTACGCGATCTTGTTATGATCGGAAACGATTTAACTGAAATCAAACCTGATTTACGAGTAGATGAGGCGCCTGAGGATGAAAAGCGTATTGAGCTACATGCTCACACACAAATGAGTCAAATGGACTCCGTCAGTTCAACAGGGGAATTGATTACACAAGCAGCTAAATGGGGACATCCTGCTATCGCCATTACGGATCATAATGTTGTACAGTCATTTCCCGATGCGTATGCAGCAGGACAAAAGAACGGTATAAAGGTTATCTATGGTTTAGAAGCAGACCTTGTCGATGATGGGGTACCGATGGCATACAATGAAGCTGATCGTGATCTTGAAACGGGCACTTATATTGTTTTTGACGTGGAAACAACCGGACTTTCGGCTGTTTATAATAAAATTATCGAGTTAGCAGCAGTAAAATTGAAAGATGGAGAAATCGTTGATAAGTTTGAGCGATTTGCTAATCCGCATCATCCTCTTTCCTCAACAACCATTGAACTAACGGGGATTACGGACGATATGGTTATGAACGCCCCTGAAATTGAAGACGTCTTAAAAGACTTCCACGAATTCATGGGAGATGACATTCTTGTTGCTCACAATGCTAGCTTTGATATGGGCTTCTTGAATGTAGGGTTACGTAATATTGGGTTAGGAGAAGCAACAAATCCAGTAATTGATACCCTTGAGCTTGCTCGTTTTCTATATCCGGAAATGCGAAACCATCGCTTAAATACGCTTTGTAAAAAGTTTGATATCGACCTTACTCAGCACCACAGAGCGATTTATGATGCGGAAGCAACAGGGTATTTATTGTGGAAATTGGTGAAAGATGCACTTGAGCGTGAAATTACAAACCATAATATGCTGAATGATAATATGGGGCAAACTGGTTTCCAACGTACGCGTCCATCGCACACGATCATATTGGCGCAAAATGACGTAGGTTTAAAAAACTTGTTCAAGCTCGTTTCCCTTTCTCACATTGATTATTTCTACCGAACTGCACGTATTCCTCGTTCTAAGCTTGAGAAATACCGCGAAGGTCTGCTGATCGGTTCAGGCTGTGACAAGGGTGAAGTTTTTGAAGGGATGATGCAAAAGTCACCTGAAGAAGTAGAGGACATCGCGAAGTTTTATGACTATCTGGAAGTGCAGCCGCCACAAAATTACATGCATTTAATCGAGAAAGAACTTGTTCAAGATGAAATGGCGTTGCGTGAAATTATTGGTAAGATTGTAAAGCTTGGTGAGAAGTTAAATAAGCCAGTCGTCGCTACTGGTAACGTTCATTATCTCGAGCCAGAGGATCATATTTATCGTAAAATTCTTATTAAAGCACAGGCGGGTAACCCATTAAATCGCCAAACGTTACCTCAGGTTCATTTTAGAACGACGAACGAAATGCTTGATTGCTTCCATTTTCTTGGGGCAGATAAAGCGAAGGAAATTGTTGTACAAAAACCACAGCAAGTAGCCGACATGATCGATGATATTAAACCGATCAAAGATGATCTATTCACACCTCGAATTGAAGGTGCCGATGAAGAAATGCGTGAGATGAGCTATAATATGGCTCGAAGCATTTATGGTGATGAACTGCCAACAATAGTGGAAGAGAGACTTGAAAAAGAGCTAAAAAGTATTATTGGCCATGGATTCGCCGTTATCTACTTGATTTCTCATAAGCTAGTTAAGAAGTCACTAAACGACGGCTATCTCGTTGGTTCACGTGGGTCTGTAGGTTCTTCATTTGTTGCCACTATGACTGAAATTACTGAAGTGAACCCATTACCACCACATTATGTTTGTCCATCTTGTAAGAAGTCACAGTTCTTTGATGACGGTTCTGTAGGATCAGGGTTCGATCTTCCAGACAAATCATGCGAAGATTGCGATGTACCTCTTACAAAAGACGGACATGATATACCGTTTGAGACGTTTCTTGGGTTTAAAGGTGATAAAGTACCCGATATTGATTTGAACTTCTCAGGGGAATATCAGCCGCGTGCCCATAATTATACGAAGGAACTGTTTGGAGAAGACAATGTATTCCGAGCAGGAACAATCGGTACAGTCGCTGAGAAGACGGCGTACGGTTATGTAAAAGGATATATGGGAGACCATGACCTTCACTATCGAGGGGCTGAAATTGATCGTCTCGTGTCGGGGTGCACAGGAGTAAAACGTACCTCTGGGCAGCATCCGGGTGGTATTATCGTAGTACCTGATTATATGGACATCTACGATTTTTCACCTATTCAGTTCCCAGCAGATGATAAAACATCCGCATGGAAAACAACCCATTTTGATTTCCATTCGATCCACGATAATCTGTTGAAGCTTGATATACTTGGGCACGATGATCCTACGGTTATTCGTATGCTTCAAGATTTAAGTGGAATTGATCCGAAAACCATCCCAACAGATGACGCTGAAGTGATGAAGCTCTTTAGTGGAACGGAATCTCTTGGAGTGACACAGGATCAAATTATGTGTAAAACAGGAACTTACGGAATCCCAGAATTCGGAACACGATTCGTTCGTCAAATGCTAGAAGATACGAAACCTAGTACATTTTCTGAGCTCGTTCAGATTTCAGGTCTTTCCCACGGTACTGATGTGTGGTTAGGTAATGCACAGGAATTGATTCAAGCTGGTACTTGTAACCTTAGTGAAGTAATTGGTTGTCGTGATGACATTATGGTTTATTTGATCTACAAAGGCCTTGACCCGTCCCTCGCATTTAAAATTATGGAGTTTGTGCGAAAAGGGAAAGGATTGCAAGAAGAGTGGGTAGCTGAAATGAAGAAACATGATGTGCCAGACTGGTACATTGATTCGTGCTTGAAGATCAAGTATATGTTCCCGAAAGCTCACGCAGCAGCATATGTGTTAATGGCTGTTCGGATCGCTTACTTCAAAGTTCACCATCCAATTCTTTTCTATGCAGCATACTTTACCGTAAGAGCCGATGACTTTGACATTGATACGATGGCGAAAGGATCCAACGCGATTCGCGCAAAAATCGAAGAAATCAATGAAAAGGGACTTGATGCTTCACCGAAAGAGAAAAACCTATTAACCGTGATGGAGATTGCGCTTGAAATGTCAGAACGTGGGCTCCGCATGCAGAAAGTAGATCTTTATCGATCAAAAGCGGCTGAATTCGTAGTCGATGGAGATTCGCTCATTCCTCCATTTAACTCTCTTCCGGGAGTAGGGACGAATGCAGCGATCAATATTGAAAACTCCAAAGAAGCCGGTGAATTTTTATCAAAAGAAGATTTACAGCAGCGAAGCAAGATTTCAAAGACTGTACTTGAGTACTTGGATGATCATGGATGTCTTGAAGGACTTCCAGATGCGAATCAACTCAGCTTATTCTAATGAGGCGCCTTCGCTTCTCTGTTGAATTGGTTATATGAGTATGGTATAGTAATTGTGGAAATACTAGTGAATACACACGCGACGGAAGAGTGGGGCTATCCCACTCTTTCGTTTTCGATTGGGACCCTGCTGTACAGGATCAGAAAGGAGGACAACCAATGAACGAAAATGTGATTACGGTTACTGAAGAACTAGTAAAACCAATAGTAGATGAAATGAACTTGGAACTTGTAGATATAGAATTCACACAAGAAGGCAAGAATTGGTTTCTCCGTGTCTATATCGATTCTCCTCGAGGCGTTGATATTGAGGAGTGCGGAATAATTAGCGAAAAGCTAAGTGAACAGCTTGATAAACATGATCCAATTACACAACCATACTTCCTTGAAGTTTCTTCACCTGGTGCAGAACGTCCGCTAAAAAAACGTACGGACTTTGAGAAGGCAGTTGGCAAGCAAGTCTATGTCACAACCTATGAACCATTTAATGGTGAAAAGAGCTTTGAAGGTGTACTTTCGGACTTCGATGGAGAAGTGGTTGTTATTGATCAGCGAGTGAAAACAAGAATTAAAAAGGTAGAATTACCTTATGAAAAAGTAGCAAGCGCAAGGCTTGCGGTTGTTTTTTAATTAAAGGGGAGAATGAAAAATGAAGAGTAGTGAGTTATTAGATGCGCTAAATATTCTTGAAAAAGAAAAGGGCATCAGCAAGGATATTATCGTTGAGGCGATTGAAGCAGCGCTTATCTCAGCATATAAGCGAAACTTCCATCAGGCGCAAAACGTTAGAGTTGACTTTAATCAGGATACAGGTTCGATCCGAGTATTCGCTCGAAAAGATGTCGTAGAAGAAGTGGAAGATGCTCGTCTTGAGATCTCACTTGAAGATGCGAAAGACATTGATCGACAATATGAATTAGAAGATATCGTAGAAATTGAAGTAACGCCTCGTAATTTCGGTCGTATCGCAGCTCAAACAGCGAAGCAAGTTGTTACTCAGCGTGTCCGTGAAGCAGAACGTGGGATCATATTTAGCGAATTTATTGAACGCGAAGACGATATCATGACAGGAATTGTTCAGCGTCAGGATCATCGTTTTATTTATGTTGACCTCGGTCGTATCGAAGCACTTCTCCCTGCAGGTGAACAAATGCCGAACGAAACGTATCATTCCCATGATCGTATCAAGGTATATGTGACAAAAGTTGAAAAAACAACCAAAGGGCCACAGGTGATGGTTTCGAGAACTCATCCTGGTCTTCTTAAGCGTTTATTTGAACTTGAAGTACCTGAAATATTCGATGGAACGGTTGAAGTTAAGTCCATTTCACGAGAAGCCGGGGATCGTTCAAAGATTGCGGTTCACGCAGAAGATCCTGAAGTTGATCCGGTTGGCTCATGTGTAGGACAGCGTGGTCAGCGTGTACAAGCGATTGTCAATGAGCTTAAAGGTGAGAAAATTGACATCGTAAGCTGGTCTGAAGACATAGTTGCATACGTAGCAAATGCACTAAGTCCTTCAAAAGTACTTAAAGTAAATGTAGACGAAGAAAATAAAATGACTCAGGTTATCGTACCTGACTATCAGCTTTCACTTGCAATCGGGAAGCGTGGTCAAAACGCACGCCTTGCTGCGAAGCTGACTGGATGGAAAATCGATATTAAGAGTCAATCTGAAGCGGAAGAGCTTGGCATCTATAGTGCTGATGAAGCTCCTCTATTCGAAGAGAATGACGCGGAAGATTCTGAGCTAGATTAAGCAAGATCAGGAGAGGTGTCCATCGTGCAAAAACGTAAAATTCCGATGCGGAAATGTGTCGCCTGTCAAGAAATGAAGCCTAAAAAAGAGCTCGTTCGAATCGTTCGTTCGCCTGAAGGGGTTATATCGATCGACCAAACGGGTAAAAAGAATGGACGGGGCGCATACCTTTGTAACAAAGAAGAGTGTTTCGTACTTGCTAAGAAGCGAAATTCTTTAGCGGCTCATCTAAAAGCAGAAGTGACGGAAGATATTTATGCTGACCTCGCAGAATCGCGGTCAAATTAAATGAAGAATAAGAATTGGGAGTCACTGTTAGGACTCGCTCAGCGCGCTGGCAAAGTCGTGTCTGGAGAAGAACTTGTGGTGAAGGAAATTCAGCGCAAGAGCGCAAGACTCGTATTAGTTGCGAGCGACGCATCTGATAACACAAGAAAGAAAATAACGGATAAAGCAACTACTTATAAAGTCCCAGTATGTTTTGTAACAGGGCGCTATGAGCTTGGTCATGCAATTGGCAAAGTTCAACGAGTCACGATAGCCGTTACTGATGCAGGGTTTGCGAAGAAGCTACACGCAATGCTCGATCAATAACTCGGGGGTGATCGTATGAGTAAGATGCGAATTCATGAATATGCAAAAGAACATAATACTACTAGTAAGGATGTTATCGAAAAGTTAAAAAGCATGAATATTACGGTAAACAATCATATGTCTGTGATTGATGATCAGGCCATTGATAAGCTTAATAACGATTCGAAACAATCCAAAAAGGGAAGCGACAAAAACAGTATGGAAAATAAAAACAATCGAAACAACCCAAAAGCAAATGCAAATCAAAAGAATAGCAAAAGCGCACCAAATAACCGTCGCGGTGGACGTCGTCCAAACCGCCGTGGAAAAGGACAGCCACCTAAAAACACGGCTGCTCCAAGAAGATTGCCTTCTAAAGTAACTTTCATTGGTTCATTAACAGTTGGACAGCTTGCTGAAAAGCTAGGTAAAGATGCTTCTGAACTGATCAAGAAGTTAATGGGTCTTGGTGTTATGGCAACCATTAATCAGGAACTAGATAAAGATACAATGGAACTTATCTGTGATGATTATGGCGTAAAAGTGGAAGAAGAAGAGCTATTTGAAGTAACGGATCTTGATAATTACACAAGTGAAGATGAGGACGGAAAGCTTGTTGAACGTCCTGCAGTCGTTACAATCATGGGGCACGTTGACCATGGTAAAACAACGCTACTAGACGGAATCCGTGATACAAAAGTAACGCAGGGTGAAGCTGGTGGTATTACGCAGCACATCGGTGCTTACCAGATCGAAGAAAATAACAAAAAAATTACGTTCCTTGATACTCCTGGACACGCTGCATTTACAACAATGCGTGCACGTGGTGCAAAAGTAACGGATATCACGGTTCTAGTTGTTGCAGCAGACGATGGCGTTATGCCACAAACGGTTGAAGCTATTAACCATGCGAAGGCAGCGGAAGTGCCAATTATCGTTGCTGTTAATAAGATGGATAAAGAAGGAGCAAATCCTGATCGCGTGATGCAGGAACTAACAGAGTATGAACTTGTTTCTGAAGCATGGGGTGGCGATACGATTTTCGTTAACCTTTCTGCCATTAAGCGTGAAGGAATTGATAATCTTCTCGAAACGATTCTATTGATCTCAGAAGTAGAAGAGTTTAAAGCAAACCCTAATAAGCTTGCTACAGGTACAGTAATTGAAGCACAGCTAGATAAAGGACGCGGCCCAGTCGCAACACTTCTTGTTCAAGAAGGAACGCTTAAAGTCGGTGACCCAGTTGTAGTTGGTAACACATTTGGTCGTGTTCGTGCTATGGTCAACGATCTTGGTAAGCGTGTTGAAACAGCCGCACCTTCTACTCCTGTAGAAGTGACTGGTTTAAGTGACGTACCAAATGCTGGAGATCGCTTTGTAGCATTTGAAGACGAGAAGACAGCACGTCAAGTTGGTGAAGCACGTAATCAGCAGCAAATTGAAGCTCAGCGTAAAGAATCTTCTAAAATGAATTTGGATGATTTATTTGAAAAGATTCAGCAGGGCGATGTGAAAGATATCAACATTATCGTGAAAGCTGACGTACAAGGATCTGTTGAAGCACTTGCTGGCTCACTTCAGAAGATTGAAGTAGAAGGTGTTAAGATCAACATTATTCACACAGCTGTTGGTGCGATCACAGAGTCAGATATTATCCTTGCATCTGCTTCTAATGCGATCATTATCGGATTTAACGTACGTCCAGATTCAAATGCGAAGAAAGTAGCTGATTCTGAGCAAGTAGAAATTCGCTTGCATCGCGTGATCTATACCGCGATTGAAGAGATTGAATCTGCAATGAAAGGAATGCTTGATCCAGTTTATGAAGAAAAAGTGATTGGTCAAGCTGAAGTACGTGAAACGTTTAAAGTTTCTAAAGTAGGTACAATTGCAGGATCTTACGTAACAGAAGGTAAAATCACTCGTAATTCTGGCGTTCGTGTCATCCGTGACGGAATTGTCGTATTCGAAGGTGAAGTGGATACATTGAAACGCTTCAAAGACGATGCGAAAGAAGTGGCAAAAGGGTACGAATGTGGTATTACGCTTGCAAAATTCAATGACGTTAAAGAAGGCGACATCATTGAAGCGTATATTATGGTTGAAGTAAAGCCTAAGTGATTGGGTATATAGAATGTGAATGCATCATTTATGATGCGCAATCCTTGAAGGAAAAAAGATCTGTGCTTCAGTCGGTTATTAGCCGTCTGAAGCATTATAATCTCTCTGTTTCTGAGCTTGACAGCCAGGATTTATGGCAACATACCGTTATTGGTATTGTTACAACGGCTTCAAGCAAAACGGCATGCGAGCGTGAGCTCCAGCGTGCCGTCTCATTGATTGATTCACGTCCTGATATCGAACTCACTCGAGCAACTTATGAGTGGCTTTAGGAAAGAAACGAGGTGTAACGATGAGTAATGTTCGCGCAAATCGTGTTGGTGAACAGATGAAGAAAGAACTTGGTGATATAATCAGCAGGAAGATTAAAGACCCGCGCGTAGGTTTCGTTACAGTAACAGCTGTTGAAGTTACGAATGATCTACAGCAAGCAACGGTATTTATTACTGTCCTTGGTGATGAAGAGAAGAAAGAAGCTACCCTGAATGGTCTTGCGAAAGCAACTGGATTTATTCGTTCTGAAATAGGGAAACGCATTCGTCTTCGCAAAACACCGGAAATCTATTTTGAATTTGATGAATCGATCGATTATGGTAACAAAATTGAACGACTTCTTGCAGATTTAAATCAAGCGGATGAGTAGAAACGAAGGGATAGGCAGGAATGTCTATCCTTTCTCTATGTCATCACATTGAAAGGAGGAAAACAATGAACGGCATATTACCACTAAAGAAACCAGCCGGAATGACGTCTCATGATTGTGTAGCAGTTACTAGAAAGCTATTAATGACAAAAAAAGTTGGTCATACAGGAACTTTGGATCCAGATGTAACAGGCGTTTTACCACTATGTATCGGCAGAGCAACTAAAGTGGCCCAGTATATGACGGATTTTTCTAAAACGTATGAAGCAGTGATTACACTAGGGTTTTCAACGACGACTGAAGATGCATCTGGAGAGAAAGTGGAAGAAAAGAAAGTAGACAAACTGCCTTCAACTAACGATATAGAAGAAGCACTTGCTGCGTTTCGAGGTGAGATCGAGCAAGTTCCCCCAATGTATTCTGCTGTCAAAATTAACGGCAAACGACTTTATGAGTATGCTTTTAAAGGAGAAGTGGTGGATCGTCCATCTAGAAAGGTAACGATTCATGACCTAGAGTTAATTGGAGAGGTAACGCTTGAAGAAGGAGCGGTCTCTATCCCTGTGCGTGCCACGTGCAGTAAGGGGACATATATTCGAACACTTGCGGTTGATATTGGAGAAAAGCTAGGTTTTCCAGCTCACATGTCGTCTCTGATTCGGACAGCGTCCGGCCCATTTAAACTAGAAGAATGTTTGACATTTGATGAGATAAAACAGATGATAGAAGAGGAAACGCTATCTCTTTTTCCTATGGAATACGCTCTTTCTGCTATGCCATCCTTTACTGTTGATTCTGCGCTAGAAGAGAAGCTCCAAAATGGCGCTGTGCTTCCTCAGTTGGAAGAGATGACAGAGAATAGACTTGTTATGTACAATAGGGACGGAGAAGCAATTGCAATCTATCAAAAACATCCTGAGAAGCCGGGCTTAATGAAGCCTGAAAAAGTGTTTTCGAGATGAAGTTAGAAGGTGAAACCGTTGAAAACAATTTATTTATCGCATCCTCATCAGTTAAAATCTGAACATCCTGCCGTCATGGCGCTTGGATATTTTGATGGCATTCATCGCGGCCATCAGAAAGTGATTTCGACTGCGAAAGAAATCGCTGAGGATAAAGGCGTAGAGTCAGCAGTTATGACGTTTTATCCCCATCCATCAGTCGTTTTGGGGAAGTCTACACCTCAAACAGAAGCCATTACACCACTTGATGATAAAATTGAGCTTATTGAGCAGCTTGGAATTGACGTTCTTTATGTCGTGAAATTTGATACAACGATTGCAGGATTAACACCTCAGCAATTTGTTGATGATTATATTATTGCCTTATCAGTTGTTCACGTTGTAGCAGGGTTTGATTTTACATATGGAAGTAAAGGAAGAGGGACGATGGACTCCCTTCCATTTCATGCCCGTAACCAGTTTAGTCAAACGGTGATTGATAAAGTATCTCAACATGACGAGAAAGTAAGCTCTACTTTAATTCGCTCATATATTCGTGAAGGGGCTGTCCAGAACGTGAAAGCCGTTCTAGGTCGGAACTACACGGTGAAGGGCACTGTTGTTCAAGGAGATCAGCGCGGCCGCACAATTGGCTTCCCAACGGCCAACATCGATCTTAAAGACGAGTATCTCGTACCAGCTACAGGTGTTTATGCAGTGCGCATGAAAACGGAAGGTAGCTGGATGAGTGGTGTATGCAATGTTGGATACAAACCAACCTTCTATGATGAAAAACCTGATCAGCCGTCACTGGAAGTTCACATATTTGATTACAGTGGCAATTTGTATGGATCGTCTGTAGAGGTTGAATTCCATCAAAAGATTCGTGGAGAGGTTAAATTCTCTTCTGTTGATGACTTAATTGCCCAAATAGGTCAGGATGCGAAAGATGCAAGAGAAATACTGAAATAGATTTCCCTTGCATTTTAGAACAAAAACCTGTAATCTAATATCTGTACGACAAGTACACAACCTATACTGGGCTATCGAGTCACCGACGTTTGCGCGGTATCAGGGGATTAGAAATTAAGGAGGTGAAACGGATGGCAATCACACAAGAACGTAAGCAAGAGCTTATCACTAAGTTCAAAACTCACGAGAATGATACTGGTTCTCCAGAGGTTCAAATCGCTGTCCTTACTGAGGAAATCAACAATTTGAACGATCATCTACGTTTCCACAAGAAAGACCACCACTCTCGTCGCGGTCTTCTTAAGATGGTTGGTAAACGCCGTAATCTTTTAACGTATCTTCGTAACAAAGACGTTACTCGTTACCGCGAACTTATCAAAGAACTTGGTCTACGTCGATAATGATTCAGAAAAGCGGGATGTTTTCCCGCTTTTTTATTAGGTTAAAAATACATAGATTTCTTCCTTTCTTTTTAGAAGCAAAAAGGTTAGGGTATAATAAAAGAAATGATTTTATTGGATGAGAGGAGTTCTCACATTAATGGCACAAGATAAGCAAGTGTTTTCAATCGATTGGGCTGGTCGCGAGTTGTCAGTTGAAATTGGTCAACTGGCTAAACAGGCGAGCGGTGCAGCATTGATCCGTTACGGCGATACAGCCGTACTAGCAACGGTTACAGGCTCTAAAGAGCCGAAAGACCTTCCGTTTTTCCCACTAACGGTTAATTATGAAGAACGATTATATGCAGTAGGTAAAATTCCTGGAGGATTCATCAAGCGTGAAGGACGTCCGAGTGAAAAAGCGATTCTTGCGAGTCGTTTAATTGATCGCCCGATCCGTCCATTATTCCCTGATGGTTTCCGTAATGAAGTTCAAGTTGTCAGCACAGTGATGAGCGTTGATCAAAACTGCTCTTCTGAGATGGCAGCAATGTTCGGTTCATCTCTAGCGCTTGGTATTAGTGACCTTCCATTTGATGGTCCAATTGCTGGCGTTATCGTTGGACGCGTTGATGGGGAGTTTATTGCAAACCCTAACGTTGAGCAGCTTGAACAGAGTGATATTCACCTAACAGTTGCAGGTACTAAAGATGCAATTAACATGGTTGAAGCTGGAGCTGAAGAAGTTCCTGAAGAAATCATGCTTGAGGGTATTCTTTTTGGTCACCAAGAAATTAAACGCCTGATTTCATTCCAGGAAGAGATCATTGAAGCTACTGGAAAAGAAAAGCGCGAAGTTGTTCTTAAGACTGCAGATGAAACGCTTGAAGCAGCTCTTAGTGAACAGTACTTATCTGACATTAAAGAAGCTGTAAAAGTGATTGAAAAGCATGCTAGGCAGGAAGCAATTGATGCTGTAATGACGCGTGCAACTGAAGCATATGAAGAAAACGAAGAGTATAGTGCCGATGAAGTGAAATCAATTCTAAATAGCTTCGTTAAGCAAGAAGTTCGTCGTTTAATTCTAAAAGATAAAGTAAGACCTGATGGTCGTGGCGTTGATGAGATTCGTCCACTTGATTCTGAAGTAGGAATTCTACCAAGAACACACGGATCTGGATTGTTTACTCGTGGACAAACCCAGGCACTTAGCATTTGTACTCTTGGTGCACTAGGAGATGTTCAGATTCTCGATGGTCTTGGTACAGAAGAATCTAAGCGATTCATGCATCACTATAACTTCCCGAAATACAGCGTCGGCGAAACTGGACCAATGCGTGGACCTGGTCGTCGTGAGATTGGTCACGGTGCCCTTGGTGAGCGTGCACTTGAGAAGGTTATTCCAACTGAGAAGGATTTCCCGTATACGATTCGTCTTGTATCTGAAGTTCTTGAATCAAATGGCTCTACTTCACAAGCAAGTATTTGTGCTAGTACGCTAGCGATGATGGATGCAGGTGTGCCGATCAAAGCACCAGTTGCAGGTATTGCAATGGGACTTGTAAGTGATGGCGAGGATGTAACAGTTCTTACAGATATTCAAGGCATGGAAGATGCTCTTGGTGACATGGACTTTAAAGTTGCTGGAACAAAGCAAGGTGTAACAGCTCTTCAAATGGATATTAAAATTTCTGGAATTAACGAAGACATCCTTCGTCAGGCTCTTGAGCAGGCGAAAAACGGTCGTCTCGCCATTCTTGAAAACATGATGAGTGCGATCAACGAACCTCGTACTGAGCTTTCTGCATACGCACCTAAGATTCTCACAATGTCAATTAAACCAGATAAAATCCGCGACGTTATTGGACCAAGCGGTAAAATCATCAATAAGATCATTGAAGAAACTGGCGTAAAAATTGATATTGAGCAGGATGGTTCGGTCTTTATTTCTTCTACTGAGCAAGAAATGAACGCAAAAGCGAAGAAAATGATCGAAGATCTTGTTAGAGAAGTGGAAGTAGGCACAACTTATCTTGGTAAAGTGAAACGAGTTGAGAAATTTGGAGCATTCGTTGAGCTATTTGCTGGGAAAGAAGGTCTGGTTCACATTTCTGAACTAGCTGAAGAGCGTACAAACAAAGTAGAAGACGTTGTTTCAATCGGTGATGAAATCATGGTTAAAGTGAAAGAAATCGATAAGCAAGGACGCGTTAACCTTTCTCGTAAAGAGATTTTGAAAGAACAGCGTGAACGTGAAGAACAAAGTCAAAAGAGCTAATGAATTCGGCTGAGGCCGAATTCATTTTTTTTTGCTGATTTTTGTTAGCTTATTCTGTTTCCTTTCATTTTGATAAATGTGACCGGCGTTGATTTCATCTAATGCAAACCTTTGTTTTTTGGTAACGAATTGTTTCACGTAAGTTCTAGAGCTTGCCCATCAAACATACCTTTTTTACAAAAGGGGGCAGATGAATGAAGAAATCCTGGATCCAATTTATTGTGTTTATCATGATCTTAGGCGTAGCAGCAGGTTCACTTCAGAACCCCTACACATCAATGTATTTAAGTGATTTGAAAGAACAAGCTACCTTGAACGTGAATGGAAGTCCACTATATGACGAGATTGCTGATGCGAAGGAAAGCATGGATATACCTCCAATTAATGCTGTAATTGATCGTGTTTGGAAAGGAATCCCAGGCTATAATGGTCTGATAATTGATGCAGAAGCTTCCTATGAAAAAATGAAGGGGAAGGCGTTTGATGAGAATCTACTCGTAAAAAAAGAAGTGAAGCCTGATGTTCAGTTGGATGATCTTGAGCCTACTGCAGTCTATAAGGGTAATCCTAAGAAGCCGATGGTCGCCTTTATGATAAACGTCGCTTGGGGAGAGGAATATTTACCTGATATGTTGCAACAGCTTAAGAAACATAGCGTTCATGCTACTTTTTTTCTTGATGGCTCATGGGCGAAGAAAAACCCTGATATCGTTCGTATGCTTGATGAAGAAGGACATGAAATCGGAAATCACGCCTATTCTCATCCTGATTTGAAACAGCTAAGCGACGCTGCTATCCGTAAAGAGCTTGAAGATACAAATCAAGTTATTGAAGCAACAATAGATAAACAACCTGTCGTTTTCGCACCACCAAGCGGAAGCTACGCGAATAACGCCGTTCAAATTGCTGATCAGCTTGGGATGCAAACAGTGCTCTGGTCTGTTGATACTGTGGACTGGAAAAAACCTGCACCACAAGTACTGACAGAGAGGGTGCTCCAAAATGTACACGCGGGTGCTCTTATACTCATGCATCCAACAGAACCGACAGAACAAAGTCTTGAAGCGTTAATTCGCGGCGTAGAAAAGAGAGGTTACCAGCTTGGGACAGTTTCACAAGTGTTAGATTCTAAAAGACTTGAGAAAAGATGATAAAATTGTTTCCTTTCTTCATTAATGATATAGTGTTTTTGGAGTATGACGAAACATAATGGCTCGATACAGGAGGAACAGGTTTGATAAATAAAGTAACTTGTAAAAATGGTGTCAGAGTAGTACTAGAAAATATTCCAACAGTCCGTTCAGTTGCTATCGGAATTTGGATTGGAACTGGTTCTCGTTTTGAACCGAAAGAATTAAATGGCGTTTCACATTTCCTTGAACATATGTTTTTTAAAGGAACTGATAAGCGCAGTGCAAAAGATATTGCGGAATCTTTTGATAGCATTGGCGGTCAAGTTAATGCGTTTACATCAAAAGAGTACACGTGTTACTATGCAAAAGTTCTTGATGAGCACGCAGATTATGCTCTTGATGTATTAACTGATATGTTTTTCCATTCAACATTTGAAGCTGGAGAGCTTGCGAAAGAAAAAAATGTTGTACACGAAGAAATCAAAATGTATGAAGATACGCCAGATGATATTGTACATGACATGCTGAGTCAGGCAAGTTATGGTGATCATGAGCTTGCGATGCCGATCCTTGGAACAGAAGAGACGTTAAAAGGATTCTCAGGTGACACGCTTCGTGATTACATGCAAACTCATTACACACCGGATAATATTGTGGTGTCGATTGCTGGAAATATTGATGAATCGTTCATGCATAAAGTAGAGAGTGCATTTGAACACTGGGAAACTCCTGCTGGAAAACCTGAAGTACTCGCTCCGAAATTCCATTCAGGACAAATCGCTCGTCAGAAGGAAACGGAGCAAGCCCATTTATGCCTTGGGTACGCTGGACTTCCGTTTGGGACAGATGATATTTATAGTCTCATTGTGATGAACAATGTGCTTGGTGGAAGCATGAGTAGTCGTCTTTTCCAGGATGTTCGTGAAGATCAAGGGCTTGCTTACTCAGTCTTTTCTTATCATTCTGCTTATCAGGATAGCGGGTTATTAACGATCTATGCAGGTACCGCTCAGAATCAGCTGGATCGCTTATATGAGACTATCCAGAAGACATTAACGGAATTTAAGCGTGATGGCATTACAACGAAAGAGTTGAAGAATTGCAAAGAGCAGCTAAAAGGTAACTTGATGCTCAGTCTTGAAAGTACAAACAGCCGTATGAGCCGAAATGGTAAGAATGAGTTGCTATTAAACCAACATCGTTCACTCGATGACATTATTACGAATATTGAGAGCGTTAATCATGAGAATGTAAACGGTATGATCCATTCGATGTTTACTGATGAATTTTCATGTTCGCTTATTAGTCCAAACGGTCAATTACCAGGTGGTATGAAATCCTAAGGACGCTAACCCGTCGAATTATAAGGCGGGTTTTTTCATGTCTTCCTTTAATAAACTACTCATAGACTATGGTATATAACGTGAACGTATGATTAGATAGTGATTTTCGATAGGACTTTCATCAATTTGTTTAAAGGGGGCATACGATGAGATTAAGTCAGCTTAGCGGTAAGGAGCTTATCGATATAGAAAAAGGGCGGAAGCTTGGTGTGCTTGGGCAAACTGATCTATTGTTTGATGAGAAAACAGGGTTATTAAAAGAATTGATCATTCCGAAATCGTCGTGGATGGGGTTAAAACGCAAAGAACAAGAAATTACGATTCCATGGGAGCACATAGAAACGATTGGAAGAGATATGATCATTTTGCAAAATCATCAAAAGGGTTAAAACTGGTACACTTCTTGATTCACCAAGCGGGCATACACCACATAGAATGTTGAGAAATTACAATAATCCCCGTAGTAAGACGTGGAAAAGGAAAGGGGAGGAACGATGCTAACGAATCAACATATCGCTGTTATTGGCGGTGATGCCCGCCAGCTTGAAATTATTCGAAAGTTAACCGAATTGAATGCCGATTTATATTTAATCGGATTCGATCAGCTTGATCATGGCTTTACAGGTGCAACGAAATGCACATTGGATGAAGTGAAGCTAACGACCCTTGATGCAATTGTCCTTCCAGTCAGTGGAACAACGATCGAAGGAGAAGTTGAAACGATCTTCTCAAATGAAAAAGTAGTGTTAACAGCAGATCAACTTAAACAAACGCCAGCCCATTGTACGGTATATAGCGGAATCAGTAACAGCTGTCTAAATGAGATGGTGGCTGAAGCATCTAGAACGTTAGTTCGCTTATTCGAACGAGATGATGTGGCCATTTATAATTCTATTCCGACTGTTGAAGGTACTGTTATGATGGTTATTCAGCATACGGATATTACCATTCATCAATCAAATATTGCGGTTCTAGGTCTCGGTCGAGTGGGGATGTCAGTTGCCAGAACATTTAATGCCTTAGGGGCAAATGTTAGTGTTGGGGCTAGAAAACCAGAGCATATTGCGAGAATTGCGGAGATGGGATTAAAACCGTTTCATTTATCTGATCTCGTGAACCAGGTATCCCATTTAGATGTATGTATTAATACAATTCCAGCACAAATCGTCACATCACAAGTTATTGCTAAAATGCCGTCTCATACGCTCGTGATTGACCTTGCTTCTAAGCCCGGAGGTACTGATTTTCGATACGCAGAAAAAAGAGGAATTAAAGCTCTTCTTGCGCCAGGCCTGCCTGGTATTGTGGCTCCAAAAACGGCCGGAAAAATCATCGCTAATGTTCTGACACAGCTGTTAATTGAGCGGTCTCAGAATGGAAAGGAGAACTCTCCATGAGTTTGAAAGGTATGCACATTGGTTTTGGGTTAACTGGTTCCCACTGTACGTATGATGCGGTCGTTCCACAAATAGAAGAACTTGTTCAACTAGGTGCTAAGGTGACGCCATTTGTTTCCCATACGGTCATGAATACGAATACTCGGTTTGGCGATGGAGAAAATTGGATCGCCCGTATTGAGGAAATAACAGGTAATGAAGCAGTTAATTCGATTGTAAAGGCTGAGCCATTTGGTCCCAAAACACCACTTGATTGTATGGTTATCGCTCCAATAACAGGGAATTCTATTAGTAAATTTGCGAATGCGATGACAGAGTCTCCTGTATTGATGGGGGCAAAAGCAACTTTGCGTAATGAAAAACCAGTTGTGTTAGGCATTTCTACTAACGATGGGCTAGGATTAAATGGTACAAATATCTTAAGATTAATGTCGACGAAAAATATTTATTTCATTCCATTTGGTCAGGATGATCCAGTAAAAAAACCAAATTCACTCGTTGCACGGATGCCATCATTAAGGGAAACAGTTGAAAAAGCACTGCTTGGCAGACAGCTTCAGCCGGTTTTAATCGAAAGGTATTTGGATTAGCCAATTGATTTATCTTTCTTTAAGATAGGTTTATGATAGAATAGAGAATAAAATCACCAGGAATGGGGAGAAACCTCGGTTTCTCCTTCTGTTGTGATGGATTTTGAATGGAATATGGGAGGAGAATAAGTCATGAGCGGGAAAAAATATCATGTAGCAGTAGTTGGAGCAACAGGCGCAGTCGGACAACAAATGATCAAAACACTAGAGGAACGAGATTTTCCGATATCGACCTTAACGCTCCTTTCATCATCACGTTCTGCTGGTAAAAAAGTAATGTTTAAGGGTCAGGAAGTAACGGTAAAAGAAGCCACTCCTGAAGCATTTGAAGGGGTTCAGCTTGCGTTATTTAGCGCTGGTGGCAGTGTATCAAAAGCCCTTGCTCCAGAAGCAGTTAAACACGGAGCGATTGTTGTAGATAACACAAGTGCATTCCGTATGGATCCAGAAGTACCTCTTGTTGTACCAGAGGTGAACGAAGGGGATTTGAATGATCATAAAGGGATTATTGCAAACCCAAACTGCTCAACCATTCAAATGGTCGCAGCTCTTGAGCCGCTGAAACAAACATATGGCCTTACTAAAATTATTGTTTCTACTTATCAAGCTGTTTCAGGTGCAGGCGCAAATGCGGTTACTGAAATGAAAGAGCAGTCTAAAGCGGTGCTAAATGGTGAGGACTACGAGCCACAAATTTTGCCTGTTAAAGGTGATAAACAGCACTATCCGATCGCTTTCAATGCCATCCCACAAATCGATGTATTTGAAGACAACGGATTTACTTATGAAGAAATGAAAATGATAAATGAAACGAAGAAAATCATGCATGATGCAGAGCTTCATGTTGCAGCTACTTGTGTGCGACTACCAATTGAAACAGGTCATGCTGAATCAGTCTATGTTGAAATTGGTCATGATGATGTAACAGTAGAAGATATGAAAGAATTAATGAGTAACGCACCAGGTGTAACGCTTAAAGACGACCCTGCAAACCAGGTTTATCCGATGCCCGTTGATGCTGTTGGGAAATCGGACGTTTTTGTCGGTCGTATTCGAAAAGATCTAAATCAAAAAAATGGCTTCCATATGTGGATTGTCTCTGATAATCTACTGAAGGGGGCAGCGTGGAATTCTGTTCAAATTGCTGAAAGCCTTGCAGCCCTAAATATATTGAAATAGACATAAGAAGGTGTTCTAAATGAAAGTCATCGTGCAGAAGTTTGGCGGTACTTCATTGAAAAGTGAAGACGGCAGACTGAGAGCTGTAAACCATATTAAAGATGCAGTGAGCGATGGATATAAAGTTGTCGTCGTCGTTTCAGCAATGGGTCGTAAAGGTGATCCATACGCGACTGACACTCTTCTTGGCCTCATTGGCGATCGAGAACGGAAGGTCACTTCAAGAGAATATGATCTACTTGTATCTTGTGGTGAGAGTATTTCTTCTGTCATATTCTCAAATCTCCTCTTAGGCGAAGGATTGAGAGCCACAGCTTACACCGGAGGTCAGGCAGGTTTCATGACAACGGCTGAGCATAGCAAAGCAAGAATTCTTGAAATGAAGTCGGAGCGACTACTGGAAGAGCTGAAAATGATGGACGTTGTCGTTGTGACAGGCTTCCAGGGCGTCACAAAAGACGGCGATGTAACGACTCTTGGTCGAGGTGGAAGCGATACGTCAGCAGCTGCGCTTGGTGCCGCCCTTTCAGCTGAATGGGTAGACATCTTTACTGATGTAGAAGGTATTATGACAGCAGATCCAAGAATTGTTGAGAAAGCACGTCCTCTCTCCATCGTGACATATAACGAAGTTTGCAATATGGCTTATCAAGGAGCGAAGGTTATTCACCCTCGTGCCGTTGAAATTGCCATGCAGGCGAAGATACCGCTCCGAATTCGGTCAACTTATTCTTCTTCGACAGGTACGCTCGTCACGTCTGCTACAGGAAAAACGACTGGTGAACAGGTGATAGATCGTTTAATTACGGGTATAGCTCATGTAAACGGCGTAACCCAAATTAAAGTGTATGCGAAAGAAGGACAATATGATCTTCAGTCACGCGTTTTTAAAGCTATGGCGCGTGAGGGGATTAGCGTTGATTTCATCAACATTAGCTTAACAGGTGTTGTTTATACGGTTATGGAGGAAATGACCGACAGAGCCGTTGCAACGCTAAATGAAATGGGCTACGAGCCTGAAGTCATCGAGAATTGTGCGAAAGTATCTGCGGTTGGAGCTGGTATGAGTGGTGTTCCTGGCGTAACAGCAAAGATTGTGGAATCACTTGCGCGAGAAAACATTGATATTTTACAGTCAGCTGATTCTCATACAACGATTTGGGTTCTTGTGAGACAGACTGATCTTTCAGCAGCTGTTAATGCGCTGCACGAAACGTTTTATCTTCATCTGGAGCCGGGGCAAGAAATGGAACAGATGATGGATCAGCTTTAAGTGATAGGCAAGGAGTGAAAGAAATGAATTTTGGAAAAGTACTAACCGCAATGGTCACCCCTTTCGATCGCAAAGGGTACGTGGATTTTGCGAAGACAGAGCAATTGATCAACTATTTAATTAATAATGGTACAGAAGGTCTTGTTGTAGCGGGAACAACTGGCGAATCGCCAACGCTTTCTTCAGAAGAAAAAGTGGCGCTCTTTAAGCATTCTGTTAAAATCGCTGATGGCCGCGTGCCGATTATTGCAGGAACAGGCAGTAATAACACGCACGCATCGATCGAGTTAACAAAAAAAGCAGAAGCTGCTGGCGTGGATGCGATTATGATCGTAGCCCCTTATTACAGCAAGCCTGGTCAAAAAGGTCTTTATGAGCATTTCAAAGCGATCGCAGAATCAACAAAGCTTCCAGTAATGATTTATAACATTCCTGGTCGTTCTGTTGTGAATATGACGGCAGACACAATTGTTGAGCTTTCTAAGATCAGCAACATTGTTTCTGTTAAAGAAGCAAGTGGAGATCTTGACCAAATTACAGATATTATTACGCGCACAGAAGAGTCTTTCTCTGTTTATAGTGGAGATGACGGCTTAACTTTACCGATTCTTTCTATCGGTGGTGATGGCGTTATTTCTGTTGCGTCACACGTTCTTGGGAATGAAATGCAACAGATGATCTCAGCTTATCAATCTGGGGAAGTTAAGGAAGCCGCAGCGATTCATCAAAAAATCCTGCCAATTATGAATGAGCTCTTTAAAGCACCAAGCCCATCCCCTGTTAAAACAGCTCTTCAGCTAAAGGGTATGGATGTAGGAAGTGTACGTCTACCGATGATTCCTCTAACAGCAGAGGAGCGCTCATCACTAGCCGCTGCGCTTAATAAATAATGTTAGAACGGATGCTTATGCATCCGTTTTTTTATTTTGCACGGATATTTTTTTAAAGAGTAAGCACTTTTAAGTTCGTTTTTTTCATACTATCTCATGAATGGTAAAATCGCCTCTCGTTCATACTACTAGTACCAGAGTAAGGAAGGGGTACCAGTATGAACAGTGAATATCGCAATGAAAACCCAGGTCAGGATCCTGAACCTAAAAAAGACGACCAATCAAAATCTTCGCTAGTTGATAAAATTCAGCAGCTTGGCCAAACAAACGTGCCAACGATGGATCAATCTAATATTCATTGTTTAACTATCATCGGACAAATTGAAGGACATGTGCAGCTACCACCACAAAATAAAACAACAAAGTATGAGCATCTTATTCCACAAATTGTGGCAATCGAACAAAACCCTAAGATTGAAGGTGTGCTGATCCTTCTTAATACAGTAGGGGGAGACGTAGAAGCAGGACTTGCTATTTCTGAAATGATTGCTTCCCTTTCGAAACCTTCTGTTTCGATTGTCCTTGGTGGTGGACATTCAATTGGAGTGCCAATAGCGGTTGCTGCAAATTATTCGTTTGTCGCAGAAACGGCAACGATGACGATTCATCCTGTTCGACTAACAGGTCTTGTTATCGGCGTGCCGCAAACGTTTGAATATCTCGATAAAATGCAGGAGCGAGTTGTTAGCTTTGTGACAAGGCACTCGAATATTACAGAAGATAAGTTCAAAGAGCTTATGTTTTCAAGGGGAAATTTAACGAGAGATATCGGAACAAACGTAGTGGGTGAAGATGCTGTGAGCTATGGTTTGATCGATGAAGTTGGGGCTGTTGGTCCAGCAATGAAGAAGCTAAATGAATTAATGGAGGAATATAAGGGAGAGCAGGAAGGAGATCTTGTGCAATGATTCTTTATACCATCCTACCAAATGAAGCAGTATTCCCTCCTGATCAGAGTGTTTATGAGCAGCAGAAAATCATAGAATGGAACGGAGTCCAGCTTCTTGTCGAGCGAACGTCTCTGACAGAGTGTAGAGTTGTGCAGGTACTTAGCACAGATCCTATGGACTATCTCAATGATGCAACACAGCCTGGTCAAATGTTAACGCTATCCACTTCTCCACTGAAATAGAGCCTATAGGACCACAGGAAGATGTGGTATACTAGGAATAGATTGGTGAACAAAAAGCAGCCAGAAATGGCTGCTTTTTTCACCAGCTATGGCTTGTATAGAGGTGAGATAATGGCAAAACGAAAAAGAAAAAAGACAACAAAGAAACAGGCCGCCTGGCAATCCCAAGTCAAAGTTGAATTTATCGGTTTAACAGTTCTGGCTTTTACCGTTTTAGGTGTTTTGAAAATGGGAGTAGTTGGACGAGCGATTTACCATATGTTTCGCTTTTTTGCAGGTGAATGGTATGGATTAATTATCGCAGGCCTTGTGATATTCGCAGGTTATTTAATTGTAAAGAGGAAGCTCCCAGCCTTTTGGACAAGAAGATTAGCAGGATTTTATTTACTTGGCATTTCATTTCTGTTATTGAGTCACGTCGGCTTATTTGAAACACTTTCTCGTCAGGGCCAATGGGATAGTCCATCGGTTATTGCTAATACATATGAACTCTTCCGAATGGACGTTAGCGATCCATCAGAAACTAGCCCGCTTGGCGGGGGCATGATCGGTGCGCTTCTCTTCGCCTTTTGCTACAGACTTTTTGATGCAACAGGAACGCAGCTAATGGCCTTTCTATTGATTTTACTATCTTTTGTATTGATTACGGGTAAATCGTTTAGTGATGTACTAGGTAAAGCCCTTGCCTGGGTTAAAGGTTTTGTATTAAACACATATGATGAAGCGAAATCACTTCTATCAGAAAGTAAAAATTCAAGAAGAGAAAAGAGAGAACAGCGGGCTGCATTAAGAGAACAAGAAGCATCAATGGAGCCTGAGGAAACGTATGACGTCTCCCAAACAAGTAAGGATGAATTAGAAGAAGAGGCGCCATTTGAGCCAGAGATTCGAACCTTTACTGAAAGTGCTTATCCAACACAGTCAGAAACGCCTGTGGAGAAGGAGACAGAAGAAAGTAAAGGTGGTGAACCTGTTAAGGAAGCATCAGATGGAACCCCAATTCAGTCGCTAACAGTTGGCGAGCTAGAAAACAAAGATTATCGTCTTCCATCTTTATCTTTACTGCAGCCTCCTAAGAAGGTGTCGCAGGATAATGAACGTCAGCAAATTTCCGCAAACGCTCGTAAATTAGAAAAGACGTTTGAGAGCTTTGGTGTAAAAGCCAAAGTAATGAAGGTTCATCTTGGTCCAGCGGTAACGAAATATGAGGTATATCCTGATACAGGTGTGAAAGTAAGTAAAATTGTAAACTTAACAGATGACCTGGCACTAGCTCTTGCTGCACGGGACCTACGTATTGAAGCGCCGATCCCAGGTAAATCTGCGATAGGGATCGAAGTACCGAATTCTGAAGTCGCGATGGTTACATTGAGGGAAGTATTGGAATCAAAAGAATACCAATCGCACGAATCGAAAGTATCTATTGGTTTCGGAAGAGATATTTCTGGTGAAGCAGTTGTTTCCGATTTATCTAAGATGCCCCATCTACTTGTTGCAGGAGCAACAGGAAGCGGAAAAAGTGTGTGTATCAACGGTATTATTGCAAGCATTATGATGAAGGCCAAGCCTCATGAAGTTAAAATGATGATGATTGATCCTAAGATGGTTGAACTTAACGTATACAATGGCATACCACATCTTCTAGCACCAGTCGTAACGGATCCGAAGAAAGCTTCACAGGCTTTGAAAAAGGTTGTGAGTGAAATGGAGCGTCGTTATGAGCTATTCTCTCATACTGGTACGCGGAATATCGAAGGGTATAACAATCATATAAAGCGTCATAATGAAACGTCAGAGGCGAAGCAGCCTTCACTACCGTATATTGTTGTTATAGTGGATGAGCTAGCTGATTTAATGATGGTAGCGTCAAGCGATGTAGAGGATGCGATTACAAGGCTCGCACAGATGGCACGAGCAGCGGGGATACATTTAATCATTGCGACACAGCGCCCGTCAGTTGACGTTATCACAGGGGTGATTAAAGCCAATATTCCATCACGTATTGCCTTTAGCGTTTCGTCTATGACAGACTCAAGAACAATTCTTGATATGGGTGGAGCAGAGAAATTGCTAGGCAAAGGGGATATGCTATTCCTTCCTGTAGGGGCGAATAAACCAAAACGAGTTCAGGGTGCCTTCTTATCGGATGAGGAAGTAGAAGAACTCGTTGACTTTGTCATTGCCCAGCAAAAAGCTCAGTATCAGGAAGAAATGATACCAACAGATAAGCCTGAGGAAGCTCAGCCGGAAGTAGATGATGATTTATATGATGACGCTGTTCAATTGATAACCGAGATGCAAACAGCTTCGGTATCGATGCTACAACGACGATTTAGAATAGGTTACACCCGAGCAGCAAGGTTAATAGATGCTATGGAAGCTCGAGGTGTCGTAGGACCATATGAGGGCAGTAAACCTCGTGAAGTTCTCGTTAGTAAAGGGGAAGAAGCACAATCCAGTTAAGGGTTGTGCTTCTTTTTTTACGTATTTTTATCCGAGCGACGTCAATTAGGAAGAGGAAAACGAAAAGAAATGGTCGGTTGTGTTAGAAATTCTATCATTTTAAATATTGGTAATCGGGCTTTTTTTCAAAAAACTATTCCTTTATCTCCTTGAAAATGGTATAGTTATTGTCGAAATATGACTATTTTTTCAAAAATATTTCATGCGTGTTTCAGAGCCATTTCTCATCCATATTATTTTTTAATGGGCAATGAAAACGCGACCAAACAAAGCATAGCTCGATAGAGAGAAGAGAGAGCGGGCGGCGTTTAAAAAACATTAGGGGGATTAAGATGAAGAAGAAGTACGGATTTATGTTGTCAGCTGTATTAGCTGCAGGTACACTTTTGTCAGCTTGTGGAACGGGAGATACGAACAATGAAAGTTCTGGCGGCGGAAGCAGTGAAGGCGAAAGCAGCGACTTTAAAGTTGCGATGGTAACTGATACAGGCGGTGTGGATGATAAATCATTTAACCAATCTGCTTGGGAAGGTCTTCAGCAGTTTGGAAAAGATAATGGACTTGAGAAAGACAAAGGTTTTAAATATGTTCAGTCAACTGCAGCAAGTGACTACCAACCAAACCTCTCAGGCTTAATTCGTGAAGATTATAATTTGATCTTCGGAATCGGATTCCTTATGCAACAAGATATTCAAACAATTGCAACACAAAAGCCAGATTCTCAGCTTGCTCTTGTTGATAGTGTAGCTGTAACGGAAGATGGCGAACCAATGGAAAACGTAGCAAGTATTACTTTCAAAGAGCACCAGGGTTCATTCTTAGTAGGAGTTATCGCTGGAATGCAATCTGAAACTGACAAAGTTGGTTTTATCGGTGGAGTTGATTCTGAATTAATCAAGAAGTTTGAGAGCGGATTTAAAGCAGGAGTAAAATCCGTTAATCCTGATGCTGAAATCTTCACACAATATGCGGATGATTTCAACGCAGCAGAAGTAGGACAGGCTATTGCAGGTACTCTTTATGATAAAGGCGCGGATATCATTTATCATGCAGCTGGCGGAACAGGAAATGGCGTATTCACTGAAGCGAAGAACCGTGCGAAAAACGGTGAAAAAGTTTGGGTTATCGGTGTTGACCGTGATCAGCATGAAGAAGGAATGCCTGAGAATGTAACGCTAACTTCTATGGTGAAGCGTGTGGATACAGCTGTTATTGAAGTTTCCAAGCAAACAATGGACGGCGACTTCCCAGGAGGAAAAGTTACAGAGTTTGGTCTTGAAGAAGATGGCGTAGGTATTGCTGAATCACAAGAAAATGTATCTGAAGAAGCACTACAAAAAGTAGAAGAGTATAAAGAGAAAATTCAGAGCGGCGAATTGGAAGTTCCAAGTACTGACGATGAGTACAAAGAATTCGAAAGCTCTCTATAAGAGATTGTCCATTACGTTTTCTGAGCGTGATGGATTTCTAGAAATCTCACCTACATTATAGCCAAATATGGGACGAAGGCTAGTATTTTCATAGACTAGCCTTTGTTTCATGCTTTGGATAAGGGAGTGGCATCTACATGGAATACGTCATTGAAATGAGAAATATCCGTAAAGAATTTCCTGGGATTGTGGCAAATGACAATATTACGTTACAGCTAAGAAAAGGGGAAATCCATGCCCTTCTTGGTGAAAATGGCGCAGGGAAATCAACCTTGATGAATGTTTTATTTGGGCTTTATCAGCCTGAAAAAGGCGAAATACACGTTCGCGGTAAGAAGGTTAATATTACAGATCCAAATGTAGCGAATGAACTCGGAATTGGAATGGTTCACCAGCACTTTATGCTTGTTGAAAAATTTACCGTAACGGAGAACATTATTCTTGGGAATGAGCCAACTGCTAAAGGTCAGGTTAACCTAAAGCAGGCTGCTAAAGATGTAGAAGCTATTTCAAAGCAATATGGTCTTGCAGTCGATCCAAATGCCAAGATTGAAGAAATATCCGTAGGTATGCAGCAGCGTGTGGAAATTCTAAAAACGCTATACCGTGGAGCAGACATCTTAATTTTTGACGAGCCTACTGCAGTGTTAACTCCTCAGGAGATTAAAGAACTTATCACAATTATGAAAAAGCTGATTTCTGAAGGGAAATCAATCATTCTGATTACACACAAACTGAAAGAAATTATGGAAGTAAGTGATCGTTGTACTGTTATTCGTCGAGGTGTCGGGATCGGTACTGTTGATGTTGCGAATACGAATCAGGATGAATTAGCTTCTATGATGGTCGGACGTGAAGTAAACTTTTCAATTCAGAAAAAGCCTTCAGAGCCTTCTAATGCAACGCTTGAGATCAGTAACCTTGTAGTAGAAGATGCACGTAAAGTACCAGTTGTAAACGGTATGAACTTAACTGTCCGTGCAGGAGAAATTGTCGGGATTGCTGGAGTAGATGGTAATGGACAATCAGAATTAATTGAGTCGATTACAGGATTACGTAAATCAAAATCTGGAAGTATCAAGCTTAGCGGAAAAAACATAACAAATTGGAAACCGCGTCGTGTAACGGAAAGCGGTATTGCTCATATTCCACAGGATAGGCATAAGCATGGGCTTGTGTTAGATTTTTCGATTGGCGAAAATATGGTTCTTCAGACCTATTATAAAAGACCCTTCTCTAGAAATGGCATTTTAAATTTTTCAACCATTATGGATAAGGCCAAATCATTGATTAAAGAGTATGATGTGCGGACCCCAAGTGAGATGACGCCTGCTCGTGCGCTTTCTGGTGGGAACCAGCAGAAGGCCATTATCGCACGTGAAATCGATCGAAGTCCCAATCTATTGATTGCGGCACAGCCTACACGTGGACTTGATGTAGGTGCGATTGAATTTATTCACTCTAAATTAGTAGAAGAACGTGACAATGGTAAAGCAGTTCTTCTTATTTCCTTCGAACTTGAAGAAATTATGAATGTGAGTGACCGTATTGCGGTTATTTATGAAGGGAAAATAGTGGCGATCGTCAAGCCAGAAGAAACAACTGAGCAAGAGCTTGGACTTTTGATGGCTGGTGCAAAGAGCAAAAAGGCTGGTGAGACTTCATGAAGTTATTAAAAGGGAAGTGGTCTGGCATTACAGTGCCGTTGCTTTCAGTAGCACTAGGATTACTCGTTGGCGGTATTATTATGCTTGTTAGTGGATACAACCCGATTGTTGCTTACGCAGCATTGTTTAACGGGATATTCTCCAATACGTATGTAATGGGTGAAACCGTTCGGCAAATGACGCCGCTTATTTTGTCTGGTCTAGCGGTTGCGTTTGCTTTCCGTACAGGGCTGTTTAATATCGGAGTAGAAGGCCAACTATTAGTTGGGTGGCTTGCATCGGTTTATATTGGTTTACAGTTTGAAGGACTAAGTCCTATTGTTCACATTCCACTCGCTATTTTAGCGGCAGGTCTTGCCGGAGCTCTCTGGGCATTTGTACCTGGTTTCTTGAAAGCAAAATATCATGTACATGAAGTTATTACGACGATCATGATGAACTATGTAGCCCTTCATGTTGTGAACGCGATTATTCGTACGTATTTACTTGCTCCTGGCGAGCGAACGGATCAAATTAATGCATCGGCTTCGTTGCAATCTCCGTTTCTAGAATCGATTACGGATTTTTCACGTCTTCATTATGGTTTTGTAGTGGCGATTATCGGAGCAATTATTATGTGGTTCCTTCTTTGGAAAACGACGACAGGGTACGAACTTCGCTCTGTTGGTTTTAATAAATATGCTTCAGAATATGCAGGAATTAATGTTCAACGCAACATTGTCCTTTCTATGGTTATCTCCGGGGCTTTTGCAGGAGCGGCTGGGGCAATGGAAGGGCTTGGAACATACGGCTATATGACCGTTATGGCTGACTTTACAGGAGTTGGATTTGACGGAATCGCAGTTGCGCTTCTTGGTGCAAATGGTGCACTAGGTGTTGTTCTTGCTTCAGCGCTATTTGGCGGACTGAAAATTGGAGCTCTCAACATGCAGTCTGTGGCACAGGTACCAACACAGTTAGTTGAAATCGTGATTGCGATGATTATTTTCTTTGTCGCATCCAGTTACTTGATTCACTGGATCAGCAACAGGGTGAGCAAAAGGGGGAAAATTTAATGGATTTCATGCAGATTCTTCAGCTCATTATTCCTGCCGCTATTTTTTCAGCAGCTCCCCTGATTTTCACTGCTCTTGGTGGAGTATTCAGTGAACGGTCAGGTGTTGTTAACATTGGACTAGAAGGCTTAATGTTAATGGGGGCTTTCACGGGTGCGTTATTTACAATTCTAGGCGAACAGTGGGGAATGGGGGCAGCTTCACCTTGGTTTTCACTTGTTGTAGCGATTATCGTTGGAATGCTGTTCTCCTTGCTTCACGCTGTTGCAAGTATTTCGCTTAAAGCTGATCAGGTTGTAAGTGGCGTAGCCCTTAACTTCCTAGCTGCTGGTCTTGCAATCTTCCTTGTGAAGAAAATCTTTGACGCTGGTCAAACGCCAATTATTCAGGAACGTATTTATAAAACGGATGTGCCTTTCTTAAGTGACATTCCGTTTATTGGACCATTGTTTTTCTCAAGTGCGTATTATACGTCATACATTGCGATCGTGCTAGCATTTGTCGTATGGTGGGTTCTCTATAAAACGCCGTTTGGTCTTCGTCTTCGCTCTGTTGGGGAGCACCCGATGGCTGCTGATACGATGGGAATCAACGTGACAAAAATGCGCTATGTAGCGGTTATGCTAAGTGGTGGTTTTGCTGGTCTTGGTGGAGCAGTTTATGCGACATCGATTGCCGGTAACTTTAGCCACGCAACGATTTCTGGACAAGGTTTTATGGCACTTGCTGCTATGATCTTTGGGAAGTGGCATCCGCTTGGCGCAATGGGAGCAGCCCTTTTCTTCGGTCTTGCTCAGTCGCTCAGTATTACTGGACAGCAGATTCCTGGTTTGAAAGAAATTCCAGAAGTTTATCTTCTAATCTCTCCTTATGTTTTAACTATTCTTGCCCTTGCAGGTCTAGTAGGACGAGCGGATGCGCCAAAAGCGATTGGCGAGCCGTATGAGAAAGGAAAGCGATAACGTTCGGGGAAAGCTCTTCGTGAAAACGGAGAGCTTTTTCATATGGGTAGGTTTTTTGGGGGGGAGATGGTTCTGGGATTTTAATCTTTGTTTTTATACGTTCCTAGCTGCATCGCCCAGCCACTCGATCGCTTCACCCAATAAAATGAACACAAAAAGCGTGTTCTAGTTCAAGAGCTCCAATATCTCCGTTTCTAAACGCTCGTCTTCGCTTTTCATGTCCAGCTACGACTCGCAGAAACTGCGATATTTCGCTCTTTCACCAGAACACAAAAAGCGTGTTCTAGTTCAAGAGCTCCAATATCTCCGTTTCTAAACGCTCGTCTCCGCTTTTCGTGTCCAGCTGCAGTGAGCAGACACTTGGTCACTTCGCCCTATAACTCGAACACAAAGACCGTGTTCAATTTATAGGGCTCCAGTGCCTGTCGTGTCTAACCGCTCACTTTCGCTTTTCGTGTCTAGCTGCGCAGGCCAAATCCTCCGGCTGTTTCACCCAATCGAATGAGACAAAGAGCGTCTCAATCTCATGGGCTCCAACATCCTGCGGATTTAATCGGGCCCGCTTCGCTTTTCGTGTCCAGCTGCAGCCTCCAGACCCTCGGTCACTTCACCTTTCAACCTGAACACAAAGACCGTGTTCATTTTGAAAGGCTCCAGTGCCTGCCGGGTCTAAACGGAGGCTTCCGCTTTTCTTTTAAAAAGTACTAATTGCTTACACTATTACACATACTATGGTATAAAGGGGGTAAGTTTCAGTTTCCTCTGATGGTAGTTAATGGATTTTTTAAAAAGGAGTGAGGTCAATGGCTATTATCCCTCATGAGAAAACCTCGTGCGGCGGTTTGACGCTACATAGGATACAAACGGATAAATATAAAACAACAACGGTAGTGGTTCAATTTAAGGCGCGTTTGACTGAAGAGACGGTAACGGAGAGGGCTCTTTTGCCTCATGTGTTGCAAAGCGGGACGGAGAATTATCCTTCGTCTAAAGCAGTGAGGACTGAGCTTGAGAAGCTTTATGGTGCAACGCTTGGTGTGGATCTTGCTAAGAAGGGCGATTTTCATATTATGACGTTCCGGATGGATTTTGCGAATGAGAAGTTCCTTTCGGAAGATGAACCTTTGTTCAAAAAAGCTCTTTCTCTCCTTTCAGAAGTAATCATGAATCCAAAAACGGATGGAACTAGTTTTGATTCTTCTATTGTGGATAAAGAAAAGCGTACGATGAAACAGCGTATTCAGTCTATTTATGATGATAAGATGCGTTTTGCTAATATGAGACTTACGCAAGAAATGTTTCCAAACGAAGCGTTTGGACTTCATGTATATGGGAAGAAAGAAGAAGTCGATCGTGTAACGGCTAAATCCCTTTATGATTTCTACAAAAAAGTTTGTGCTGAAGATGAGATTGATCTTTATTTAGTTGGCAATTTAGAGGGAGTTCATGCTGAAGAGGTCGTTAAGGAACTATTTCCTTTTAAAGAACGGACCGATCGTGGCTCTGAGGCGACACAAAAAGCGTCACTTGATGTAGAAGAGAAAGAAATCTTAGAAACACAGGAAATTAAGCAAGGAAAGCTTCACATGGGCTTTCGTTCAGGCGTTGGGTATGCTGACGATGAATATTTTGCTCTTCAAGTGTTTAACGGCATGTTTGGCGGTTTCTCGCATTCTAAGCTGTTCCGAAACGTGCGTGAGAAAGAAAGTCTCGCTTATTATGCAGCTTCACGTTATGAAAGCCACAAAGGTTTAATTATCGTGATGTCTGGAATTGAATTTAAAAACTATAAGAAAACGGTTGATATCATTAAAGAACAGCTTACAGCGATGAGAAATGGCGAATTTAATGAAGAAGAAATGAAGCAAACGAAAACAATGATTCGTAATCAGCTGCTTGAAACCGTCGATGATGCGAAGGGCATGGTGGAACTTCTTTACCATGGTGTCGTTTCTCAAAAGCTACGCACCATTGAGGAGTGGCTCGACGGAGTCGAAGCTGTAACCAAAGAGGACATTCTAGCAGTTGCGGATAAGGTTAAGCTTGATACCGTTTATTTCTTAAAAGGCGAGGAGGCTTAATCATGAAAACTATTCCATTTAACCAACTACAAGAGACTCTTTACCACCAAACGATGGACAACGGACTTGATGTGTATGTCCTTCCGAAAAAAGGTTTTAACAAAACTTATGCAACGTTTACGACAAAATATGGTTCGGTTGATAATCATTTCGTACCATTAAACGGTTCGGAGAATGTTCAAGTTCCCGATGGCATTGCTCATTTCCTTGAGCACAAAATGTTTGAGAAGGAAGATCGGGATGTGTTTCAAGATTTTAGTAAACAAGGTGCTTCATCAAATGCCTTTACGTCGTTTACACGCACGGCCTACTTGTTTTCAACAACACAGAACGTGATGCAAAACCTTGAAACACTTGTTAATTTTGTTCAAGATCCGTACTTTAGTGACCAAAGTGTTGAAAAGGAAAAGGGGATTATCGGTCAGGAAATTGAAATGTATAATGACAATTCCGACTGGCGCGCGTATTTTGGTGTGATTGAAAATATGTTCCATCATCATCCTGTTAAAATTGATATTGCTGGGACGATCGAATCCATCGCCAAAATCACGAAAGAATCTTTATATACGTGCTATGAAACGTTCTATCATCCATCAAATATGGTGCTATTCGTTGTTGGTGCCGTGGAACCGAATGAAATCATGTCCTTTGTAGAGAAAAATCAGGCGGCGAAATCTTACAAAGATCAGCCACCGATTGAACGATTTTTTGATGAGGAACCTCAAAAGGTGGCAGAGAAGAAGAAAGTTCTTCCGATGTCTGTACAAGTGGCGAAGTGCCTCGTTGGATTTAAAGAACCAAATCCAGGGCGTCAGGGAGAGGATCTTCTGAAGCACGAGCTTTCCATTAATCTTGCGCTTGATTTGATGTTCGGACAGAGCTCGGAGAATTACGAGAAGCTTTATAATGAAGGACTTATTGATCAGAGCTTTTCGTATGATTTTACAGAAGAAGAGAAGTTCGGTTTCTCCATCTTAGGAAGCAATACAAGCTCACCAGATGAGCTAGCTGATCGTTTGTTTTCAATGATTCAATCGTTTAAGAATGAGTCAGTTGATACGGATCAGCTCGAGCGAATCCGTAAGAAAAAGATCGGTAGTTTCTTACGAGCATTGAATTCTCCAGAATTTATTGCGAATCAATTCACACGCTATCGCTTTAATGACATGGATTTATTTGAAGTTGTTCCAATGCTTGAGTCAATTACAGCGAAAGACATTGAAGAGGCGGTTAAGGGACACTTTGCTGAAGAATCATTTACAGTATGTCAGGTCGTTCCAAAATCCTAGAAAGCACCCAACTGGGTGCTTTTTCACTGATCTTTAAATTGAAAATTAGTGATGAGATGAGTTTAAAGAAAGGGAGATACTTAGTGAAAGATGTTTTAATAACCGGGGCGAGCGGCGGGATTGGTAAGGCCATTGCTGCTGCATATATTCATAAAGGTGAGCAGGTATATGCTCATTTTCACAAAAATGAACGTTCTATTCTTGAATTAAAGGCAGCATATCCGGAGGCGAATCTATTTCCAGTACAGGCGGATTTAGCTAGTAAGGATGGAGCGCGTCACTTAACAGAGCAAGTACAGGGCATCGACACCCTTATTCTAAACGCTGGCA
Source organism: Pseudalkalibacillus hwajinpoensis (assembly GCF_015234585.1). NCBI lineage: Bacteria > Bacillati > Bacillota > Bacilli > Caryophanales > Guptibacillaceae > Guptibacillus > Guptibacillus hwajinpoensis. The sequence goes on from NZ_JADFCM010000008.1 coordinate 1,204,172, forward strand.
ACAGTTTTTTTGGCTTATTGACCGATATGTCGGATACAGAAATTGAAGCGATGATTCAGCTGCAATTAACCTCGTCCATTAAGCTTGCAAAGCACTATATCAATGAAATGGTTCGAAAGAAAAGCGGTTCAATTATTGTAGTTTCTTCTGTATTTGGATTAACAGGCGCATCATGTGAAGTTGTCTACTCCTCTGTTAAAGGCGGACTAAATGCGTTTGTAAAGGGTCTTGCGAAAGAGTTAGGTCCAAGCGGAATTCGAGTGAACGCTGTGGCACCTGGCTATATTACAACTGAAATGAATGCGCGTTTGACAGGAGAGGACGAACAATTGTTAGTCGATGACATTCCAATGGGGCGAGCTGGACAGCCTGAGGAAGTGGCATCGCTCATTTCTTTTCTAGATTCCGATCAAGCTTCTTACATAAGCGGTCAAATTATTTCAGTTGATGGTGCCTGGCTGTAAAAAACGATGCATAATGTCCTTTCCTTCGAGACAACATATAGGTGATGACTTGATAAAGGAGGGATATAGATGTCTGTACTAGATAATTTTGAATCGTGGAAAGGGTTCTTGCACGATCGCTTAAATCAGGGCGAACAGCAAGGACTTTCTCATGAAGTTGTCTCAGATGTTGCTTACCAGATCGGCGGATACCTTGCTGATGGAGTAAAAGCGAAAAATGATCAAGAACAGCTTCTTGCTGACTTATGGCATGTAGCTAGCGAAGAAGAACAGCATGCGATCGCAAATATGATGGTTAAGCTTGTTCAAAACGAAAGATAAATGATTTTTTACAGAAGGAGGGTGTCTATACACCCTTCTTTTTCTATGAAATGGAACAAATGATGTAAGAAAAGTAAATAAAATCCCGATTCATCTCTTTTAACCTTTATGAAAATCATTTATGATTAAAGGAACATAGGAAATTTGTGGCTAAAGGAGTTGGCATATGGAGAAGAAGGAATGGTATCTTGAATATGAAATTCATAAAAACAGACCGGGTCTTCTTGGAGACGTGGCGTCCTTATTAGGAATGCTTGGCATTAACATTATAACGATTAATGGTGTCGATGATATGCGAAGAGGCTTGCTTCTTCTGGTTGATGAAATACAGCAAATTGAGCGTTTGGAATCTATTCTGAATACAATGGACAATATTACTGTTACGAAGATGCGAGAACCGAAATTGCGAGATCGTCTTGCTGTTCGGCATGGTAGGTACATACAGCGTGATGCGGATGACAAGAAAACGTTTCGTTTTATTCGAGACGAGCTTGGACTACTTGTTGATTTTCTAGCAGAAATTTTTAAACAAGATGGTCATAAGCTTGTTGGGATAAGAGGGATGCCGCGTGTTGGCAAAACTGAGTCCATCGTTGCTTCAAGTGTTTGTGCGAACAAGCGTTGGGTGTTTTTATCTTCAACGATGTTGAAACAAACGGTTCGAACGCAAGTCGCTGACGATGAATTAAACAGTGATCATATTTTTTTAATTGATGGGATTGTATCTGCGAGACGAGCGTCTGAACGGCATTGGCAGGTGCTTCGTGATATTATGAGGCTACCAGCAACAAAGGTTGTCGAGCATCCTGATATATTTGTTCAAGAAACAGAGTATACGATGAACGATTTTGATTATATAATTGAATTGCGAGACGATCCGGAACAAGAAATTACATATCAGGTAATTGAAAATCAATCTTCTGGATTTTCAAGCTTAGACTTTAACTAATTGGTAGGTGTTTTTCATTGACAGAGCTAGGTCAACGTCTGAAAGAGGCTCGAAACGATAAGGGATTATCAATCGAGGAAATTCAGTCCATTACAAAGATTCAGAAACGCTATCTTCATGCGATTGAAGAAGGAAATTACGAACTGCTTCCAGGTAATTTTTATACGCGTGCATTTATTAAAAACTATGCGGAAGCAGTTGGCTTTAACGGAGAGGAATTTCTTGAGGAATATGCTTCAGAGATCCCTAAAGCAAGTGCAGATGTGCCGGAGAGTTTACCACCAAGGAAAATGAGAAGGCCATCTCAGCCAAGCAAATCTTCATCAGCTTCTTCCAAATGGTCTTCCGTATTTCCGTCTATACTTGTTATTTTGTTGATTGTAGGCGTGGCAGCATTGATCTGGTATGTTGTCCAAAGCGGTGATCAAACAACAAACCAGAATGCTACAACGAACCAGGCGGAGGAACAAATTTCTAGCGATGAGAACAGCGGCAGTGCACCAGATTCAGATGAAGTGAGCGACTCTGAAAACGATGCATCTTCTGAGAAACCTGAAGAGGAACCGAAAGAAGATGAAGAAAAGGAAAAAGAAGAGCCTGCTGAAGAACCTGAAGAAGAGCCTGCTCCTGAAATGGAAATTAAGAAGGTAGACAGCAGCGCTGATCGTTCTACTTATGAGATTACGAATGCAAAGAAGTTTGAAGTGAAGTTAGAAGCATCAGGCAGTAGTTGGGTCGCTCTAACTGGCGCTAGTGATAAGAAGTACGTATACGAAAGTCTTGCCAAAGGGAAAGACGTGACGGAAGACTTATCAAGTGAAGCTTCAGCAACACTTCGTTTAGGGAGTTCGCCAAATGTCGCAGTGTTTGTAAACGGGGAAAAGATTAAGATTCCGAAAGAACCTGTTGTTCAAAATGTGACGTTCAATTTCAAAAAAGCCGAGTAAGTTAAAGGAGTCATCTTGATTAGATGACTCCTTTTCTTACGATTGGTAATGGTGAAGTTTTCCTTTCTGCATGAAAGAAACAGTGTTAGAATAGAATACGATTTAGTGAGGGGAATTGGTACGCATCTTACAGCTAATGAAAACTGTTGAAGAAAGTGGCTCCCCCTTATCACATGATCTGATAGGTTAAATGACATTTAGGAGGAACACACTTGAATTTGCCTAATAAAATTACAGTATCACGCATTTTTTTAATTCCTGTATTTCTAATTTTTCTTCTAGCGCCCTTACCGCTTGGTGAAACAGAAATAGCGGGAGCTGTCTTGCTAAATTCCCATTTAGTTGCTACAGCGATCTTTATTTTCGCCTCAGTAACCGATTGGATTGACGGCTACATAGCTAGAAAGCATAACCTTGTCACGAATCTTGGGAAATTCCTGGATCCTCTGGCTGATAAACTGCTCGTTACGTCAGCCTTTGTCTCGCTTGTTGAGCTCGGTGCTGCGCCAGCATGGATTGTTGTCGTTATTCTTAGTCGTGAATTTGCCGTCACAGGGCTTAGGCTAGTTGCTTCTTCAGAAGGAGAAGTACTAGCGGCAAGCAACCTTGGTAAGTTAAAAACATGGATCCAAATTATCGCGATCATTGCTTTGTTAATTGAAAATGTGCCATTCGAAGCGATTGGTTTTCCTTTTGCAACGATTTCGCTATGGGCAGCACTTATTATTACAGTTTATTCTGGGTGGGATTACTTTTCTAAAAATCGTCAGGTACTACTTAAATCACGTTAACACCCTAGGGGAACAGATTAATCTGTTCCCTTTTGAAACCTCTTTAATAAGCGAATAAGCGATCGAATAGGTAAATTTCCCATTGTTTTCAAGGCGCTTCCTTATACGTTAAAGGTAAACCAATGTATAATAGGTGTAGAGAAATTATGAGCTATGGAAACAAGGAAACACCTTGCTTCGGATAGAAGGGATGGTTACAAAATGAATGCAGAAATTATTGGAATCGGTTCAGAGTTACTACTTGGACAAATCGCCAACACAAATGCAAAATTCATCTCAACTCGTTTGGCTGATCTTGGTATTAATGTTTTTTACCATACAGCCGTCGGTGATAACAGTGAACGATTAAAACAAGTTATTGAAGTTGCAGAGTCTCGCTCTGATTTGTTGATTTTCACAGGTGGCCTTGGACCTACTAAAGATGATCTAACGAAAGAGACGATTGCTAGTACTTTAAATAAAAAATTAGTCTATAACGAAGAAGCAATGGAAAACATCCAGGATTACTATAAAAAAACGGGCGCTCCCATGTCAGAGAATAATCGCAAGCAAGCGCTCGTGTTAGACGGAGCTACAGTACTTCGTAACGACAATGGTATGGCCCGGGTATGGCTGTTACGGCTAACAACCACACATATATGCTTTTTCCAGGACCACCTAAAGAGCTCTATCCAATGTTCACGAACTATGCTGAACCCTATTTACTTGGTCAGTTGAAGCAAGGTGATACGATTGTATCCCGCGTGCTTCGATTCTTTGGCATTGGAGAGTCAAGGCTTGAAACAGAGCTAGAAGATCTGATTGATCAGCAAACGAACCCGACGATTGCCCCGCTAGCTGGGGAATGGGAAGTTACGCTTCGATTGACAGCTAAAGCCGACACTAAACAAGAAGCGGATAAGTTAATTGATGAAACAGAAAAATTAATTGATGCACGTGTAGGCTCCTATTTATATGGCTATGGAGAGACAACACTCGCAAAAGAAGTCTTCTCACTTCTTAGCGACCGTGATTGGTCTATATCAACAGCAGAAAGCCTTACAGGCGGTATGTTTAGTCAGGAAATAACGGATCTCCCTGGAGCGTCATCACTTTTCTATGGTGGGGTTGTGTGTTACTCTAACGAAGTAAAGCGCGAGATCGGCGTATCAAATGAGACACTAGAAGCATACGGTGCCGTAAGCGAACAATGTGCAATTGAACTCGCTAGAAGCGTAAAAGAGAGATATAAAACCGATGTCGGCATCAGTTTCACAGGTGTTGCAGGTCCAGATCCTAGTGAAGGGAAAGAACCTGGAACAGTGTTTATTGGTGTTGCAGCACCATCTGGTGAGAAAGTGGTCGCCCTCAATCTTGCAGGGAACCGTCATGCCATCCGTAAACGCACTGTGAATCATGGATTGAATACATTATTGAAGTTAGAAAGGTGAATAACGTACGTATGAAGAATTTTGAAGACTTTGCATTGTCAAATGAAGTTAGAAAAGCTGTGCTCGAACTTGGTTTCAAAGAAGCGACCCCGATTCAGGAGAAAGCACTTGAACCAATTTTAGAAGGTAGAGATATGATCGGTCAGGCACAGACCGGTACAGGAAAAACAGCTGCTTTTGGTATTCCTGTTATTGAAAAAGTGAAAAAAATCGGAGGACCTGAAGCCATCATTCTCACACCAACACGTGAGCTTGCTATGCAGGTTGCGACTGAGCTTCAGAAGCTTTCTAAATACAAAGGGTTAAATGTTCTTGCCGTTTACGGTGGGGAGCCAATCTATCATCAAATCCGTGCATTAAAGAGAGGCGTTAACATAGTTGTAGGAACACCAGGACGCATGCTCGATCACTTGAAACGTAAAACACTTCGCACAGATAACGTTCATACAGCTATTTTAGATGAAGCAGATGAAATGCTTGATATGGGCTTTATTGATGATATTGAACTAATTTTCAAGCAGCTGCCGGCTAATCGCCAGTCGCTCTTATTCTCAGCTACAATTCCTGCACCAATCCGTAAGCTCTCCAGCAAATATTTGAAGAATCCACTTACGATTTCCGTTTCTAAAGGAGATATAACAGCGGATACGGTAGAGCAGGTTTATTACAGAACATTTGAAAGTGATAAATTCGATACGCTTTGTCGCGTCATCGAAAGTGAAGACATTCGCCTCGGCATTATTTTTACCAAAACAAAAAAAGGGGCAGCTCAAGTAACAGAGTCATTGAAAAAGCGCGGCTATCGAGCAGAAGAACTTCACGGCGATTTAACGCAACAGCAGCGTTCGAAGGTAATGAATCTCTTTAGAAAATCTCAAGTGAATTTCCTTGTTGCAACAGATATCGCAGCTCGTGGAATTGACGTTGCTCACGTTAGTCACGTGATCAACTATGATATACCTGAGGACCCAGAACGCTATGTTCACCGTATTGGACGTACAGGTCGCGCTGGGAACAAAGGAATTGCGTTAACGCTCGTAACGCCTAAAGACATGCGTTTCCTTCAATCCATTGAATCAAAAATCAAATTGAACCTATCTGCTGAGCCGCTTCAGGATGAAACGGTTGATCTTGATAACATTGTAAAATCTGTTGAAAAGCAGTTGAAAAAGCAAAAGTCTGATTCGACTGCTCGTGAAACAACGGAGCTTCTTTTAGCTAAATATAACGCAGAAGATCTTGTTCAAGCTTTCCTTGAGAACGCCATTCAGCAGAAACAGAACACGACCCCTTCCGAATATAACTTTGGTGAAACAGGCGGTCAGAATGGAATGGTTCGTTTCTTCTTAAATGTAGGTCGTAATATTGATCTACATCCAAAGAAACTTTTAAGTGAGCTTTCTGTGATGGCTGGCGTTGATACAGAGTCTGTTGGCCGCATTGATATTTTTGAGAAATTCTCGTTCTTTGAAGTGCACGAAGACGTTGCACCATTCGTCTATGAAGCGCTTCGAGCTGGCGGTATTGATGGTAAATCAATCCACCTTGAACCAGCTAAACCACAAAAAAGCAGAGTATAAAATAGAACGATCAGCTTCACTACAGGGGCTGATCGTTCTTCTTTCTTTTTTTATCAAGTTATAATAATCGGGACGTGAAAAGTCAATAGGGTAGAAAACAAAAAAAGACGAATAAATGTTCGGTTTTCTATTGGCAAATCACCTAAAAAGAGATATGATAGTGATAGTTTAATAACGAGGAGGAATTCATTCGTGAGTGATCGTAAAGCTGCCTTAGATATGGCACTTAGACAAATAGAAAAACAATTCGGTAAAGGTTCAATCATGAAACTCGGCGAACAAGCTGAGCAAAGAGTCTCTACAGTATCAACTGGTTCACTGGCTCTTGATATTGCTCTTGGTGTGGGTGGTTATCCAAGAGGTCGTGTTATCGAAGTATACGGCCCGGAATCTTCTGGTAAAACAACAGTTGCCCTTCACGCTATCGCAGAAGTACAGCGTAACGGTGGGCAGGCTGCATTTATTGATGCTGAGCACGCTCTGGATCCGGTTTATGCAGAAAAGCTTGGTGTTAACATCGATGAGCTACTACTTTCTCAACCTGATACAGGAGAACAAGCCCTAGAAATTGCTGAAGCGCTCGTACGAAGCGGTGCAGTTGATATGGTTGTAGTTGACTCCGTAGCTGCTCTTGTACCAAAGGCAGAAATCGAAGGTGAAATGGGAGATGCACACGTTGGTCTGCAGGCGCGTTTAATGTCTCAAGCGCTTCGTAAGCTTTCAGGTGCGATTAATAAATCCAAAACTACCGCGGTCTTTATTAACCAGATTCGCGAAAAAGTTGGGGTTATGTTCGGGAACCCAGAAACAACTCCAGGCGGACGTGCGCTGAAGTTCTATTCATCTGTTCGATTAGAAGTTCGTCGTGCTGAAACGCTGAAGCAGGGTAACGATATGGTCGGTAACAAAACGCGTATTAAAGTTGTAAAGAACAAGGTCGCTCCGCCGTTTAAACAGGCAGAAGTTGACATTATGTACGGAGAAGGGATTTCCAAGCAAGGTGAGATCCTTGATATTGGTTCAAACCTTGAAATCGTTCAGAAGAGCGGCGCATGGTTCTCATTCGAAGGCGAACGTCTTGGGCAGGGCCGTGAAAATGCAAAGCAATTCTTGAAAGAAAACCCAGCAATGGAAGCTGAAATTGAAGGGCGTATTCGCGCTCATCACAATCTTGATGCAGATAAGCAGATAGATGAATCAGCTGCAGGTAAAGGCACGCTTCTACCTGAAGAAGAATAAGACGCTTGATAGAAAGTCGGTCATAATGGCCGGCTTTTTATCTACTTATATAGTCTTTCGATACGAAACTTTGTACTGACATAGAGAGCTGATTTTCCATGATCAGGCAGTGAATGACCGCTCAATCAAGGCATTTTCACTAAGAGTTCAAGGCGAAAAAAAGAGCAATAATGAGTAATTTGAAGGGATTTTGCCCTGATGTGCTCTCTTGACAACCTTTACTCTGAAAGATACAATATTAATTGTATAATTATAATTTTCTAGTAGAATTATACTTTATTCTTAACAGATGAAATGTGCTGGATTGAAATTTTGCAAGTTGTACTAAGAATTAACATGACAGCAAACCAACAAGTTGATAGCAGGAGGAGGTGAGTTCGATGGATATAGTGATCATCATCTCCACTATGCTGGTCTCTGCAGTCGTCGGAGCAGTTGTTGGATTTCTTGTTCGCAAAACGATTGCTGAAGCGAAAATCTCCAGTGCAGAAATGGAAGCGCAACGGATTATCAAAGAAGGTAAAAACGACGCTGAAGCTTTGAAGAAGGAAGCTATGCTTGAAGCGAAGGACGAGAATCATAATCTTCGTGTTGAAGCTGAGCGTGAAATTCGTGAACGCAGAAATGAGTTACAAAAACAAGAGAATCGTTTGGTACAAAAAGAAGAGGTCCTTGATCGCAAAAGTGAGACTCTTGACAAAAAAGAGGATTCCCTCGAAAGAAGAGAGGACTCTCTCACCAAAAAACAACGGCAAATTGAAGAGATGGAAGGCAAAGTGGAGGAGTTGCTTCAAGAGCAACAACACGAGCTTCAGCGAATTTCCGGTTTAACAAGGGAAGAAGCGAAGCAAATCATCTTCCGTGAAAGTGAGCAGGAGCTTGAGCATGAGCTGGCGCAGATGGTGAAAGAGCGCGAGAACTATGCGAAAGAAGAAGCTGATAAGAAAGCGAGAGAAGTACTTTCGCTTGCGATTCAGCGCTGTGCAGCGGATCATGTTGCAGAAACAACGGTTTCCGTTGTAAACCTGCCTAATGATGAGATGAAAGGTCGAATCATCGGTCGTGAAGGCCGAAACATTCGAACTCTTGAAACGTTAACGGGGATTGACTTGATTATCGATGATACACCTGAGGCAGTTATTCTGTCCGGTTTTGATCCGATACGAAGAGAAATTGCTCGTAATGCCCTGGATAAGCTCGTACAGGATGGAAGAATTCACCCTGCACGAATTGAAGAAATGGTTGAGAAATCACGCAGGGAAGTGGATGAATACATTCGCGAAGTTGGAGAACAATCCACATTTGAAATTGGAGTTCACGGACTCCACCCGGATCTCATTAAGATCCTGGGCCGTTTGAAATTCCGTACAAGTTATGGACAGAATGTCTTGAAACATTCCATGGAAGTTGCTTATCTAACGGGTCTTATGGCCGCAGAGCTTGGAGAAGACGTACAGTTAGCACGTCGCGCTGGTCTCCTTCATGACCTTGGTAAAGCGATTGACCACGAAGTCGAAGGTAGCCACGTTGAAATTGGCGTTGAGCTTGCGACGAAGTATAAAGAGCATCCGGTTGTTATAAATGCAATTGCATCTCACCATGGTGATACGGAAGCAACATCAGTAATTTCAACGCTTGTGGCAGCAGCCGATGCATTGTCAGCTGCACGTCCGGGAGCACGTCGTGAAACACTTGAGACGTATATTCGTCGTCTTGAGAAACTTGAGGAAATTTCAGAGTCGTTTGAAGGCGTTGAGAAATCATTCGCGATTCAAGCTGGCCGAGAAATCAGGATCATGGTTAAGCCTGATCTTGTTGATGACGTTTCATCATATCGTCTCGCACGAGAAATTACGAAGAAAATTGAAAATGAACTGGACTACCCTGGGCACATTAAGGTCACGGTCATCCGTGAAACAAGGGCAGTTGAGTATGCAAAATAAAGCGATGCCGCGTGCATCGCTTTATTTAATTTCACCTAAAACTTACGAATCATACTTTCTTTTGATAAACTGATAAAGAATGAACTAAGAGATTGGAGCATTATAATGAACATACTTTTTATTGGAGACGTTGTTGGCTCTCCCGGACGCAATATGATTTCTACTTATTTACCTCGCTTAAAGAAAAAATACAAACCTACTTTTACGATTGTGAATGGCGAGAATGCGGCAAGTGGTCGCGGCATTACAGAGAAAATCTATCGTGGCTTTCTTGAGTCAGGCGCTCAAGTCATTACGATGGGTAATCATACATGGGACAACCGTGAAATTTTTGAATTTATCGATCGTGCTCCTAAACTCGTTAGACCAGCTAACTTCCCAGAAGGAACGCCAGGAAACGGCTCAACGATTGTGAACATTAATGGTATTGAAGTAGGTGTCATTAACTTGCAGGGAAGAACGTTTCTTCCTGCAATGGATGATCCGTTCCGTAAAGCGGATGAACTCATTGAAGAGATGAGAAAAAGAACACCGGTCATTTTTGTTGATTTTCACGCAGAAACAACGAGCGAAAAACAGGCGATGGGCTGGTATCTTGATGGCAGAGTGACGGCAGTCGTTGGAACACATACTCACGTTCAAACAGCTGATGAGCGCATTTTGCCAGGTGGAACGGCTTATATGACCGATGCAGGAATGACAGGTCCTTACGATGGCATTCTTGGCATGGAGCGTGAAGCGGTAATTAAGAAGTTCCTTACGACAATGCCTGTAAGGTTTGAAGTGACAAAAGGTCGGGAACAACTTAGTGGGGTCTTTTTAACACTAGATCCAAAAACTGGTAAAGCAACAAAGATTCAACGGATTGCGATCAATGACGACCATCCATTCTATGATTAAAACGTTTTGAAAAGATGACGGAAACAGCAGGAATACAAGCTTCTTACAAGGAATATAGTCTAGAGTGGTAATGGATGATCAAATTAAGGAGGGGCTATAATGGATATATTAAAAGTTTCAGCAAAATCCAATCCTAATTCTGTAGCTGGTGCACTTGCGGGCGTCCTTCGGGAACGCGGTAATGCCGAGATTCAAGCGATTGGAGCAGGTGCATTAAATCAGGCTGTTAAAGCAGTAGCCATCGCAAGAGGGTTTGTAGCACCTAGTGGCGTTGACCTCATTTGTATCCCTGCTTTCACCGATATTTTAATTGATGGTGAAGAGCGTACCGCAATTAAGCTCATTGTAGAGCCTCGCTAAATCATTCCGTCAGAAAAACCTGTTTGTTTTTACAAACAGGTTTTTTATACTTTAATTTGAAACGCAGAAGAATGAAGGGGGATCTTAATGAATATAGTAGATGCACACTGTGACGTATTATGTAAAATGTGGTTAAATCCATCGCTTTCCTTTGAAAATGGGGAAGGACTCCATACAAACCTTGAGCAAATGAGAAGGGCAGGAGCAAAGCTACAGCTCTTTGCGATCTATGTTCCAGAAAGCGTGCCAGCTTCCGCTAAATTTGATTGTGCTCTTGAAATGGTTGAGATTTTCCATGAGAAGGTTATCAAGCCATATGAGGATGTTGTTGCGGTTTATTCCAAAAAAGAGGCAGAGCAGCTTCCTGATGGGAAAATAGGAGCGATGCTCACGTTAGAAGGCGTAGATGCAATAGGGAGTGAAGCAACAAGGCTTAAAACGCTCATTCGACTTGGTGTGCGATCGGTTGGATTAACGTGGAATTATGGGAATGCAACGGCAGACGGTATTCTTGAATCAAGGGGCGCAGGGTTAACTGATTTTGGAAGAAGCGTTGTCGATTTACATAACCAGCATCGGGTTTGGACGGATGTTTCGCATCTTTCAGTACGAGCATTTTGGGATGTGTTAGAGCAAGGGCGCTACGTCATCGCTTCTCACTCGAATGCCAAAGCCATTTGCACCCATCCAAGAAACTTGGATAATCAACAGTTATCGGCGCTAATTGAAAAGAATTCCTTGATCGGCGTGACGTTTGTGCCTAAGTTTCTACGAAATGACCGGAATGCAAGTGTTTCGGATATTATCCATCATATTGAACACATCTGTAGCCTCGGTGGCGCGGAGAATATCGGACTTGGCTCTGATTTTGATGGAATTGATCAAGTTCCGAAAGATTTAACATGCTACAGCGACTATCCTCGACTTATTGAGGAACTACATCGCTATTACAATGATGACCAAGTAAATGGGTTTTTAGGTGAAAACTTTATGGCTAGAATGCCTGAGTAAGTAAGAATTTAGTAATTGTGAGCTTCGTGAGCAGGGAATTATCATCCTATTTCGAACTAGTAATATAAGCAAGCGGTTTCAGGTACTAGATTAGAAAGGGTGGGACGTTATGATCGAACAACTTTCGTGGAAAGTTGGAGGACAGCAGGGTGAAGGAATAGATAGTACAGGAGAAATATTTGCGATTGCATTAAATCGACTTGGCTACTACTTGTATGGTTACCGGCATTTCTCGTCCCGTATCAAAGGCGGGCATACGAATAATAAGATCCGTGTTAGTACGAAAGAAGTTCGAGCGGTCTCAGATGACCTTGACATGCTTATTGCGTTTGATCAGGAAACAATTGATGTGAATGCTCATGAGCTTCATAGTAAAGGAATTATTATCGGTGATGCCAAATTCAAGCCAGTGAAGCCTGAGAATTGTCAGGCGACGCTCGTGATCATTCCCTTTACTGAAATCGCAACTGAACTAGGAACATCACTGATGAAGAATATGGTGGCAATTGGCGCAACAAGCGCTGCGCTAGGAATTGATACTGCGACGTATCAAGCTGTCGTGGAAGAAATATTTGGCCGTAAAGGCGAAAAAGTTGTGAACAATAACATGGAGGCGATTCAGCGTGGTGCTGATGCTTACATTGAATCGGTGGGTAATCGTGTTCAAACGCTTTCGTTAAAGAAAGCGGATGGAAAGCACCGAATGTTCATGATTGGAAATGATGCGATCGCGCTTGGTGCCCTGGCGGGAGGAGCAAGGTTAATGGCTGCATACCCAATTACGCCAGCATCAGAAATCATGGAATACTTAATTAAGAAGCTGCCAGAGTTTGGTGGGACGGTCGTGCAGACGGAAGATGAAATAGCGGCTGCAACGATGGCCATTGGTTCAAATTACGCAGGCGTTCGAACGTTAACCGCATCCGCAGGGCCAGGTTTATCCCTTATGATGGAGGCTATAGGCTTATCTGGTATTACTGAAACGCCTCTTGTGATCGTTGATACGCAGCGAGGGGGACCGAGTACGGGACTTCCTACTAAACAAGAACAGTCTGATTTACTGGCGATGATTTACGGCACGCATGGAGAAATTCCAAAGATTGTGATTGCGCCAAGTACTGTTGAAGAAGCATTTTATGATGCGATTGAAGCATTCAATCTTGCTGAGGAATATCAGTGTCCGGTCATTCTACTATCTGATCTTCAATTATCATTAGGAAAACAAAGTGTTGAGCCGCTCGATTACAATAAAATTAAGATTCGTCGAGGGAAGTTAAATGATGACGCAATCGCTGAGCGAGAAGATAAATCATATTTTAAACGCTTTGAAGTTACTGATGATGGGATATCCAATCGCGTGATTCCCGGAACGAAAAATGGTATTTTTCATGTCACAGGAGTAGAACATGATGAGACAGGAAAGCCATCTGAGGTTCCGCAGAATCGAAAAGATCAGATGGAGAAGAGGCTTCGTAAAATCAGCAATTTATCATTTCCACAGCCTATTTTTAAAGTGGAGCAGCATGAAGAGCCAGATGTGCTTCTGATTGGTTTTAATTCGACGAGAGGAAGTATTGAAGAAGTAATGCCAAGACTTGAAGCAGATGGATTAAAAGTAAACCACGCGCAAATCCGACTTGTCCATCCTTTCCCTGCAGATGAGCTTAGGCCAATGTTACAGGCTGCGAAGAAAGTGATTGTCATTGAACACAATGCGACTGGTCAGCTTGCAAGTCTCGTAAAAATGAATGTAGGTTATGGGGAGAAAATTGAAAGTCTATTGAAATACGATGGAAATCCATTTCTACCTGGAGACATCCACCAACAATGCAAGGAGATGTTAGCGAATGGCCACATTTAAAGATTTTCGGAATCAGGTAAAACCTAACTGGTGTCCTGGCTGTGGAGATTTCTCGGTTCAAGCGGCCATTCAGCGCGCGGCAGCAAATGTAGGTCTTGAACCAGATGATCTTGCTGTAATTTCCGGCATTGGTTGCTCTGGTCGTATAAGTGGGTATATTAACGCGTATGGCTTTCATGGGATACATGGCAGGTCCCTTCCTATTGCACAGGGCGTGAAGATGGCAAACCGAGAATTAACGGTTATTGCATCAGGCGGAGATGGGGACGGCTTCGCAATCGGTATGGGGCATACCATTCATGCGATGCGACGAAATATTGATATTACCTATATCGTGATGGACAATCAAATTTATGGCCTAACGAAAGGACAGACCTCTCCAACGAGTGCAGAAGGTTTTAAAACAAAAAGTACGCCTACAGGTTCCATTGAGTCCTCTTTATCAATTATGGAACTTGCGCTCTCAAGCGGCTGTGGCTTTGTGGCCCAAAGCTTTTCAACAGATTTAAAGGACCTTGTAGCAATCATTGAGCAAGGAATTCAACATAAAGGCTTCTCTTTAATTAACGTGTTTAGCCCGTGCGTTACGTTTAACAAAGTAAATACGTATGACTGGTTTAAACAGAACCTCATTAGCTTGAATGATATCGAAGGATATGATCCGAAAAATCGAATGATGGCGATGCAAACATTAATGGAGCACGACGGATTGGTTAAAGGTCTTATTTATCACAACCCTAATCGTCCTTCTTATCAAGAGTCCGTAAGAGGATATAGTGCAGATGCCTTATCCAAGCAGGAGCTATCGCTTCCAGAGGAGAAGTTTTCGGAATTAATGGCTGAATTTATGTAATACTAACATGAACCCTTCTGTGTAGAAGGGTTTTTTTTATGGGGATTTTGTCGTTATCCCATTCCATAAATAAAACTATAACTGTCCGCGTGTGGAGGACAGTTCATCTTTACGTGATAAATAATAAATGATAGTATAGTTGTGATAACAGTGATTAGAGAATGTTTTGAAAAAGTGAGGTGTACGCTGTGGAAGGAAAAATGAAGGCGATTGTAAAGCATGAACGTGCAAAGGGTGCTCAGCTACAAACCGTCGATATTCCTCAAATTAATGATAATGAAGTATTAATTCAAGTAAAAGCAACATCGATTTGCGGAACAGATGTACATATTTATACGTGGGATGAGTGGTCTCAGAGCCGAGTAAACCCTCCATATGTTTTTGGTCATGAATTTGCTGGGGTGGTTGTAGAAAAAGGTAAGAACGTAACTAACCTTGAGGTTGGAGATCATGTTTCAGCTGAAACTCACATTGTCTGCAATCAATGTCCACAATGTTTAACAGGGAAGTTTCATATTTGCGAAAATACGAAAATCATCGGTGTTGATACGGACGGCTGTTTTGCGGAATATGTGGCTCTTCCATCACAAAACATATGGAAAAATCCTGAGTCTCTTTCATTCGATGTCGCTTCTGTTCAAGAGCCAATGGGGAACGCAGTACATACTGTACTCGCTGGAGATGTAGCAGGAAAGACCGTAGCGATTATTGGCTGTGGACCAATCGGTATTATGGCTGTAGGTGTAGCGAAAGCCGCTGGCGCATCACAGGTCATTGCACTTGATCTAAATGACTATCGCCTTGATCTTGCGAAAGAAATGGGTGCAACAACCGTCATTAATTCACGAAATGAAGATCCTCTTCAAGTTGTGAAGGAGCTAACAAATGGCCATGGCGTTGACGTTGTATGCGAGATGTCAGGACATCCGATTGCAATGAACCAGGGCTTCAAAATGGTAACAAACGGTGGCCGCGTTTCTATTCTAAGTTTACCGGTGCGACCAGTTGAAATCGACGTGACAAATGACATTGTTTTCAAAGGGATTACCGTTCAAGGAATTACTGGAAGAAAAATGTTTGAAACATGGCGCCAGGTTTCTGGATTATTGCAGTCAGGTCAGGTAGATGTGGAGCCAATGATTACGCATCACTTCCCGCTTGAAGACTTTGAAAAAGGCTTCGAATTAATGATCGAGGGTAAATGTGGTAAGGTAGTATTACATCCATAAGGCTCAAATTGAGCCATTACATAATAATGAGGAGGCCGATCAATGAAAGGTTTTGAATATCTCCAAGAAGAGCTTGATCAAATGCAAGAGGAAGGCGTGTTTCGTAATTTAATTCCGCTTGAATCCGCTCAAGGGTCACGCGTTACGATTAAAGGAAAAAACGTCATTCAGCTGTCATCAAACAACTATCTCGGACTGACGGACCATCCGAAAATGAAACAAGCAGCGATTGAAGCAGTTGAAAAATACGGTGCAGGAACAGGTTCTGTTCGAACGATTGCAGGAACGCTTTCAATGCACGAACAGTTTGAAGAAAAGCTTGCTGAGTTCAAGCACACAGAAGCGGCGCTCGTTCTTCAATCAGGATTTGCAACGAATCAAGCAGTCCTTTCAGCGATCCTATCGAAAGAAGACGTCGTGATTTCTGATGAACTAAACCACGCTTCGATCATTGACGGCATTCGCTTAACAAAAGCGGGACGTCGTATTTACAAGCATACGGACATGGAAGACCTTGAGAACGCACTGAAAGAAACACAAGATTATCGTACACGTCTTGTTGTAACGGATGGTGTTTTCTCAATGGACGGAAACATTGCACCGCTAACTGAAATTGTCGAGCTTTGTGAAAAGTATGATGCGCTTGTGATGGTTGATGACGCGCACGCGAGTGGTGTACTTGGGGAGAACGGTCGCGGTACGGTTGACCACTTCGGCTTAAACGGACGCGTTCACATCCAAGTTGGTACGCTTAGTAAAGCAATTGGCGTTCTAGGTGGTTACATTGCAAGTACAAAAACACTTCGCGATTACCTGATCCATAAAGGTCGTCCATTCTTGTTTAGTACTTCTCATCCTCCAGCTGTAACAGCTGCTTGCTCAGCAGCAATCGACGTTCTTGTGGAAGAGCCAGAGTTAATCGAGAAGCTTTGGGATAACACGAAGTTCTTTAAAGCCGGCTTGAAAGAACTTGGTTTTGACACAGGCATTAGTGAGACACCAGTAACACCTGTCATCATTGGTGACGAAGCGCTCACACATAAATTCTCTGATAAACTATTTGAGAACGGCGTTTTTGCGCAGGGCATCGCGTTCCCTACCGTTGCTAAAGGAAAAGGCCGCGTTCGTACGATCGTAACGGCTCAACATTCAAAAGAAGATCTTCAAGAAGCACTAGATGCATTTGAAAAGTCTGGAAAAGAGCTTGGAATTTTATAAATGAAAGATGGAGGGGGAGCGATCCCTCTCTTTTTTTAGGATAATTTTGTACCCACATCTGCGTTAGTTCATCTATCCTGGGCTTTCTCCTTTTCCAGGTTTTATTGATTAAATACTCTGAACCCCTTATAATAAAGGAATGTCCATTAGTTACACATTTCTTAATTGACAATAAAGGATAACGTATAAAACGAAGCTTTTATAGAATTGATTTCTATTAGCGAGGTTTTTTCTAAGTTTAGGAGCATTATGCTCTTTTTCATAGCAGGGTCATCCTTTTTAATTAGAAAGGAGTCGAACGACATGAACGAACAACAGCGTCTGGATTCGCAAATCAATGTAAAGAAAACAGAGAAAACAACGGAAGATTTCGCGAAATATTTCCAGACAACGTACCAGGCACCTAACTTAAAAGATGCTAAGCGCAGAGGGAAAGAAAATGTAAACGTTCATTACGATTTTGAGATTCCAGAGAATATTAAAAACCTTGGGAAAGATAAAAAGTTTTTGATTCGTACGTACGGATGTCAAATGAATGAACACGATACAGAAGTAATGGCAGGAATTTTTGAAGAAATGGGATTTGAAGCTACAACGGAGGTCACAGAGGCGGATGTTGTTCTCCTAAATACGTGTGCGATTCGTGAAAACGCGGAAAACAAAGTATTTGGTGAGCTCGGTCATCTAAAACCGTTGAAAATGGAAAATCCCGATTTAATCATTGGCGTATGTGGGTGTATGTCACAGGAAGAATCTGTCGTAAACCGTATTATGCAAAAGCATCAATTTGTTGATTTAATCTTTGGAACACATAACATTCACCGTCTTCCAGAACTGATGGAGCAAGCTGTCTTCGGTAAAGAAATGGTAATGGAAGTATGGTCTAAAGAAGGTGACATTATTGAGAACCTTCCTAGAACGAGAAAAGGTGAAATCAAAGCATGGGTTAATATCATGTACGGCTGTGATAAATTCTGTACATATTGCATTGTTCCTTATACACGAGGGAAAGAAAGAAGCCGACGCCCTGAAGATATTATTCAAGAAGTACGCCATTTAGCTGCTAAAGGCTATAAAGAAGTGACGCTTCTCGGACAGAATGTAAACGCCTACGGGAAAGATTTAGAAGACATCGAGTATGGACTTGGTGATCTTATGAACGAGATTCATAAGATTGATATTCCTAGAGTTCGCTTTACGACGAGCCATCCACGTGACTTTGATGATCGTCTTGTGGAAGTGCTCGGTCAGGGCGGTAACTTAGTTGATCATATTCACCTTCCTGTTCAAAGTGGAAGCAATGAAGTTCTGAAATTAATGAACCGTCGCTACACACGTGAAACGTATTTAGAACTAGTTAGTAAGATTAAAAAGGTTATGCCTAACGCAACCTTTACAACGGATATCATCGTAGGGTTCCCTAATGAAACGGATGAGCAATTCGAAGAAACGATGGAGCTTGTGAAGGAAGTAGAGTATGACAGTGCGTATACGTTCATTTACTCTCAGCGTGATGGTACACCAGCTGCTAAAATGAAAGATACCGTCCCAATGGAAGTGAAGAAAGAACGCCTTCAGCGCTTGAATGCCCTTGTGAATGAAATGGCTGCCAAAAACAACGCTGTTTTTGAAGGACAGATCGTAGAAGTGCTTGTTGAAGGGGAAAGTAAGAAAAACGCAGACGTTCTTTCTGGCTATACGAGCAAGAACAAAGTTGTGAACTTTAGAGGTCCTAAATCGTTAGTTGGTCAAATTGTTCAGGTGAAAATCACAAAAGCAAAAACGTGGTCACTTGATGGAGAATACATCGAAAAAACGGCTGAGGTGAATGCATAATGATATCAAGAATGGAAGTAATTGCAAAAGCAAAAGATCTTGCGAAGCTCGTATCTGAAACAGAAGAAGTTGATTTCTTCAAACGTGCAGAAGAAAAGATTAACGAAAATAAAAAGGTTCAAAGTCTGATTGCTCGTATTAAACTAGAGCAAAAAGAAGCGGTTAATCTTCAGCACTACAGCAAGCATGAAGCATTGAAGGAGAAGGATGAGCGTATTGACAAACTCATGCAGCAGCTTGATGAAATTCCTGTCGTACAGGAATTCAAGCGCTCGCAGTCGGATGTGAATGACCTTCTTCAACTTGTGGCAAACACGATTTCTAACACGGTAACAGATGAAATTATCGAATCAACTGGTGGAAACGTACTTGAAGGAACTACTGGCTCAAGTCAGCAGGGACCTGGTTGTAAGTAATAGCTTCCATATCTTCATCATTTAATATGAATACAAAAGCCTTCCAATGGTTTATTGGAAGGCTTTTTTTGATAGGATTCAAACTATTTTTTGAAATATTCACTTATTATATTGGGTAATTATGTTAATGTAAACAAGGGAACTACATAACCTATTTTTCAGATCGAAAGAGTTCATCTGTTTTAAAGAGAGAAGGATAAATGGCGTTTACTCATCACATAACGAATGAAGTTCGAGCATTAATAGCTGAATCCTAGAGGAGGCAATGATTTGCGTATTTTTCATGTAAGTGAAGAAGACGATATTCAAGAATTTCACCCAAGGATTCCTACGCGTAAAGATCTTGACCAATCAATAGGACTTGTTTGGGCCGTTAACGAAATTTGTTTACCTAACTTTTTAACTCCTCGAAATTGTCCGCGCGTTTGCTTTCACGTCGGGCCAAATACTTCAGATGCAGATAAGCAAACATATCTATCTTCGAGTTGTCAGCATGTGATCGTCCTTGAAAATAGCTGGTTTGAAACGATGACTCGAACTAAACTCTATTTGTATGAGTTCGATGCGATGCATTTTAAGCTCCAAGATGAGAATGCCGGCTATTATGTAAGTGAAACCACTCAAGTTCCAAAGAATAAGATTGAGATTGATCACCCCATTCAGGAGCTATTCTGTCGTCAGGTAGAAGTAAGGTTTGTTGATCAGCTGTGGGATATCTATGATGAGATCCAACAAACAACGCTTCAGTGGTCCATGTGCCGAATGAGGTTTGCTCGTTCAAGAAATTAAAAAGAGAGGAGTAGTCAGATGGAGCTTGGTCATCCAATCGCTGCTGGAAATACAGCGAAAGTTTACATCGTTCAAGATAAAATTGTGAAAGTGTTTCGTGAAGACCTTCCAGAAGGAACCTCTTCCTATGAAGCTGAGAAGCAACGTTACGCCTCATCAAAAGGACTTCCGGTACCGAAAATCATTGAGGTAACGAAAATAGACGGTAGACAGGCAATCATGATGGAAAAAATCAGCGGTCGCACGTTAGGTGAGCTACTTTTAGAAAATAGGAATCTAGCACAGCACTATATGGAGATGTCCATTGACATTCAACAAAGGATTCATCAAATTAGCGCCGACTCGTTTGAACCGATGACCGAAAAGCTAACACGCCAAATAGGTGCAGCGGATCGATTAAGTCAATCTCAAAAAACAGCGTTACTCCTCAAATTGAGTGGAATGCCAGTTAAGAAGCAGCTTTGTCACGGTGATTTTCATCTATTTAATCTGATTATGGACGATCAAGTAACGATTATTGATTGGGTGGATGCTAGCGCTGGGGATAGCCGAGCAGATGTTTACAGAACGTATCTATTGTATACGCAATTTTCAAGCGAATTAGCGGAACTGTATTTACAGCTCTATTGCATAAAAAGTGGCTTATCAAAAGATGAAATCATGAAGTGGGCTCCGATTATTGCGGGGGCACGGTTATCAGAAGGAGTATTATCAGAAGACAGCGATCGTCTATTAGAGATTGTAGATAAGTTAAGAATGAGAGGATAAAACGCCTCTCAGGCTTAACTTATTTCTTTATATAATTTTCACATACCATACTTTTTTAAGAAAAATACGAAAAGGTTGTAAAGCATTGGACATTCGAGACATAGACTGATAGTGGAACAGCCTTTATATATAAGAAAACATTTATTTTATGGTGTTGGTCATGTTATTTCGTGTTGAAGTAAAAAAAGAGGAACACTGGTCGTTTGTCTTGCATAGGATGAGAATGAAGATTGGAAGAGGAGGTATGATCGATGTCAGAGGAATATAATTACAGAGAGATATTCGCCAAAGCGGTTTGCGGAAAAGGGCGTAAATTCACACAGGATACAAACACAGTAACACCAAACCATAAGCCTTCTAGTATTCTGGGTTGCTGGATTATTAACAATCAATTCACTGCGAAGAAGCGTGGTGACGTTGTACAGGTGGAAGGCTCTTATGACATTAATATCTGGTACTCTTACAGCCATAATACGAAAACAGAAGTCGTAACAGAAACAGTCAAATATCATGAAGAAATTCCTCTTCGCTACAAAGACAAAGACTGTGTTGCTGAAGAAGTGGTTGCAAAAGCGATACAGGAGCCTAACTGTCTCGAAGCTACTATTGCACCGAGCGGTCATAAGGTCATTGTTCAAGTGGAAAGAGAGTTTCTTGTAGAAGTGATTGGCGAAACGAAAATTTGCGTATACGTTAATCCGGATGGCTGCGGAGACGATGATGACGATTGGGATTATGATGTAGACGATGAAGAGTTTGAAGATTTGGATCCGAACTTTTTAATTGGTGATCTAGAGGAATAGTGCGTCCAGGGAGAAGCAATCCTTCTTCCTGGTTTTTATTTTGTCATTAAGAGCTTATAGAGTCTAACCGCCAATTTGTCGTTTCACCCCTTCGATTGAGACATAAAACGTCTCATTCTCAGGGATTCCAACGCCCTGCGGATTTAAACAGGCACACTCCGCTTTTCTTGTCTAGCTGCGTGTGCCAAATCCTTCGGTCGTTTCATCCCTTCGATTGAGACATAAAACGTCTCATTCTCAGGGATTCCAACGTCCTACGGATTTAAACAGGCACACTCTGCTTTTCTGATATGCTATACTGTTATTTGAATAGATTTAAGATTGGTGGAGAAGAAACATGGCTCGATATACCCCGATGATGGAACAATATTTACGGATTAAGGCAGAGTACCAGGATGCCTTTTTATTTTTTCGTTTAGGCGACTTTTATGAGATGTTCTTCGAGGATGCGATGCGCGCTTCGAAGGAATTGGAGATTACATTAACGAGCAGAGATGGTGGGGGAGAAGACCGCATTCCGATGTGTGGTGTGCCTTATCATGCTGCTGAAAACTATATATCACAGCTAGTGACAAAAGGTTATAAGATTGCGATTTGTGAACAAACAGAAGATCCGAAACAGGCGAAAGGCGTCGTTCGAAGAGAAGTCGTTCAGCTTATTACGCCAGGTACGGTGATGTCGGACCATTTAATTAAAGAAAAGGAAAATAACTACATTGTGGCCATCTCCGAATTTGATGATGAGACTTATGCGCTTGCGGCGAATGATTTAACGACAGGTGAATCGATGGCAACAATTTTAGCTGGCGATCATCATGAAGTAATCGGTGAGCTCTCGAATCTGGCCCCGCGCGAAGTCATTCTTGCGAGTGATAGTGAGGCACTTTCTACAGCGATTCAAGAGCGAATGACCGTTACCGTATCGATTGAAGATGATGTGACGATTCCAGAATCGCTGCAGAAGTTAAGTGACCATATCGATCAGCCGAAGCTTCTTCAGGTGTTTGGCCGACTTCTTCAATATTTGATTCGTACACAAAAGCGTTCGATGGATCATCTTCAGCCGCTTCGTCACTATCACGTTTCCCAATATATGAAACTTGATGTGAATTCCAAACGAAACCTCGAGCTAGTGGAGACGATTCGAGATAAAAAGCGGACAGGCTCTCTCGTCTGGTTCCTTGATAGTTCAGTAACAGCAATGGGCGGACGATTACTAAAGCAGTGGGTTGAGCGCCCGCTCTTACAGCAGCGAGAAATTGAGAAGCGACAGGAGCTTGTCGAGACGTTAATGAAGCAGTTCTTTGAACGTGAGACGATTCGTGAACAGCTTCAGGGCGTCTATGACCTTGAGCGACTTGCAGGGAAAGTGGCGTTTGGAAACCTAAACGCTCGTGATCTCGTACAGTTGAGAAAATCGCTAGAGAAAATTCCAGAAATCAAGCAGGCAGTGGGATCTCTTGATAACCCATATGCGAATGAGCTTGCGGAGGAAATCCTCCCATGTGATGATCTCGTTCAGCTTCTACAGGCAGCGATTGAAGATAACCCGCCTCTTTCTGTGAAAGAAGGGCAAATGATTCGAGACGGCTATCATGCGGATCTTGATAAATACCGCGATGCGAGTCGGAACGGCAAAGACTGGATTGCGGCCCTCCAAATGCAGGAGCGAGAGCGTACGGGGATTAAATCTCTTAAAATTGGCTACAACAAAGTATTTGGTTATTATATCGAAGTAACAAGATCAAACCTTCCGAACCTTCCAGAAGGTCGTTATGAGCGGAAACAGACGCTGTCTAATGCGGAGCGTTTTATTACCCCTGAACTAAAAGAGAAGGAAACGCTCATTTTGGAAGCGGAAGAAAAGATTGTTGATCTCGAATATAGCTTGTTTGCGAACTTGCGTGAAGAAGTGAAGACTTACATTCCTGAACTTCAGCAGCTTGCGAGGAAAATTAGTGAGCTCGACGTGCTTCAATCGTTCGCGGTTGTAAGTGAAGAAAATCGCTTCACTAAGCCAGTCTTCTCCAAAGAACGTAAAGTGGCTGTTGAAGGTGGACGTCACCCAGTCGTTGAGAAAATGTTAAAAGGCCGAGAGTATGTGGCAAACGACGTGATGATGGATCGCGATCGTGAAATCCTCTTAATTACAGGTCCTAACATGAGTGGTAAAAGTACGTACATGCGCCAGCTCGCCCTGATTTCGATCCTTGGGCAGATTGGTTGCTTCGTACCAGCGGAATCCGCTGTGCTCCCTGTATTTGATCAAATCTTTACGCGAATCGGTGCAGCAGATGACCTTGCAGCTGGTCAAAGTACGTTTATGGTGGAAATGCTTGAAGCGAACTACGCCATTACGCGTGCTACGCAAGATAGCTTGATATTACTTGATGAGATTGGTCGCGGAACGTCAACGTATGACGGCATGGCGCTTGCGCAGTCAATTATTGAATATGTGCATAGTGAAGTAAGAGCAAAGACACTGTTCTCAACGCACTATCATGAGCTAACAACGCTTGAAGAAGACCTTGATCGCGTAAAAAATGTTCACGTTAAAGCGGTTGAAGAGAAGGGGAGAGTTGTTTTCCTTCATCGCGTTCATGATGGATCCGCTGATAAAAGTTACGGTATTCACGTGGCGCAGCTTGCCAATTTACCTGATGCGCTCATTCAGCGTGCAGAAGCGATATTAGCTGAGTTTGAGGCAGAGCCTGGCGCTCCAAAAATCCCTGTAGAGAAAAAAGAAACGGTCGAAGTCAAAGAAGATGATGCGCAGCTTGCTTTCTTTGATCAAGCAGAGGAAAAGAAGAAGCCAGCACGATCGTCCGGTGAGAAAGCGATTCTAGATCGCTTGAAGTCTGTGGATATTATGGAAATGACGCCGATGGACGCGATCAATACACTATATGAATTAAAGAAGCAGTTAAAGTCGTAGAGAAAGGGTGAGGAAGATGGGGAAGATCGTACAGCTTGATGATCAGCTTTCAAACAAAATAGCTGCCGGTGAAGTGGTGGAAAGACCGGCCTCTGTTGTGAAGGAACTAGTGGAGAATGCAATTGATGCAGAAAGCAGTGAAATCACAATTGAAATTGAAGAGGGCGGTCTTTCCAAAATTCGCATCGTTGATAACGGAAGTGGAATGGATGAGGAAGATTGCAAGCTCGCTTTCTTCCGTCATGCGACGAGTAAAATCAAAAATGAACGGGACTTGTTTCAGATTGAAACGCTCGGCTTCCGCGGGGAAGCTCTTCCGAGTATTGCAGCGGTGTCTCACTTAGAGTTAAAAACCTCAACAGGAGAAGCGGCTGGAACGTATGTCAAAATTGAAGCGGGTAAAGTAGCGGAATTTAAAGCAACGGATAGTCGAAAAGGAACGGAAATGACCATCACGGGCTTATTCTACAATACACC
The DNA here is from genome assembly GCF_015234585.1 of Pseudalkalibacillus hwajinpoensis. NCBI lineage: Bacteria > Bacillati > Bacillota > Bacilli > Caryophanales > Guptibacillaceae > Guptibacillus > Guptibacillus hwajinpoensis. The sequence goes on from NZ_JADFCM010000008.1 coordinate 1,229,292, forward strand.
AGCTCGCTTAAAACACATGAAAACCGTTCATACGGAGCTTGCGAATGTGGCTGACGTGATTAACCGTCAGGCAATGGCTCATCCGGATATTGCGTTTCGCTTCTTTCATAACGGGAAGAAGCTTCTGTCCACGACAGGAAATGGTGATCTGCTTCAAGTAATCGCAGCGATATATGGGTATAATACAGCACGCAAAATGCTTCCACTACAGGCAGAAACAATTGATTTTTCTGTCAGTGGCTATGCAGCGAAGCCAGAGTTAACACGTGCGTCAAGGCAGTATATCTCGCTTGTCATCAACGGGCGCTACATCAAGAACTTTACGATTACAAAAGGGATTCAGCAGGGATACCATACGCTTCTTCCGATCGGTCGTTATCCGATTGTCGTTCTTCATATTAAAATGAATCCAACGCTTATTGATGTAAACGTTCATCCATCCAAATTGGAAGCGCGCATTAGTAAGGAACAGGATCTCGCACTCGCGATTGAAAATGCGATTAAAGGCATTTTCAAGAAGATTGAACTCATCCCGGAGCAAGCTCCACCGAAGCAAAAGGAGCCTGAGACTGAGCAGCCAGCATTTCATTTTCAACATGAGGTTCGGAATAAAGAGCCTGAGGAAGTGCCGATTAGACGTGAATGGATTCCTGAAAGAAAAGTGGAGCATTCGGATGAACAGACCGAATCATTTCCTCAACCTTTTAGCGTGAAGGAAGAGATCCAAGCAGAGCATTATGAGCCGAGACCAAGTGACGCTTCAACACATTCTAGAGAACCAGAAACGCGGGACGAGCTAGAGATGGCGATGGACTACGTGAAGGAAACGAACAGTGATTCACGTATTCCTCCGCTTTATCCGATTGGTCAAATGCACGGAACGTATATCCTTGCTCAGAATGAGAATGGGCTGTATATTATTGATCAGCATGCGGCACAGGAGCGTATAAAGTATGAATTTTATCGTGAGAAAGTCGGCGAGATTGATCCGGTTGTACAGGAGCTTCTCGTTCCGATTACACTAGAATACAACACATCCGAGTCGGCGATTATTGATAGTCGAATTGATGACCTTGCGAAGGTTGGCGTTTTCTTAGAATCATTTGGACCGAATAGCTATATGGTCAGCGCTCATCCCGTTTGGTTCCCAAAAGGAGCTGAACAAAATACGATTGAAGAATTGATTCAGGAGGTCGTTGATAATCGTCGGATCGACGTGAAGAAGCTGCGTGAGGAAGCGGCGATTATGATGTCGTGTAAGAAATCCATTAAAGCGAACCGTCATTTACGTGATGATGAAGTGTTCACGCTTCTTGAAACGCTCAGGCAGTCCATTGATCCGTACACGTGTCCACACGGTCGTCCGATTATCATTCATTACTCCACGTATGAGATGGAGAAGATGTTTAAGAGAGTGATGTAACGAGCACAATGAGAAAAGAATGCAGGAAAGTGCGTGAGAATCATGAATAAAGAAAAACTAGTGACCGTTCTCGGTCCGACCGCCGTAGGGAAAACAAAGACGAGCATTGAGCTTGCGAAAGCGCTCGACGGTGAAATCATTAGCGGCGACTCGATGCAAATATACCGCGGTATGGATATCGGAACGGCGAAAGTAACAGAAGATGAAATGGAGGGCATCCCTCATTATCTCATTGATATTAAGCAGCCTACAGAAAGCTTTTCGGCAGCGGAATTTCAGAAGCTTGCAACGGAGCTTGTGACGGATATTAATCGTCGGGGGAAGGTACCCATTATCGCTGGTGGTACAGGCCTTTACGTGAAATCCGTTACTCATCAGTATGCTTTTTCCGAAGCTAAAGAAGACTCTGAGTATCGCGAGCAGCTTGAACAGATGGCTGATAAAGAAGGACCTATCGCATTTCATGAGCGCTTAAAAGACGTTGATCCTGTTAGCTATGAAACGATTCATCCAAACAATGTGAGAAGAGTGGTTCGAGCATTAGAAGTCTATCACGTGACGGGTGAACCAGTCTCTGCTTCTAAAGATGCGTTACCAGAACAGTCACCTTACAATCTTGTGAATGTGGGTCTTACGATGGATCGCGATGTCCTATATGAGCGCATTAATCAACGTGTCGATCTGATGGTAGAAGCAGGACTGCTTGAAGAAGCGCAACGTCTCTATGATGAAGGTGTACGGAACTGTCAATCTGTGCAGGCGATTGGTTACAAAGAAATCTATCGTTATTTGGAAGATCGCGTTTCGTTAGAAGATGCGATCATGGAGTTAAAACAGAATTCAAGAAGGTATGCGAAGCGTCAACTAACGTGGTTTCGCCACCAAATGGCGATGGACTGGTACGATATGACAGAACACCGCGAAGAAAAAATTCAAGAAATCTTGAAAGTTGTTGCAGGAAAGTTAGCAGATAGCTAGAACTGTAGTTAGGGAATGCCTTTAGAGAAAAAGAGGAGGACTGACAATGAAGCAGCAAATTAACATCCAGGATCAATTTCTAAACCAATTAAGAAAAGACAACGTTTTTGTAACGGTGTACCTGCTTAACGGATTCCAGCTGAAAGGGACGATCAAAGGATTTGATAATTTTACGATTATCCTTGAGTCCGATGGCAAGCAACAATTGATTTACAAACATGCGATTTCTACTTTCGCTCCACAGCGATCAGTTGAAATAAATTTTGAATCTGACAAGTAAACACAAAGGCCCTCGTTCTGATTGATGCAGGATGGGGGACTTTTTCATATTTAAAGGCTCTGTTAATTGAGCTAACAGAGCCTTTCGTTAAGATGAGATTTGCTTTTTCTCGATATAATCGAAGTACCGCTTCAGTGTTAGATCTGCCTTTAACCCAAACTGCATGCGAAGCTGATCAACTGAAAGATCATTTTCAATAGCTTTAATGACGCACGTTCGTCGCATATGCTGTGCGGATACGCCTTTTCGAAGTCCGGCTCTCTGTACTTCAAGGCGAATCATTTTCTGAACGGCGATTTCCGTTAACCGTTTAGGACGGTCGACTTCATAACTCCAGCGGTACGTTTGTCGCTGAAAGTCAAATGAGACGAAGAGCGGATCATCGCTATGAAGCCTCGGTCTCACAGGCGCTGGAATCGTGTGATAGTAATCGAATAAAATTTTCTTATGCTCCGGAGTAAGGTGGACCGTTCTTTTTCCTGAAGCGGAAGTGACACCGAGTTCATTTTGCTCAAAAGAGATGTCTTTCATCGATAGCGCGCATAGCTCTTGAAGCGTGAGGCCATAGTTTAGAAAGAGGCGTGCGATGATTAAGTTTCGGTCGATCAGAAATTCACGTGCTCTAAGCTGATTGTCCGTTAAATCAGTGAGAGATACAATCGTATCAAGGAGCTTTTGTGATTCTTCCTCCTGAAGAAAGTCGGTCTCGATATAGCCTCCGTCACAATTCGTTGGCAGGACGACTTCTTTCATAGGATTGGTCTTAGTTCGATTTAATGACATATAATAGCGATATACTTGATTCAATACAGTCATGATTCTTTTTAACGTTCGTTCGGAATAGTGGCGTTCCAGATGCAGGTAGCGAATGTATTCCTGTAGCTGTTCCGTCGTCAGATTGCGAAAGTTTTCGAAATCTACCTTGCGATGGATGGTTCGATACCAGACGGTGAAATCGACAAGGTCATAGCGATAGCGCCTTAGTGTAGATGCCTTGCGTCCCTTCCGTTCGAGTGACTGAAGATACTCTTCCAAGAAGTCTGGAAGTGGCTGATTGAAAAGCTCCATTCGATAATCACCTCTCATTTTGTTCCATTATAACAAAATCTTTGAACATTCTGTTTTACAAAGGGTTACATGTTTTTGGGATTATTGGAAATACTATTGATAACCAAATCGAAAAGGAGCGGTTAGACATGGCCTTTTTTTCAAAACAGCAGCAAGAGCCTATTCCAGAAGTAGATACAGACGTCTGGTCTTGTTCGGGTGGAGATTGTGCTGGCTGGATGCGAGCTGATTACTCGTTCTCTGATACACCAGCATGTCCGTTATGTGGCGCTGAAATGATGAGTGAAGTTCGAAACCTCCCAGAAATCAAATGACAATGGAGGCAACACATGAATAAAATTGTCGAGAAAATCATGGATAAAGCAGAGCAGATTGTTAGTGTGACGAAAGCGGCAGGAAAAGGAAAACACGTTGCTTCCATGCAGCGCTTTTATGAAGTCTTTACTGATCTTCCGGAAGTGCAGAAGAAGGAGATCACTTATTTACGAAGTCGTTTTGTTTTATATACGCTAAGTGAAGGCGATATATTCATGAAGATGCTCGAACGCTCAGATCGCCACGTGCTTGAAATCGATGTCGTCGAGAGCGGTGAAGTCCTTACACACTACAGGTCCTATGACGCGAAGAAGGGCGAACCGAAAATTAATATTCCTGAATCCTTTGTTGAAAGGATCGGGATTAGTTAAACACTCGAAAAGAGTGTTTTTCTTTTGGGCGTTTGTCACGGATTTGGGCTCAGTGCGTATACTATCGTGTGAGATTAAAGCGAGGTGAGCATCGTGCAGCAATCCGTAACGCAGCGTAAAGGTCAAATTAATATCGTCCTCCGTCAAACGGAAGTTCTTCAGGAGACGGCGGATGCCGCGCTTAGTGAAGCAACGAAAAAGCATATGCCGCTTGAACGGATTCAACAGGAGATGGAACAGTTAATCGGGTTAAAGGAAATGAAGTATTTATTAAAAGAAGTCTACGCATGGCTCTATGTAAACAAGTGTAGAGAGGAAAACGGGTTAAAACAAAATACGCAGGCCCTTCACATGATGTTTAAAGGAAACCCGGGGACTGGGAAAACAACGGTTGCCCGCCTGTTAGGAACGCTTTTCCTTGAGATGAACGTTCTTTCAAAGGGGCACCTGATCGAAGTAGAGCGAGCGGATCTTGTCGGAGAATATATTGGCCATACCGCTCAAAAAACGAGAGAGCTTGTCAAGAAAGCAAAAGGCGGCATTCTTTTTATTGATGAAGCGTATTCGCTTGCCCGTGGGGGCGAAAAGGACTTTGGAAAAGAAGCGATTGATACGCTTGTGAAGGCGATGGAAGATCATCATAAAGATTTTATCCTCATTCTTGCTGGCTATTCAGATGAAATGGAGCACTTCCTTTCGCTAAACCCAGGGCTTCCGTCTCGTTTTCCACTTGTGATTGATTTTCCGGATTATTCAAATGAACAGCTTCTTGAGATCGCAAAGAAGATGGCGGCAGAAAGGCAGTATCGGTTCTCAAGAGAGACAGAGTGGAAATTAAAGCAGAGCTTTATCAAAAAGCGTGAGCGGGAAACAAATGCGTTTAGCAACGGTCGGTTTGTTCGAAATATCATTGAAAAAGCGATTCGAAAACAGGCGGTTCGTTTGCTACAAGCAGACGTCATTGATCGATCGGCACTTGAGCTTCTTTTACCAGAAGACATCCCTATAGAAGATTAAATGCGCATCTGGTATGATGAGAACAGACTGATTGATAAAGGCAGGGAACGTACATTTGAATAAAGAAAGAATTGAAGCAGCTGAACCAGCGATTCTAATCGGGATTCAGCTTCAAAACCAAACAGATGAACAGTTTGCATATACGATGGATGAACTGGCGGCATTAACTAAAACCGCAGGCGGTGTCGTGGAAGGCACGCTCTCACAAAAGCGGGAGCGCATTCATTCGGCGACCTTTATAGGGAAAGGGAAAGTCGAGGAGCTAGCTTCCTTAATTGAAGAAAAAGAAGCAACAATCGTTATTTTCAATAGTGAGCTCTCACCAAGTCAGCTTCGGAATTTATCAGAAGCGTTAGACGCACGTGTGATTGATCGAACACAGCTCATCTTAGATATTTTCGCACAGCGAGCGAGATCACGAGAAGGTATGCTTCAGGTTGAGCTCGCTCAGCTTCAATACATGCTGCCGCGCCTTGCAGGACAGGGAACCTCCTTATCAAGGCTTGGAGGCGGTATCGGGACAAGAGGTCCAGGTGAAACAAAGCTTGAGACAGATCGTCGTTACATCCGGAACCGCATCACGGATCTGAAGCGTCAGCTCGACAATACAGTTAAACACCGTGATCAGTACCGTGCGCGACGAAAGCGCAATGAAACGCTACAAGTGGCGCTAGTTGGATATACGAACGCAGGGAAATCGACCATTTTCAATCGCCTAACAAATGCCGATTCATATGAAGAGGACAAGCTTTTCGCAACGCTTGATCCGATGACGAGGCAGCTGAAGCTTCCGAATGGCTACAACGTACTTCTAACAGACACGGTAGGATTTATTCAGGATCTTCCGACAACGCTTGTCGCTTCGTTTAAATCAACGCTTGAAGAAGCAACAGAAGCGGATTTGATTCTTCACGTTATTGATGCCTCGCATCCTGACAGGGAGCGTCATGAAGAAATCGTGTTAAAGCTATTAAAGGATCTGAAAGCATCTCACATTCCAGTGCTCACCGTATTTAATAAAATTGATCGCGCCGATCCGTCTGTTCAAAGCAGCGTCAATGAGCAAATTCTCATCTCAGCTCTAAAGCAAGCTGATTTGAAGAGATTGAACGACCGTTTGCAGAGCGAAGTCTTAAAGCAAATGGAATACTTCTCGATTTCGATTAACGCCGATCAAGGTGACAAACTAGCTTACTTGCAGCGAAACACCGTTTTAATCGAACGAGAGTGGGATGAAGAGAAGGATCATTACAGATGTAAGGGATATGCCCCAGCGCATTTATACGAACGTATCATTAACGAGTGGAACAACGATTAGGAGTAGAAGACTATGTTTATGAATTTTACACATCAAGAAGAACTAAAATCGCTATCGCAGAAAGCGGAAGAGAAAATCCAGCCAGCATTAAAAGAAATCGATGAGCGCGTTGAAGCGAACCAATACCGCGTTCTCGAGGCCTTTCACAAAAATCGTATTAGCGACTTTCATTTTACTCCATCTACAGGCTACGGCTATGACGATGATGGTAGAGATACGCTTGAAAAGCTTTATGCCGATGTTTTCGGAGGAGACGCGGGGCTCGTTCGCCCGCAAATCGTCTCTGGTACGCATGCGATTTCAACTGCCTTATTTGGCATACTGCGACCAAACGATGAGCTTCTCTATATAACAGGTGCACCGTACGATACGTTAGAAGAAATCGTTGGCACACGTGGAGAAGGTAATGGTTCATTGAAAGACTTTCACATTGGCTATCAAGCGATTCCATTATTGGATGAAGCAGTGGATTATGATGCTGTTCGAAACGCGATCACAGCCCAAACAAAAATGATTGGCATTCAGCGCTCGAAAGGCTATGCGAACCGACCATCGTTTACGATCTCTGAAATCGAAGAGATGATTGATTTTGTAAAATCAATCAAGGAAGACGTCATCGTTTTCGTTGATAACTGCTACGGCGAGTTCGTGGAAGAGCAGGAGCCTTGTCACATTGGGGCAGATCTCATTGCAGGATCATTAATTAAAAATCCTGGCGCAGGTATCGTCAAAACTGGTGGTTACCTTGTAGGGAGAGAAGACTTGATTGAGCTTTGTGGCTATCGCTTAACGTCCCCTGGGATCGGACGGGAAGTTGGCGCTTCGCTTTATTCTCTACAAGAAATGTACCAGGGGATATTCCTAGCTCCGCACACGGTTGGGCAAGCGGTAAAAGGCGCTGTGTATAGCTCAGCCCTACTTGAAGAAGCTGGATTTAATACAACGCCACATTGGAACAGCAAGCGAACGGACCTCATTCAATCGGTTCAGTTTGATGATAGAGAGCGAATGGTCGCATTCTGTCAGGCGATTCAGGCGGCTTCTCCGGTGAATGCGCACGTTCGTCCGGAACCGGCTTATATGCCAGGATATGAGGATGACGTGATCATGGCAGCGGGTACGTTTATTCAAGGGGCAAGTCTTGAATTGTCAGCTGACGGACCACTCAGAGCTCCGTATGTTGCGTACGTTCAAGGTGGGCTCACTTTTGAACATGTGAAAATTAGCGTGCTTTGTGCCGTAGATGATTTATTGAATAAAGGTTTGATTACTGTCTCATAGGGTATTTAGGTAGGGATTTATTCCCTGCCTTTTTTTTGTTCTAAAAAGCATGTGAGATTACCTCACGCACTTTAACACGATAACGTGAATGTTCGTGTATGATGAGTGTAAGTGAAGAAGGGAGTGGCAATTTCGAATGTTAATGCGATTCTGAATTTTTGAATTGCTTCGAAATGTACTCATTTGACGAGTCGAGCATAAGGAAAGCACACATAAACTCGTACAGGTATTCTAGCGGATTCACTAAAATCTTTTTATTTCTTAAGGAGGATTCATTTTACATGTCGAACAAATTCACAGCAGACGATATTAAGAAAATGGCGCAGGACGAGAACGTTAAGTTCATTCGCTTGCAGTTTACTGACCTACTAGGAATTATTAAGAACGTTGAAATTCCGGTTGATCAGCTTGAGAAAGCTCTTGATAATAAAATGATGTTTGACGGTTCTTCAATCGAAGGTTTTGTACGTATTGAAGAGTCTGATATGTATCTTTACCCGGATCTAGATTCATGGGTAGTCTTCCCATGGTCATCTGAAAAAGGAAGAGTAGCTCGTCTTATTTGTGACATCTACAGCCCGGATGGTACGCCATTCGAAGGGGATCCTCGTTCAGTTCTAAAACGCGTTCTAAAAGAAATGGAAGAGCTTGGTTTCTCTGACTTCAACATTGGACCAGAGCCAGAATTCTTCCTATTCAAAATGGACGAAAACGGTGAACCAACGCTTGAACTAAACGACAAAGGCGGATACTTCGACCTAGCGCCAACAGACCTTGGTGAAAACTGCCGTCGTGATATCGTTCTTGAGCTTGAAGACATGGGCTTTGAAATTGAAGCATCTCACCATGAAGTAGCTCCTGGACAGCACGAAATCGACTTTAAATATGCTGATGCACTAACAACGTGTGACAACATCCAGACGTTCAAGCTAGCGGTTAAAACGATCGCTCGTCAGCACGGCCTACACGCAACGTTCATGCCGAAGCCACTATTCGGTGTTAACGGATCTGGTATGCATGCCAACATGTCCCTCTTCAAAGACGGAGTAAATGCATTCTACGAGCCGAAAGATGAGCTTGGCCTAAGCGAAACAGCACGTCAATTCATCGCTGGAACAATGAAGCACGCTGAAGCGTTCACAGCAATCACGAACCCGACGATCAACTCTTACAAGCGTCTTGTTCCTGGATACGAAGCTCCTTGCTACGTAGCATGGTCTCTTCGTAACCGTAGCCCGCTTATCCGTGTTCCTGCTTCCCGCGGAATCAGCACACGTATCGAAGTACGTAGCGTAGATCCATCTGCGAACCCGTACCTTGCAATGGCAGCATTACTTGCAGCTGGACTTGACGGCATCAAGAACAAAATGACGCCACCAGCTCCAACAGAGCGCAACATCTACGTGATGGATAAGCAAGAACGCGTTGAAGAAGGCATCACAGACCTTCCAGCAACACTACACGATGCGCTTGAACTTCTTAAGAAAGACGAAGTGATGATGAAAGCACTAGGCGAGCACGCAGCCGAGCACTTCATCGAAGCAAAAGAGATCGAATGGGATATGTTCCGTACGCAAGTACACCCTTGGGAACGCGAACAGTATATGACGACTTATTAAGATATAAGAATGACCCCTCGACACGGTTGTGTTGAGGGGTTTTGTTTTTGAGTTTTTCAGAATTGCTGCGAAGGTTTTCGTAATTCATACTAGAATATAAGAACTGAATTGTAATTGAAATATATTTAAAGCAGCATACCCCATCAAAATAGAATAGGAAATGCCGCTTTTTATAATGATCATATTTATATTAGAAGAGTGTATGAGTAGTCTGTATCATAAGAACAGTACTATTGATGACAGATGCAATAGAAGTTTGCTTGTTTTAAGCTCAAGAAATGATCTAAATTACTATTCTTGATGCAACCTCTCCTCTAACTAGCTCATAAGTCCGATACCCACCATCAAGATTAACCGCCTCAAAACCATTCTCCCTAAGAATACGCGTCGCAATATACCCACGTAGTCCAACCTGACAATGAACATAAATCTTTTCATCCTGCGGCAGTTCATGAAGCTTACTCCGTAATTCATCCACTGGAAGATTAATAGCTCCTTTAATAAATCCATTCTTGAATTCTGATGGAGTTCGTACGTCAATAAGCGTACCGCCGTTTTCCACAATTGCATCAATCTCATGCCACTGAACGGTTTCAATCATACCTTCAACGATGTTACTTGCTACATATCCCGCCATATTCACCGGATCTTTCGCTGAAGAGTAAGGAGGGGCGTAAGCAAGTTCTAAGTCAGGCAGGTCGAGAACGGTTAAGCCTCCTTTAATCGCGGTGGCGATGACATCGATTCGCTTATCTACGCCATCCTTACCGACTGCTTGAGCACCGAAGATCTTTCCGGTTTCTTTATCAAAAATAAGCTTCAAGGCAATAGGGGAGGCGTTTGGATAATATCCTGCGTGTGAACCTGGGTGAACGTGCACAACTTCATAAGCAATGCTAAGGCTTTTTAAGGTCTTTTCATTATTACCGGTCGTTGCAACGGTGTAGTCAAACACTTTGGCAATGGATGTTCCGAGTGTCCCTTTATAAGGTGTTTTTTTGCCGTAAATGTTATCAGCAACGAGGCGTCCCTGTCTGTTTGCTGGCCATGCTAAAGGAATCATGGTTGGTTGCTTATTAATGTAACATTTTACTTCAATGGCATCACCAATCGCATAAATGGAAGGATCACTCGTTTGGAGGTATTCGTTTACTTGAATTCCGCCTCGTGTTCCTACAGATAAACCGGCATGGACAGCTAGTTCATTTTCAGGGCGGACGCCAATTGACAAAATGATCAGGTCCGTAGCGATTTCTTTTCCGCTTATGGTGAGCACTTTCGTTCCATTGCTTTCGAACGCCTTTACTCCGTCATTTAAAATCAAATTAATGCCTTTATTCATAAGGTGCTGGTGAACGATTGCGGCCATTTCATAATCGAGTGGTGGCATAATTTGATTTGCCATTTCAATTAGAGTGACGTTCATGCCAAGGTCGCTCAAGTTTTCAGCCATTTCAACCCCGATAAAGCCACCGCCTATAACAACAGCTTGTGATGGCTTCTCTTCATCAACATAAGATTTGATCCGATCGGTATCAGGAATATTGCGAAGCGTAAAGAGTGCCTTTGCTTCATTGAGCCCAGGGATCGGTGGCACAATCGGACGCGCTCCTGGTGAGAGAATCAGTTGGTCATACGTTTCCTCGTAAGTTCGACCGGATTTTAAATCGTGCACAGAGATGGATTTTTTTGCACGATCAATTCGTGTGACTTCGCTCAAGGTACGAATATCAAAGTTATACCTTGCTGTCATGCCTTCTGGTGTTTGGACGAGTAGTTTCTTGCGGTCTTCAATCGTTCCACCTATATAGTAAGGGAGCCCACAGTTGGCGTAAGAAATATACTCACCTTTATCAAACATAACAATTTCTGCGGTTTCATCTAATCTCCTTAAACGAGCTGCCGCTGTTGAGCCACCAGCTACGCCACCAACAATTACAATTTTCTTACTCATATGATCGTCTCCTTTTTAATTACCTATAGGGGTATTTGACTCTTTTATTATATTTCATTATTGTGGGGAAAAATGTGATGGTTCTCACATTTAATTGAATGATGTCACATCTAGTAACATTGAAAATGCTTTTTGTAAAAGTTATCATTCAGGCTTAATCACAGTGAAACCACATGATCGAACTTTTCTGTTAGACTAGGTGAATCGGCTCGAAGAAGTGTGGAAATCACACGGCATATAGGTTACTAGTAGTTACATATCATAAATTTTTATTTATCTATCAAGTTGCTAAACTTCAGCTAGAATCGGTAGGAGGAATTTACATGAACAAATCTAGATTAACCGCACGAAAATATATTGCTTCATCTACTTTGGTGGCCGCGATGGTCTTTTCTCCGGTCTTAAGTGAAGGAGCATTTGCTAAGGTCGACTCAAATGATGTGAAGCAAAGCGATTCAGCTAATTCATCAATCAATGTTCTGATCGGGGACCGTGGCGAGGCTGTTACGGCACTACAAACAGAACTGGAATCTCTCGGTTATTATTCATATAACTTGGATGGTATTTATGGTCAGATTACAGAAGATGCCGTTGAAGAATTTCAAGAAGACGAGGGACTTACTGTAGACGGTATAGCTGGACCTGAGGTTATGGGTGCACTATCCTCAAGTGAATCCGAAGCGACTGAAACGTCAGATGACGCTCCTACTGAATCCGTTTCCGAATCCGAAGTGGTTTCCATTGCGGAAAGCTTAATTGGAACACCATATGTATGGGGCGGCACGACTCCAGACGGGTTTGACAGCAGTGGGTTCATCCAGTATGTGTTTAACGAAGCTGGAGTCGACTTATCAAGAACGGAACGTGATATGTGGAAATATGACGGGACAGAAGTAGAGTCTCCAGCGATCGGGGATGTTGTCTTTTTTGAAGGCACTTATGATGTAGAAGGAGCTTCACATAGCGGAATCTATATCGGCGACAACCAAATTATCCACGCAGGTAGCGGCGGGGTGGAAGTCACTGATCTTAGCTACGATTTTTGGCAAGACCATTATTTAGGCGTTAAGTCATTCAAATAACCATCATATAAGGCCAGCGTGATTTCTAAATAATCGCGTGGCTAGTTCAAGAGGGATGCTAATCATTTCATAAGATGATTAGCATCTTTTTTTCGCGGTTCATTGAGCGCTGCATGAAATCTTCTCATTTATTTACAATCGTCATCTGTATGGATATCATAGATATTGAGAAAAGATATCTTGTGTAATGAAAGTGAGATTCAATCATGTCAAAACATCACGCACTACAAAACATCTATCAAAGAAAGTTAGCGGTAAGCGTTGCTTATATTGTGTTAGTGTCCCTTCTTACGTCAATGCTATTTTATCCGGAAATGTCATACTTCCATGGTGTGAACCATCTATTCTTTGAAATATTTTTAGCTATCTACATTTATGGCATTTGGGCTTCTTTGTTAAGTGACGTCTTAGCCTCGATTCTATCGGATCGAACTAGAATACGAGAGGTGTATGGATCAGCGTTCTTTCATATCGGGGCTGGAGCACTCTTTGGCCTTGGGACCATGGCTATCGCTGTTTCGTTTTTCTTATTGGATCGCTTTTTCATGAAATACATAAAAGTAAATTGGACGATCCCTTTCATATGTTTTGGAATTCTAGTTCTCATTTTTATTCTAAACTTGAATAACTATTTTCCGTCTTAGTTAAAAGATCAGTAGAATAATCATAAACAACTATGGAGGTTAGTTATGGATTACATACAGCACCTACGTTCTATGGTGGGTCACGAGAAAGTCATTATGGTCGTAGCGGGGGCGATGGTTTTTGATGATGAGAATCGATTGCTGTTACAGCTTCGCACTGATAGCAAGTCATGGGGACTGCCAGGTGGATTTATGGATTTGAATGAATCGGTTCAGGAAACGGCAAGACGAGAAGTATTTGAAGAGGCGGGACTTGTGTTGAAAGACATGTCGCTGTTTGGAATCTATTCAGGTCCAGATAAAGAGAAGACGTTTGGTAATGGCGATCAGGTGTCACCAGTTCAAATTATATTCCGCTGTCATGATTTCGAAGGTGAGCTACGGGGAAGTGAAGAGTCGTTCGAGACAGCATTCTTTTCACTAGGTGATCTTCCGGAAAACCTCTTCAGTGAGCACAGACTTATGATGAATGATCTTGTAAGTGGTAAGGAGCAGCCTATCATAGGGTAATAGAAATGATTCAAGTAAGGCAACATAATAGAGGTTGAATGTGCAATAGTAAGAGAGATTCGCTGTCTTTTCATTATTTGATATAGTGATCTTCCAACAAATCACTTCAATGAGTATATAGGAGGGAATTCAATGCCAAAGCGGAAAGTATCCGTATACATCGCAACTAGCGTTGACGGCTACGTTGCAACAGAAGACGACTCACTCGACTGGCTTTTTAAAGTTGATCCAGAAGGTGACGCGGGTTATGGGGAGTTCATGAAAGATGTTGACACACTCATCATGGGGCGACGTACATATGACTGGATAATGGAACAAGAGAACGGGGTTAACCCGTATGAGGGTAAAGCTTCCTATGTGTATACGACTCAATCACGAGAAAACACAGACGATGTTACATTTACATCGGAAGACCCTTCTTCATTATTGAGTAGATTAAATGAGCAGGGTGGAGAGACAGTCTGGCTGATCGGTGGCAGTGTATTGGTTCATGAATTTCTTGAGAAGAATTTGATTGATGAATTCATTATCTCGCTTGCACCAGCATTAATTGGAAAAGGAATTCCACTATTTCAACACAGTGAGATCAAGCATGACCTGGAGTTAACCGATGTGCGCCAGTATGGTCAGTTTGCACAGCTTCATTATTTAGTTAAAAAAGGATAATGTAAGATATTGAAAAAGCCGTTCAATCAAATTGTCCAAAAATGGTTTGGGCACATTGATGAACCGCTTTTTTTATGCGATTTTGATAAGAAAATGCTTGAAGGACGCAGTTTATTGGTAAAAATATGGTATTGTTTAATAGTAGATGAATGGGATTATGAAAGTGATTCGAAAAAAGTTATTGGAGTGTTTTTTTGTATTTACTACTATCGATCTTTTTAGCCTCTATTTTAGGACTCATTTTGATGATGACAGGTCCACTAGTAGGTGGTATTGTAGCGTTTGGCATCGTTGCTGGTTGCCTTTTCCGTGGACTGTATCTCCTTCATGACATCCATCACAGAGTTTCTAAGATTACCCCAGAAAGAGATAAAGTGAAAGAAGCTTATCAAAAGTACCTAAATGAGCGTGAAAGCTCTTCCTCTTGAAGAAGTTGATGAGAGCCTAGCTTTAAATATTGGGTAAGTAAGTAGGATAAAGATTAGAATTGGAAGATAAGGTAGAAGCACATTGTATCTCATCTAAGAATATCAAAGAATGGAGTAGTGGTAGTTTGGATAATGGACCTTCCTTGTTGATCTTTTTGATGACAATCATATTGTTGGGCATCACTGTAGGATCTTTCGTATTATTTATAAGACGGCTGCTGATTAATTCAAAAGTTAATCATAAGCGAACGAAAAATGTTGAAGAGAAGCTCGATAGGATTATCGAGTTGCTAGAAGAAAAATAGTTAAAATATGTCCGTATGAAGAAGTGGAAGCTTGAGTAAATCTGATTGTGGCGTGTATGCGCGCAGTCTTTTTTCTATTTCTGTACAACGGTGATCGAAAAGGAATGAGAAATTCCTAGTTCCTTAAAATAAACAAGAAACAACTGTCACGCTATTTAGTTAAAGAACGATTCATTAGGAAGGCGTGATTTCTATGACTCTGTTAAGAAAAGTTAATTTGTTATTGGCAATCGTAGCAATAGGAATGGCTTTCAATCATTTTTTTATTTTGCCTAACGCGATTTCTAGTCAAGTCTTTATCTCATTTTTGTTTGTCATGTTTCTACTGTTTGGAATCGAAAAAATAAGAGAAGAAGAACAAACTAAAAAAATAGCCAATACATACATTGTTACAGCGGTTATACTTTTCATTCTGTTAATGACTGATTTATTATAAAAAAATATAAACTAATGGAAACGCCTGCGTCTCAGAACAGAGCTTATTTCATAACATAGTAAACTATAATTAAATTATGTAAACTAGAAGGGGTGATTATATGCCGGACTGGTCCTACCATGTCATGTTTAAACCTTTTCTATCAAAATGGAGTCCCGAAGCTTCAAGAGAGTTTATTCATCAGTCCATGAATCGTATCGCTTCACTTCCAGGTGGACAGCATCTCATTCATTTTTTAGGAAGAGAAGAGGTAGCGGGTGAGCTGATGGTTAAGATCGAAGACATTACTTTTCCAGGCTGTGTGGGTCTATCAGGCAAAATTGATCCTAGACTTTCTGGTTTAAAAGGATTTAGCCATTTGGGGTTTGGCTGTATTGAAATTGGTCGGATTACGAAAGAGCCATCTGAAGAATACACGAAACCAACGAGGCTACAAAATGGAAGTATTGCTTTTTCTGAACAGGGAGAGAGAGCGGGCCTTGCAAAGACGCTTCAACGGTTAGATCAAGCCAAGTTGGTTCAGCCCGCTATGTTCCAGTTAAGCGGTACAAGCGTTGAGCTGATTGAGATCGCTAGAGCTTTAAAACCTTATAATGGTGTTTATGAAATCCATTATAATGAAATCGATTTTACGAATATGGATGTGCTGAGGTCCATTCGAGAATGGAAAAGCATTTATGTTCGAGTGCCAGGTAATCAAATTGAAAAAGCTGACTTGGATTCTATTTCTCCATACATAACGGGTGTTGTGATTGATGAAGTGCAAGGTTTAGATACGTTAGCAAACCTTGCGATACATAAGGAAGCGTTAGCCTATTGTCAAAAAGAATATCCTTCATTACGATTGGTGACCGTGGGTGGAGTGAAAGAGCCAGAAGATGCTCTACAGCTAGTGAAGCACGGTGCTGATTTGTTGTTCTTATCTGGTGAATATGTCGAAGCTGGGCCAGGGTTGCCTAAGAGAATTTATGAAGCGATGAACGATAGTGCATTTGAAGAAGAAAGTCGTGGATGGAAAGATTATTTCTTGTTTGGATTATTTATCATGATCGGTGGCATGATTGCTTTAATGTTAAGTCTCACTTCGATCGTTTTACCATATGATGAAAGGTTTATGCGGCTAACTCGTGAGGAGCTGTTGCTCTTTAATGAACGACTCTTATGGTTTATGGCACATGACCGAATGACGTTAGCTGGAACGATGATTTCTGGTGGCATTGTTTATATGACGCTGTCTTATAACGGAGTTAAGTACGGAATGTTGTGGGCAAAGCAGGCGATTGATATTGCCGCAATTATCGGTTTTCTAGGCATCTTGCTTTTCATTGGCTATGGGTACTTCGACTGGTTACACTTGCTGTTTTGGATTGTGTTATTACCCTTTTACTTTAGAGGATACGTGAAAACGAAAGGTATAAAGAGAACGCCAAAATCACGAAACCGTCGGAATGACCAGGCATGGCGTAAAGGCGTTATTGGGCAATTTTGTTTTGTTATGCTTGGATTTTCATTTGTTCTTGGTGGAGTGATTATTGCCGGAATTGGTGTGACAGGGGTTTTTGTCCCAACGGACTTACAATACATCTGCATGCCAGCGGATCTCATTCAGTCCTTCAATGATCGATTGATCTCAGTCATCGCCCATGACCGTGCTGGATTCGGAGGAGCGATGATTAGCGTTGGATTGTTAGTGCTAATGTCTGCTCTCTGGGGCTTCCAATCGGGGAATTCATGGCTATGGTGGATGTTTCTTATAGGAGGATTACCTGCGTTTGTAGCAGGAATTTATGTACACATTATGATTGGCTACACGACGTTTATTCACTTGCTTCCGGCCTACATCGCTCTTGCGCTATTTTTTGGAGGGTTGTACTTTTCAAAACGTTATTTGATGGGGAAGCATTCATATTGAAGAATTAGATCTGGAATTTCAATTGTTCAATGGGGTCCTATTTTAATTAGAAGCTGAAGTTCGCTTTAAGGGGCTTCAGCTTTTTTAAATGAATTATTTTCTAATTTCATCCTAAAGTCGTAGAGAAGTTCATTCATTGTTCTAACGCTATGACGCTGGAGAAAGCTTAAAATATACGTATGTAACAATTAGATTTTTGAAGTATCGTGGTATATATGGTAATTGGAGGGAACGACGATGAAATTTCAAGATTTTAACGCAGTGCAAGTTCGAATAGCTAGGCCGACCGATCAATTTGATAAAATTATTCAGTTTTATGAACATGGATTAGGCTTACAGCGAGTGGCAGAATTTACTGGACATGCAGGATATACGGGCGTGGTATATGGTTTACCTCATCTATCTTATCAGCTAGAGTTCACGTCACATGAAGAAGGTAGCCCTTGCCCTGCGCCTACTGCTGATAACTTGATCGTTTTCTATATTCCAAATGGAGAAGAGCTGAAGAGCGTAGCAAAAAGACTTAATCAAATGGGGCATAGGGAAGTAGAACCTGAAAATGTGTATTGGAAAGAGAAAGGGATAACGATTGAAGATCCTGATGGCTGGAGAGTTGTACTAATGAATACAGAAGGGATTTAAACTTAATAGATACGTAACTTTTATACTTGTAGTTGGAATTGAGTGTGGAATAATATGTTAAAATCAACGGTAAGGATAAAAAGGATTTATTATTTTGAAACTGCTCACACGAAAATTACGTAAAGCGTCACCACGTTGATAAGGAGGAGGGGACAAATGACACCTGTTATCTTAACAATTATCACGGTTACAGCCTTAATTGTAGCTACATTTATTGTTTTACGGAAAAGAAAAGCGGCTGGGTTGACCGGTATAAATAGTGCTTTAACGCCAGTGTTTCTCTTTCTCATTGCGATCGTGAACCTTTTAGCTTACTGGTTTGATTTGATGGGAATGATTAACTGGGTTGCGATGATGGTTTTTCTCTTACTCGGTGCTTATTTCACTAAGTACTCCTTGAAAACCGAAAACAAGGCTTAATCTGTTGTTTTTACTGAAAGAGTGTAAACGATGGTTGTTGGGATTGCGTTGTTAGCGGCGATTATGCTTTCGATACTTTTTTATATCTACCGTCACGCACTCTTCATTTGGCCAAAAACATTAAACTGGCCAAGTCCTTGTAGGGATTTTGGTCGCTGCATGGATTGATTCATGATCGGTAAAGTTCTACTATGATTGATTTAGCGGGGGGAGAACATGATGGAAGTTAAAATACATCCACTTCAAGAAAGTGATGCGGAATCATTGTTTCACTTTGAAGTCGCAAACAGAATTTATTTCAATAAGATGGTCCCAGATCGTGGAGAGGATTATTATAAATTTGAGACGTTTAACGACAAGCTCGTACAATTAGTAACAGAACAATCTCTGGGTTTATCGACCTTTTATCTTATAAAAGATGAAAATGGCACGATCTTAGGAAGAATTAATTTAGTAGATTCCAATCCCTCCAATAATAGCGTCGAGCTTGGTTATAGAATTGGTGAAGATAATACCGGCAATGGAATAGCGACAAAAGCGCTCAAGATTTTATTAGAAAAGACAACCAATCTCGAAGTCATTCAATGCATTATAGCTAGAACAACTCAAGATAATGTCGCCTCACAGAAAGTACTTGCGAAAAATGGTTTTATATATGCCTATACGGATTAAGATGAAGTCTTATTGAACGGCAAGTTTGTATCGTTGCTTCATTACATATGGAAAAGGGAAGCCCGTTGATCATTGTGATCAGCGGGCCTTTATTATTATCCAGCTTGCCTTTGAGCAAGCTCTTGATCAATTAAGAGAAGAGCGGATGTATTATCATCTGCTAACTTTAACCTCTCTACGATCGTAAGCGCTTGTGCTTCTTCATCAATTTGTTCTCGTAAGAATTCCTGTACAATAACTGCTGTTTGCGGGTCGATTTTTTTTATATAGTTATAGGCCTGACGGTAGGAATTAGTTACATTTTGTTCGTGCTCCAGAACTTGTTGGAACGTTTGAAGAGGAGTTCCAAAATCGGTCGGTTGCTCAGGGAGGGCACCTAATTCTACAACACCATCTTTTCCTGCTAAATAATTAATAAGTTTAAGCAGATGGGTACGTTCTTCATCTGACTGGATTCGTAACCAACTAGCCATACCTGTGTAATTTTTTCGATCCATATACGCTGACATTGCCAGGTACAACGTTGTAGAAATGTGTTCGATTTGAATCAATCTGTTTAACAGGTCTTGAACTTCCTTCTGTACCATTCCATCCACCTCGTCATCTTCATATAACACACATTATTAAGTAGTTGTTTGTCTTGTTACATCATAAAAAAATTTGTTTAGTAGAAAAAATTCTTGTTCTAAGCGCAATGACTTTATTCTTTATATTTAAAAATGAGTTCACTGCTTTGAAAATTAATGATTGCACTTAACGTTAACGTCAATGGTATGCTTGTTGTATCAGAAAATTCAGTCACAAGAGGTGATGGGGTTGGAACAGTACACCATTTCAGAAATCGCTAGGCTCTTTAACGTAAGCACACGGACAGTTCGCTATTATGAAGAGCTTGGCTTACTTTCGCCAGTTCGAAAAGAAAATGGTCAGCGAGTGTATGCGAGGAAAGAAAGAACGCGTTTAGAGCTGATTTTTAGGGGGAAGAATTTCGGCTTTCAGCTTGATGAGATTAAAGAAATGATTGTACTGTTCGATCAAGACCGAACGGGAGAGCGACAGCTGAAGCGAACGATTCAATACGGGAAAGAAAAGCTTCGAGAAGTAGATGCAAGGATTGATGAGCTTAACAAGCTTCGAGAAGATATGACCTGGTATCTTGAGAGTTTTGTAACGAAATTAAAAGAGGGGGAAAGGGAATGAACGTATCAGAAATGCTGTCTATGCAGGCGAGAAGGCTTCCGAATCATGAAGCGATTGTATCGAATGGGGAGAGAATTTCTTATAGCGAATGGGATAAGGTAGTCAATCAGTTAGCTTCCTCACTACGTTCGCATGGCGTCGAGAGAGGGGATAAAGTGATTCTTCATATGCCGAATACGAAAGAGTTTCTCTTTACTTATTATGCTGTTCAGCGACTTGGTGCCCTAGTTGTACCGATTAATGCAAAGCTGATTGCTGCAGAAATCATATATATTTTGGATCATAGTGAAGCCAAAGCATTGATCACGCACGATATGACGTTTTCTCAAGTTGAGCATCTTGATCGACAGCATATACTTTGTATCAAAACGGGAGAGCCTGTTAGGAATTGGTTATCACTTGAAGCGCTAATACGAAGAGGAAGCGTAGAGGAAATCGAATGTAACCTTAACGAGGATGATGAAGCCTCTCTTCTCTATACATCAGGAACAACGGGGGATCCTAAAGGTGTTCTCTTTACACATCGAAATTTGTTATCAGTGGCTACGATGATGGCGATTGAAATGAAAATGGATCAAGAGAGCCGTATTCTTCACATGATGCCGCTCAGTCACTCGGCACCGCTTCATTTGTTCCTTCTAGCAGGTACGTATGTAGGCGCCACGCACGTTCTTGCCCCAATGTTTTCTCCAGAATTGTTGCTTCATCTTGTCTCAGGTGAACGAACAACTCATTTCTTTGGAGCGCCTATTGCATACCTTGCGACAGGAAAGGATCCGCAAATAGCGACAACCGATTTATCGTCTATGAAGTACTGGGTATATGGGGGAGCTCCTCTAGGAAGCGAGCACGTTTCGTTCGTAAAAAAGCAGTTTCAAACGGACCGACTGCTTTGTGTTTATGGACTGACGGAAGCAGGACCAAACGGAACGCTACTCCTTCCAGATGAACATGATGAAAAAGCCGGTAGTATTGGAAAGCGTGCTGCTTTGAATTGTGAGGTCGATATTAAGGGAGCTTATGGTGAAAAACTACCACCAGCTGAAGTAGGGGAACTAGTGATTCGTGGAGAAGGAACGATGAAAGAATACTATAAAGATGAGCTTCAAACGAAGGAAGCATTAAGGGGTGGCTGGTTGTATACGGGTGATATGGCCACTCGGGATAAGGATGGCTTTATATGGATTGTCGATCGTAAGAAAGACATGATTATTTCAGGGGGAGTAAATATTTTTCCGAAAGAAATTGAAAGCGCTCTCCTAACTCATCCGTCGATTGAAGATGCTGCTGTTATCGGCATTCCACACCCTGACTGGGGCGAAACGGTCAAGGCGTTTCTTGTTGTATCTAACACTTTATCCGAGAAAGAATGTCGGACGTTTTTAGCGGACAAACTAGCAAGCTACAAAATTCCGAAACAGTATGAAGTTGTGAAAGAGCTTCCTCGTAATGTCACGGGGAAGATACTGAAAAATCAATTGCGAGAGACAGCGAAATCGAAAGGTGTGAAACGATGAGAAACTTTTACTACGATGATCCCAATTTAGCTTTTTTATTGAAAGAGTGCCTGGCACCAGAATTCTTTCAGTGGGCAGAGCATGAGCTGATCGAGTACGGAGAGCTTTGTGCGAATGCGATCGATGAACGCGCTCGACATACCGATCGAGAGGGACAGCCGATATTGGTGAAGTACGACAAGATGGGTAATGATATCTCATTTGTCTGGCGGAATGAAGGCTATATGAAAACTGTTAAGCAGACGTACGACCGGGGCATTGTAGGATATGTTCATAAAGAAATTCCAGCTTTAGGGCAGAAGGGAAATTACATTTATTCTTTCGCGCAAGGGTATCTTCTTTCCCAAACAGAACCAGGGTTCTATTGCCCTGTTACTTTAACGATGGCAACGGCTTATCTAATCGATCATTATGCTGATGAGGATTTGAAGAATAAATTTCTACCTCACGTTCTATCAACTGGGGAAGTGGAATTATATGAAGGGGCAACTTTTCTAACGGAGCGGCAGGGTGGCTCGGATGTTGGAGCAAATGAAACGCTCGCTGTAAAAGAAGGAGATCATTATAAGTTAACAGGGGAGAAGTATTTTGCGAGTAACGCGGGAGCATGTGGTGTTGCGATGGTATTAGCTCGGATTGATGATCAAAAGCCTGGAACTAAGGGGCTAAGCTTATTTTTACTACCGTGGAAAAAGGAAGATGGATCCAATAACAATCTTTCCATTAGAAGATTAAAAGATAAGCTAGGTGTAAAAGCGGTTCCTTCAGCAGAAGTACTCCTTAATGGGTCGAAAGCTTACTTGGTCGGGGAAGCATCGAAGGGCTTTTCGTATATGGCCGAAGCGTTAAATCTATCTCGCTTGTGCAATGCGATTGCGTCCGTAGGAATTATGCAACGAGCTTATCTTGAAGCAAAAAGCTACGCTTATGAGCGAGGGGCCTTCAAGCAAAAGCTGAAAGATTTTCCGATGATTCGGGAATCCCTCGTCAATATGAAAGTGAAGCAGGAGGTGGAGATGAGCGCAGTATTCTCGAGCATTGCGCTTTTTGATAAAGTGGCTAGCGGAAAGAGCGTTAGTGAAGAAGATCAGGCATTAAATCGTCTCCTTATTGCTTTGGTGAAAAAAGAGTCTGCAGAGCAAGCAGTGCATTTTTCGCATGAAGCGATTGAACTGCACGGAGGGAATGGGTATATTGAGGATTTTGTCACGCCGAGGTTGCTACGAGATGCACAGGTGCTGACAGTATGGGAAGGGACAGAGAACATATTAGGATTGGAGGTACTTCGTTTAATTCACAAATATAACGTTCACAAACTCTTTTTTAAAGAAATGCTAAATGACTTAAATCACCTCCCAAATCATTTAGCTGATGATGCTGAACGTGTGGCTGAAGCAATCGATTCAGCCGAACAACGTATCGATCAAATTTGTAAAATGGATGAGTCAAGACAAACGTATCATTGTAAACGAATGACCAAATGGTTGACGGATATTTATGAATGTACAATCGCGCTAAAAGATGCAGTACGAGGAGGAGAACGAAAAGTCGTAATCGCGAAACTGTTTATTGAAAACACGCTGCAAAATGACCGCTATGCGCTTAATGATCTGGCTCTCACGCACTATGAACGAATTGTGGAAGATGTTCATGAGTTCTCTGAACTTCAGAATAACTAATATAAAAAGTGAGCTGATTGTTAATTTTTTGAAAATAAATAGAATCCCTTTCGTATGTAGTAATAAGAAGAATTTTACTAATGTGTCGGATGGGTGTTACTTTATGGACATCAAGAAATATTTTAAGCCATTATTATTGTTAGGAATTCTACTATTGTCCGTGGGGTGTACAAATTCAGAGGACGTGGGAAGCAATGCAGCCAAAAGCGAAAGTGAACAAAATATTCGAGTGGTTTTACAAAAGTTGTCCACTGGACCGCACGATGATCAGAAAAGTTAATAGAAGGTCCTAATGGGGATTTGGAAGAGTATGCCAGTCAGCTTTTTGAATATGATCAAGAAAATTTCAAACCCTATTTAAGTGAACGTTATTTTGAGAATAATATAGTAAACAGTAACGGCGCGTGGAGGTTTGTGCGGTTGGCGGACCCTGATTATAAGCTGAAAGTTAATGAAATTAATACTGAATAAAACGACAACTATTACAGCTTCACTGTGAAAGGCCATGGCCAAACTAATGAAGAGGATAAAGTCACGAGTATACAATTTATTAACCCGGAAGACCTTCGTACCGTCTTAAACTAAGGAAAATAGAGCAACTGCAAACATTCCTTTTTCTATAGAAACTAGGGTCATATAATATCAACATTAACTATTAATTAACCCAACATTTTAATATCAATGAAGAAAGCCTAATTATAGCTGCGGTAAGTGCTGCTGTTAATGAGAGGATGCTGTATTCGTGCTCAGCATCCTTTTTTACGTCCACTAAAAAATTATGATATTTATAGAGGTTTTCTACCATATAGAATATTGTAAACGAACTGATTACTATATATAAAATATTTCTTAAAGATAGAATAAATAAAAGATGGAATTATTCGAACTTTTTTGAAATAATTGGTATTATTTAGTTTGCTAATATTTATGAATAAGAAAAAGGTGGGGGTATCGTATGTTTAGTTTAAAAGTGAATGAAGAGGTCTCCTTAAAGTTACTTCAAATGGAAGATGCGCAAGAGCTATTTGAATTGGTTGACCATTCCAGAGATTATTTAAGGGAGTGGCTGCCCTGGGTAGACAATATGAAAGAAGAAGAGGATTATTTG
Organism: Pseudalkalibacillus hwajinpoensis; assembly: GCF_015234585.1. Taxonomy (NCBI): domain Bacteria; kingdom Bacillati; phylum Bacillota; class Bacilli; order Caryophanales; family Guptibacillaceae; genus Guptibacillus; species Guptibacillus hwajinpoensis. Next base: position 1,254,137 of record NZ_JADFCM010000008.1, read on the forward strand.
CCAGTGATTGAAATGTGGCTAAAACAGTTTTCTTCACATGATGGATTTCAAGCAGGTATTGTGTACAATGGAAGATTAGCAGGCATGGTAGGGTTCCATGGCATCGATTGGTCTAACAAGAAAACGAGTATTGGCTATTGGCTATCAGATAAGTTCCAGGATAAGGGGATTATGACAGCTGCCGTTAATGAACTAATTGTCCAGGCATTTGAAGAATACAATTTGAATCGAATTGAAATACAGTGCGGGATAGAGAATAAAAAAAGTCAGGGAATTCCGAGACGACTTGGTTTTAAACCCGATGGAATCATAAAAGATGCTGAATATTTGTACGATCACTTTCATGACACCATCCTGTACAGTCTTCTCGCGAAAGACTGGAATGAATATCGTGAGAGTTAATAAACGCACAGAATTTAAATTGACTTTAGCGTATAGGGGTATGAATGAGGTGGATTAATGGGAAAGTTATACTTTTATAGCGATCAAGTAAATGAAACACCCGGCAACCGTAGATTAGATGAATTACTGTTTAGTGGGGGAAACAAAAAGATTAGCTACATACCTTCAACGGAGGATAAAGAAAAGCATTATTACGGTACTAAAGTGAATTATTATCGAAACTATGGAATCGAGAATATCATGTTTTTCGATTTATACAGTGAATTTGAACCTATGAAAATAGATGAATTATTGAGTTCAGATATAATCCATCTCTCAGCAGGTAATCCGCTGGAATTTAGTAAGGCTCTTAATCATCGGCATATGGATCATGTTCTTTTAGATTTCTATAATCGCGGAGGAATTCTTGTTGGGGTGAGCGGAGGAGCGGTTCAACTCGGTAGATCTACAAAGCTATTTCAGATGTTTACAGAAACAACTAGCGAGGCGTTGCACCAAACTTTGGGTCTTGTCGATTTCGAGTTTTTACCTCACTACAATCGATGGAGTTCAGATTATAAGAATAAAATTTGGGAGTATGCTAAGAGAACAGGAACAACTGTATATGCAGCTAATGACGGCGATGGAATTGTTTTTGAAGAGGGTAAACTACAAATGATTGGTGATATAGTAGTGATGAAGAGCGAGTTGTAATGGCACTATTTCAGTGAGGTATCGCATTTCACTACACTTGCTTGTTTTAAAGGAGGAATGTAAATGGAGGTATTTGAAGAATATCTAGCAAAGATAGAGAACCTGCAGCACCGAGAGCGAACGGAACAAATTTTGACCTGGGTACAAAATGAATTTCCAAACCTGGTGCCGAAAATTGCCTGGAATCAGCCAATGTTTACAGATCACGGAACATTTATTATTGCCTTTAGCGTAGCAAAACATCATTTGGCTGTTGCCCCTGAAAAGACTGGAATTGTTCATTTTTCTGAAGAAATGAAACTTGCTGGTTATGACCACACTAAACAACTAATGCGTATTCCGTGGGGTAATTCAGTTGATTTTTCATTACTTAAAAAAATGATCGAATTCAATATTCATGATAAGGCAGACTGTTCAACTTTTTGGCGCAAGTGAATAAATAGACGGGACAGGCTTCTATTCGGACCAACCGAATGATAGCCGCTATGTGAGATTAATATTTAAAACTAAATGAGGTTCATATATGTTCAAAGGAAGCCCTTCGATAGTAAGAAAGGCTTTCTTTTTCATGAAAAAATAGATTGAGTTATTTTTTCGGTTTTGAAATAATTGGTATGAAGGATTTGGTAGATTCATTGTAAACCCATATTAATTGACGGATCGGAAGGAATGAACAATGATGTCGCGATACTTAGAGAAGGGTGATAAGATAGGCGTTTTCACTCCTTCTTCACCTGCAACGGTTACCGCTCGACAACGTTTTGAACGTGCTAAAGCTTTCTTAGAAAAACAGGGATATGTCATTGTTGAAGGCAGTTTAACAGGAAAAACAGATTTTTATCGTTCCGGATCTCCAAAAGAGCGTGCCCATGAATTAAATGAATTGTTGAGAGATTCGGAAATAAAAATGGTTATGAATACGATTGGTGGTACAAATTCCAATAGTTTGCTGCCTTATATAGACTATGAGGCGTTTGAAAAAAATCCAAAGCTTGTTGTAGGATATTCAGATGCCACTGCTATCTTGCTTGCTCTCTATGCGAAAACCAATATTCCTACATATTATGGGCCTGCTTTAATACCATCGTTTGGTGAGTTTGAGCCACTGTTAAATGATACATATCGTAACTTCGAGAGCTACTTTTTAAATGAAGTAGCAGTGCCGTATGAAATTCCTATGCCGCTATTTTGGTCTGATGAGCCTGTTAACTGGCTAGAAAAAACAAAAGAAAAAACGTTATATCAAAATGAATGGGTAACTGGTATTGAAGGAGTTGCGGAAGGACGACTAATAGGGGGAAATGTGAATGCGATGTACGGTTTTATAGGCACGCCGTATTTTCCTATTATTAACGATGGAGATATTTTGTTAATAGAAGATTGTGCTAAGAATGCTTCCGTAGTAGAGAAAAACTTTGCAATGCTAAAAATGCACGGTGTATTCGAGAAAATTTCCGGTATCCTTTTAGGAAAGCATGAGGGTTATGATGATCTAGGGACAGGAAAGAAGCCGTTAGATCTATTGCTGGAACAGTTAGACGGGTTAAAAGTTCCATTATTAGCTGATTTTGATACGTGTCATACACATCCGATGCACCCTTTAGCTATTGGTAAAAAAGTAAAGTTAGATGCTAGTGCTAAAAAGGTTTATTGTGTAGAGAACTGGATTTGATAAGTCTAGTTAATGACTTTTATAGTCAGCAATTTGTAGTGGAGAATTACAGGTAAGTTCTGAAAAAAATACACGTATATAAATTAATTAATAAAAAATTACGACGTAGGGCAAGTTCCATCAAGGAGCTTGCTCCTTTTTAGTACAAATTCATTCAGTCTGGAACAATCGAAAAAGGCTAGAAATGCAGTTCATTAAATGATAGCTAAGCTTATCTATATGTCGAAAGATGCAGAGAAAACGTCACGGTTTTCTATAATATAAGTATGTTATCCATACATGATCCACTTCGAATGATTCATTTTTGATCAGAATACTTGTAATAGTTTGAAAAATACAACCTCCCATCTCTACAATAGAAGATAGTTCAACTAGAAGGGGAGGAAAACAGAAATATGAAATCTAGGGAATGGAAATATGGGATTGCGCTTTTTCTTGTAGGGATGTTAACTTTCGGTTTCTCACCGTCAAGTGGAAGTGCCCAAGGTGATTGCTTTAACACTGATGCGGCGCTAACACCAGAGGAGCAGCGAATAGAAGACGGTGCCCCGATCCCACAGCAAATCATGGATAAGGCGGAGTTTACAGTTTTTGCAGATGAATTTAAGGAAGATTTGTGCAAAGCGAAAAGTGTAAAAAAAGCAGAGAAAGTGATCGAAAAGCATGGTGAGAAGCTGTGGGAGACGGCTGTTGCTCGAGCTCAGGGAGAACGAAATGATTTAGGGGAACTAGATCGTTATGATGATCGCCCGCTTTATTGGACTCGATTACATATGACTGCTGCCCTCAGGCAATGGGAACCATCATATACAGTAACGGAGAAAAAGCAAGAAGAACTGATGAAGAAACTAGAGTACACGTCAAGGGGAATTACTTCTATTGATTTTCCAAAAGGGAAGAAAGTTAAGCGCGTTTTAGTAAGCGGATTTGATCCATACCGTTTAGAACAGGAATTTAGGAGATCAAACCCTTCTGGCGCTGCAGCGCTTCAGATGGATGGGAAAGTCGTTATGACGGAAGAAGGTCCAGCTTTTATTCAAGCAGCGAATTTTCCGGTACGATGGGATGATTTTGATGAAGGAATCGTTGAAGATACTTTTGGACCTTACCTGGTTAATAGTAAAGAGCAGGTGGATCTCATGATGACGATCAGTCAAGGTGGTCCAAAAGCTATGACCATTGAAGGATTTGCTGGCAGATGGCGCACAGGAATTGGAAACACTCTTGAAGACCGCTCAGAAGTTATTCCGACAGTCAGCAGCTGGCCGATGCCTGAAAAACTACCGGAATTTATCGAAACAACGCTTCCTTACAAGGAAATGATTGCAGCCAATACTGGACCATGGCCTGTGGAAAGAGGCGATGAAGTATGCGAATGGCTCGCACCAGAATATCGTGATAAACCGTATGAGTGCCATGAAGGAGGTCCAACTGAAGGATCAAAAGCTCGTAAAGGAGGAGGCGGAAGCTACTTATCGAATGAAAGTCAGTACCGATCCAATCGTGTGCGAATTGGGATAGGAGCTTATGATATTCCGGGTGGACACCTTCACGTAGCCGCTCAGGAGTACTATCCTGAAGATCCTTCGGTTTATATCACTGATGAGTTCCAAAAGTTCCGTCAGGCGACAGTAGATCAAACAGTTGAATTAGTTATAGCGGCTTCAGAGGCTGCTGAAAAGTAACCGTTTAAGAATAGTGAAAGAAGTATACAAAACAGCCCTTCATTTAAATGAAGGGCTGTTTTGTATAGCTTTAAGAGTTAATAGTAGGTCATCGAGGTTGGTTGAGATATAAAGCTAAAACCCTTTGCCGTACAAACTGCGATCATTTACACAGACGGAAGTCTTAATAAATAGAAGAAGAGAAGAAGCTCGTATTGAAGTAGAGAAGGCTTATATAACAAAAAAAAGAAGCGCACGCAGCGCTTCTAGTGGATTGAGCGAAAGACCCCAATTACTTTACCAAGAATAGAAACGGAATCAAGAATGATCGGTTCCATCGATGAGTTTTCCGGTTGAAGTCGGAAGTAGTTGCTTTCTTTAAAGAATCGTTTAACAGTTGCTTCAGCTTCATCTGTCATCGCGACAACAATATCGCCGTTATTTGCAGTTGGTTGTTGCTTCACAATAACCATATCACCGTTATAAATACCAGCTTCGATCATACTATCCCCTTCAATCACAAGAATAAAGGTATGCTCTTCATCCTGTGCAAACTGCTCTGGAAGCGGGAAGTATTCTTCTACATTTTCAATGGCAGTGATCGGTTGACCAGCAGTTACTTTACCAATGACGGGAACGTTTACAGTGTGTTGACGAGGAATATCGATCGTTTCATCAAGACCAAGCACTTCGATAGCTCTTGGTTTTGTTGGGTCTCGTCTAATATACCCTTTTTTCTCGAGTCTTGCCAGGTGGCCATGGACAGTGGAGCTTGAAGCGAGTCCAACAGCTTCGCCAATTTCTCTTACAGAGGGTGGATAACCCTTTTGCTTAACTTCGACTTTAATAAAGTCCAGAATGTCCTGCTGACGCTTTGATAGTTTCATAATATCTGGCACCTCGTTCCAATCTATCTATTTGTTAGTAGTATACCAGAATTTTTGTTCGCATACAAACATAAGTTCGAAGAAATTAGTTGACACGAACAGAGGTTCTGATATACTAAAAACAGAACAAATATTCGCATATGGGGTGATTGGGATGAGAAAGCAAGCTGGGGGCTTGTCTGGAGTTGATTTTCTTGTCATTATATCTTTTGTAGCTGTGTTAATTATTGTGTTTTTATCTTTGCGAACAGCTGCAGCTGAGGAGTATGATCGTTACACAACGGTACAATTGGAGCAGGGAGATACTGTTTTAGAAATTGCGGAAGAATATCGTACTGCACATGAGTTGTCTGATCGGAAGTTCGTCAGCTGGGTTGAAGAAGTGAATAGCATTGATGCAAACCGAATTACAGCAGGAGATACTCTCATCATCCCTGTTGAAGCGAACGCTACCGCACTTGGGGGTAAAGAATAAAGTATGAACGCCGTTATTTATTGTCGGGTAAGCACAAAGAAAGAAGCGCAGGAGTCTTCTCTTGCCAGGCAAAAAGAAGAACTACAACGATTTGCTTCACAGTCAGGTTTTATTATACATCGCTTGATTGAAGAAAAGCACAGCGGGTATGACATTGACCGCGATGGTATACTTGAGGTGCTTGACTTATTGAAAGAGGGGCATGTTGAGGCATTGCTCATTCAAGATGAAACAAGACTTGGGAGAGGAAATGCAAAGATCGCTCTTCTACATGCCGTCCATAAATATGGAGGGACGATTTATACAGTCAATCAAAACGGAGAACTTCAATTGTCGGAATCTGATTCGATGGTTCTCGAAATTGTTAGTATCGTTGAAGAATTTCAGCGCAAGCTTCATAATCTGAAAATTAAACGTGGAATGGACAAAGCGGTTAAAGAAGGCTATCGACCGCAGCGAAACCTCAGCCATCAAAATCAAGGTGGGCGTGAGCGGGTGGAAGTTCCAATCGAAGAAATTGTTAATCTACGAAACCGTGGTCTTACGTTTAATGAGATAGCCGCAACGCTAAAAGGATTTGGACATCACGCTTCGAAAGCAACGGTACATAGACGTTATCAGGAATATGTTGACGAGCAGAACGAGAAGCACTAAACTTGTCTATGTTCAAAACATGCGTTAGCATGTGAGATACAAGTTTCAGTAAAGGAGCTATTTTACATGCCTTTTGAAGATAAACTCCAAAGAATTAACGAGCTATCTCGTAAAGCAAAAGAATCATCATTAACAGAAGATGAGAAAAAAGAACAGAAAAAGCTACGTAAGGAATATTTAGCAAATTTCCGTTCTTCTTTCAAAAACCAACTTCATTCTATAAAAGTTGTGGATGAAGAAGGCACAGATGTAACACCTGAAAAGCTTAAGGAAAGCAAGAAAAACCGTCGCTTTCTTCAGTAGAAAATAGCCTGATTTTGCGAAAAGCAAAATTAGGCTATTTTTATGGTTGCAATTTTTCAAATATTCGTTATACTGTACTATAACAAGATGTACTAATACAAAACGGAGAGGGCGGATATGATGTTTGTTGTAACTGATTCTGCAGCTGAGTTTTACAAAAATGAAATGGAACTTGGTAACGGTGATTGCTTAAGGTTATTCGTACGCTACGCAGGGAGTGGAGACAGCGGAGGTTTTTCTCTTGGGGTCATGTCTGATAAGCCTTCATATGATGATTATAAGCAAGAAATTGGAGGAGTTACGTACTTCGTTCGACCAGACGATCAATGGTTTGTTGATCGAATGAAGCTTGATTATGATGAGAGATCCGGCGGTGTTCTTTGTGACCTGCCGAGTATGGCATAGCATTCTAAAGACCTGTACTATAACATATATGTTATAGTACAGGTCTTTTTAATTTCGACAAAACTAGTGAAGGCTAGCCTCCATGTATAGACAATCATTTTATGAGAACTCATTTATACTTTCTTTTATATGAGTCGATTCTTTGGCAGGGGGGAGTTATATGAGGCATTACGAAATGTACTTCGTTAAGCAGCACATTGCAGAACAATATGCTGGTAAGGAGCATCTGTTGTATCAACTTTTCCTCGAAAGGAAGCGGGCCATTCAGGCCGATCAGAAAGAGCTTCTAGAAAAACAGGTAGCCTTTATTACAGATCCTGTTGAAGAAGAAGAACTAAATACCTGTTTAGTCAATGAATTGGGTGGCTTTCGCACGTATGAATATAAAAATGAAGGGCATCGATTGTGTATTAAACAATCTAAAAGTGATGCATCTTTATTTGTAAGAAGTGAGAAGATAAATATATATGCTAGCGGATCAAACGAGGCTGAAACAGTCTTTTTTGAAGTGATACGAAAATTAACTCCTTCGTTCTTTGCGATTGACTTCCAATCCGGTCGATACGGGTGGCTTAACCCGATTAAACAACAGAAACTAGTTTGAATAAACTCCTACTATTTTAATAGACGTTATTGTATAATCATTAAGGGTTGTAGTACACTATTGGAAGAGAAAGAATAAGGAGGAAATCTAGAATGTGGTGGATGTACACGCTTGTGGGCGTGCTAGCGTTGATTGCTGGAGTAGCACTTGGCTTTTTTATTGCCCGCAAATATATGATGGACTATTTAAAGAAGAATCCCCCTATTAATGAAAATATGCTTCGTGTAATGATGATGCAAATGGGGCAAAAACCTTCTCAGAAGAAGATTAATCAGATGATGAAGGCTATGAATAGTCAAATGACAAACAACGATAAATAGCTTATTGAGCACTCTGGTAGCAGAGTGCTTTTTGTATGGAGTAATTTTGGTTGACGGGTCTAATTGGTGTGATGGTATGATAGATTAGACTATAAAAAATCAGGAAGTGTTCACATGACAATGAAAAATTTAGTAGTAGCAACAGGCCTTTCGTTCGCGCTTTTAGCCGGATGTCAGGCAGGAGATGGAGAGCAAACGTCTAACCAGACAGAGAATCAGTCACAGAATGATGGACAGACGAATAACGGCTCCTCGAATAGTTCCGAAAATAATGATGGAAACCAAAACAAAAACAATCAAAATGATAGCAGCAAGAAAGAAGATCAAGAAAGCGATCAAAGCGATGAAGCCAAAAAGGATAAATCAGCAGCGTATCCAACGATGGCTGAAACAGTTGAGAAAAATGGAGAGAATTTAACTGTAACGAATCCAGACAGCATTTATGTTGTGGCAAATAAAGAGCGAAATTTACCTTCTGACTTTGTGCCCGAAAATCTTGTGGAACCGGATGTTTCTTCATACGCACCAAAAGATGATCCTAAAAGGCTAATGGTCAAGGAAGCGGCTACAGCGCTTGAAAAAATGTTTGCCGGTGCAAAGAAAGATGGATTTGAATTAAAAGCTGTCTCTGGCTACCGCTCCTATGAGCGCCAGGAAGCTATTTTTGCTTATAATGCTGAACAACGTGGAGAAGAAGTAGCAAACCAGGTAAGTGCTCAGGCGGGCCAGAGTGAACATCAGACGGGATTAACGATGGATATTAGCACGCCTTCTCTCGGAAGCTCTCTTACCGAAGAATTTGGCAATACGCCAGAAGGTAAGTGGGTAGCAGAGCATGCGCATGAATATGGCTTTGTTGTTCGTTACTTAAAAGGAAAAGAAGATATCACTGGCTATCAGTATGAGCCATGGCACGTTCGCTATGTGGGCAAGGAAGCGGCTTCTGATGTTCATGAAGCGGGCGTTACGCTTGAAGAATTTTTCTCTGAAGAAAAATAGTTATGGAATGTTCATAGTTTGAATAAGATAAATCGTTTACAATAAAGGTTGAAATGGTAACGACATGCACATGATAAGATCATGCATTAGACAGGGAGTAATTTAATGGCAGATTTGAACTTGTTTTTAGCATTCGGAGCCGGCTTTTTATCGTTCATCTCACCGTGCGTGCTACCGCTTTATCCAGCGTTTATTTCTTATATCACTGGGGTATCCGTTGACGACCTGAAAGAAGAACGAGGAATGATGCAGAAAAGGGCAATTCTTCATACGATCTTCTTTTTAATAGGGTTTTCAATTATTTTCCTCGTATTAGGGATGTCAACATCGCTCGTTGGAAATTTATTTATTCAGTACAAAGAGCTTCTTCGTCAAGTTGGCGCCATTTTGATTGTGGTATTTGGACTTGTAGTAGTAGGTTTTTGGACGCCGAAATTTCTAATGAAAGATCGCAGGTTAAAAATTCGAAATCGCCCATCTGGCTTTGTTGGATCGATTTTAATTGGGATGGGTTTTGCGGCAGGTTGGACACCTTGTACAGGGCCGATTTTAGCTGCGGTTATTGCGTTGGGTGTTTCAAACCCTGGAGCTGGCTTCATGTACATGGTAGCTTATACGCTTGGTTTTTCTGTTCCATTTTTCATTCTGTCCTTTTTTATCGGTCGAATGCACTGGATTAAGAAAAATAGCCGGTTCATTATGAAGGCTGGCGGGTACTTAATGATTGTAATGGGTATCTTGCTTTACTTTAACTTTATGACAATGTTTACATCGTTCCTTGTAAATAACCTGTTTGGTGGATTTCAAGGATTTTAATGAAGAAAGGGTGTAGAAATGTGAAGGGGACAAATGACCTTATACTTAAAACGACGACAACGATTATCGTCTTTATTATTCTAGGATTTTCAATATACTTATTCTTCGCTGGTCATAATGCGCCTGGTGGAGGTTTCATCGGAGGACTTATGACGGCGGGCGCTCTGGTGCTTCTTTATATCTCTTATGGCTTTAAAACCATGAATAAGGTCATCCGCATTGATTTTAAGAACTTTATTCCGATCGGTCTTCTGATTGCTGTTCTCACTGGCGTCGGTTCCTTTCTTTTTGGACAACCGTTCTTGAGTCAGACAGACGCGTACTTTGAGCTTCCGATTCTCGGTCATTCTCACCTCGCGACAGCAATGTTATTTGATCTAGGTGTTTATTTTACGGTTGTCGGTGTTACGATGACGATTATTTTAAGCATCGCGGCAGATGAAGGCGAAGAAGAACTTTCTAAAGTAAATGGTTAATGTGAAAAGAACGGTTGTGAACCGTTCTTTTTTTCGTGCGCTTGTATTTTTTGTCTCTTCCACATACAATGGAAATGATGGGTAGTACGGTATAGGTGAGGGATGAGTATATGCTGATTTTAAGTACAGTTGTTGGAGCTATGATGGCTCTTGCGATGGTAGTAATCAGGTTGAAAGCTTCAAAAAAACCTGCAACGATAAGGAAAATAATACTTCCGCCCTTTTTTATGGCAACTGGTTTTTTGATGTTCGTTGTTCCGGATGCTAGGGTTCCGTGGTACGAAGCGATTGAAGCGCTATCAGTTGGAGCGGCTTTTTCGTTGTTATTGATTCGGACTTCTAAGTTTGAGATTAAAGATGACCAAATTTATTTAACCCGTTCAAAAGCTTTTGCGTTTATTTTGATCGGCTTACTTCTAGTGCGAATCGTTTTTAAACTAATTATTGGGGAGTCAATCCCTGTGCTTCAAACAAGCTCGCTTTTCTTCGTATTAGCGTTTGGTATGATCGTTCCATGGAGAATTTCGATGTATTATCAATTTAAGAAAACGGAACGAAGCCGAGGACACAGTGGTCGACTTCATCAAACATTACTCTAAAAAAACTCGTTTAGCAGATGCTAAACGAGTTTTTTTATTGAAGCAAATGATGATAGGGGCTCATATCAATTCGCTTTTCATTTAATTTTTTCACGAGCCATTTGTGATCTCGTTTCGGAGTAGCGATAATATACCCTCGAATTATTAAGTCTTGAGACATATCTTTCGCTTTTTCTTTTAACGCAAGCTCGCCAATTGTTCCTGCAATCTTATACTTAGCAATATCTCGAAACAATTCAGGCACAGGTGCGACTAGTTCGTCTAATAACTTTTTTTGATCATTGCTCCACATATGCTTCGTTTGTTCAATGTAGTGCTCTTGCCAGTCAAGAGTTGATTTGCCATCTTCTTTTGGAAGGCGCTTTAGAAACTTCCGAAACATAAAGAATCCACCAATTGCAATTAGTGAAATTAAGATCACTGTCCATCCAACGATAAACCATTGAAACCATCCTGCCAACGCGCTCACCTCATGGCATCATAATATAAACTGTATGAATACGGTCACATTATACGCCGAAAGCGCTTTTTAATCAAGAGGGTAGGGGGTTACGTTTCAATCGTAGAGGATGATGAAGGTGTGAAGTTGACTACTTCGACGACGATAGGGGTGTTTAATAATAGGGATGTAGCGGCAGGAACGTCGAATGCTAACTCTCCGACACCTGTAGCTCCTGGTGTATAAGTTGAGAGGTCCTGCATTTGTAAGACACCATTTACATATACGTTAAAGTAGCTATTGTCTGTATTTAGTGTAGGTAAAGTTGTTACCGTAGCTCCTGTATCATCAAAGAAATCTGCCGCATCAATTGTTAGGGTGGTTGCGCCAGTAATTAAGCTAGTTGTGTTATAGAAAAAACGTTGGGTATCAGGAGTAGTCGCAACAGTAGTCGTCACGTTAGCTACAATTTTCATGATTTGTAAGGCCATTCGTTCACCTCCTGTCATTTTATAATATGCTCATAACAAAATGATGTAAGGGGACAATCAATTGGTTTTATTCGTTAATAAAAAAATGTGCGTTGTGTAAAGAGAGGAGTGGTTCTAGTGATAAATAAGAGGAGAAGCGATCGCTACAACAATCCTAAAATTATGCTACCCACTATAAATTCGAAAACATTCAGATTGAAGCTTCCGGCGAAGGTGAGAGTTTACGAATACTTTGCTATTGCAAATGGATATCAAAAAACCTTTACAGACAAAGACGCCGTAAAAGGGTATAAAAATCATAGAATTTTATCGTATAAAGATGTTTCCTTCATGAATTTATTTATCAATGCGGTGCTGCAACCTGAAATGAATTATAAAGTAGATGAGGGGATTTTAATACTTTTGACAGAAGATGCGCCAATTGAAGGAGCGACCATTATCTTGCAAATGATCAAAGTATAAAAAATGGCGGGACTGTGTGGGAATCGAACCCACCGAAGACGGCACGCGCCTCCCAGGCGGTTTTGAAGACCGTGGCACTCACCAGACGTACAACCAGCCCCATATAATTAGTATTACGCTAATATAGTAACGGAAAAAAATGATTTATTCAACACATGTGCTCAATAAGATTATTCTAAGAAAACTTTAAGTAAAACACTCAGTAAAGTTTTACTTAAAGGTGTTTGTGCAGATTTCCATCAAAAGTATTTGTCGAAATAGGTCTAAATAATCTCGAAAGTATAGATTAATAGTGCGAAATCAGATGAATCGACAAAAAACGTATCTTTTTCCGTTATTCGTGATTTCGACAAATTGTTCAAATGAAACAGTTTTCTATAACGAACTATAACAGATGCTTGGATGGTACAGTAGTGAAAAGTCGGTGTAACAGTTTTGTCTGTGGATAGCTGTGCATAACTTTTTAGCTATACATAGGTGAATATATATACATAAGTGAATGGAGAATGAAGTGGTGATTTTAAGAAAGCAATGGTTTAAATTTGCATCCTGTTACAACATTTATTAAGGTTAATAAATGATGACAGTTGATTGGCAGGTGTGAAAGTGAACTATTATACAATTGGTCTAGCTGGACACATTGATCATGGAAAAACAACGTTGACAGGAGCGTTAACAGGGATCGATACAGATCGTTTAAAAGAGGAAAAAGAACGAAACATTTCAATAGAACCAGGTTTTGCTCCATTTCATTTATCTGATGATATGAACGTATCAATTATCGATGTTCCGGGGCATGAACGGTTCATTCGTCAAATGATCGCGGGAGTTGCAGGGATAGATCTTGTTGTTCCAGTTGTAGCTGCGGATGAAGGGGTTATGCCTCAGACGAGAGAGCATTTGGAGATTTTATCGTTGCTGGGGATTGAACGATCGATTATTGCGATTACTAAAGCAGACATGGTAGACGATGAGATGCTTCATCTTGTTAAGGAGGATATCCTTGAATACATAAAGGGAACCGGATTTGAAGGATCACCACTTCATTTCGTCGATGGCAAGAGTGGGCGAGGTATTGAGGAGTTGAAAGAGAGTATTCGTACCTGTTTAAAGGATGTTCCTTCGAGAAATAAAGCAGGAGCGCTAAGGTTACCGATTGATCAGATTTTCACGCTACAAGGTCACGGGACAATTGCGAGAGGCACGATCTTTGATGGGGAAATTCAAGAAGGAGAACTCGTTACACTGTTGCCAGACCGTGTAACTGCTAGAGTAAGACAAGTCCAGACACACAGTCAGAAAGTGGACAGGGCTTTTGCTGGCCAGAGGGTAGCAGTTAATCTAACAGGACCTAATAAGCAAGAATTGACGAGAGGACAGGTGATTGTTAATTCTAATCACTATGCCGTTTCAACTACTATCGACCTTTCATTCACCAAAGCACTCACGATGTCCTATGACTTGAAACAGCGATCAGAAGTAACGGTTCATATCGGAACCGCTGAAGTACGTGGAACGATTGTGTATTTTGATCGGAACATTCTTGAGCCTGGAGACCGAGAAGATCTATTTTGTCAGCTTCGGTTACATGATCCCGTGACAGCAAAGAAAGGAGACCGCGTCATCCTTAGACGCCCTTCCCCGGTTGAGACGATTGGTGGAGGAAGCATCTTAAATGTAGCGGGAGAAAAATACAAATTTGGCTCAGAGACAATTGCGAAGTTTGAGCAGATGGTGAAAGGAACGCCAGTCGAACAGCTTGTTCAGATTCTTGAACAAGAGCACCTATTATCAAAGGAACAAGTGATGCAACAAATTGGTTTAAATGAAAAATCCTTTCAACAGCTTATTGATGATCCGGAAATTGTAGGTGTCGACAATGGCGTTACATCTAAAGACGTTTTAACACGGATCGTTGAAGCCATTCACAACTTTGTACAGGGCTATCATGATCACTTTCCGATGCGGAAAGGACCACGCAAAGCGGAGGTCGTTCAAAATTTGAAAAAAACTTATCCTAAAAAAGTAATTGAAGTCGCCCTTCAAACAGAGCTGAAAGAAGATATGGTACAAACAGGGCCATTTCTATCAATGACTGGTTTTGAACCTATGATGCCTGATGCCTGGAAAACACGTATGACCCAGGTGTTAAAGAAGTTACTTGAACAGGGTGTGAATGTTTCACCGATCGATCGCTTGATCGAGGGTCAACAAATCCCAGATTCCCATCACGCTGAATTGAAGAATTTCTTATTAGAAGAGGAAATCGCGGTGAAATTAACAGATGACTTATATGTTCACAAAGAAAATTGGAGTCGCATTGTGCGAGATTTAAAGGAAGGCACTGATAAATCCTTCACTCTACAACAGGCTAAAGACATTCTGAATGTTAGCCGTAAATATCTAGTGCCGATTCTTGAGCGGCTTGATGAAGAGAGCTACACAATAAGAAAAGACCAGGAAAGATATTGGAGATTAGAGAAATAGATCGATGCTGAGGAGTGGAAAAAATGAAAAAATTTATGATGTTTACACTGGTGCTTATGCTAGGAATACTTGCCGCATGTAGCTCAAATAATAGCGAAAATGCTTCAGAAGAAAAAAACAGTGAGTCAGAAGATAAGGCCTTTACAATTGGGGTTATTCCTGTTCAAACAGAAGGTGAGATTGAAGAAGCGATGACGAAACTTCAAGGTGAACTTTCCGAGAAGTTAGATCAAGAAGTTGAAATCACAACGTTTCCTGATTATAACGGTGTTGTAGAAGCGATGAATTATGATCAAATCGACATGGCCTATTTTGGCCCGCTTACTTACGTGATTGCTCATGAGAAGAGTGGTGCAAAAGCGATTGTTACACAGCTAATTGACGGTGAGCCGTTCTATCATTCTTATATCATCACAAATGCTGAGAACGAGTGGGATACGTTAGAAGACTACCTTGAAGATAGTGAAGCAAGAAGCTTTGCGTTTGGTGATCCGAATTCTACTTCAGGATCCCTCATTCCATCAATCGAGCTTCAAGACAGAGGAGTTTTTGAGGATCAAGACAAGAACGACTTTGCTTCGGTAGCGTACACCGGTTCACATGATGCAACGGCTTTGTCTGTTCAAAACAAACAGGTTGACGCTGGTGCGATTGATAGTGCTATTTACAATCAGCTTCTTGAGTCAGGAAAAATTGATGGAGATCAATTAAAAGTCATTTGGGAGTCAGAAAAGCTATTCCAATATCCGTGGGCTGTTTCAAAAGCTACGGATGATGAGACGATTGATAAGCTTCAGAACGCATTTTTATCGATTGAAGATGAAACGATTTTGAATGCATTTGGTGCGTCCGGATTTACGAAGGCTAGCAATGACGATTATGAGAGTATTAGAAGCGCTGCTGACAAACAAGGGTTATTAGACGAGTAAAATGGCCTGGTTTAAATGGAAGCATCTTATCCTCTTCATAGGGGTTATCCTATTAATTGTGTGGAGCATTGGGGTTACGGAATTCGACGTAAGGAAATTCAGTCAATTTAGCAACATGTTGGACTTTCTTTCCAATTGGTTTCCGCTAAATACTTCGGTGCTTCCGACCATGCTAAAAGCAAGTCTAGTGACGCTAGGTATGGCGTTTCTAGGAAGCTTTGCTGGTTTGCTTATTGCACTACCTGTTAGCTTATTGGCAGCAAAAAACACGGCTGGGCCCTTCTACGGAGCAGTTCGAATTGTGTTAAGTTTTGTGCGATCTATTCCAGAAATTGTACTAGGCTTGATGTTCCTTACAGTTGTAGGGCCTGGGCCGTTTGCTGCAACAATTGCCATTATTGTTCATAATGCAAGCGTGCTTTCTAAATTAATTGCAGAGTTAATTGAAGCGGCTGATAAAGGCCCTCAGGAAGCGATGAAAGCGGTAGGAGCTCGTCCGCTGACAGGTGCTCTTTTTTCCGTTTTTCCTCAAATCTGGCCAAACGTTTTATCCCATTATTTCTATCGTTTCGAAGTCGCTATCCGAACGTCGCTCATGCTCGGACTCGTCGGTGGCGGGGGAATTGGACAACAGCTGTTTGTTCATTTTAAAACATTTCAATACTCAACAGTTGCGGTCGATGTCATGTTGATTATGGTGATTGTCATCGTCGTCGATTTTCTCGGAAGCAGGGTGAGACAGTATGTTATGTGAAGAAGCGTTATTAACGGTAGAAAATGGTTCAGTGCGTTATCGAAATGCCGATACCTCTGCACTAGACGACGTTACGCTCACTTTTCATAAAGGTGAGTTTGTCTGTATTCTTGGAAAAACTGGCGCTGGTAAGTCGACACTCATAAGGACATTGAATGGCCTACAGGCTTTAACTGAGGGTGATATTCGATATAACGGTAGTACGTTCCGTCAACTGGATCGAGAAGGACTTAGAAGTAAAAGAAAGACCATGGGAATGATCTTTCAGCATCATCAGCTCATTCCGCGTTTAACGGTTCTGCAAAACGTATATACCGGATTATTTGGTTCTCGTTCAACTTTTCGTAACCTGGCAGGTTTGTTTAATGAGGAAGAAAAGAAGTTAGCAGTGGACGTTATTGATCAGGTCGAATTACTTCCTCATCTAAATAAGCGCGTGGATTTACTGAGTGGGGGGCAGAGGCAGCGAGTTGGGATTGCGCGAGCTCTTGTACAAACTCCTGATGTTTTCCTTGGAGATGAGCCTGTAGCAAGTCTTGATCCTGGTACCGCCAATCGGATTTTTCAGCTTATTCAAAGGTTGCATCAAGAACGCAACTTGCTAACGATTATTAATGTACATGATGTGAAGTTAGCCAAAAGGTACGCAACTAGAATTGTAGCATTAAAAGAAGGTCGCGTTGTTTTTGATGATCAGCCTGAAGCGCTCACTGAGGAGTTAGAATATATGCTGTATGAAATTTAAAAAAGGAAGTAGGGGACTCCCCAACTTCCTTTTTTTATTTGCTTGCGGTGATCGCAAATGAATCTTTTTCATTTACATGACCGACAATGTGAGCTGATTTCCCTTTACCATTCATACGTGATACATATTCATTTGCTTCATGCTCAGGCAGGCTAATTAATAGGCCACCAGAAGTTACTGCATCACATAAAATGAATTGCTCAAGCTCTGTTAGGTTTTCGTATTTGACAGATTCAGCTATCCAGCGGTGATTTGCTTTTGATCCACCCGGAATATAGCCTTGCTCCGCTAACTCGACCGTACCAGGTAATATAGGTACGTTGTTGTAATCAATCTGAATACTAACGTTGCTACCAGTTGCCATTTCAAAAGCGTGTCCAAGTAAACCAAATCCAGTCACATCCGTAACAGCATTTGGAGATAATCCCGATAGCTGTTCTGCTGCTGTTTTGTTTAGCTCAGCCATCGTTTCAGATACGCGCTGAAGCTGTTCAGCTGTAAGCTTTTCGGGCTTGATTGCAGTCGTTTGAATTCCCACACCAATTGGCTTTGTTAGCACAATAGCGTCGCCAGGCTTAGCGCCGACATTCATTAGAATTTCATCTGGATGGACAAGTCCGGTTACGGATAATCCGAATTTCGGCTCCTGATCATCAATGGAATGTCCCCCAGCAGTGACGGCGCCAGATTCATCTACTTTATCTGCAGCACCTTTTAAGATTTCTGCAAGTATAGAAGGATCTAAATTCTTAATAGGGAACCCTACAATGTTAAGAACGGTCTTAGGTACTCCGCCCATTGCGTACACATCACTGAGTGAATTGGCTGCGGCAATTTGTCCAAACATATATGGATCATCAACGATAGGTGTAAAGAAGTCTACCGTTTGAATCATGGCGAGTTCATCAGTTAGGCGGTATACGCCTGCATCGTCGGAAGTTTCCACACCGACAAGTAAATTTGGATCTTTTTTCTTGTTAGGTAATTGACGCAAAACTTGCGTCAGGTCCTCGGGACCGATTTTGCATCCTCAACCACCTTTTGTCGAAAGAGACGTTAAACGGATTTTTTCTTGGCTCGACATATGACCACCTCCTTCCAAGAGTATAAATCTTTTCATCGCATATTTGAAATGATATAGTATGAACAACTTAAAATTAATTAATAGGAGGCAGTTTTAATGAAGTATAATGTCACAATCGAATTCTGCATGCAGTGAAACTATGCACCTAAAGCCGCGAGTTTCGCGGAACAATTATTTAATCATTTCAGACACGAAATTGGTTCACTTGAGCTAATACCTGGTTCAGGAGGCGTGTTTGAAGTTACGGTGAATGACAAGCGAATGCATTCGAAGAAAGAAACTGGTCACTATCCTGATGTCGAAGCATTTATTATAGATATAGAAAATACAACGTTCTAGATGGGCACCCCCGGGGTGCCTTTCGTGTCGCTATAGGAGATGAGAGCTTTGAAATTACTGAGAGAACTTCCGCCCATTCATCAAATTCAAGAAGCATTACTTAATGAAAGTGTTGGAAGCGAGTTACCTTACAATGTATTAAAACAACTGATTCAACAAGAAGTGAATGACTTGCGGGAGTCTTTGTTGAGAGATACATATACGGGAGACTCGGAGGGGAGAGACGCCTTTCAATTTGAAATCATGCAGAGCGTGAGGGCGAAAATTGAATCTTCCAAAGAGTTTAACTTAAAGCCGGTGATCAACGCGACTGGTGTCGTTCTGCATACAAATCTTGGCAGAGCGCGTTTAAGTGACGTGGCTATTGATCATTTGATACACGTAGCTAAAAGTTATTCGACACTTGAATATAATCTGCAGAAAGGTAAGCGCGGATCCCGCCACACAATCGTCGAAGATGCTATTTGTAAAGCAACAGGTGCAGAGGCTGCTATGGTTGTGAATAACAATGCAGCTGCAGTCTTTCTTATATTAAGTGCTCTTGCGAAAGAAAAGGAAGTGGTTGTTTCTCGAGGGGAGCTTGTTGAAATTGGCGGATCTTTTCGCGTTTCATCAATTATGGAGGAAAGTGGTGCTAAGCTTAAAGAAGTAGGGACGACAAATAAAACACATTCGTTTGATTATGAAGCAGCGATCAACGAAGAAACGGCTATGCTGATGAAAGTACATCGCAGCAATTTTTCAATCGTCGGGTTTACAGCTGAAGTAGAACGAGAAGAGCTAGCCTCCATAGCGGCGAAAAACCAGGTGGTTTTTTATGAGGATTTAGGGAGTGGGGCGCTTTTTGATTATCGAGACTATGGGATTGGCGAAGAGCCTACGGTGCAAGAAACGCTTGCTTCGGGTGCTGACCTCGTTTCCTTTAGCGGGGATAAACTTCTGGGTGGACCACAGGCAGGAATGATTGCTGGGAGAAAAGATCTGATCAATCGGTTGAAGAAGCATCAGCTCGCTCGAGTATTGCGCGTCGATAAGTTCACGCTTGCTGCGCTTGAGGCAACGTTACAGCAACACATGTATGAAGAGGCTGCTAACATACCAGCTATAAGAGACATTACAAAAAGTGCGGAAGAGATTCGAGAGCGCTCAGAACTCTTTCAGCAAAGACTTGAAAGAAAAGCGTCTCAGTATAGTATTGAGGTAGTGGAGGGAACTTCACAAGTTGGGGGAGGTACAATGCCTTCAGTCGAGCTACCTACTTATGTCATCGCCCTCCAAACCGATCAATACAGCGTAAATGAACTAGAAGAATTTCTTCGTCTTAGTAACACACCAATCATTACAAGAATTCAAGATGGAAAAATACTGATTGACCTTAGGACGGTAACAATCGAGGAAGAAGACGACATTTTGCAATCCTTGATTCAAATACCAAAATAAAAGACGGCCACTTCGGCCGTCTTTTCTAATTGAAATTTAAAACCCTTCACCATTCTTTTGTCTAGTGTGGTTTCTGTTTTTTACTTTATGGGAGCCTTTCATTGGCTCTGGTTGGCCAGTATGCCCTTTAGGAGCGTTTTTTCGAATGTCTTTGAACGTATTGCTCTCAGTCATATGAATCCCTCCTTACGCTTTAGTATGGTCAAAATGATAGTGCTTATTCCTGTCGAATAGGACGCTTTGTCCTGGTTACACTATGATGAAAGCTTAAGAAAAGGAGGTTGGTTAAATGCCTTACAATAAAGACAAACAACAGAGTTTCCAAGCAGCGCAGCAAGGTTACGAACAAGCTGTTGATGCCAAGAAAGAAATTGTGGTGAGTAGTAGTGGATATGGTAAAGACCTGAAGCATTTACAACAAGAAGTGGGTGAAGCGAAAGAGCAGATTGAGAGTGCATTAATGAGCGCAACAGAACATCAGCGTGCGCAATTACTTCAATTTCAGCAGGATTTGCAATCGATTGAAGCAGAAATGAATCAAGAATAAGAATGAAAACCCGTCATCACCTGATGACGGGTTTCAAGCCTATTGGCGTTTCTTTGTCTTTTTATTATATTGACGCTGCTCTTGTGTCATATGCTCGTTTGCATATTCATTGTCATAGCCTGCGCCGTTTCCTTGAGCATCGGCATCATTCATTCCTGGACGCACACCGTTTGCTTTTCGCTTACCCATATTCATCACCTCCCTTCATCTAATTTTTCCTATAAGGGAGAAAATATGTGGTGATAAGCTAGACTTATCAATAGCAATAACAATCTTGTTATTTACTTATGTTTAGAAATTTACTAAACTGGATAAAGGGAAGTTGAAAACGTTTTTTCGACATCCGCTTTGTTATGCAATTTGGAGGAGGGAACTACATATGGCAAATCACGAACTTTATAATTCCAAAGCAACATTTGATGCCAATGGTAAATCATATTCCTTCTATCGTCTTCAGGCGCTAGAAGAAGCAGGCATCGCTAAGGTAAGCAAGCTCCCTTATACGATCAAAATTTTGCTCGAATCCGTATTACGTCAGTATGACGGTAAAGTCATTAAAGAAGAGCATATTGAAAACCTCGCTAAATGGGGAACTAGCGAGCAAAACAAAGATATTGACGTACCATTTAAACCTTCACGTGTCATTCTTCAAGATTTTACAGGCGTACCTGCTGTTGTTGACCTTGCGTCACTTCGTAAAGCAATGGCTGATATCGGCGGGGACCCTGACAAAATCAACCCTGAAATCCCAGTTGATCTTGTTATTGACCACTCCGTACAGGTTGATAAATATGCATCTGAGGATGCACTTGAATTTAATATGAATAAAGAATTTGAACGTAACCTTGAGCGTTATAAGTTCCTTAAATGGGCTCAAGATGCATTTGATAACTATCGTGCCGTTCCACCGGCAACTGGTATCGTTCACCAGGTAAACCTTGAGTACGTTGCGAACGTTGTTCAAGAAAATACTGTTGATGGCGAGAATGTTGCCTATCCAGATACATTATTCGGAACTGACTCCCATACAACCATGATCAACGGTCTTGGCGTACTTGGATGGGGTGTAGGTGGTATTGAAGCTGAAGCTGGAATGCTTGGTCAGCCTTCTTACTTCCCGGTTCCTGAAGTAATCGGTGTGAAGCTTACTGGAGAACTCCCAAGCGGAACAACAGCAACGGATCTTGCGCTAAAAGTGACTCAGCTTCTTCGTGAGAAAAAAGTTGTTGGGAAATTTGTTGAGTTCTTCGGACCAGGGCTATCAGGCATGCCGCTTGCTGACCGTGCAACAATTTCCAATATGGCACCAGAACAAGGTTCTACATGTAGCTTTTTCCCAGTTGATGAAGAAGCGCTTGAATACATGCGCCTAACTGGTCGCTCAGAAGAGCATATTAACCTTGTGCGTGAATACTCAATTGCTAATGGATTGTTCTACACGCCAGAATCAGAAGATCCTGAATTCTCAAGCGTAGTTGAACTTGATCTTGGAACTGTAGAGCCAAGTCTTGCTGGTCCTAAGCGTCCACAAGATTTAATTCTTCTTTCCGATATGAAAAAAGAATTCAATAAAGCAGTCGTTGCTCCTCAAGGTAACCAGGGTCTAGGTATGGATAAGAAAGAATTCGACAAGGAAGCTGTTGTTAAATTTAACGATGGAAAAGAAGTAACGATGAAAACAGGTGCAGTTGCAATCGCAGCGATTACAAGCTGTACAAATACTTCAAACCCTTCCGTTATGCTTGGTGCGGCTCTTCTTGCGAAGAAAGCTGTTGAAAAAGGACTACAAGTTCCTGAATACGTGAAAACTAGCCTTGCTCCAGGATCAAAAGTTGTAACAGACTATCTTGATAAGTCTGGACTTATGCCTTACCTTAGAGACCTTGGTTTCCACCTGGTTGGTTATGGCTGTACAACTTGTATCGGTAACTCAGGTCCACTTAAAGAAGAGATTGAAGATGCGATTGCGAAGAGCGATCTTACGGTGACTTCTGTACTTTCAGGTAACCGTAACTTTGAAGGACGTATCCACCCACTAGTAAAAGCCAACTATCTTGCTTCACCACCGCTTGTCGTTGCTTATGCTCTTGCTGGAACAGTAGACTTTGATCTTCATTCAGATTCATTCGGTAAAGACAAAGACGGCAACGATATATTCTTGAAAGATCTATGGCCATCAGCAGAAGAAATCAAGCAAGCCGTTGCTGAAACAGTAACACCAGAAATGTTTAAGCGTCAGTACAAAACAGTATTCGACGAAAACAAACGCTGGAACGAACTAAGCACTAGTGAAGGAGATCTTTATAACTGGGACGATGAGTCTACTTATATTCAGAACCCTCCATTCTTCGAGAATCTTTCTAAAGATCCTGAAGACATTCACGAACTTAAAGACCTTAGAGCGATCGCGAAGTTTGGCGATTCCGTTACTACGGACCACATTTCACCAGCTGGTGCGATTGCTAAAGATATGCCTGCAGGGCAATATCTACAAAATAACGGCGTTCGTCCAATTGACTTTAACTCTTACGGATCACGTCGTGGTAACCACGAAGTTATGATGCGCGGTACGTTTGGTAACATTCGTATTCGTAACGAAGTAGCTCCAGGCACTGAAGGCGGCTGGACAACATTCTGGAACACGGATGAAGTTATGCCAATTTATGATGCGGCAATGAAATACAAAGAAGAAGGAACAGGTCTAGTTGTTCTTGCTGGTAAAGACTACGGCATGGGAAGCTCACGCGACTGGGCTGCCAAAGGAACAAACCTTCTTGGTATTAAAACGGTTATTGCAGAAAGCTACGAAAGAATTCACCGTAGTAACCTTGTATTGATGGGTGTGCTTCCGCTTCAATTTAGAGATGGCGAAACTGCAGATACGTATAACCTTACTGGTAAAGAAACGTTTGCTGTTGAAATCACAGAAAACGTGAAACCACGTGATGAAATTAACGTAACGGCAACATCTCCAGAAGGCGAAACGCAAACATTTAAAGTACTTGCTCGTTTCGATAGTGAAGTTGAAATTGACTACTATCGCCACGGCGGTATTCTTCAAATGGTTCTTCGCGACAAAATTGCAAATTAATTTAGAAAAGGATGGCTCTTGCCATCCTTTTTTATTGTGGTTTAATTTGTTGACATCATAGCTAAAATGATAACGACATAGCGTAAATGAGGCGAATATAGCAACGTTCATTAGCAATAGCCAATATAATAAACAAAAAAATCGGATTTTTGTAATAAGTTTTGATAAATCGGGAATAATGGTTTTAAATACTGTTGAAGAGGAAAGGAGACTAACATGAGGAAATCTAAAAAAGTTTCTTTCAAAGAACTTGTTATGCAAAATAAGCTCGAATTAATGAATGATAAACAAGCGATTGAACGTATTGAAGACAAATTTGAGCAAAAGCACGCAAAAAATTTGTAATGGTATAGATATTTCTCTTTTAGTTGCACAGCCTATTACCTAAAGGAGGAGATACAAATGAGTAATCCAAAGAAATTCCCAAAATCTTTTAAGCCAAATCACCTCGCTTCTGTCAATCCAGAAGCTGAAGGGAACAAAGGGAAACAAATGCAAACAAAAGGCAACGCTGAACCGGACTACGCCCCTCCAAAAGGGAAATAGGCTGATGACGACCAGAAAGGAAAACTCTTTCTGGTTTATTTCAATTTTAACAACTTCTTTTCATTTCTTGTAAAGTTGTCCAAAAGTATGGAGAGATGACGAAAGATTAGGAGACAAACGTTTTCGGGGGGAACATTATGACAATTACAGCAAGGATTGAACCCATTTCAGTGATGGGGTCTGAAGAAGAACCAAACAAAGAGCTTCTTGTAAAAGAGCTTGAAATCAAAATGCAGCAAATGGGCTATCTTGTGCCATATCGGGAAGAATTAAATTGGAGTCGCACAATTGCGAGCCTTGAGTTAGGTGAAGCACAAACCCTTCAAAAATTAAAAAAAGCCGCTGCTAAAAACGATCGCGTACTTCTTATTTACGCGCGTCTTTTCAAAGGGACGATTTTTCAGCACCTTATTCTTCACCCAAATCAATCTGGAATTTATCTTCCTTTTCGATTTGATGAGCCTTTTGTCATTCAAATAGAAGGTAGAAAGATCTGGATTGGTTCTTCTGTAAGGCTTCTTGAGGAATTATCATGGCTCCAAATTAGTTTTGATCAAGGAGATCATCAGGAAAGTGTGAAAGAGTACTGGCAGAATTTGATAGAGATCTCTAGAAAAAGCGTCAACTATATGAGTCCGATTATTTTTGAAGAAGCCATTTAGAAGATTTTAGTAAAGGAAGAAAGGGTATGGCCATATAAGAGGGGTGATAGTAGTGGATAAAAAAGATAGGTTAGGCAGTGATATATACCGCATGCTTGAGGAATCTGGACCACCTTATGGGTGTGGGACTGCATCCATTATAGGTGGTTTCGCTGCCAGGCTTGCTGTTATGAGTCTTACGATTTCTGATATTGACCACGAATTACATGACGTACCAGGTACTTTCTTTCTGATGTGTGATGAAGACGACCGTGAATTTCAATCGTTTTTAGATGAGGGAGGCAATCATTCACCAAACGATGTTCCGATACAATTATTAGAGTGTACGTACCGGCTTCTCGTCGAGCTATCTTCATACGAGGACCGAATTCAGAGCAATGTTGTCGTAGACTATCGAATGGGGATCAGAATGTTGAAACAGGTATTTACTGCGGCTGAGAACATTTTGCTTTCCAATGGATGTAGTGCAGAAGTGCGCAAAGATATGTTGTACTATGAAGGCAAGTTAGAAGGGGCGCTTCCAAAAAGCCTTCAATCTTAATTGAAACATGAATACCTATTAAGATGATTAGTCATAATAAGCTCGTACCTACTTAATACGGGAGGGCTTATGATGGTATCTAAACGAGACGATCGCAGCGATAATGCAGAGAAATTATCTAAAATAATTCAGGATACGAAAGAGAATATTCATGATTCTGAAGCGTCGTTAGAATTTACGGATAGCGATTTGCAGAAAAAAGCTATTCAAGATAAAAATCAGCGCCGAAAACACAGTATTCAGGCGCTGGAAAATGAAGTGAAAGACGAAACAAAGCAATAGCGGTTTAAAGAACTGAGTGACAATAAGTCACTCAGTTCTTCTCATTCATGCTTCATGAGTGGATTATGGTAAAATAACATAGACACCACGTTGAAGTTAGGAGAGGAAAGATTATGTACATAGCAACTACGTCTATTGATGTTCGATACGCTGAAACAGATCAAATGGGAGTCGTATATCATGCCAACTATCTCATCTGGTTTGAGCTTGGACGAACGTCGCTAATCAATGATTTAGGATTTCGTTATGCTGATATGGAAAAAGAGGGGATTCTATCTCCCGTTGTAGATATTAAAGCAAGCTACAAACGACCTGTCAGGTATGGGGATGAAGTGAATGTAAGAACCTGGGTCGAGCATTATGATGGGCTTCGTGTGAATTATGGCTATGAAGTCATAAACGGAGAGGGCGAGATTTGCGTTACGGGCGAATCGATGCATACGTGTGTAAAGCAAGATACGTTCCGCCCTGTCTCAATACGTCGAAAATTTCCGGAATGGCATCAGGCGTATGAACAAGCGAAGAAAAAATCTGTTTCTACTGGAGCAGAATAATGGCTTTTGGTCTGTCGAAGCGAGAGCTAGCAGAATGGAAGGCAGCCGTTTCGAACGGAGAGGTCGCTTTATTGACTCATTTTTGGTATGATCCTCGCTTTCCACAGTTTCACTCTGTGACGAAAGCAGGGTGTCGTAATAAAGAAAAGCTTGCCCGATGGGGAGAACAGTATGGTTTAAAAAGAGAATGGATGCATGACCGTGAAGAATTTCCGCACTTTGACCTGTTGGGGGATGATCAGATCCGTATTCTTGAAGCTGAGGGTCTTGCAGCGCACATTCACCGATTTAGATTAACAAAAAAGTGAAATAAAAAACGCGAAAGCTTCTCGCTTTCGCGTTTTTCTCAATCAATTTCCGTGCACAAATTCTATTTCCTCTTTTTTTCGGCTGAATTTCACGGCGAAATCCTGATCCTCAAAGAACCAGATATCTTTTTGTTCTACAAAAAAGGTAATGCCTTCTTCTTCAAATGTAAGAGTAGGTTCCGTTGGTTCTTCCACAGTCATACCAAGGGAAAAGCCATCTTGAACAGTGCTGCATCCACCTACACGTACAAAAAAGCGGAGGTTGTCACCTTTTTCAAGATCCATTTCTCGTTTAAACCAGTTCAAAGCGGGTTTTGTAATTGTCATTTTCAAGTGTATTTCCTCCTTTGCCGTACGAGTCTTCTCATACTATTATAAAGAAGTAGCGCCAACTTGCAAAAAGAAAAAGGTTATAAAGCGAAATAATGGCAATAAACCCACTTAAATATGTAAACCATCTCGTAATTTACGTTACATCAGCATAGAATAAGGGTATAAAAGGAAGTGTAATGAGGAGGTTTTTGGAATGAAAAAACAGAGAATATGGCTGTTTTTATTCCTCATTCTTGCTGCGGGTATTTTACTCAGTGTTAAACCAATAATGGAACACCGTAGTCAGCGTTTGAATGAAATAAAGCAAGCAGCATCCATGATGGTTATGAATGAAGCGCCGAATGAAACGGTCATCTCATCGATCGCGAATAAAAATGATCGAGAGAAAACGGATATAGTACCAGAAGTCTCTAAAGAAAAGCCAGATTCATCAAAACCTGAAGAAGTAGCACAGCCTGAAGATCCCGATATAAGAATGGTGGGATTGGGCGACTCACTGACGAAGGGTAGCGGTGACTCAACAGGGCAAGGGTACATTGGTCGACTTGCTGCTAATATAAAGAATGAAACAGATACGTCTGTACTTGTAGAGAACTATGCTGTTCATGGAAGGCAGACGCCAAAATTATATAAGATGTTAAACGAAGATGATGTGCAGGATTCCCTTTCAGAAGCAGATGTGATCGTCATGAGTATTGGTGGAAATGATCTAATGAAAGTTGTGAAAGAACATTTTCTAGATTTACAAATGGACGTTTTTCAACAAGAACAAACAAACTATGTAGAACGTCTAAGTGCCATTATGAAACGAATTAGAAGTATTAATTCCGACGCGCCGATTTTATTTATTGGTCTTTATAATCCTCTATTAGAGAATTTTCAATCGGTAACGGAAATTGATCAAATTGTGCAAAGGTGGAATGGGGCAAGTGAAGATACGGTCCTTAAAGATGATGACACAACCTTTGTACCAGTGTATGAATTGTTTAATTCTGTAGATGAAAACTTGTTTTTTGATGATGGCTTTCATCCAAATGATCAAGGATACGAACTGATGGCGAGGCAGATTCAATATCGGTTGAAGCAGGATGAGTTAGTAGAAGAAATCCCATTTGAATAGTTCATATACGAGTGAACTTCCGTTTGATAGAATAATAGGTACAATCGTTAGAGTAAAGGAAAATGACAATGAATCGATTTATGAAGCTAATCCTCATCTCGTTAATGCTCCTAGTATTTGTGGGAGCGGGCGCCTTAACCTATGTCTATTTTAAGGATGATCCAGAGCTAACGGACTCACTCCCTGTGAGTGATGAAATAAAGGAAACCTTTCATGATGAAGAACCCATTCCTCAGAAAGTACCAGATAATGTGCGGATTGTTGGTCTTGGTGATTCCTTAACAAAAGGCGTCGGTGACCAAGAAAAAAAGGGATATATCGGTTACGTAAGTGATTATTATTTTGAAAATGAACAGAATGCAAAGGTTACACTAGATAACTATGCGATAACTGGTAGTGAAACGGAAGATCTCATAAAAAGGTTAGAAGAGAATGAAGTCCAAAACGGTGTCAAAAAAGCGGATTATATCTTCTTAACGATCGGTGGAAATGATTTGTTTGGTGTTGTTAAAAATCATTTCATGAATCTTGATCAACAATATTTTTCTCTTCAAGAAAAGATTTATTTAGAAAATTTGACGACGATATTAGATAAGCTTAGAAGTTTAAATGGTGATGCACCAATTTATTTTACAGGTTTATTCAATCCGTTCTCAAAAGCTTTTGGGGATATTCCAGAAATGAATGAAATTGTAGACGATTGGAATGATGGTAGCCAATTAACTGTTTCAAATTATCCTGAAGTTACATTTGTTCCAGTTGCCGATCTCTTCCTTGAGAGTGATGAGAACCTTCTATATGAAGATGCCTTTCATCCAAATGAAGATGGGTATCATTTAATGGGGGATCGGATTGTCTCTTATTTAGAAGAAAACAATGTGGCATTTAATCAATAAAGGTAGGGAACCATTTATGGATACGGTAGAAAAGTTTGAACAGCAATACGTAGCCCTCGCTCAACAGTACGAAGTGTCGGAAGTGATGACACCAAAATCAAAGCTCATCTTCATACTAGAGTCTCCTCACGTTTCTGAAGTGAAAAATGGTGTGCCGGTCGCAGGACCTTCAGGAGCTACAATGTCAAAAAAGCTATTTGGTCCGGAGTATTCACATCCACTCGGCCTCTTGCTGAAGAAACATCAGGAAGAAAGTATGGAAAGGCCATCGCTTGACGTTGTGGGATTGCTTAACGTATGCAATATTCCGATGCAATCGAAACCATATGCTGAGAGTGATCGAAATGCTAACAGTGAATTACTTGAACACTTAAGTAAAATCCGCACATCTAATCAAAAGACTCCTTTTAAAGATAATGAGTTACTAGCTGTGCAGCAGCTTATATTAGAAAAGTTTAGAAATCGACTGAAGGCGATTTCTGATCGAGAACTGACGATCATTCCTTGTGGACGATTTGCTCAAAAGTTCTTTCAGCTAGCTAATGTTTCAAGTGAAAAATGGACGGTCATAATGGATGTTCCTCATCCTTCTTATAATTCTTGGAGTCGCGAACGTTACCAGGATGCGATTAACAATGTATTAGATGAATTCAATCGTCATAAAATATAAGAATGTTTATTTGATTCACCCAAAAGCCCCGTTCTCTTGAGAACGGGGCTTTTGGCATTTAGTAGAGAAGCACATATAGCAAATGCATAAATATTGGATGCGTTGTAATATAAATGTAATGAAGGGAGGGGTGACAAAATGAAGAAATGGGCAGCTTTACTTCTTCTGTCTCTCGTTGTAGTGAGTGGGTACGCGATCGCACCAAATGATTCATCACAAATGGTACAGGCCTCTGCTTATGTGGTGCAAGATGAAGATTTACCTTATTGTCATTAATTAAAGAAAAGGGGTCTGAAGTGTGTTGGTATCTTTCCAAGTTATCATTTGTCGAATGAATAGCCCTTAACCTCTTTGAAAGGAGGACGTACAATGGAAGAACTCACATTGTTTATCACGGCTGGCCTGTTCTTCGTGTCTCTCTTCAATTTTATTGTCATCTTAATCGAGAAAACAAAGCATAAATAGTTAGGCTTCGTGAACAATACCTATTTTTTTAGCATAATTCTCAACATGAGTTTTAAAGTTATTATTTTGGTCAAGTTCAAAGATCGTAGATGCTGTCTTCAGATATTCAATTGCCAGCTCTTGATTCCCAAGCAAATAATGGAGCTTACCGCACTGGTAACTAAGTTCGCCAAAAAGATAGAGGCGCTGCTTCTCCCTGCAAAGCAGAAATCCTTCCCTAGCAATCGAGAGAGCTTTCTCATAGTTTCTGCAGGTGGATAGCGCTTTTGAGTAATTATAATAAAGGCGAATTTCGATCGTTTCGTCCTTAATAATGGGGAAAAAGCGAACGTGATAAAGAGCTTTATGAAATAACGGCAGAGCACATTCCCACTCTTTTTCCTCACTATGCAAAATGGCCATACTAATTAAAATTTCGATTTCACGTTCCGAAAAATTTTTAGACGTTGTCGTAGTAAGATGAAGGGCTTCATGGAGAAGTAGAAGGGCAGTAGAGGCATTATGTTCAAGATAATACGTACAAATAGCTTTATGCCAGAGATAAAACTGCTCGTTTTTGATTGCTCGGAAAAGGGGGTTCGATTCTTCTGCTTCAAGAATATCAGCTACTTCACTATACTCACGTCGCTTAATGTGCCTTCTGACTTGTCGGATCACTTCATTAACGTAATCAAGTCGAGGGGTTTCCTTCATATGAAAAAAGTAATTAATATCAACACCGAGTCTGGAAGCAAGTTGGTACAGTAATTCTGCAGATGGTGAGACATCATTATTTTCAATTTGACTAATTAATGCCTGTGTACAGATGCCTTCCGATAAATCGGCCTGTGAGAGTCCAAGGTACAATCGAAGTTCACGCATCGCATATCCGAGTGTATCCTGACGCACCTGCAATCCCCCTTTTTTATCCAATTGTATCATGGATGTTTGTTTCCTATACATATTTTTCTAAATGACGTGAAAGATTACTATAATTTTATTATGTGAACATATAAGATGCAGGAGTTTTCTATTTTTTAGAGAAACCTATTTAATGTAATTCTTCGTCAAATGGGTATTTATTAAAGGAGGAAATTGATTGACTTACTTACCATCATTTCATTTATCGAATCAAGTTGTCGTTGTTACTGGAGCAGGGAAGGGGATAGGTAGAGCACTAGCTATCGGAGCGGCAGAAGCAGGAGCGGACGTTGCCATTATTGCTCGCACAGAAGCTGATCTCAAAGAAACGGCAGGCTTTATTCGTGATGTCGGAAGAAATGCATACCCAATTCAAGCTGATATAACACAATATAATGAAATCGAACAAGCGGTCCGACAAATTAAAAACGAAGCAGGGAAAATTGATGTACTGATCAATAATGCTGGGATGAACATTCGTTCGAGAGCAAGTGAAGTGACTGAACAAGAATGGATGCAAATCTTTCAAACTAACTTGCAAGGCGCTTTTTTTATGTCGCAAAAGTGTGCTGAAGTGATGAAAGAAAATGGTGGAGGGAAAATGATTAATATCTCTTCAGTAGGCGGTCACATGGCTCTAAGGACGGGGGTCGTCTATGCAGCTACGAAAGCAGGAATGATTCAAATGACCAAAAACCTTGCGCTTGAATGGGCAGAGGATGGTATCTCCGTAAATGCGATTGGACCGTGGTATTTTAAGACGCCACTTACGGAAAAATTATTAGAAGACAAACAATATCTTAAGGAGATCCTTGATCGAACGCCAATGAACAGAGTAGGTGAACTAAAAGATCTCGTCGGGGCAGCTGTGTTCTTATCCTCTGAAGCTGCAAACTACATAACAGGACAAACGTTGTTCGTAGACGGTGGGATGACGGTTTATGGATTCTAATTAAAAGTATTGTTCGTGAATAATGGTTATGTTTTGAAGGATTCTCGCACATAGCTAATAAAAAAACCGTTACAATACGTAACGGTTTTTCCGATTAATCGACTAAGTCAGCTGAGAAACTAGGAGCTGTCAGTCCAGCATCTTCGTAGACAGTAGCCATTTTTTCTTCGAAAGAAGCGAATTGAGCGTCTGATTCTTCATACGTTGCTTCCGGGTCATCCGAAAGATTCGCTGCTCTTGTTTCATATGATTTTGCTAGCTCTTCTAAAGCAGCTTCAATATCACTCTTGTACGTTTCAAGTTCAGCAGGAATTTCTATTGCACGCACATCTTCAGCAACGGTCTTTGCAGCTGATTCTGCATCAGACTTCATCGTTGCAAGCTCTTCATCAGAAGGCTTTTCTTCAGCGACTTTAGCTGCTTCAAATTCATAAATTGGTGAATCGCTTTTGTTTACAGTTTGAATTAAGTTCAATTGAAAATCGAGCAGATCACTTTTTACATCTGATTCATTTGCACTGCTTGTTTCTTCTGAGCTTTCGGAATTAGTAGTAGCGTTAGAATCGTTCTCATTTGAAGCACCATTGTTACTACAAGCAGCTACAAATACAAACAGCAGCATCACGAGAGGTAAAAATCTTTTCATTCAAAACCCTCCTAATTTTTAGAAAAATCATCTTACGAGTACAAATTTTAGTTTATTAGGAAGGTTTTGTAAACTACTAAACTACTATTTGGCATAAAATGTAATAAGTAAAACTATTCAGATAAATGCGTTCATAGTCAGTACTTAAAATATGTTAAGGTAGAGAAGGAGAAAATAGAAGGTAGGAGTGAGCGTATTGATTTTATTTAATCAGGATTTGATTACAAGAGAGCAGGCAACCATTGATATTGAAGATCGTGGTTATCAATTTGGAGATGGTGTTTATGAAGTAATCCGTATTTATAACGGAAGCTTTTTTGAGTTGGATGCTCACCTGGAACGTTTAGAACGAAGCGCGAGCGAGATCAAGATTTCTTTACCGTTTACTCAAAAAGAAATCCAGGAGAAAATCGAGCAGCTTGTGGCTGCTAATCGCGTACATAGCGGGCACGTCTACATGCAAGTAACACGAGGCGTAGCTCCACGAAATCATCCCTTCCCAGCAAAATCAGAACCTGTGCTTGTCGCTTATACGAAAGAATATGAGAAAGAACCATCACGCGCACCAGGTCAAGCGATTTTTATGGAAGATATTAGATGGTTAAGATGTGATATTAAAAGCTTGAATTTACTTGGGAATGTATTGGCTAAACAATCTGCAACGGAGCAGAACGTTGACGAAGCGATTTTTCATCGTGGCGACTTGGTAACTGAAGGAAGTTCTACGAATGTGTTTATAGTGAAAAATAACATCCTTTATACTCATCCAGCAAACAACTTTATTTTAGATGGGATTACGAGACGAGTTATCCTTTCGGTTGCTTCTGAACTAGGTATTCAAATAAAGGAAGAAGCGTTTACAAAGCAGGAGCTGCTTGAAAGTGATGAAGTTTTCATTTCTAGTACAACCCAAGAAGCAAGACCAATTGTTGAGGTGGATGGCCGGCAGATTGGGAATGGAAAAGAGGGTGAGATAACCTCATCCCTTCATGCTAAGTTTGCTAGTCGTTTGTCATAACAAGAAGGTGTTGTTAAAATATTTTTAGTGTGCGCAGTTGAAATTTGCGCATATTAATGGTACTGTTATCTTTGGCTATATGTGAAAGAAGAGTTGCTTGTTCCGAGCGTTTTCCAACATTAGGGAAATGCTTTTTTTGAACACTATCAGGAGATTTTTCTCCCGTCTATAGCATTTAATGCATTTTAAAAGTAAAAAGGAGTTTTTAAAAGTTGAAAAAATTTCAAGATCTAGGTTTAAGTAATACGCTGCTAGAAGCAGTTAATCAAATGGGATTCGAAGAAACAACACCAATTCAAGCAGGTACGATTCCTCTAGCGCTTGAAGGCAAAGACGTTATCGGTCAGGCTCAAACTGGTACTGGTAAAACGGCTGCTTTTGGTATCCCAATGATTGAAAAGATCGACACTTCTCTATCTCATGTACAGGGAATCATTCTTGCGCCAACACGTGAGCTTGCTGTACAGGTTGCAGAAGAATTGAACCGTATTGGTCAAGCAAAAGGCGTGCGTGCCCTTCCTATATATGGTGGACAAAGCATCGTTCACCAAATCAAAGCACTTAAAAAGAGACCTCAACTAGTTGTTGCGACTCCAGGGCGTCTTATCGACCATATGGAACGTAAAACAATCCGTCTTCAAGAAGTATCTTTTGTTGTCCTTGATGAAGCAGATGAAATGCTTAACATGGGCTTCATTGAAGATATCGAGAAAATTCTTAAAGGTGTTCCAGACAAGCGTCAAACGCTTCTGTTCTCTGCTACAATGCCGAAACGTATCGCGATTCTTGCAGAGAAATTCATGAGCAACCCTGAAACAGTTAGAACGAAATCAAAAGAAATGACTGTTCCATCAATTGAACAGCATTACTATGAAGTTCGTGATTCTAAGAAATTCGATATTCTTTGTCGCCTTCTTGATACTCAGTCTCCTGAGCTTGCAATTGTATTTGCAAGAACTAAGAAACGCGTTGATGAAGTATCTGAAGGTCTTAAGAAACGTGGATATATGGCTGAAGGAATTCATGGTGACCTTCCACAGGGTAAACGTGATCAGGTTATTAAACAGTTTAAAGACAGCACAATCGATATCATGGTAGCGACAGACGTTGCTGCACGTGGTCTAGACATCAGTGGTGTTACACACGTTTATAACTTTGACATTCCTCAAGATCCTGAAAGCTACGTTCACAGAATCGGTCGTACTGGCCGTGCAGGTAAGTCAGGTCTTGCTTCGACGTTTATTACTCCACGTGAGTACGATCACCTTAAAGTGATTGAGAAAATTACGAAGAAGTCTATGCAAAAACGTACGATCCCAAGCTTTGCTGAAGCAATGGAAGGCCAGCAGCAAATGGCGATTCAACAGCTTCAAAGCACAATTGAAGAGCAGGATCACTCAGTATACCGTTCATCAGCTGAACAACTTCTCGATGATCACGATTCAGTAACGCTTCTTTCTGCAGCTCTTAAGTTGCTAACAAAAGAGCCGGATACAACTCCGGTTAAAATTACTGAAATTGCACCACTTCGTGCTAAAAAGGCTCATGGCCGTGGTGGCAGTGGCGGTGGAAACCGCAACCGTAACCGCAGTAATGATCGCGGAGGCCGTAAAGGTGGAAGCGGTGGCGGATATCGCGGAGACCGCAACAGCGGTGGCGCTAACAAGCGTCGTAAGTTCAACGACAAAGGAAATAAATAAGATATATGTAGAAGTCGGGAGAAATCCCGGCTTTTTTTATGCGGATTTTTGCTACTGCCCCACGGAAGCTAGGCTTTTGATAGTAGCCATATATTCTTTTATTGATGGTTTTACCGTGTTCATCATGGAGTTTATTTTTTATAATGCTGGGAAAAATCTACTGAAAGCGTTATTCTAAGAGGGACACTATTTATGGAAAGGCAGCGGGATATTATGAAGCATGATCACCAGTCACACACAAAACTAAAAGAGGACGTGCTGTTTGAACGTCTTGCACTAATTGAAGAAGAATTAGAGGCTTCGGAAGCATCGAAAATCAAACAACTGATCGACAAGTTGTTGAGTGGTGAACAGCACTTCCTTTTCTCGGGCCATTTTTCTGCAGGGAAATCTTCATTAATAAACGCGTTATTTCAATCAAACCTCTTACCGTCAAGTCCCATACCGGCGAGTGCTAATACGGTTCGTATCCGTTCAGGTGAAACAGGCGCTTCCGTTCATTTCTTGAATGGAAAGAAAATGGTTTTTAAAGCGCCGTATGATATTGATCAAGTAAAAGGGTATTGTTTGAACGGAGAAGAGGTCGAACGCGTTGAATTGTCCGCTCCGTCTTCTTTAGAAGAGGACGTTATTTTCATTGATACTCCTGGTATTGATTCGACAGATGAAGCGCATAGGCTTTCAACGGAATCTTCGATGTATTTAGCTGATGTTGTTTTCTATGTGATGGATTACAATCATGTTCAATCTGAAGTGAATTACCAATTCATCCGAGAACTTTATCGTCAAAATAAAAAAATCATCTTAATTGTGAACCAAATTGATAAGCATCATGAATCTGAAATTTCATTCACATCATTTCAGAAATCAGTGGTCGAGTCTTTTGAAACGTGGGGGATGTCTCTTGAATCCTTTTTCTTTATCTCATTACGCGATTACGATCATCCCCATAACCAGTTTCATCAGTTGAAAACATACATTGAGGGGCTTTCAAGGAAAACAGATGAAGACAAAGTGAAGCGAATTTTTAATGCAGCAAGAGAGCTTTTGGATGATCTTAATCACGTAGATGCTCATAACGACGAAGTAGAAGAAGCTTATGAGAAGATGAAAAACAAGCTTGCATTTTCAAAGGAACGCGTTGATTTAATTGATCAGGAATTTCAGACTGAAGCGGCGGCTATCCAAAAAAGTGCAATTTTAATGCCGTATGAAGTGAGAGAAGCAGGACGAGCGTATCTTGAATCTCTTCAACCAGACTTTAAAGTTGGATTTGTTTTTCGTGATAAGAAAACTCAGCAAGAACGAGCGGCGAGGTACGAAACTTTCGTTGCGGGTTTAAAAGAACAGGTTAAGTCACAACTAGAGTGGCATTATCAGCAGCTATTACAACAGCTAGTTTCGACAGCTGGATTAAAAGACGTATCATCTTCTCTCATTGATCAACCATATGAAGTTGATTTCTCAGTGATACAAGAAGAAGCTAACAAAGGAAATGGTGCAACAGGAGAAGCAGTTCTTCATTATACTGAGAATATCGCTTATCGCTTGAAGACACAGATCAAGCAGCAAGCAGAACAAAGGAAGGACAAGCTTGTTGATCAAGTCAATTTCGATCACGATAGACAGGCTGAGGAGCTTAAGCAGTCATTCAAATCTCAAATTGGAGAAGAGGATGCGGAGACTTTCTTATCAGAGCTGGAAGCTGCTAGTGAGAATACTGAAGAGCTTTGGTCTATTTTGGATGGGAGCCGTGATGAAGAGGCTCGTCGTGCGGGAGACGCATTTAAGAAAAGGTACACGCAAACGGAGGATGTTACTATCGTAGAGTCGACCAAAAGCGATAGTGGACAACAGCGTAAGCAACAGGAGCCTAAAGAGGTGGTTTCACCTGAAGGTCAAACTTCTCTTCCTGATCCCGAAGCGACTAGTATGGCCCTTCAAAGAATGGCAGATGAATTAGAGGATCTTCCTGGTTTTGACTATACGAGACAAAACTTGATCAAGCGTGCAAATAAATTATCAGAAAAGTCATTTACGGTCGCATTGTTTGGTGCCTTTAGCGCTGGGAAATCCTCTTTTGCCAATGCGCTCATTGGAGAAAAAATACTGCCTTCTTCTCCAAATCCAACAACGGCTACGCTTAATCGTATTTGCCCGGTAACAGAAGACCATGCTCATAAAACGGCGATGATTTATTATAAATCGGAAGGAGAACTTTTGGAGGATTTGAATCATTCCCTTTCTTATTTTGGTGAGCAAGCTTTTTCACTAAGGGATTGTCTGCAAATCATTTCACAGGGGAAATTGTTTAAGCGAGAGTCTTCTGCAACAAAACCTCATGCTCTTTTCCTAAGAGCTGTACTTGAAGGTGAAGCTGAGCTAGCATACCTCGGTAAGGAACGTGAAGTCACACTGGATGACTATGAAGATATGGTCGTAAATGAGTCAAAAGCGGCCTTTGTTGCTTCTATCTCGCTATACTATGATTGTACTTTAACACGAGAGGGAATAACGCTTGTAGACACTCCAGGAGCAGATTCCATTAACGCACGACATACGGGTGTAGCGTTTCAATATATGAAAGCAGCCGATGCTATTCTTTACGTCACCTATTACAATCATGCATTTTCAAAAGCAGATCGAGAGTTCCTCATTCAGCTTGGACGAGTGAAAGACGTGTTTGAGATGGATAAAATGTTCTTTCTTCTTAATGCATCTGATCTTGCTGCAGACGAAGGAGAGCTCGAAATCGTACTTGATCATGTCACAAATCAGTTACAGCAGTACGGTATTCGTTATCCTGCACTTTATCCTGTCTCAAGTCTTGCAGGAATGCTTGCTTCTGAAGAGAATGTAAGTGAAAAAGAGGCTAAGTTTCTTGCTGCGTTACCAGAAAAATTAAGACAAAAAGGCGGTCTTAAGCGGTTTGAATCACGTTTCTATCATTTTATTCGCAAGGATCTTTCAAAAATGGCAGTGGAGTCCAGCTTAACTGAATTAACAAGTGTGATGAGCGAAATCGAGCGATGGATCGAGAACTTTGAATTAAACGCGAGTGAAAAAGAACAGCAGATCACAGAGCTTCGTAATCACAGTGATGAAGCAAATCGGAAGGTTAATCAATATTCAAACACTTCATCTGAAAAGCTGATCAAACAGGAATTAACAGAACTTGTTCATTATATTCCTCAGCGTCTTTTTTATCGATTTAATGATTTCTTTAAGGAAGCCTTTAACCCATCGACTATTCAAGGGCGTGAAGGACTGCAACGTGCTTCAGAAACGCTGGTTGAGGATATTGAACAAGATTTATTACAGGAGCTCAGGGCAGCTTCTCTTCGAATCGATCGATTTATGAAGCGAGAAATTCAAAAGAGTGAGAAAGAAATACAAAAGCTTATTCGAGAAATGCTATCTGATTTTCATTACAGCAGTCTACCTGATCGGGACATGGAAACCCCGCAGTTTGATGAGTCTCTTACCGCATGGATAGCAGTTGACCATGTATTAAAGCAAGCTCGTAGCTCCTTTAAATCTTCGAAGCAATTTTTCGAACAGAGTGGAAGAGAGTCGCTTCATGAGATATTGAAAAGTGAGTTTCAACTACCTGTTAATAACTATTTGAAAACAGAACATAAAGTGATTGAAGAGACGGCTACGAAGTTCTTTGATCAATTAACTGTAGAAGTAAAAGGCGAAATGATGAAAGAAGTTACGTCATATGTGAAGGCCAGAACAACGATGCTAACAAGCGATATTTCAAAAGATTTCCTTGAAACAAAGCGAAATAATGCTTTCGAAATTCAAACAAAGCTACTGTCGGAGGGAGAATAGGAAATGAAGAATCTTGTTTCAATTGAATGGCTATCAGATCATTTGTATGATGAGCAATTAGTGATTGTGGACTGTCAATTTGAACTTGGCAATCCAGAAAACGGTTATGCTTCCTATTTAAAAGGCCACATTCCAGGAGCGCAGTATGCTGATCTCGAAAAAGATTTATCTGGTGAAGTTGGAGAGCATGGTGGAAGACATCCTTTACCTGATCAAGAACAGCTCCAGACGCTCGTTGAAAGGCTAGGGATTGAGCAGGATTCGAAAGTGATCCTATACGACCATGAGTATGGTGCTATGGCAGCAAGATTATGGTTTCTACTCGGATTTGCTGGCCATAAAGCGCGTGCTGTTCTTGATGGGGGTCTCCAAGCTTGGAGAGGGGAGGGGCATAAACTTGAGACGAAAGTTCGTCAAGTAACTCCTTCATCGTATCCTATTAGTCTTGATAAATCGATGATTGTTTCTATGAATGATGTGAAGCAGGCGCAGATAGAAGGGCGCACAATTATTGATTCGAGAGCAAGCGAGCGCTATTCTGGAGAGATAGAACCTATTGATCCTAAAGCAGGTCATATACCAGGCGCTATCAATTACTTCTGGAAGAATAACCTTAATGAAAATAAAACATGGAAAGACCCTGAAGAGAGAGTAGGGGAGAAAGAGCATGGTCATGAACCCATTGTTTACTGTGGTTCTGGTGTGACTGCTTGTGTTAACCTGCTTGCTTTACAAGAGGCAGGGGTTCATGCAAAGCTTTATCCTGGAAGTTATAGTGACTGGATATCTTATGAAGAAAATCAAATTGAAACAAAATAAACGAAACGCCAGCCCTTACGAGGGCTGGCGTTTATTCATTCTATCTAAGGGTGTGGATGAACTTTTCTAAGCGATCCATACCTTCTTTTAGTACATCAAGTTTATAAGCGAATGAAATTCTTACATAGCCTTCGCCAAGTGATGAAAAGGCGCTTCCTGGTACAACTGCTAAATTACCTTCTTTTGCGAGTTTCATTGCAAAGTCAAATGAAGATAAGCCGAACTCCTGAATGGAAGGCAAGATATAGAAAGCACCGTCAGGCTTGATTGGAGATAACCCCATACCAACTAATCGATCATAAACATAATTCATTCGTTCCTTGTAAGCAACTCGCATCTCAATCGAGTCTTGCAATCCATTCTGTAACGCTTCTAGAGCGGCGTACTGAGATACTGATGAAGCACAGGAGACATTATATTGGTGAACTTTCAAGATATGCTGGCATAGTTCTACTGGGGCGAAGAGAAAGCCAATGCGCCATCCTGTCATAGCGTGAGATTTAGATAGACCATTGATTACGATCGTTTTATCACGCATGCCATCAAATTGAGCGATCGAAGAATGATCACCTGAAAAGTTAAGCTCTGAATAAATTTCATCAGATAAAACAAAAATGTTTTTAGCTTTAAGTAAATCAGCAAGATCGGCTAATTCATCATAAGACATCGCAACACCAGTAGGGTTAGATGGGGAAGGTAGAATAATGCATTTTGTTCGCTCTGTTAGGGCATCTTCAATTAGGTCGCGCGTCATTTTAAATCCGTTTTTAGTCGTATCGACGTGTACTGGAGTTGCTCCACATAATGTAATGATTGGCTCATAACCTGGATACACAGGACCTGGCAAAATCACTTCGTCACCTTCAGTGAGAAGTGTTCGAAGTGTAACGTCAATTGCCTGACTTGCTCCTGAAGTGGTAATGATCTCAGATTCAGCTTGGTAGTTAAGATTGTATTTTGATTGTAGAAAATTAGCTGCTGCCTTTCGGAGTTCTAGGATGCCGGCATTATGAGTATACGTTGTTTTGTTTTCACTAATAGCGGCTTGAGCTGCTTCCTTAATATGAGCTGGTGTCTCAAAATCAGGTTGGCCAATTGTTAATGAAATCATGTTCTCATAATCAGCTACCATATTAAAAAAAGTTCGAATCCCAGAAATCTCAATTTCCTTCACGCGAGGGTTTAATAAATGCTCCATAGGTCTGTCTTCCTTTCCGTCTCTTCTTCTCATAAACATCATTGTAGCATAATTTCTATATTATCGTCGAAATGAAGATGTTCTGTTGATAAAGACATGAAACCTCTGAAAATTCAAGTGTTGATAACTTTGGTAACTATTGATAATATAGGCTTTCTGACACTTATCAACAGATGATTTCGTATACCCACCCCTGGTATATTTTAAATACATGGGGGTATAGGTGCCACAGGTGGGTTACCCACAAAATTCTGTGGATAACCAATATTCAGATAATTTTCTTCTAAATTGGTCTTCGCTATCGTCTCAATAAAAAACAGATTCCCTATTAATAGGGAATCTGTTTTTTAAATAGCTGGAAGAATGCAATCGGTCCGATAAGCAAGTAGAGCAAATTGAAGCTGCATGCGCTGATCATATGCGTATATATCAATACCGGTGAGCTTTTCTAATTGTTTGATTCGATAGTTTAGTGTATGCCTATGAATAAATAATTTATCAGCTGTACGGTTAATGACAAGGTTGTTTTCTAGAAAAGATTCAAGTGTCTTCATTAGCTGAGCCTGGTGCTTTCGATCATAGTTAACTATTGGTGATAGAAGAGGTGAATAATAGGGTGAAAGATCTTCGCCATTTTCTTTTAATCGAATGAATAACTGATAAGCACCCAGGTCAGCGAAGGATAGACGATGTTCGTTTCGATATTTAGCAAATTGATGTGCAACCGTAGCTTCTTTAAGGGCTAGTTCAAGGTGTCGTATGCCTATTTTGGTCATGCTGAATCC
Organism: Pseudalkalibacillus hwajinpoensis; assembly: GCF_015234585.1. NCBI lineage: Bacteria > Bacillati > Bacillota > Bacilli > Caryophanales > Guptibacillaceae > Guptibacillus > Guptibacillus hwajinpoensis. The sequence goes on from NZ_JADFCM010000008.1 coordinate 1,296,146, forward strand.
AATGATAGAAGAGCTCGTTCCTTCCTTGAAGGGAATGGTGTCACCTAAGAGAAGCACAACAATATGATCCATCTTCCTCTTTATTATACCTTTCGTTCTTGTTTCGATTAATTGCTGCTGACAGTCTTCCTCAAGTTTTGTAAGGTTAGATGATGAAAGAACTGCGATTGTATTAGAACCGGTTAGATCATAGCCCATTTCTTTGCTCTTTTTTAATATCAATTTCTCGTCTTCGTAGGATTGGGAGAATAAAATATCAAGAAAATCAGCTTCGATCTGAGATCTAGTATCTTCAATGATACGTAGTTTTAGAAATTCAATCGCAAAAATATTAGCCGCATGTTTTAAAGCAAGGTGATCGAGTGCAGTGAGTGGTGTTGGTTTCTTGATATGAATTGTTCCAATTGCTTTTCCTTCGGTTTTGATCGGATAGAATTCATCGGTAGAATCATTTTGATTCGTGAGATAAGTCTCTGCTAAAAGAGCATTATCCGCATGATAAATTGAAACAGTGCAGTTTAGTAGTTTCGATAGTGCATCAGTGATAGCTGAAAAGCCAGCATTTTTAATAACAAGTGACGTTAAGTCATCCTGAATACGCTGAGCCTGCGTAAGAATGGAAAGTTGTTTATTAACGAGCTGTTCCAAAATGCTTCTTGTAACCATTGAGAAATTCATCGTTCTCGGAATTTCAAGGAGAGGTAATCCGGTTCGGTTGGCCGCTTCGATCATCGCAATCGGAACCACGTCTAGATAAAATCCAGTATGAATGGCAAGAGCAGAGAGCTGTCTGTTCGAAAGGGCATCAATGAGTTTCGCATAAGAATCGGATTTCTCGTGCCATCCGTATGCCGTCGTTATTAAAAACTCTCCTTCATGAAGCCGTGTCATATCTTCCATTACTTCCACGATTGTTAACCATTTAATATCTCGGTCAATTCCTTTTTTTCCAGCAATTAATTTAATTCCACTCATCTCAGGTAGCTGTAAGGCTTCTCGAACTGATAGTCCCATAGGCGTCCCTCCGTCTCTTCTTATCCAAAGCGTACAACAAAGTCAGAATTTTTTGTAGATGATGTGGGATAGAATTTTGGTTCATTTCAACATAGGCTATACATATAGACAAAAAAGTGAGGTGTCGATTAGGTGATAAGTAAAAGAACCCACTTAATAAAACCTTTATTAGGAATGGATTATGCCTTTATTTCTCATGGAAAAGGGATCTATTTATATGATGAGGATGGTCATGCGTTTATTGATGGATGTTCAGGTGCTGTGACTGCAAATATCGGCCACGCCGTTCCTGAAATTAAGGAAGCGATGGTAAAGCAAGCCGATCAAGTATCGTTTGTTTATCGCTCTCAGTTTACGAGTTCGTCTGCAGAGCTTCTTGCTGAAAGACTATGTCGCAATGCTCCAGGTGATCTGGACTGGGTGTTTTTTGTGAACAGCGGATCAGAAGCATTAGAAACCGCTTTGAAAATAGCCGTTCAGTATTGGCAGGAACTGGGTCGACCAACGAAGAACAGAATCATATCGAGGTGGATGAGCTATCACGGGATTACGATGGGTGCCCTTTCAATGTCCGGTCATGTCATACGTCGGAGTCGCTTTAGCGCGATGTTAGAACATTATCCAGAACTCTCTCCTCCTTATTGTTACAGATGTTCCTACAATGAGCACTGTCCGAATTGTTCAAAGCACTATGCGCTAGAATTTGAAAAAACGATTCAAAGACTTGGGGCAGAAACGATTGCGGCGTTTGTTTGTGAACCTATCATTGGTGCAGCTGGGGGAGCGGTTGTACCACCTGATTCCTATTTTAAAGAAATGAAAGCCGTATGTGAGCGCTATGATATTTTGTTTATTGCAGATGAAGTTATGACAGGAGTCGGGAGAACAGGGAAAATGTATGCAATGGAACATTGGGGTGTCGCACCAGATATATTAGCACTCGGAAAAGGAATGAGCGCAGGTTATACACCGATGGCAGCTACCCTTGTTTCTGATCGGATCATACTGGAAATTGAACGCGGATCCAAAGTTGTGCTCAGCGGTCATACGTTTAGTGCCAACCCACTCTCATCTGCTATATGTCTCGCTGTTCTTGACTATATAGAAGAAAATAATCTTGTGAAAAACGCCGAAGAAAAAGGAGATCTTCTCTTAAATGGATTAAAAGAGCTTCAATCGATTTATCCTTTTATTGGTGATGTAAGAGGTAAAGGGTTATTAACAGCCATTGAATTTGTTCAGGATCAACTGACGAAAGAGCCGTTCTTGCTACAGAATGAAGTAACAAATCGTTTTATCAGAAAATGCTATGACTCCGGTTTACTCGTTTACACGGCTGCTGGGGGATTGAATGGGATAGCGGGTGATGCAGTCATTGTGGCACCACCTCTAATCATTCAAGAAAATGAGGTTCATCTCCTTCTGAATAAGCTGAATCAAGCATTAGCTGAATTGGAGAAAGAGCTTATAATTGAAGGGATCTATAGTAGACGATCGATAAGCTGACGAAAGGATGAGAAATCCGTGAGAAGTAAAAGATGCGCATTGTCAGAGCTCGATCTATTAAGAGATAACATGACGATAATGTGTGGTGGATTTGGTGGAGTAGGTTCACCTCCTACACTTATTCAATGGATTCTTGATTCTGGTATTAAGAATATAACGCTCATTTGTAACGATGCTGGCTTCCCGTGGATCGGACCTGGAAAGCTTGTCACTGAAAAAAGAGTTTCAACACTTATTGCCTCTCATATTGGCTCAAATCCTGAAGCAGGAAAACAAATGCATAACGGAGAACTTACCGTTCAATTCTACCCGCAGGGAACGCTGGCAGAAAAGATTCGCGCTGGGGGGATGGGGCTTGGTGGTATTTTAGTAGACGTAGGGCTTGGAACATCTATTGAACGCGGAAAGGAAAAGACAATCGTTCACGGTAAAGAATATATGATTGAACCTGCTCTTACGGCAGATTTATCTATTATTGCCTGCAAACGTGCTGATCCATATGGAAATCTAATCTACGATCAAAGTGCACGAAACACTAACCCGCTTGTCGCCCAAGCAGGTGATGTTACTATCGCTGAATCTGTTGAAATCGTACAAACAGGTGAGTTAGGTCCAGAGGAAATTATCACTCAAGGTGTTTTCGTTGATCACGTCATTGAAAGCAAGGGAGTTGATTGGAAATGGGTATGGGAGCTGAAGCGAGAAAGTTAATTGCACAACGTGCTGCTCGTGAAGTCACGTACGGCATGATGGTTAATCTTGGGATCGGTATTCCTACGCTTGTAGCTGACTTTATTCCAAATTCCCTCGATGTCATGTTGCATACGGAAAATGGCATCTTAGGAATGGGGGGGAGTCCTGAGCAAGGTAAGGAAGATGGAAATCTATCTAACGCCGGGGGATATCCAGTTACCATTCAATCAGGTGCTTCATTTTTTGATAGTGCAGAAGCGTTTGGAATGGTTAGGAGGGGACATCTCGATTTAACGATTCTTGGCGCACTTGAAGTGAGTGGAAGAGGAGATATCGCTAATTGGATCGTACCTGGAAAACGAGTGCCTGGCATGGGTGGGGCTATTGATCTCGCTCAAAAAGCTAAAAAGGTGATTGTATTAATGAGTCATACGACAAAAGATGGGCAGCCCAAAATTGTCAAAGAATGTTCCCTCCCTTTGACAGTAAAAGAAGGTGCACACATGATTATTACAGAGAGAGCTGTTATGCGAATCGATCAGGGAGAGCTTTTTCTTCTCGAAGTGATGCCTGGTTATTCTGTTGACGATGTAATAGGCGCTACTGAAGCGGATGTAAATGTTGATCATGTGGGGAGGCGGACCTCATGAAAGAAGAAATAAACAAATGGATGATGCTTCATCGGGATTATGGGATAGAAATGCTTCAACGCTTTGTTCGTTGTGATAGCGTACAAGGAAACGAGGCAGATGTCCAAGAACTTGTTCAGTCAGAACTTCATCAACTCGGAATGAAAGTAGATCGGTTTACTCCTGGAGACGAAATCCTTAATCATCCTGCATTTTGTGCGAATCGAACAGATTTTACACAAAGCCCTAATGTTGTAGGTGTGTGGAAAGGGAAGGGAGGCGGTCGTTCACTCATTTTGAACGGTCATATTGACGTTGTCCCACCTGGAAATAGAAGTGACTGGGAGTTAGAACCTTATAGCGGGAAAGTAAAGAACGGAAGGTTATACGGTAGAGGGGCAACCGATATGAAAGGCGGAAATACGGCGATGCTGCTTGCCTTAAAATGCCTTAAAGACTTGGATCTTTCTCTAAATGGCGATCTGATATTTGAAAGTGTAGTGGAAGAAGAAAGTGGGGGAACAGGTACACTTGCGGCAATTGAACGAGGTTACCTTGCTGATGCCGCTCTTATTCCAGAGCCGACGAAGATGAAAGTGTTCCCTAAGCAGCAGGGATCAATGTGGTTTCGTATCACCGTATCAGGGCGCGGTGCACACGGTGGTACGCGTTATGAAGGAGTATCTGCTCTCGAGAAAAGCCTTTCGGTAATTAAAGCAATCCAATTATTAGAGGAACAGCGCAATAATCGGATTACAGACTCTTTATATGAAAACATTCCAATTCCTGTTCCGATAAATATAGGGAAAATTTCAGGTGGAGATTGGCCATCGTCTGTTCCAGATCAAGTAGTTTTAGAAGGAAGAATGGGTGTGATTCCTGGAGAAGAGCTTGAGGACGCAAAGCTTGACATGCGCCGTGCCCTGGGAGCTATTGAAGATGATTGGTTAACGGATCATCCAGTTGAGATTGAGTGGTTTGGAGCAAGATGGCTGCCTGGAGAAGTTGATGAAGATCATCCGTTAGTGGGCGTGATTCGCCGTCATTACGAAGAAGTCACAGGGAAAGATCTCGTTATCGAAGCTTCTCCTTGGGGGACAGATGGGGGATTGCTACAAGAAGTAGGGAATACGCCATCGATTATTTTCGGTCCAGGAGAGACAGCGGTAGCGCATTTTGCAAATGAATACATCGAAATTGATCAAATGATGCTTGCGGCAGAACTTTTTGTGCACATCATTCTAGAATGGTGTGGCCAGTATAAGTAGGAGCGGCTATGCCGTTCTTTTTCATGTGGTTCTTTCACTTTATATTTCATAACATAGCTTACCTTTAGGAAGGAGTTTACAAAAGAAAGAAGAACTACTGATTTAAGACATGAATGAGGGGGAGGTTAATGGGAGATAAGCGAATTGAAGCGGTTGAGCATTTTTATAAAGGGAGCGATTATATCTTTACCTGTACGTTTGATACATTTAATGAACGCATTCGTATTGATGTTTATGATGGAAGCGTTCAAGCAGTTATCGCTCATATTCAAGAAGTGTTTACGAGCGAATATTCAAAGTGCATTGTAAAAGTGAAGAGTGAAGATGTTTCCTCCTTTCTTTCAATTGGCTATACCTACGAAGGGAAGATTCGTTTCTATTTTTCTGGTAGTGATGCTCATCTCATGACGAAGTATCGAGCGAATTGGCGTCGAAATAGTGAGTCTTGGGTAGATGAAGACAAGTTATTAAAGGCTGTACAAAACAAGCCTCTTACTTCTCTCAAAGGAAACCCTCCTATGCGAATTGGTATTGAAAGTGATGCTGAAGCGCTAGCGAAATTATATCAAACTGTGTTTTCGGTCTACCCAACCCCAATGGATGATCCTAGTTACATTAAGAAAGCTATGAAGAGTGACACGATTTTTTATGTAATGGAAGATCAGGGAATAATCAAAAGTGCCGCCTCAGCTGAAGTGAATCGTACGTATAGAAATGCCGAGATGACGGATTGTGCAACCCTTCCTGAGTATAGGAAAGGTGGAACGATGCGTCACTTAATTCTTGCTTTAGAAACGGAATTGTTAAAGCATGAGGTGTACTATGCTTACTCGATCGCGAGGAGCCTTTCTTTTGGAATGAATGCTGTTTTTCATCAGCTTCACTATGAATATGGTGGACGTCTTATAAACAATGTGAAGATCTATAAAGATTGGGAAAATATGAATCTATGGAGCAAAACGCTTCTAAGAAGTGCCGAATAATCAGCACAGATAGATGAAAATCCGGCATAAAGGAGGACGTCTATGAGAGAAACGATCCCACTTACGGATGGAATGTTTGAAGCGATCCTAGAAAGTATTGACGAAGGGATTCATGTCGTTGATAACAGAGGGATGACGATCTATTATAATGAAATTGCTGCCAAGCACGACGGATTGCAAGTAGGTGATGTGTTAGGAACGCACTACCTAGAAGCATTTCCATCACTCTCCAAAGAGACGAGCACACTATCTCATGTGTTAACGACAAGAAAGCCGATTTTTAATAAAGACCAAACTTACAGAAATATGAAGGGACACCTGATCTCGACGATAAATACCACACTACCTATCGTTGTGAATGGGCACTTAGAAGGAGCTGTGGAAATTGCTCGAGATCTTTCGCGTATCAAAATATTGTCTGATAAGGTAATGGAATTACAATCTAAAATAAATCGAAAGACGGTCAAGGAGTTCGACAACGGCACTATCTATACATTTGAGCACATTCTAACGAACGATCCCGTTTTTATAAAGGTAAAGGACCGAGCCCAAAAAGCTGCCGTTCTTCATTCTCCAGTTCTTGTCTATGGTGAGACTGGCACTGGAAAAGAACTCCTTGTTCAAGCGATTCATAATGCTTCTAAGCGGGTGGGGCCATTTATTGCACAAAATTGCGCCGCCTTACCTGCATCGATTCTTGAGTCGATTCTTTTTGGTACTTCCAAAGGAAGTTTTACAGGTGCTGAGGAGCGTGAAGGATTATTCGAACTAGCTAATGGCGGTACTCTTTTTCTTGATGAGATTAATTCGATGCCCATTGATGTACAAGCAAAGTTGCTTCGGGTTTTAGAGGATGGTGTCATCCGGCGAGTTGGAGCAGGAAAGACGAGAAAAGTGGATGTCCGAATCATAGCTGCAATGAATGAAGAACCGGAATCTGCTCTTGAGGCAAAGAGGCTTCGTGTTGATTTGTTTTACCGTTTGAATGTTATTTATCTTAGATTACCACCTCTTCGAGAACGAAAAGAGGATATTTCTAATCTCATTGCTCATTTTATTAAGAAATACAACGATAAATTTCATAAAAACATAAGAGGAGTCGATCAGAAGTCGGCAACGCTGCTCTCTTCGCGTCACTGGCATGGAAATGTTCGGGAGCTTGAGCATGTGATTCAATCGGCCATGAATTTCGCAGAAGGAAATACATTAACCGTCGACGATTTTGAGGTGCTTCTTCCAGAAAATCAATCTCGTGTAACGGCACCACTCCGCGACGTTTTATTAAAAACGGAATATGATTTAATAAAACAAGCCATGAATGTCAGCCAGGGGAATGTGAAAAAAGCTGCAGAGCAGTTAGGCATCCCCAGACAAACATTACAATATAAACTTTCTAAACACCCACTAAGCCAGAGTGCCGAATATTGAGCACAGCTGGCTTTTTATTGTGGAAATAAATGAAGGGAGTGGATAAGTAGGGATCTTAGTTGTAACCGTAATAGACTTATCTTATAAGCGTCTTGATCCCATGATAAACCAAAAAGTAGGCTTTTTTGAAGAATCAATGGAGCTGGCACGCTACTTGCATAGTATAGGAGTAGATTATCTGAAGGGGGAATGTATTGTGCTGATGCAACTGTATAAGCCAACTCGGAATTGGAAGGATATTGAACTTTGGAAGGATGTCACGGAAGACAAATGGAATGATTGGATTTGGCAGCTTACTAATACGATTCGAACGCTTGATGACTTGAAGAAAGTAGTGAACTTAACACCTGACGAGGAAGAAGGTGTGAAGATCGCAACGAAAACCATTCCACTTAACATTACGCCATACTATGCTTCCTTAATGAATCCGGATGATCCGCGCTGTCCAGTTCGCATGCAATCAGTGCCTATTTCGCAAGAGATGTACAAAACGAAATATGATCTCGAAGATCCTCTTCATGAAGATGAGGATTCCCCAGTACCTGGATTAACGCATAGATATCCTGATCGCGTTCTTTTCCTAGTTACAAATCAGTGTTCGATGTACTGCAGGTATTGTACTAGGAGGCGCTTTTCAGGGCAAATCGGAATGGGGGTTCCAAAAAAACAGCTTGATGAAGCCATAAGCTATATTTCAAGAACCCCTGAAGTGAGAGATGTCCTTATTTCTGGAGGAGATGGGCTACTTATCAATGATAAGATTCTTGAATATGTGCTCAAGAACTTACGAGCGATTCCACATGTTGAAATTATTCGAATCGGAACGAGAGCACCAGTTGTGTTTCCTCAGCGAATTACAGAGGATTTATGTAACATTTTAAAGAAATACCATCCTGTCTGGCTGAACACGCATTTTAATACAAGTATTGAAATTACAGAAGAATCGAAGAAGGCATGTGAAATGCTGGCAGATGCGGGCGTTCCTGTTGGAAATCAAGCGGTTATTCTTGCAGGGATTAATGATAGCGTACCGATCATGAAGAAGCTGATGCATGACCTTGTGAAAATTAGGGTGAGGCCTTATTACATTTATCAGTGTGATTTATCTGAGGGGATTGGACACTTTCGTGCACCGGTTTCAAAAGGATTGGAAATCATTGAAGGATTAAGGGGACATACGTCAGGATATGCCGTACCGACATTTGTAGTTGATGCCCCTGGAGGCGGTGGGAAAATAGCACTTCAGCCAAATTACATGATTTCCCAAAGTGCAGATAAAGTTATTTTACGAAACTTTGAAGGGGTTATTACTTCGTACCCTGAGCCGGAAAATTATACTCCTGGTACTGCTGATACGTACTTTAACCAGGTTTATGAAATGGAGAAAAAACCTGCTATCGGCATTCATTCCTTAATGACAGATGAGCGGTTTAATCTTGTTCCAGAAGGCATTCAGCGGTTTAGTCGAAGATCTCAGTACGAAAAGGACGCAACACATAGCACGCTAAAAGATAAGCGCGATAAAAGAGATGTTATGAAGGAAAAGAAATTTAACGCAGAGCAGGAGAAATACAAAGGTACTGATAAAGGAGAGGAAACCGTATGATCTGTAAATGGTGTGAACAGGAGGGAGCTTTTGAGACGCTTGATAAAGGTTACTGGGAATTACCTGATGGATCGAGAGCGGTCGAAATTAGTAATTTGCCCTCTGTTCAATGCGGTTATTGCGGGATGTGCTATCAAACAGATGAATTAGTTGGAGACGTGGAGGAGCAATTGATGCTAATCGATACGACAAAACTCCCCTCCTCCTTTTCGTATAAAGAATTGATGAGTCAAGAAAGACTCTTAAAGAAAAATTATTTTGATCTTGATCGTTACCCGCTTTAATCCTTGAGTTAATAGCATTTTCATTGGAAAAGAAAACACGCAAAAAAAGTTATATCGGAATATTCTGAAAAATATTGATATTTTGACGATTCCCTCGTATAATAGAAAAAAGAGCTTCAGAGGGGGGAGAGCTAGCATGAACAATCATCATAAGTCGTATAAAGACAATATGAAACAACGTGCTATGAAAAAGAAACAGGAACAGGAAACGTTTGAGTTGGAATTGTACGCCCAATTGATCCTTGATGAAGCCGTGTTTACTTTCCAGGAAAAACGTTACCAACAATCCATTGATCAAGCTCTCGACAGAGGAGACAAAAAAGCATTTCAAGAAGCATCCAAGCAGTATGTAGCGTTTCTTCGTTCTTACAAACAGGAGCTTCATTTCGACTGAATAGAATGAGGCCAGTCTGGCACAAACTAGAGAGGAAGTACTTCTAAAGGAGTGTCACGATGGGCAGACAGAAAAAAGGAAATCCCAATGCACAGCGTAATAATAATGCAAAACAACAAAAAGCAAAAGCGATGCCATCCTATGCAGAGATGGAAGCAGAAAAGCTGAAAAATCCGCAAGAATAAAAGAAGGAGCCTTCATTAAAAAGGCTCCTTTTTTTATTGTGATCATTTTGTTATTTCGTTTATGTTACCATAAGAAAAGAAAATGGTTTATAGGGTGAAAGGAAGATCAAATATATGGGCCGATTAGTATTAATTGATGGATTTAATTTATTAAGTAGAGGTTATTTTGCCACAGCCTATGGAAAGTCTGAAGACCAGCTTTCGCAAACGCCTGAAGGGTTATTTACGAATGCTTTAAGGGTGAAGCTACAAAAAATCATTTCTCTTGTAAAGGAGTATGAACCAACGCATTTTGTTGTTACATGGGATGTGAAACGGAATGAAGTAAAGCGTAAAGCGCTCTATGAAGAATATAAAGGAACGAGGGAAGACCTTCCTGCACCACTTATTCAGCAGTATGAAACGGCGGTGAATTTATTTAAGGCAACAGGAATCCCGCAAATGAGTGTAGAAGGATTTGAAGCAGATGATGTAATGGGAACACTCTCCGACCGGTGGACAAAAGAAGGGCTAGGTGATTGTTACATTTATAGTAATGATCGGGATCTTCTTCAGCTTCTAAATCCTTCTGTTTCACAAATTATTGCGATTCGAAAAGAAGGCGATAGGGTATACACAGAAGAGCATTTTAAAACAGAGTATGGAATTACACCCGATCAGTGGATTGATGTGAAAGCATTACTAGGAGATAAGAGTGATAACATTCCAGGTGTTGCTGGGGTAGGGGACAAGGCTGCTTTACCGCTTATTCAGCAATATGGTTCCGTTCAAGGGGTATATGAGAACATTAGAGAACTAGACAGTAAATTTAATCGGTATCGTAAAAAGCTTATAGATGGAGAGGAGCTCGCGAAATTAAGTCTTGAACTTGTGACAATTGAGCGCGCGATTCCTGAGCTTGATGATTATTCATTTGCTAATTGCACGTTAGATATGGATTTAGATCGGTTTAAGGATGAGCTTGATCATCTCGGATTGAGAATCCGCATGTAGAAATAATGGTTGGTTAACATATCTTAAATAAAAAAAGCGCCTTGGATTGAAAAGGCGCTCGTTTTAATTAGGAATTGATAGAAGATAAGGACGTTTTTATCATTTGTTTTGCTGGATCGCTTTTCGCGCTAGCTCGTCAGCCATTTTATTTTTTGAGCTTGGAATCCATTTAATGAAACAAAGGTCGAATTGATCAACTAACGCCAAGCATCGTATTAAGTAGGGTTGATAACCTTTGTTTTTGACATATCTGCCGTCGACTGCACTACTGACTAGCTGTGAATCTGTGCGAACGGAGATTGTGCGGAACTGTTTATCTATACAAAGCGTAAGAGCGTGAATTAACGCTTCGAATTCTGCTTCATGGTTTGTGAGCGTGCCAAGCGGGAGAGAAGATCGAATGACACTTCCTTCTGCTTTAACGAAAACACCTGCTCCAGAGGGACCAGGGTTACCTGCGCTTGCTCCATCTACATACACTTCAATCATGTGCCTTTCCTCCCCTGTGGGCTGGTCTTGTTGTATTTTATCATAATCATGTTCGTAGAGAGAAGACATACATTTAAGGTAAAAGGAGAAAACTGTTAAGAAGGGACTGTGTTTAGGAGTGAAAAGTATGAAAAAGAAAGAAGTCATGATGGAAGTAGGGTTAATCCTAGATACATATTGTCAGGATTGCTTGCTCAAAAGAGTCAATCAACATGATTACGGTAAATGTCATGCCCAAAGGTTTTGTATTACCGAATGTACAGTTGGAGAAGAATTGAAGCAATTAGGTAAACATTTGACATAGGGAGGGCATAGACATGGATGTTATTGTGAAATGGAAATACAAAACGCCAAGAGGCCTTTCCTCCTGGATGACGTCAGACGAAGTGCCATTTAATGAAGCGCTTCTTTTGGCACGTGATATTGCTAAAACGGGTCGATCCATCGACCTTTACTTTCTTGATAATAGGGGAACGAAATGGTCTGTTAAGGAATTAGAAACATACATGACCAAAAAACAAGAACGACCAGCTTCAATTGAGGTTATTTTCGACGGTAGTTTTGATAAAGAAACAAAGAAGGCTGGATGCGGAGCGGTTATTTATTATTATGAGGGTAGGCAGAGAAAACGCATACGAATAAATAAAGCGATGGATTATCTTGAAAATAATAATGAGGCCGAATATGCATCGTTATGGTTAGGTCTTCAAGAAATAAAATCAATCGATGTTGAGGATACAGAGATCCTCATTAAAGGTGATTCCCAGGTGGTGATTAACCAGCTGGGAGGAGAATGGGCCGTGTATGAACCACTCTTAACGAGATGGATGGATCGCATTGAAGATACGCTACGTGATCTTAGACTTCAACCTGTGTACAAGCATATTTCTCGCGAAGAGAATAAAGAGGCGCATCGTTTAGCCAAACAAGCGCTCAAGGGTACAGAAATTAGTAGTTCCATTGAAGTTGATAACGAATAAGAGAAGCAGCGCAATGCTGCTTCTCTTATTCGTTTGCTTCTCTTAACTGCGTTTCACATTTTTCGATTAATTCACTAGAAAATTCATAGAACTGTTCATTCGTTCCCGATTTATGTGAGAGCGCTTGTTGGAACTGTTCTTTCGCTTGATTAATCGCATCCTGTGCCGCTTGTAACTGGTTACCATTCATACTTTTCGTTGCCTGGCCGACGAGATGCTGAGCTGATTTAATGGACATTTCAATTTGTTGCAAATCAGAATATGGTTCTGACATACTATCCCACCTTTACGATTCATTCAAGAATAGTATGACCATGAGGATGCTTTTTAAACCATAGGGTTTATCATGATCCAGAGTTCTATATCATCGGAAAATGACGTAAAAAAAAGGAACTGATGATTTCATCAGTTCCTTTTGAAAATTATATTTTTAGAGTTTGTTTACGTTAGCAGCTTGAGGTCCGCGATTTCCTTCAACGATTTCGAAAGAAACGTCTTGGCCTTCTTCAAGTGTTTTGAAACCTTCATCATTGATTGCTGAGAAGTGTACGAATACATCGTCAGCTCCGTCGATTTCGATGAAACCGAATCCTTTTTCTGCATTAAACCATTTTACTTTACCGTTTTGCATGTTTGTTCCTCCTAAAAGCTTAGCACAATCTTTGTGCACTTTAAAATTCAACCATTCACTGGATGTTGAATAAGAGATATTCGATGTGTACGAGATTAGTGCACGAAAAATCGAAATCAAAGTCTCAATCAAATATCCTATGTGATAAATGGTTAACTACAATATAACGTCTCATTAGAAAAATGTCAAGACTATCAACTGATTAGAACATAATCCTTAACGGGAAGAATAAAGTTGGGTAAGATGGAAATTGGAAAGATGCATTCTTACATATGGAGGGGTTCTATGAAGCCGGAAGTAAAATTCAAAAGTGATATTGATATTGCACAGGAATCTAAGATGACTCGCATCACTACAATTGCCGAGCAGCTAGGATTATATGAAGATGAATGGGAACCTTATGGTCATTATAAAGCAAAGATTTCATTAAATGCGATGAAGCGTTTGAATGAAAAGCCCTCTGGAAAAGTCATACTTGTAACAGCGATCAATCCTACTCCTGCAGGGGAAGGGAAAAGCACTGTAACAGTTGGTTTAGCGCAGGCACTAAATCGAATCGGTGAAAAAGCCATCGTTGCCATGAGGGAACCTTCACTTGGTCCAAGTATGGGGATTAAAGGAGGTGCAGCTGGAGGTGGTTATTCGCAAGTGATGCCGATGGAAGATATTAACCTCCATTTTACTGGAGATTTACATGCAATAACTTCTGCACATAATGCTTTATCTGCCCTTATCGATAACCATATTCATCAAGGAAATGAAATTGGTTTTGATACAAGGCGCGTCACTTGGAAGCGCGTTGTGGATTTAAATGACCGAGCATTACGTAATGTCATTGTTGGTCTAGGTGGCCCTACACAAGGTGTACCTCGTGAAGATGGGTTTGATATTACAGTAGCGTCTGAAATCATGGCGATTCTATGTCTTGCTTCAGACATAACTGATTTAAAGAAGCGTCTTTCTTCAATTGTAGTAGGGTATAGCATGTCAAAAGAACCGATTACTGTTGGGGATTTAGGTGTAGAGGGAGCGATTACACTTCTTTTAAAAGATGCGATGAATCCGAATCTTGTTCAAACGTTGGAGAATACTCCAGCCCTGATCCACGGTGGACCTTTTGCTAATATTGCTCATGGATGTAACAGCGTGGCAGCAACCAAAATGGCGCAAAAGCTTTCTGACTATGTGATTACTGAAGCAGGATTTGGGGCTGATCTCGGAGCTGAAAAGTTTTTCGATATTAAAACTAGAGCTGGCAATATTGATCCTGCAGCAACCGTAATTGTAGCAACCATTCGAGCTCTTAAAATGCATGGCGGAGTACCAAAAGATAACCTAAAAAAAGAAGATGTTGGTGCGCTAAAAGCTGGACTATCAAATCTGGAACAGCATGTCTCTTCAATTAAAAAATTTGGTGTACCATATGTTGTCGCCATTAATCGGTTTCTAACAGACACGGACCTAGAAGTGAATACTCTCTTAGAATGGTGTAAAGAAAATGGTATCCCTGTAGCGCTAACAGATGTATGGGCCCGAGGAGGAGAAGGCGGCGTAGAGCTCGCAGAAACGTTATTAAACGAAATGGAACGAACTGAAAACCAGTTTAAGCCTCTATATGACCTTGATTGTTCAATTACAGAGAAAATCGAAACAATCGCTAAAGAAATTTACGGTGCTTCGGGGATAGAATTGTCCTCTAAAGCTAAGAAACAAATGAAAGAATTCGAAGAAAATGGTTGGGGGAAACTTCCTGTTTGTATGGCGAAAACACAATATTCTCTTTCGGATGACCCTTCGTTACTCGGAAGACCTTCTGGCTTTACGATAACCATTCGCGAATTCCGTCCTTCCATTGGAGCCGGATTTATCGTAGCATTAACCGGGAACGTAATGACGATGCCTGGATTACCTAAAAAACCAGCGGCCCTTAACATGGATGTTTCTGAAGACGGAACAGCAATTGGGCTTTTCTAGAAAGAGTGGATATATGATGTCGAATACAGCTTTAACAAAAAAATTAATACGTGATTCAAGAACGACCAAATCAAGCTTCGTACTACCTTCTGACACAAATACTCATGGAACCTTGTTTGGTGGAAAGCTAATGTCTTACATAGATGACATTGCTGCCATAG
The DNA here is from genome assembly GCF_015234585.1 of Pseudalkalibacillus hwajinpoensis. Lineage (NCBI taxonomy): Bacteria > Bacillati > Bacillota > Bacilli > Caryophanales > Guptibacillaceae > Guptibacillus > Guptibacillus hwajinpoensis. The sequence continues at coordinate 1,311,364 of NZ_JADFCM010000008.1, forward strand.
CTGCATCTAAGCACGCTAGATCAGCAGTAGTTACTGCATCAGCTGACTCAATTGATTTCCTTAGTCCTATTCGTGAAGGTGAAGTAGTCAGCTTAGAGGCCTATGTAAGTTGGACACACAATACTTCAATGGAAGTGTTTGTGAAAATATTTGCAGAAAATGTGTTAACAGGAAGAAAGAAAGTGTGCGCAACGTCCTTCTTAACTTTCGTTGCTCTAGATGAAGAGAGTATACCTGCAAGAGTGCCTGAAGCAATGCCTGAGACAGAAGAAGAGAGATTTGTGAATGATGGTGGACTAGAGCGTATGAAAGCAAGAAAAGCGAGGAGAAAACACTCGCAAACATTAGCCAGTGAATTTGGTTCATTTTCTTAAGAAATAAGCTCCGTTAGCTTAAATTGTTGATTATCAATATTGTCCCATTCGACTGGTTATCAAAGAGCTTGAATGAGCTAAAAATTAACTGCGTATAGCTAAAAAAGATCTGCAAATATGCAGATCTCATGTTTCAAACCCGAGAATAAAATTGTTTTGCCGATCCTGAATTTGCTGTTGCGCTCGATTAAGGGCGTCACGCTGTTCAGGATTTGCGCTGTGAATCATTTTATCTAATTCTCCGGACATTTGCTCAAGTAATTGCTGTGTTTCAGTATAGCTATTATCAGTAATGGCTGATTGCTGTTTGGTAGCAAGCTGAAGCTGTTCGTCGGCATATTCAACAAGCTCATGAGCGTTTTTTAACATTTCCTCTAGTTTTCGGTATGTGGACAATGTGCACATCTCCTTTTCGTAATTGGTCACGATTAGTATTGACAGGAAAGACACTTTTATGAGAAACAAGGGGAAATTCCGGGTGTGGAAGTGATATACTAAGACAAGCAAAAAGAAAGGCGTGAATCAAGTTGGCAAGTGAATTATATGCAGGAGAAATGGCGACGCTACGTGTCGCACGTATACAAGAATACGGATATTTTCTAACAAATGGATTCGAAGACGTTATGCTTCATAAAAAAGAAGCTAAAAATAACTATGAAGAAAATGATGAAGTTGAGGTATTTTTGTACCATGATCATCAGGGGAGACTTTCAGCAACTGAAACAATACCAACTGTTACAGTTGATTCATTCTCGATTCTAAAGGTCGTAGAAGTGAAAAGAAGCCTTGGTGTTTTTGTTGATATTGGTATTCAAAAGGACATGCTGTTATCAAAAGATGATCTACCTTATGATTGGGCAACTTGGCCAGCAATTGGTGATGAATTGTATTGCGGATTAAAGCTCGATAAAAAGCAGCGCCTGTTTGCAGATTTAAGTAAATTTGAAGAAATACAGGAGCTTTCTAAATCAGCACCGGCAGAATGTAAAAATGATGAAGTAGAAGGCCTGGTGTTTCGCTTCCTTGAAGACGGTGTTTCAATTTTAACCAATGAAGGATACCTTGCTTATCTTCATAAGGATGAGATGAAGGATCAAGTGAGACTTGGCCAGCGTCTTACAGTGAGGATCACGTTTGTAAGAGAAGATGGACGTATAAATGTATCCACAAGACCACTTGTGAAAGAAGCAAGACTTGAGGACTCTGAACGTTTAGTTGCTTATATGCAAGAGCGTGACAATCAGATGCCATTTACAGACAAAAGTAATCCAGAAGCCATAAAGAGTGAGTTTAACATCAGTAAAGCTGCTTTTAAGCGAGCTATGGGGAAACTTATTAAAGAAAAGAAAATTGAACAAAAAGACGGAGTAACGTTCCTTAGAACGTAATATGACATCTTTTTCTTCGTGTAATGGGCGCTTACGAGCGGATACTATACGTAAGCTCCTAGAAAGGGGGCATGTCATTGGACATTACTGACTATGACAAAGCTCTATATTACACACATCATTGTGCTTGCATTGAATTAAGTATTCTGATGATGAAGACAGAAGACGATATTCTTTCGAAGCGAATTGAGCATTTTGTTCATGCGTTTATACGTGAAACTGAATTTTTGAAGGTGAAAGAAGCACGAGACACACTTCTTACCTATATAGACTATGTGTATCGAATGGAACCTGAAATGAGCGATATGACAGCAATAAATCAGACTTTTGACTGACCCTAAACTACCCGGGTCAGTTTTTTTGTGGCATAAAAAGGTTTAAAATTGTCGAATAGGGTATAATTGTAGTAAAAAATAAGGAGCAGGTGAGAAATATGAATCAACAGCAGCTGCACAGTGTACTTGAAAGCATGCGATTACCTAATGGAGCTTATGTTGCAAGTACATCCGATGATTACGACTACGTTTGGATCAGAGATGTATGCTATGCGGTTATGCCATATTTAAATTCAAAGTGTTCACGATATGAAAAAGCTTATCATGCGCTGCTCACATTATTGAGAAAGTATGAATGGAAAATCGATATTCATACGGAGCAGAAACCACAATACTTACATGAATACATTCATGCCAGATACACAAGAGATCTTGAAGAAATTCCTGTTGAATGGGGTCATGCACAAAATGATGCAATAGGAATATTCCTGTTTGGTATAGGACAAGGAATTCAAAATGGAAAGCCGATGCTAAGGGACAAAGTTGATCATCGCATCGTTCAGAAGCTTGTCAACTACTTAGAATGTCTAGAATACTGGAAAAGCCCAGACAACGGCATGTGGGAAGAAAATGTAGAAGTTCATGCTTCAAGTGTTGGAGCATGTGTTGCAGGATTACAAGCAGTAAAGACGCTCGTTAATGTTCCCTCTTATATGATTGAAAAGGGTCAGGAAGTCCTGAATGAACTTCTACCTTGTGAGAGCGAAACGAAAGAAGCTGATTTAGCGCTATTATCCTTAATTTATCCTTTAAATGTTGTAACAAGAGAACAAGCCATTCAAATTGTAGATCGTATCACGGGACAACTCGAGCGAAAACGCGGAGTTATTCGTTATGAAAACGATGTTTATTACAATGAAGGTAGTGAAGCAGAGTGGTGCTTCGGATTTCCTTGGCTCGGTTTATGTTATGAGCAGCTAGGTGAACTAGATAAAATGAATGAATATTGGACGAAAACTATGAGTATTACACCTGAAAGTGGTAAAATTCCAGAACTTTATATTGGTGGTACTGATATTCCAAATAAAAACACTCCACTTGCATGGTCTATTTCGATGGCATACCAGCTACAGGTTCGAATGAACGAAATGCAAGAGAATGTATCATAACTTAAAAAGTTTTTTTCAAAAAGCTATGTTAGTTTATATTGTTGCTCATTCGGTTGAAACGTTCATTAACTTAGCCATTCAAAAGGTTGCGGTTTATCCGCAACCTTTTTTCTATAGGCTATTAAACAAAAAGCATTTTTTGTGAAATATTATTCCGTTATTTGTCGAAAAAAGCATGTATTTTTCGACAAATATTTTTTTTGAAGGAATGACCATATTACATGTCGAATCTTTAGGATGTAGAGGATAACTATGGTGGAATCCCTATATTTATCAATGAGAGCGAGGTGCCGCAATGACTGTATCGATGCCGACAGATTACGATCGGTATTTATTTCATCAGGGAAATTTATTTCAGGCTTATCGTTCAATGGGCGCCCATTTAAGGGAAGAAGACGGACGATTTGGAGTCAGGTTTACAGTCTGGGCTCCTCACGCTGCAGCCGTATCTGTAACAGGGAATTTTAATCAATGGGATCCCACATCGCATCGAATGGAGAAAATCGAAGAGTCCGGTCTCTGGTCGTTATTTGTAGAAGATCTATCAGAAGACGAACTCTACAAGTATGCTGTCGAAACAGGTGCAGGCGAGATTCTAATGAAATCTGATCCGTATGCATTTTATTCAGAGTTAAAACCGAAGACAGCATCTATTGTTAAAAAAGTCGATGAGTATGATTGGCAAGATGCAAAATGGATGAACAAAAGAAAGAAAACGGCTCCTTATGATAGCCCGCTATCGATTTATGAAGTTCATCCAGGGTCCTGGCGTAGAAAAGAGGACGGCTCTTATTATTCTTATCGGGATCTTATGGAGGAGCTCATTCCTTACGTCAAGGAACTCGGTTACACGCACATTGAACTAATGCCCGTTATGGAGCATCCTTTTGATCGATCTTGGGGATATCAGATTACCGGCTATTTTTCTGTAACAAGTCGGTTTGGACAACCGGATGATTTAAAAGCATTTATTGATCGATGTCACCAAGAAGACATCGGTGTACTGCTTGATTGGGTACCTGCTCATTTTTGCAAAGATGCGCATGGACTAGGTCAATTTGATGGAGGTCCTGTTTTTGAGCCTTCAGATCCTGCTCGTGCTGAGCGACATAATTGGGGAACGTACAATTTTGATTATAGTAAACCAGAAGTTGTCAGTTTTCTTATTTCAAATGCGTTGTTCTGGTTTGACTACTACCATATAGATGGTTTAAGAGTGGATGCTGTATCACAGATGTTACTTTATCATCATGACCATGAAAGTGGTGGCGTTGAAGGCGAGAACTCTGCGGCCAAGGAATTCATTCAGAAACTAAATCGTACGGTATTTGAACAATACCCGAATGTGCTGATGATGGCAGAAGAATCAACCGACTACCCGCTTGTAAGTGCTCCGATCCATGAAGGTGGGCTCGGCTTCAATTATAAATGGAACATGGGATGGATGAATGACGTACTGAAGTATATGGAGCTCCATATGGATGATCGAAAGCATCATCACAATTTATTAACTTTTTCGTTTTTTTACGCTTTTTCAGAGAATTATCTTCTTCCTCTTTCTCATGATGAGGTCGTACATGGGAAGAAGTCATTGTTAAATAAAATGCCAGGTGATTATTGGCAGAAGTTTGCCAATCTTCGTACGCTTTATGGGTACATGATGGCTCATCCAGGAAAGAAACTGCTTTTTATGGGTGGAGAATTTGGTCAGTACGATGAATGGAAAGATTTATCTGAACTAGACTGGATGGTTTTGGACTATGACATGCATAGTAAGGTGAATGCCTATGTAAAAGATTTGAACCACTTTTACCTTGATTCAAGGGCCATGTGGCGAATTGATCATGAATCAGAAGGATTTGAATGGATTGATGCGAACGATAACTCCCAGTCCGTGCTAACGTTTATGAGAAAAGGAAAAGCGAAGGGCGATTGTGATATCGCCATCATTAATTTTTCTCCTAATGTCTACTATGATTATCGCATTGGTGTTCCATCTTCCGGTACTTATATCGAAATATTTAATAGCGATCAAGAAAAGTATGGTGGTTCAGGTCAACTTAACGCAGAAATCTTACAAAGCGATAAAAAACCGTATCACAATCAGCCTTGTAGTCTAATGCTTAAAGTACCACCACTTGGAATTGTTATTCTCGGCAAAAAAAATAAAAGCAACCTTGAAAGGAGAAATCGCTATGTCTAAAAAGCGTTGTGTCGCTATGCTACTTGCAGGAGGTCAAGGGACAAGACTTGGAAAGTTAACAACTCGTCTTGCTAAGCCAGCAGTCCCGTTCGGAGGGAAATATCGTATTATTGATTTCACCCTCAGTAACTGTAGTAATTCAGGAATTGATACGGTAGGGGTTCTGACGCAATATCAGCCTTACATATTGAATTCGTATATTGGAATCGGGAGTTCTTGGGACCTTGACCGAAAAAATGGAGGTGTATCTGTTCTACCACCATATATGGGTCAAAAAGGTGGCGAATGGTATCGCGGCACAGCGAATGCGATTTACCAGAACATGTACTACATTAAACAATATGATCCGGAGTATGTTCTAGTTATTTCAGGTGACCACATCTATAAAATGGACTACTCTGAAATGTTGGATTACCATGAACAGCGCAATGCAGATGCCACAATTGCTGTGCTTGAAGTGCCATGGCATGAAGCAAGTCGCTTCGGAATCATGAACACTGATGATGAAGATCGTATTGTCGAGTTTCAAGAAAAGCCTGCTGAACCGAAAACTAACCTTGCCTCTATGGGGATTTACATTTTTAACTGGAAAGCGCTTGAGAAATATTTAACCGAAGATGAGCAAAAGTCAGATTCATCAAATGACTTTGGTAAAGATATCATTCCGGCTATGATTGAAGATGAAAAGAACGTTTTCGCATATTCGTTCAACGGTTATTGGAAAGACGTTGGTACGTTACAAAGTTTATGGGAAGCAAATATGGATTTACTTGATGATGATCCAAGCTTAATTCTAAATGATCCTGCCTGGAAAATTTATTCGGTTAACCCGAACCAACCACCTCAATATATCGCACCTCAAGCAAAGGTAACGCGTTCTCTTGTCAATGAAGGATGTGTTGTATATGGAGAAGTGTATCGTTCCGTATTGTTCTATGGTGTTCATGTTGGCCTTGGAAGCACAATTAAAAATTCGATTATAATGCCAAATGTGAAAATTGGCGCGAATGTAACGATTGAAAACGCTATCGTAGAAAGTGGAACGGTAGTAGAAGATGGCATGACACTAGGATCAAGCGATGGTTCGATCTCGTTAATTGCAGACGGCGAAATTGTATCGGTACCAAAATAGAGTAGGGGGATGAAACGATGAAAAAAGTAGTAGGAGTTATTAACCTCGTAGATGAAAAAAACACGCTGAGTGAGTTAACCAATCATCGGAGCTTTGCCTCTGTTCCATTTGCAGGGCGGTATCGACTCATTGATTTCTCATTATCGAATTTAACAAACGCAGGAGTGAATACAGTTGCCGTATTCACTCGTGAAAAATACCGTTCTTTATTTGACCATTTAGGATCCGGACGAGAGTGGGATCTAGATCGTCATCAAGGAGGTCTTTTCTTTCAGCCTCCAGCAGATGAAGAGCGCAGAAGCACTGGAGATATTCACTCTTTTCATGAAAACCTTTCCTTTTTCAAAAGAAGCCTTTCCCATTACGTTCTAGTAACAAATGGTCAGCTCGTTTGGAATGTTGATTTCGATCAGATCATTGAAGAACATGAAGCTCAGAACGCCGATATCACTGTTGTCTACAAGCCATGTGATGATCCTTATACGAGCGGAAGTCATTACAATGTGCTTTATACAAACGATGATGAGCGCGTTGATCGCTTAAACCTTGGCGTTGAGCCCCTTCCAGGAGATAACGTTTATTTAAACACTTTTCTGATGAAATCTTCTCTTCTCATTTCCCTCGTGGAAGATAGTATTGAATCAGGTAAGTATCAATCAATTAATGAAGCAATTGCCGCAAGTCTGGATCGCTATCATGTGCATGCGCACCATTTCGGTGGATATGTAACATTTATTGATAGTGTTGAAAGCTACTATCGCTACAGCATGGAGATGCTTGATCCAAACGTGACGCAGGAACTATTTTACAATACTGGCCCGATTTATACGAAGGTAAAACACGAATCACCGGCTAAATACCTTGAAAGCTCCACCGTATCGAACTCATTAATCGCAAACGGTTGTACGATATCAGGGACAGTCGAAAATAGTATTTTATTTAGAGGTATCCGCGTTGGAAAAGGAGCTGTGATTCGAAATAGCATTATCATGCAAAAGTGCGAAATTGGTGAAGGAGCCGTTATCGAGAATGTGATTCTTGATAAAGACGTATCCGTTTCGCCTAATGAGACAGTGACTTCTGAAGATCAGCCGAGAGTTATTGCTAAATCCACCGTCATCTAGTAGGAGGAAGTTGAAATGAATGTATTATTTGCCGCTTCTGAAGGTCATCCCTTTATCAAAACAGGGGGATTGGGCGATGTAATAGGCGCCCTTCCAAAGGCCCTTCAAAAGCAGGGAGCGAATGTATCCGTAATTTTACCTAAATATCAAGATATGAATGAAACGTACAAAAGTCAGCTTGAACTGAAAGAAGCAATCACAGTTTCTGTAGGTTGGCGAGATAAGTATTGCGGAATTGAAATGCTTAAGCTTGATGGAATTACCTATTATTTCATTGACAATGAGTATTATTTTAAGCGTAGCGGTAGCTATGGTTATTTTGATGATGGAGAACGTTTTTCATTCTTCTGTAAGGCTGTATTAGAAGCCATTCCGTATTTAGAAGAGCAACCGGACATTCTTCATTGTCATGATTGGCAAACAGGGATGATTCCTGTTTTGAAAAAAGCTCATTACCGAAATCATCCTTATTATGAAGGGATGAAAGTGGTATATACCATCCATAACCTTCGTTACCAGGGAGTGTTTCCAAAAACAATCCTTCATGATTTGCTCGACTTAAGTGAACTCCACTTCAATAATGAAGGTGTGGAATTTCATGGGAACGTCAGCTTCATGAAAGGCGGACTGCTTTATGCAGATTATATTACAACGGTAAGTCCTGCCTATGCGGAAGAAATTAAGCAACCTTACTTTGGTGAATACTTGGATGGCGTTATGAGAAAAAGAGAAGATGAATTTGTTGGGATTATTAATGGAATTGATACGGAACTTTATGATCCTGCTAAAGATACAGCACTTCCTTATTCCTATCACGCAACACACTTACTTAAAGAAAAAAACAAAACAGATCTTCAGAAAAAGCTGGGCTTACAAGTAGGAGAGGGAATACCTGTCCTGGCTCTTATCACTAGACTCGTAGAACAAAAAGGAATCGATCTTTTCTTTAGAGTTCTTCCTCAAATTATGGAGGAAAAGGTTCAGGTTGTCGTTCTTGGAACAGGTGATGAGCACTACGAGCATATGCTGCGAGAGGCTGAAGCTCGTTACCCAGGCAGGTTCAGCGCAAATATCTATTTCGATGACGGGTTTGCTAGACAGCTTTATGCTGCCTCCGATTTATTCCTAATGCCTTCTCAATTTGAGCCATGCGGAATCAGTCAGCTGATCGCTCTAAGATACGGTAGTCTACCGATCGTTCGAGAAACAGGCGGGTTAAAAGATACCGTACTACCTTATAACCAATTCACCGGTGAAGGACACGGATTTAGCTTTGCGAACTACAATGCTCATGAAATGCTAGATACAATTAATCTTGCTCTAGATCTTTATCATCATAATGAAATCACATGGAGAAAATTAGTCGTGCGAGCGATGCGTCTTAATTACTCATGGGAAGCTTCATCAGCGAAATACATGAATTTGTACAATAATCTATTAAAGTAATGCTCATATATTCCGATAAGAGAAGCAGGGGAATTATTCCTCTGCTTCATTTTTGATTCGGAAAGTGACCAGGCTTAATTGATGAGTCATTTGAACGAGGCAAAACGTGTGAATTCACGATGATTCTTACCAGCTATTACATAGACAGATTATGACTTAGATAGGAGAAAGAGCCTTATGTTTACATGCTCAAAATGCAACGTGATTCCAGATATCCCTTCTTCTGGTTATTTAGAAATCGTTACAGCTGTGCCGCAGCTTCGACAAAGTTTAAATGAATTGATATTCCAAAGTGAATCTTTGAATTCTCTTACAGTCTCCTATGAAAATTCGGAATCCCTGCTTGAAATTTGTCATCGCATCAGTTCTCATTTTAATGATGCGGCAAAACAAATGTTTTTTTGTGGAACGGGAACAGTGGATGGAATAAAGAGGAGCTCAGTTCTTTCATTTCCTCAATTTTATTCAAGGCTCAAACATCCAGATTTTATAGAGGTTATGAGAAATTCTCTCTTTACTAGCCATATGCAGCCCATCATCACACTTGATAATAATGATATTACAGGGTATGAATTCTTGATGCGGCCGACTAATGAGCGCTATCCTTTTTATCCAAATGAATTATTCGATATGGCTAGACAATCTGGTCTTCAAGCCTTTCTTGACAGCGCTGCAAGAATTGCTTCTATTAAAATCAGTGCGTCACATCTTTCAAAAGGCGTTAAACGCTTCATTAATTTTCTCCCTTCTTCGATTTATGATCCAGCTCATTGCTTACGAACAACTTTCCAAACTGTTGAAGCGTACAATCTCGATCCAAGAGATTTAGTATTTGAAGTAGTAGAAACTGAGAAGATTGACGAAGTAGATCATTTAAAACAAATCTTTCGCTCATATCAGCAAGAAGGAATGAAAATGGCGCTAGATGATGTAGGCACTGGATACGCTACGAAAGAAATGCTCCTTCAGTTGAAGCCCGACTATGCGAAGATTGACCGCAGTGTTATTTCTCATTGCGATCAAGATTCTGAAAAACAAGAGAAACTGATCGAAATGATTTATCTATCAAAGGAAGAGGGGATTACGTTACTGGCGGAAGGAATTGAACGTAAAGAAGAAGCTGATTTTTGTAGGCAAATGGGAATACCGCTTGGACAAGGCTATTATTTTGGGCGTCCGGCTGAACGGCCAATTGATTCAATACAAGTTTAATATTAAAAGAAGGGGTTTCCCTTCTTTTTCTTATGGAAATTTCTTCTCAAAACCGATATGCTTACGAAAGATTACTAAATTGAGGTGACAGGATGCTAACTTTTTATCGGCGTTATGCGCGAACAGCTTTTGATATTGGACTGATCGTGTTAACGGTTTTTTTAATTATGCTTGTCTCGAGTTTCTTATTTGAAATTGCGGCACCGATTATCGTAGGGTACATTATTTTTCTAGTTATCGAACCTTTCGCTCGGTTTCTAAATCGGAAGGGAATAGGCAAAACAGCTGCAACTACTATTTCCACGCTTGTTTTTGTATTAATCGTGGTGAGCGTAGTCTTTCTAGCAGGCGCAATTTTTGTTCTTCAATTGCAAAACTTAATCAGCCTTATTCCTGGATACGTTGCGAAATTCCAGGATCAAATTATGAACTATGTGCATTGGGGGCAGCTCCAGTTAAACGCCTTACCTCCAGATGTACTAGAGAAGGCGCAAGATTTTTCACTAACGCTCGTTGAGAAAGCATCCATTATGTTGACGACTTTATTAAATAGCGTGTTTGCTTTTGTGACGTCCATTCCAACTCTTGTGATTAATTTCATTATTGGAATTGTTCTCGCGTATTTTTTAAGTATTGAGATTGAAATGTGGAAGCGAATTGCGGCGAAGCGAACACCAAATACATTTAAGACGGCTTATTTCTTCCTGAAGGAAAATGTATTAAGCGGAATCGGAGCGTATTTAAAAGCGCAGCTAAAGCTTATTACGATCACATTTGTACTCGTTCTATGCGGGCTATGGATATTAAGAGTGGATAATGCCTTCACACTTGCGCTTTTATCTGCTTTTTTCGATCTTCTTCCGCTTCTTGGCGTTTCGGCGATTTTCATTCCATGGGCAATCTATCTTCTTGCGGTTGGGCAAACTTCTCTCGCAGTATCCCTATTGATTCTACTTGGGGTGGTTATGCTAGTGAGACAAATCATGGAGCCGAAAATTACGGGAGATTCACTAGGTGTATCTGCGTTTACAATTCTTTCATTTATGATTATTTCTCTTTCACTATTTGGAATTGCGGGAGTCGTATTATCACCGATTTTGCTCATTCTCATTAAAGCGTTATATGATCACGGATATTTAAGTAAATGGATCCATCTTCCTAGTGAAGAATTCATAGATCCAGAGGAAAGACGGTAGGAAGGAAGAACGGAAGTGAAGCGCTTAGGAAGCTTAATTATCATAACAATCTTTATTAGTGTGTTAATAGGTGTATTTCTTCAGAAAACACCAGATTCTTTTTCCCAACCGCTGAAAAAATCTGAAGTTCCAGAGGAATATATCGACCTTTACAGAGAAGCTGGTGAAGAATACGACGTTCAATGGGAGCTTTTAGCAGCGGTACATCGCGTTGAAACAAAATTCTCGACGATGTCAACTTTAGAAAGCCCTAAGGGTGCCATCGGCCATTACCAGTTTATGCCGTTAACCTGGATTGGTTGGAGCTATGGGGGTAGTCGTCTTGGAGAACTGGATAAGGATGATCTAGTTGATATTACCAATTTAGATCTTATTCAAAAGTACGGTGGGTATGGGAAAGACGGGAATGGTGACGGTAAGGCAGATCCATATAATCTGACGGATGCTGCTTATACTGCCGCTAGCTACTTATCTGCTAATGGTGCAAGTGAGGGTAGACTGAAGAGTGCCTTATTCGCTTATAATCAGAGTGATGAGTATGTGGATGAGGTGCTTTCATTTTATAAAGAATACAGAGAAAATGTTTCTGTAGTGAAGTTAGATCCTTAATTCAATGTAATGGTACAGCGCTGTTACATATGATAAAATCACGATTAGAAGGGGGCGATTGCATGAAGATTGTTTCAATCGAACCGACACCAAGTCCAAATTCGATGAAAATTAACTTAAGTGAAGAGCTAGAAGCTGGAGACACAAGGCAGTATAAGCCTGATACTGACATATCTAATGCTCCAGATTATATTCAAAAATTAATGGCCGTTCCCGGTGTGAAAGGTCTTTATCATGTGATGGATTTTATCGCGCTAGAACGGAATGCCAAATATTCATGGGAAGAGATCCTTCCAAAAGCTCGTGAGGCATTCGGAGAGATTAATGAAGAATCCGTCGCGACAAATCAGTCGTCGATAGAAGACTTTGGAGAAGTGAATGTGTTTATTCAAATGTTTCGCGGTATTCCAATGCAGGTGAAGCTTGTAGAAGGTGAGACTGAGCATCGTTTTGGTTTGCCTGACCGATTTATGGAAGCTGCTATGAAAGCCTCTTCAGCTTCTGAAAACATGGTAATGGAACGTGAATGGAAAGAACAAAGTCCACGGTACGGATCACCTGAAGAAGTTGGACAAGAAGTTACCGAAGAAATAGCGGCGACGTATAGTGAAGAGCGTCTTTCGGATCTTGTTACTGCAGCATTCTCAGATCAAAATGCTTCTTTACCAAAGCAAGAGAAAAAGGTCGTTACATTAGAAATGCTAGACGACTCAGATTGGAAAGTAAGATACGCAGCACTTGATCGCATGGATCCAGAAATGACTGATTTGCCGGTACTGGAGAAGGCGCTACACGATGAAAAAGCCTCTGTACGCCGCCTGGCGGTAGTTTACCTTGGTATGATTGAATCAAAGGATGTTCTTCCGCTTCTTTATAAAGCTTTGCGTGATAAATCTGTTACGGTTAGGCGGACAGCCGGCGACTGCATGTCAGATTTAGGTCATGTTGAAGCCATTCCTGAAATGATAGAATCGTTGCAAGATCGAAATAAGCTTGTTCGTTGGAGGGCCGCTATGTTTCTATATGAAGTTGGCGATGAAACGGCGATTCCAGCACTTGAGCAAGCAATGGACGATCCAGAATTTGAAGTGAAGATGCAGGCGGGTATGGCATTAGAACGGATAAAAGGCGGAGAAGAAGCTAAAGGCTCTGTCTGGCATCAAATGACTCAAGCAAGAAAATCGAATTAACGGAGGTATAGGATATGAATCCATACGAAGAATATATGCGCCAGATGGCACAGCCAATGCGAGATGAGTTAACATCAGCTGGTTTTGAAGAGTTAACGACTGAGGAAGAAGTATCCAGCTTTATTACAGAAAAAAAGGGAACATCACTTGTTTTCATTAATTCTGTTTGCGGATGTGCAGCAGGTCTTGCTCGACCAGCTGCTCGCGAAGCGATTGAACATGACAAAAAACCTGAGCATCTTGTGACGGTTTTTGCAGGACAAGATCGTGAAGCAACAGGTAAAATGCGTGAATATTTGGAAGGGTATGAGCCGTCATCACCTTCTATCGCTCTCTTAAAAGACGGCCAGGTGCTTCATTTCATTCCTAGAGAAGAAATCGAAGATCATGAAGTGGAAGAAATCGTTGCGAATTTGACAGGAGCTTTTGAACAATATTGTTAAAGACAAACTCCACTCACTCGAGTGGAGTTTTGTCTCTACTTAATGGGAGGGAATTGAGAATGGATCACATATTTGAACTACAAGGAAGCTGGAAGGGTGGACTTTCTGGAGAAGGTAAGATTCAGACTGAAAACCTAACGACAGAAGTATCGATCCCTACGTCGATGGGCGGCGGAGAGAAAGGAACAAATCCTGATGAGTTGCTGTTAAGTTCATCAGCCGCTTGTTATTTCATGACCATTGGACTTTATTTGGAGCGTAATCACATTCCTTTCGAAGATGTTAAAATTTCCTCTAAGCTAAAAGTAAGTGGTAACGGAAAGCTGCACGTAGAGTCAATTCACCATTACCCAGTCATCTATCTTGCGGAAGAGCCGGATGAAGAAATGACAGAGCGTATTCATTCCATTGCTCACCGTGCAGAAGAGGGATGTATGATTACAAGAGCGATTAAAGGAAACGTTAATGTAGTTGTAGAACCAGCTATTAAAAAAGTGTGAGGTTTTTCACTGTCATAAACTTTTTACTGTAGTATGCTAACAATGTCGTCTGTTTTGGGCATGCTCATCTTAGGAGAAAACGGTCAATCTATCGAATGAGCTAACGGAACTTATGTGAAAATGGAAAGCACACTCTTTGCATTTCTTGAGAATTTTATTATAATAATATTTTGGAACGGAAGAGTGACTGGCCACACGGTAACAGTGAAATAAAGGAGATAGAAGTATGAATAAAGACTATCGCGTATTATTGTTTTATAAATATGTACAAATTGATCAACCGGAAGAATATGTAGAAGAGCATCTTGCCTTCTGTAAGGAGCACAACCTGAAGGGAAGAATTCTAATCGCGGAAGAGGGCATTAATGGCACTCTTTCTGGAACAGTAGAAGAAACGCAGCAATATATGGATATGATGCATGCGGATGAGCGCTTTGCTGATCTGTTCTTTAAAATTGATGAAGCGACTGAACATCCATTTAAAAAAATGCACGTTCGCTTTAGATCAGAGCTAGTGACACTTCGACTTGATGATGATCATAATCCAAATGAAGTTGGCGGAAAGCACTTGAAGCCAGCAGAGTGGCGCGAAGCGATGCAGCAGGATGATGTGATTATTCTTGATACCCGAAATGATTACGAGTATGATGTCGGTCATTTCCGTGGTGCCATTCGACCAGATATTAAGAATTTCCGAGATCTTCCTGAGTGGGTTCAAGAAAACCTTGCAGACCAAAAAGATAAGAAAATACTAACCTACTGCACAGGGGGGATTCGCTGTGAAAAGTTCACTGGCTGGATGGTTAAACAAGGTTTTGAAGATGTTAACCAGCTTGATGGTGGAATTGTTACTTATGGTCAGGATGAAGAGACGAAAGGTGAACTATGGGATGGACAGTGCTATGTGTTTGATGGCCGAATAACTGTTCCGATTAATCAAAAAGACCACACTGTGGTCGGTAAAGATTACTTTACTGGTGAACCTTGTGAACGCTATGTTAATTGTGCAAGGCCTGAATGTAATAAGCAAATTATTACATCTGAGGAGAACGAGCATAAATATTTACGAGGCTGTTCACATGAGTGTCGCACATCGCCACGTAATCGTTACGTAGCAGAGCACGGATTAACTCAAGAAGAAGTCGATGAGCGTTTGCAAAAACTTATGCAGGAGCATATCGGGCAAGAAGTATAATCCAAAAAGCTAGCTGTCCATTTGACAGCTAGCTTTTATTTGTCATATCTTATTTTGTTTACTTTAAGAAGGTGATCTACCTTGGAGAGAAGGTGCTTTTCAATTTTCTCCATGTATTCATGAAGCGCTAACTCCATCTGACAAAGAGCTTGAAACAAATCGCGATGACGTAATTCTTTGTTTTCTTGTGAAAGTGCGATATAGCCTGTAAGTAAATCTGGCAGTTCAGTTGAAAGCATCCTCTTCACAACATGCCGTTCTTCAAGGTCAAGCGGTTCAAGTTCGGGTGAGATTTGCTTGAATAATTGAATGAGTCTAACTGTTCTAGAATGAATAACCCCGTTAATTAACGAATGTGTCGAAATTCGTTCAAGCTGATTAATCTGTTCCTTCAAGAGGGGGTCAATCGCCTCTGTTTGTGATTGGGAAGCAATGGATCCTAGTAACGCTAGATCTAAAAGCTTCATTCGTTGAAAGATTCCTGTGAAAAATGGCGATCGTTTTATACTGCGTTTGATGATTCGACCTCGATCATTTATGAGAATCGTACCCTGTTTGCATTTACCTGCGTCTTTTTTCTCAATGATTTGTCGTTCCCATTGGATAAAAAACTTCTTAGGAGTTGAGGATCTGTTTTTTTGACTATCATACCCGGAGAAAAGAATGAGATTTCGTCTGATTTTTAAATAAATCGTAAAACCTCTCTCAGTACGCTTCCATTTTTGTGGCTTATTCTCCGAAGGATCGAGTTTATCTATAAATTCATCTAACAATTGTTCAGCATATGAAAGGAAGCTTGTGGTGCTCGCATCCTGAAGAAGTGATGCTTCCACCGTTTTAAATTGCGGTGGTAAAAGCTTTTCAAGCCACTGGGGTTCAGAAGAATCGAAAAGCCCCATGCCATTACCTCCTATCGTCAAAGTCGATCGGCTGCCTCAGAGAGCTGTTTCTGCCTCTCTGTTGAGCTATCTAATTTGGATTTCATTTCTTTATTTAATTGATCCATTTCTGTTATAAACTTCTTCCCACTATCGATAATACGTACGTTTGATTTTTCTGTTAAATCAATCGCTTCAAACACATCCTGATAAGCTTTGCGGAAGGATTCAATCGCTATTGCTGGCTTTTCAAGTGTTTTAACCGTTTCTTCTGTATTTTGTTTCAGCATCTCAGCATTTTTCAGAAGCATCGATTCGGTTGCCTGATTCACATTTTGTACAGCTGAAATCACTTTTTGTTGGTTTCCGAGAGCTAGCTGGATGGAAGCTGTTACGGTAATGATGTTTTTGGTCATAGTCACTGCATTAAAAATAGCTTCTTCTAGCTTTTCGTTGTTTTCCATGATCAAATCAACCGAGGCCATGGATTGTCTTAAGACCATGACAGCCTGTGACATATTTTTCACTCGGCTAACGACTTTTTGTTGAGCCTTTTGTAGGGGAAGAGGGTTCTCTTTCCATTCATCTTTAGCGGCTTCCTCGTCAAGCATCGTCATAAGCGTCTGACCTAGCTCCATCTGATCTTCCAGTCCGACAATGCGGTCTTTTGCTACATCCTTTAGTTCTTTTAACATGACATTATCTTCTTGTAGCTTATCTTTACCAGTTAAAAGTGATTCAACAATAACTTCTACTTGGGATTCGACCGTTTTGTATTTCTTCGCATATTGCTCGACTTCGTTTCGCCCCATTACTCGATTTAGCAGTTTATTGAATTTACTCTTTTGCAAATAAGAGGGCTCTAAGTCTGAGACATGCTCTCTGAGTTTGTGTAAGTTATCAGGTAAGTCGTTATTCGGTTGGTCAATCATTCCCTTTACAGGACGCTTCAATGCTTCAAGGGATTCCCCAGCGTTGCGCTGGGCATCTTCACCAAGTCCTGATAATGACTGGAGAATCTTATCTGTATCGTCTTCATGATAAAAGCTTTGAATGATCTCTTCAGCCTTTTCACGTTGTGAGTTGATTTTCTCAGGTTGATTACTCATATATGTCACTCCTTCAATTGAATGAATTCGTTAAATTATTCTTCTATCATTCTATACGAATAGATTTCGTGAAAAGTTTCAAAACACCTTCAGCAAAACAATTCCCTTTGAGTGAATCGAGCAAACTCACCTAACTGAAATAGTTGAAAGATGCAAAGTAGGGTGGTATGTTTTAAACGGAATTACTTGTAAATTAGTGATAGGAAGTGAACAAAATGAAAAAAGTCAAATTGTATACACAACCGGCGTGTCCACCATGTGAGTTTGTGAAAAATTATTTTCAAATGCATGAAGTTAAATATGAGCTACTAAACATAAAAGAAAACGTTGCTGCGCGCAATGAATTGATTCATGATCACGGTTCTATGTCTACCCCAACGATTGTCATCGACGGCGAAGTCATTATTGGATTTGAACAGGAGCGTATTGATGAACTTCTGAATATTTCATCATCTTGATGATAGATTAATGACTTTGGTGAAAGAGGGTGTCTTAGAATGATTGATAAATTTGTTCGAAATGAGCGTGATCATAAGCTGCTCGAATTAGCTAATAAACATCGAGCAGAACTTAAGGAGAGCGCCACACATATTGATCAGGAAGCGTATATTCCTGATTCCATTATAGCAAGTATGAAAGAATCAGGCTTTACTTCACTTACAATCCCAGAAGAGTTTGGAGGTGGTGGTCTTTCTCTCTATGAGCTTGTTCTTGTTCAGGAAGAGCTTGGTAAAGGAGAAGGGTCTGGTGCGCTATCACTCGGCTGGCATCTGGGAGTACTAAAAGATTTAAGCGATCGAAGGCCATGGAATCCTTCAACCTATGAAAGGCTTTGTCGTCATGTTGTGGATGGTACGCTCATAAATCGAGCTCAAACAGAAGAGGAGACAGGTGACCCAACTCGAGGTGGTATGCCTGCTACGATCGCAACTGCTGTCGAGGGAGGATATAAAATAACTGGTCGAAAAACATTTACAACATTAAGTCCTCACCTTAATCAAGTGATTGTCAAAGCAACGTGCGAAGGTGTCCCTACAGATTTCTTAGTGTCCATGAGTCAAGAAGGTGTTGAACTTGAGGGGACTTGGGATGTGCTAGGCATGAGAGGTACCCGTAGTGATGACCTTGTATTGACTGACGTATTTGTTCCTTCTAATGCGCTCCTTGAAACTTATGATAAAAATCGAAAAACAGCTTCATTACCCCCAGCCTGGTTGCTCCATATTCCCGCTGTATACATGGGGATAGCAGAGGCAGCACGGGAAGAGGCAGTTCAATTTGTGTCTTCTTACCAACCGAACACACTTGATGTGCCACTGAAAGATGTACCGCACATTCAAGATAAATTTGGACGAATCGGACTTTCATTAATGGCAGCACGTCATTTTCTATATTCGGTTGCAGAGAAGTGGGATCGTTACCCAGAAGAGCGGATGAACATGCAGGGACAGCTTTTCGCTGCCAAAACGCAAGCAATGAACGCTGCACTGGAAGTTGTTGATCTTTCAATGCGTATTGTAGGAGCGCGAAGCTTAATGAAGAAGAATCATCTGGAACGACTTTATCGAGACGTTAGAGCGGGGCTTCACAATCCTCCGAGTGATGAATTATCGTTACAAGTTCTTGCAATGAAGCAATTTCAAGACTAATTATCTTACTCCTTCCCTTTTGGAAGGAGTTTCTTTTTGTTCTCATATGTGGAAGACATCCCTGTGACTCCCTATTGAAAGGGACCTGTCCTTCCTCTATCCTTTATGGCGTGGCAAAAAGCTACTGAAAGGATGAGATATATGAACAAAACGATCATTGCTATGATGATGATGAGCCTCTTTTTTGCTCTGTTTTCTGCACAAACTCATCAGGTAGCGGCCGTATCATTGATGAAAGTAAAGCCTAAGATTGAGAATGAGATTAATGAAGAAGTTGTATTAAACGAAACTTTATCTGAACCAGAAACGAAACAGGAGGTTGCCTTATTGCTTAACCTTCCTGTAAAAAATATGAACGATGTTAAGAAAGTAACAAAGGATCAATTTACTGTATCGAACTATTCTGTAGAAGAAATTGAAATGTTGGCCAAATTGGTTAATGGAGAAGCAAGAGGTGAATCGTTTGAAGGGAAAGTAGCGGTAGCTGCTGTAACAGTCAATCGAACACTTTCTGCAAGATTTCCAAATAGCATTAAAGAAGTGATTTTTGAAAGTGGTGCTTATACTGCAGTATCTGACGGTCAATATGATCAAAAGCCAGGAGCAGAATCATATAAGGCTGTCTATGCGGCCCTTAGTGGTAGAGACCCAAGTTCAGGAGCTTTGTTTTATTACAATCCTGATATTGCAACAGACGATTGGATTCGTACAAGGCATATAATCAAAGAGATTGGAAAACATGTCTTCACAAGATAAAATCCTCCTGATAAAGGAGGATTTTATGATATCATCGACGTGTACACACAGTTAGATGAAGGAGTGAAGCGACTATGTCAGAGAAAAAAACGTTTCAGCCAGGAGAAATAGTAACGGCAGGTTATAAAACGGGGAGATATATTGGAGAAGTCGTCGATATGAAGTCCCCCAAAGCTGTGATTAAGGTTCTTGCTGTCATCAAGCATCCAACTCAGGGAGACCTTCATAATCCCAAGCAGCTCGATGTTCCTCTTTTTCACCAGCGAAAAGCGTTAGCACAATTCGAGAAAGCGCTCGTTCCAATGTCAGCCATTAACCATTACGAAGGAAATGTTCCTGATTATAACGATTCACTGAAGGAAGCGCTTGAAACACAATCCGCAGAGCTCAAGCACGAAGGCGGAAGATGGGCCGAAGCATCTCTTATCGAAATCGAAAAGCTTAAAGACGACTACTTCCCATCAAGGTAATCTTCTTTACATCAGACTTCGAATCCGGTAAGATATAGTATTGATTTAGGCTCTTGGTTTAGAGCTTGATTGAAGAAGACGTAAAGGGTGGTTTTTGATTTGCAATCAGAAGCTTCAGCATATCAAGTGCTGTTATATTATCAATATGTAGAAATAGAAGATCCGGATTATTTTGCTCGAAAGCATCTTAAGTATTGTCAATCACTCAATTTAAAAGGTCGAGTCCTTGTAGGCAAAGAGGGCATAAATGGAACGGTTTCAGGAACCGTTGAGGATACTGAGCGCTACATGGACGAACTAAAAGCAGATGAACGCTTTCGTGATATGGTTTTCAAAGTTGATGAAGCAGAAGGTCATGCTTTTAAAAAGATGCACGTACGTCCGCGCGAAGAAATCGTTTCACTAAAGCTTGAGGAAGATGTAAACCCGAAAGAAATAACCGGGAATTATCTTGAGCCAAAGGAATTTATGGAAGCATTAGAAGATGATGATGTAATTGTTATCGATGCACGAAATGATTATGAGTACGATATTGGTCATTTTCGCAATGCAATTCGTCCTGATATAAAGGCTTTTCGAGATCTTCCGAACTGGATTGAACAAAATCTTTCGGACCAAAAAGATAAGAAAGTATTAACTTATTGTACAGGTGGAATTCGCTGTGAGAAATTTTCTGGTTACTTAATGAAAAAAGGTTTTTCCGACGTTTCACAGCTTCATGGAGGAATTGTAACGTATGGTAAAGACCCGGAGGTACAAGGGAAATATTTTGATGGCAAGTGCTTTGTATTTGATGATCGTCTTGCTGTTAATGTAAACCGTACCGATGAAGATACAGTTGTAGGGAAATGCTACCATTGTGAGGAGCCAGCAGATACTTATATCAATTGTGCTAATGTACAGTGCGACAAGCTTCATATCGTCTGTGATTCTTGCAAAGAGGAGTATAACCATTATTGTTCTTCTGCATGTGAAGAAGAAGTTCGTATGATCCAATCGTAACGCAGCGGCTAACGCTGCGTTTTTTCTTACCGTGAAACAAGAGAGGGGGCGCGTGAAGATGTGCTTAATTGCTGTAGCTCAAAATGTTCATCCTACATACCCATTTATACTCGTAGCCAACCGAGATGAATTCTACGAGCGTCCAACAAAACCTGCGAACTATTGGGAAGATGTACCAGAACTACTTGCGGGGCGTGATTTAAAGGCTATGGGAACATGGCTAGGGGTTACAACAAACGGAAGAATTGCAGCCCTTACGAATTATCGAGAAGCGAATGAGCAGCCTAAAAGTCTATCAAGGGGTGATCTAACGGCCGATTACTTACGTGATCATCAATCCCCATTATCATACCTAGAAAAGGTTCGACAAAAGAAAGATCAGTACAATGGATTTAATTTAATCATAGGAGATTTTAAGAGCCTTTATTATTATTCAAATCGGCAGGATCAAATTTCAAAACTAGAGAACGGTGTTCACGCTGTAAGTAATCACTTACTGAATACGAGCTGGCCAAAGGTTGAGCAGCTTAAAGAAGAATTGAAACACTATTTAAGTGCAGAAAAGAACCTCGATCAGAATCGTCTTTTTGAAATGCTTTCTCATGCTGAGCCGGCACCTGATCATTTATTACCACAGACAGGCGTGCCGATCGAATGGGAAAGGATGCTTTCACCTGTTTTTATTAAGTCGGATCATTACGGAACGAGGGCGCAAACTGTTATTATGGTTTCACAAAATGGAGAAGTTACTTTCGTTGAGAGGTCAGGAGAAGATCAGGAAAATTATTACCAATTTAATCTTGATGAAGCATAATTGCGCTCTAAGTGAATAAATTATGTGTTACCTGTAACTTTTGCCGATAGATCGATGGTGAAAAAAGATTCGGGTTTAACAACAGAAAAATAGGGTACTGAGAATTATTACTTATGAGGAGGGGTTTTTTTGAAAAGAAAGCGTCACTATGTTGAAGATCAGCTTTTGCGGGAATCAACCGACATGAAAGAGTACCGAAAATATGATTCTGAAATGGTGACTAAAAAAAGACCAATACTCCGCCAAAATAAAAAGAAAAAACCACTTATTCAAACGCCAGTATAAGCAGGGGAGAGCGCTCCCTGCTTTTTTCTATGTCAAAAATTGAGTGCTTAACTATGGGGATTAATTTTTTTGTGAAAAAGGGTTGTGTTTTTTTCGGGTCGGTGATAAGATAAGTCTTGTCCTTGAAAAAACACAATAAAAAAAGTGTTGACGAGACAAAAGATGATATTGTATAATAATGAAGTCGCTGTTTAACGGAGGATTAGCTCAGCTGGGAGAGCATCTGCCTTACAAGCAGAGGGTCGGCGGTTCGAGCCCGTCATCCTCCACCATTTATTTTTGGTGATTTTCATTAAATTATGCCGGCCTAGCTCAATTGGTAGAGCAACTGACTTGTAATCAGTAGGTTGGGGGTTCAAGTCCTCTGGCCGGCACCACACATGCGGGTGTGGCGGAATTGGCAGACGCGCTAGACTTAGGATCTAGTGTCTTACGACGTGGGGGTTCAAGTCCCTTCACCCGCACCATAGAATATGCGCCCGTAGCTCAATTGGATAGAGCGTCTGACTACGGATCAGAAGGTTAGGGATTCGACTTCTCTCGGGCGCACCATATTGGGGCCTTAGCTCAGCTGGGAGAGCGCCTGCCTTGCACGCAGGAGGTCAGCGGTTCGATCCCGCTAGGCTCCACCATATATATTTTCATGTTTTCGGAGGAATACCCAAGTCTGGCTGAAGGGATCGGTCTTGAAAACCGACAGGGGCTTAGTCGCCCGCGGGGGTTCGAATCCCTCTTCCTCCTCCATATTTGCGGGTGTAGTTTAGTGGTAAAACCTCAGCCTTCCAAGCTGATGTCGTGGGTTCGATCCCCATCACCCGCTCCATTTTGTTGGCCCGTTGGTCAAGCGGTTAAGACACCGCCCTTTCACGGCGGTATCACGGGTTCGATTCCCGTACGGGTCACCAACTAAATTTTCATAAACTTTATTGGCTCAAGCATACTCAAAGAGGTGCTTTTTTTGTTGTTTTCAATTCGGTACGTCTTATCAGAATACAGCATACAGTGACTGTATAAGAGAGGGGATGGACCGAATGTATTATGAAGAACATGAGCATATTGCTTATCATTATGACAACACAGATGCCTATCGTCAGCAACCGGTAGCTCCAACATCGAGCCCACCAGCATCACCGCCTCCTAGACCACAGTCAGCACAAGCTGGAACATTTGCTGTAGATCCAGGATCCATTAGAAGGTGTATGTATCGGTTTACTTATATTTGGATGAGAGGCGGCAATTCATTTTGGTTTTGGCCAGTATATGTAGGGCGTACTTCTGTTTCGGGGTTTCGCTGGACCGGTAGAAGATGGGTGTATACAGGCATAAGTCTGAGAAGAATTGATATGTTTACTTGTTAATAGGTGGAGCGCTTACATGAAGCGCTCTTTTTTAAATGAAAAGCTTCGTTAGCTTATACTTTTGATTCTTGTTTTTTTGCTCGAAGCGATTGGTCATCCTAGAGCATAAATGACCCAAAAGTCAACAACGTTCGTTAACATAGCCAAATGAAAATTAATGAAAAATCGTCTAAACATCTGGCTTTTTTGAGAAGATCATGCGAGAATAATACTAACTATTGATCTTCGAAAGTCAGGTGCACATAATGAAATTCCCTCTTTGGATGAGAAAGTTATTTGTAGCATTTGTTGCTGTTATTACGCTTGGAACTGTGATTCCTACTGGATATCTAGCAGATGACAAAACAGAGGCATCAGAGAATTATCAAGAAGAAAACCATCTTCTTATTGAGCCGAGGGACGAGCCTGATAAGGCGATAGAACCTCTTGTTGATCAGTATGATTGGCCCATCATAGCTCAGGACGCTTCTTCTTCTGAACTACTGACGCATTTTGTAAGCTATGCAAGCAATCAATCCGAGCAACTCGGGCTAACAAAATTCGGTGAAACGATCTCAACTCGAGTCGGAAACGAGTATCGAGATGCAATTGTACCTAAAATGACAGAAGCGATCGCTACCTCAGTGGAAAATTTGGATGAGGATACGTTAAGGTCACTTCGTTTGACGGACAACCCTTCTGGTGGATACGGAGAACGTATTCTTCATGTGTATAATGAACAGAGCGGGGAAGACTTATTGCGTTTCCATGTGAGAAGAGATCACCCCCCACAAGATGGCTATTGGTTTAATTTTCATTACCATGAAGCGAATGATGATTTTGAAGAACATTATGAAGTAGGTAAGATTTATTGGGATAAAAACACTCCGCCTAAGTGGCTCTCGTAAGAGAGGTGCGCGGGGTGTTTTTGGTTGGAGATTAAGGGAGGATCACAACATAGATGGAACTTGTACAATGTATTAGAGATGTTTTCGAAGAAGAGCCTTTAACCGGCTCAGAGAGTGTATTGAATCGTAAATTATTTAAGGAAGGTCATTTCTATCCAGTTTATAAAGATGAGCATCATAGCTGGATTACGCTTGATGATGAAGGAGAGCAGCATATTATTGCTACCGGCATCTCCCTCAATGAAGACTTCTGGTTTACTTTTCGGTTTCGCATTGCATAATAAAAAGCCGCATAAAGCGGCTTTTACTTTTTTTTAGGGCGCGCATTTTGCGGGCCTCTTTTTTTATTCATAAGAAGAGCGTCTTCGCCTTCTTTTTCACCTTGCACACCGGCTTTCGGATCATACGCGTTTCGATTTTTCATGTAAGCTCCTCCTCTAATTGGATTCACTTATTAGTATGTCCAAATTCGGTTAAAACATCTGATTTTCTTCGATGAACTGGTAGACGTTATCAACTAGCTCATCGGGCGTTTCGGCAGTAACGCGCTCGCCGTTAACGAGACAGTAAATATCCTGGCTACAAAGTGTGCAGTGACCAAGACAAGAATATTCGAGCACATCAAGATCTGTATCTTTTTCTAGTTTTTCCATTGCTTTATGTGAACCGCTCGAAAGATTGCTCATGCAGAATTCAACTATTGGATTCATCTTTTATTCACCTCGGGTTTTCCTTACTATTACAAGACTGTTTCTATTCTATCAAGAAGGTGTGAAAATGAACAACCATTTGCATAAGATCAAGAAACAAATTGATGGATACCCATATAATTTGTAAGAGAAGGGTTTATTTCTATATAATTAGGAAAAATAACATAATGAAGTCGATAGAGGAGGGTCATTATGCATAAAGCAGTTATTGTAGGAACAGGACCAGCGGGTTTAACAGCAGCCATTTATCTTGCGAGGGCTAATATGGAGCCGCTCGTCATTGAGGGACCGGAACCTGGTGGTCAGCTTACGTTAACAACAGATGTTGAGAACTTTCCCGGTTTTCCAGATGGCGTTCTCGGTCCAGAATTGATGGAAAATATGAAGAAGCAGGCGCTTAGGTTTGGCGCTACAATTGAGCGTGGATGGGTGAAGGATATTGATTTTAGTGAGCGGCCATTTAAATTAAAAACAGATACTCTCGGGGATATTATGGCGGAGTCTGTTTTGATTTCGACTGGTGCTTCAGCAAAGCTTCTAGGTATACCAGGAGAATCAGAGAACATGGGTCGAGGCGTGAGTACATGTGCAACGTGTGACGGATTTTTCTTCCGTGATAAAAAAATCGTTGTGATTGGTGGAGGAGACTCGGCTATGGAAGAAGCGACTTTTTTAACGAAATTCGCTTCAGAAGTTACTGTTCTTCACAGGAGGAAAGAACTTCGCGCATCAAAAATTATGCAAGAGCGTGCTCGTTCCAATGATAAAATTAGCTGGAAGCTAAATGCTTCCCCGCTAGAGGTTGTGGCAGAAAACAATAAAGTGAGCGGTATTAAAGTAAAGAATAGTGACACGGGAGAAGAGGAGTTTGTTAAGACAGACGGCATATTTGTTGCGATTGGCCATCGTCCAAACACTGATTTTCTCGAGGGTAAAATTAATATGGATGATAAAGGTTACGTTCAAGTAGAACCAGGAACGACAAAAACGAACGTCCCTGGCGTGTTTGCTTGTGGAGATGTACAGGATTTTACTTACCGTCAAGCGATCACAGCAGCAGGTACAGGGTGTATGGCGGCTATGGATTGTGAGCGGTTCCTCGAAGGAAACGCCTTTATAGACTGGAGTATGTAAGAAGAAAAAGCGCAGGCCTTGGCCTTGCGCTTTTTTAGTCGATGTTAATATAATTCGAATCGGTACGTATGCGATCGGATTTAGGTATCTTAATTTCAAGCACACCGTTTTCGTATTTCCCTTTCACATTTTTCATAGAGAAGTGAAAAGGAAGCTTAATGGTGCGACTAGTACTTGAATAGGATCGTTCTTGTTTGTAATATTTTTGTTTATCGTTTCGTGACTCATGAAATTCTTTCGATTCAATGGAGATTCGGAGACCATCTCCAAGTGGTTCCACTTTAATTTGCTCCTTCGTGATACCAGGTAACTCTGCTTCAACAATAAATGCATCCTCCGTTTCATAAAGATCAACCCGAAACGACTGAGCTGGTAGCAGATTCGCAAATGGCTCTTTAAAGAAATCATCAAAGGTGTTCATCCAATTTTGAATAGCAGGGTCTTGAAACAGTTTAGGTAATTTATCGCCTTTCGCCATGGTTATTTCATCCTTTCCAACATTTCTGATATACAGTATGTTTGCCTAAGGAAAATGTGCTTTTTGTCTGTTTTTTACATAAAATTCGCAAGTTACTTCTGATCTTTCTTCATGTTACAATGGTCATTAGAGAATTGAAGGAGGAGTACGATGAAGACTTACTTGCAGCTATGCGAAGAAATTTTACATAACGGAACTAAGAAATCTGATCGGACAGGAACGGGGACGGTCAGTGTATTTGGACATCAAATGAGGTTTGATTTACAAGAAGGTTTTCCAGCTTTAACTACCAAAAAACTTCACTTAAGATCAATTATTCATGAGCTTCTTTGGTTTTTAAATGGAGACACCAATGTAAAGTATCTTCAGGATAATGGTGTGCGCATCTGGAATGAATGGGCTGATGAAGATGGTGAGCTTGGTCCAGTTTATGGTCATCAATGGCGCTCGTGGACGGGCGCGGACGGATCAACCGTTGATCAAATTGCAAAAGTAGTTGAGCAAATTAAAACAAATCCGAATTCAAGAAGAATGATTGTAACAGCATGGAACCCTTCAGAAGTCGATGACATGGCTTTACCTCCATGTCACTGTCTTTTCCAGTTTTACGTTGCTGATGGGAAGCTTTCTTGTCAGCTTTATCAACGTTCTGCTGATGTGTTCCTTGGGGTGCCTTTCAATATCGCTTCCTACGCGCTTCTCACAATGATGATGGCGCAGGTGTGTGATTTAGAGCCAGGTGAATTTATTCATACGCTAGGTGATGCACATATTTATAACAATCATATTGAGCAGGTCAACCTTCAGCTCACTCGTGAACCTAGAGACCTTCCAAAAATGAAAATCAATCCAGACGTGAAATCAATTTTTGATTTCTCATTTGATGATTTTGAGTTAACGGATTACAATCCTCATCCACATATTAAAGGAGAGGTGTCGGTATGATATCATTTCTTCTAGCAATGGATGAAAAGCAGTTAATTGGGAAAGACAATGATCTGCCTTGGCATTTGCCAGCTGATCTCGCTTATTTTAAACGCATGACGACTGGAAAATCGATCGTTATGGGAAGAAAAACATTCGAATCAATTGGCAAAGCGTTACCCGGCCGTGAAAATTATCTAATTACTAGAAAAGACCTGGAATATGAAAAGGTTACTGTACTGCATTCTGTAGAGGAGTTTCTGGAACTTTCAAAGCGTGAGGAAAAAGATTGGTTCGTTATAGGTGGCGCTGAAATCTATCGTCAGCTGCTTCCGCATGCTGATCGCCTGTACATTACTGAGATTCATGAATCGTTTGATGGAGATACTTATTTTCCCGATTTCTCTCAAGATGATTGGAAAGAAACTTCGCGCGAAAAACATTCAAGTGATGAGAGAAATAAACACGCTTTCGATTTTGTCGTTTACGATCGCAACTAAAAAAATCCCCCGGTGAAATGCTTTTCACTAGGGGGATTTTTGCTTTTATGTTTTAGGAAATGTAAATCCTTCTCCAAAAACATCTCTCACGTCATGCACAACGACAAAAGCTTTATCATCGACTTTTTGAATCATCTTTTTAAGAAGGAAAAGCTCCTGTTTATTAATGACAACGTATAAGATGTCTTTTGATTCATTTGAATAATGTCCGCGAGCATTAATAACCGTTACGCCTCGGTCCATTTCTTCACTTACTTTCTCTGCAATGGCAACAGTACTTTGAGAAATAATCGTTACGGCTTTACGCGTATCAAATCCGTCAATTAAATAGTCCAATATTTTTGTGCTAATATAAATGGAAATTCCGGTATACATCGTATTTTCGATCCCGATGACGACGGAAGAGCCGAGTACAACGAGAATATCAAAAACAAACATCGATGTACTTACGCTCCACCCAAAGCTTTGGTTAAGCATACGGGCAACAATTGTAGATCCACCAGTAGTACCACCTGAGCGGAGAACGAGACCGAGACCAATCCCGATGAAAACACCAGCAAAGACGGTTCCGAGCATAATATCAAGCGGCTGACCCATTCCTTCAGTTAATTGTATAAATAAAGAGCTAAAGAAGATCGCAAGCATCGTATACCAGGTTACTCGTTTATTCAGTACCTTATATCCAATGGCTAAAAGCACAGCGTTCATAACAAAGTTTGTAATCCCTGGTGACCAATCAAGAATATAATAAAGCGTCATCGATATGCCAGTTACGCCGCCTTCACCTAGTTCGTTTGGAATCGCAAACCAGTTCACACCAAGCGCAAAGAATAACGATCCGATAATAATTAACGTTATTTCTTTTCCAGTATTGTTCATGTCATCACTCCGTTCTGTTCCTCAATACGTAGGATAATATATCATAGTGGTTGAAACTGGACAAGATTGTTCAACAATATTGTTCGAATGAAATGTGACTTCCTTTTTTTTATGTTAAAATAATGGAAAATAGAGTATGGGCGGGTCTTAAGACATGCGTAAAGAAACAGTTGAACAAAAAGTGTATCAACTAATAAAAAATGCGATATTAACGAGACAAATCGCTCCAGGAAATCAGCTGTTTGAAAGTGCTATTGCTGCTAAAGTCAATGCTAGTAGGACGCCGATTCGAAGTGCTATTGCGAAACTGGAAGCAGAGGGTCTTGTGACTGTCGTTCCGAATAAAGGAGCTTTTATCGTTCAACCGACGATTGATGAAATGATTCAGGCTTTTGAATTGAGAAAAGTTTTAGAGGATATGGCGATCCGTGAAGGGTACGCAAAAATGGAACCTTCTGATATCGAGCGGTTAAAGCAACAGACTGAGGAGATGGGAAAGGCGTTTAAAGAAGGTAACATTCTCTTATATCATGAACAAAATAAGGCGTTTCACCTTGTGATGGCTAAAGCGAGTGGAAATCGCTATTTGATTGATTTTATGGAGCAAATTTTAAATCAAATTACCATTTATATGGTGCTGTATGATGTTTTTAGCGGTAATGATGAGAATGATATTGTCGAACATAATAGAGTGATTCAACTACTAGAGGCAAATGATGAGGAAAGTCTTCATAACGTTATTACAAACCATCTTGAGAATAGTTTAGCAAAGCTTCAGGAAGATAAGCTAAATTATCAGTCGCTGACAACACTATTTTAATAAAGACGAGCTAGGTAAGCTCGTCTTTGTTTTTGCTTATTCAGCAGGTCTAGGTCCAGCATCAAGGCCAGAGCTTTCAACAGTCATCGCAGGCTTCACTTCGCAGTTGCCGTTAACACGAACCTGACAGGAGAGGCGGAGTTTTTCTTCCACGCCTTTTTTCTTAAACGCTTCCTCTTCAATTTCAGTTAGTTCTCCAAATTCTCCATCCATCACTTCTACACGGCAGGTTGTGCATTTTGCGTTCCC
Organism: Pseudalkalibacillus hwajinpoensis; assembly: GCF_015234585.1. NCBI lineage: Bacteria > Bacillati > Bacillota > Bacilli > Caryophanales > Guptibacillaceae > Guptibacillus > Guptibacillus hwajinpoensis. The sequence continues at coordinate 1,341,722 of NZ_JADFCM010000008.1, forward strand.
ACCGCAGCGGTGAAGAACATGGACCCCGTTATCTTCAAGAGCAAGTGCTAACTTAGTTCCTTCTTCTACTTCAAACGTTCCGTGATCTGGTACAGTAACTTTAGCCAAAGAAATTCCTCCTTTATGAAATGGTTCCCCTTACATCCTCTATCATATCCGAATTTCAAGTCTCTTTGAAGAGCATTGTTCCGATTGTAAAAATTCGTCGAATAATGGTTAAAGAATGTGGGTAAGGGTAAAGAAATAGTAGTAAAGACGAACCAGGAGGAGAAACATGGAAAAAAAGCATTTTACTTTAGAAGAAGCGAATCGTTTGTTGCCAGTATTAAGGAGAGAGCTTGCCGGACTTAAGCGCCTGAAAATTCAATTTAGCGAACATTACGATCAGATTGAACAGCATAAGAAAACGCTTCTTTATCGTCACAAAACAAAAGTTGACGAAGATATCCTTTTTAAAAAAGAGGCGCGGATGGAATTTATGGAGTTAGAAGCACAAACGTTTATTAACAATATCATGACTCTTGGAGTAGAAATCAAGAATGTAGATGAAGGATTAATTGATTTTCCTGCAATAATCAATGGAAAAGAAGTGTTACTGTGCTGGAAAGACGGAGAAGAGGAAGTATCCTTTTATCATTCAGATCTAGGTGGATTTAATAAACGAGAACCGATTGAAAACATTATGAAAGAGGAGGAGCAGGGCTGATGTAGATCAGCTCTTTTCAATAAAACACAATTAAATTTCAATTACCGTAATAGTATATAATTTTAAAAATAGCTCACCTTAAAGAGTAGGGAGGTGAGTTCATGAAAAACCCAAAACAAACTCATAAGCATGATACCGAATTCGCAAGCGAGCTAGCAGCTGAACAAAATAACAATAAAAAGCATAAGAAAAATAAGCAACAAAAAAAGAATGCTTAATAAAAAGGAGCTCTTAGCGGAGCTTCTTTTCTTTATCTTATTAGTAGATCAGTTCCCTTCTTTCTCTAAAACAGTTAAAATAGGAAGCAGACTAAAGAGAGAAAAGGATGAGTATCATGAGCTTATTACAGGCTGAATTAATCACCAAATCATATGGAGAGAAAACACTATTTGATGGGATATCTTTTTCGCTCGAAGAAAAGCAGAGAATCGGTTTAATTGGAGTAAATGGCACGGGGAAATCCTCTTTGCTTAAAATTCTTGCGGGCATCGAGTCGATGGATAGTGGTGCACTGCACCATGCGAATCAGTTCCATGTAGAGTACTTGCCTCAGGACCCGGTTTTTGTTGAGGAAAAAACTATCCTTGAGACAGTTTTTGATAGTGATGTGCCGTTATTTAATACGGTAAGAAAATATGAAGAAGCGCTGCAGAACGTAATGAACTTTCCTGAGAAAGAAGCGACACAAGAGAAGCTTCTTCAGGCACAGGAAGAAATGGATCGTCTTCAAGCGTGGGATTTTAGTACCCAAGCTAAAACGATTCTAACAAAGCTCGGGCTTACTCAGTTTGACGCAATGGTGAATGAATTATCAGGTGGTCAACAAAAACGTGTTGCACTAGCGAAAGCATTTATAAATCCAGCAGACTTATTGATTCTCGATGAGCCCACTAACCATATCGATAATGCAACTGTTGAATGGTTAGAACAATACCTGGCCAATTACTCTGGAACTCTATTGCTTGTTACGCATGACCGGTATTTTCTTAATCGTGTAACAAACCGCATTTTTGAACTGGATAAAGGACGATTGTTTGAATATGAAGGGAATTACGCTACATTTCTTGAACAGAAAGCGATGCGTGAAGAACGTGAGGCGAAAGAAGAAGATAAACACAATAAATTACTAAAAAGTGAGCTAGAGTGGTTAAAAAAGGGAGCGAAAGCTAGAACAACAAAACAAAAAGCACGTAAGCAAAGAATCGAGAAAATGAAGGAAGAACCAGGACGAACGACAGAAGGAAATGTCGATATGGCATTAGGTGCGAGTCGTCTAGGTAAGAAAGTAATTGAAGCTAAGGATATATCAAAAGTGATCAATGGTCGAACGTTAACAGACCAATTTAACTATCTTGTTCTTCCACAAGACCGAATTGGCATCATTGGACCGAATGGTTCTGGCAAAACGACGCTACTTAATATGCTTGCTGGTCGAATCGCTCCTGATTCAGGTCACGTTGATATTGGTGTAACAGTTAAACCAGGTTTCTACACTCAACAAAATGAGGGGTTAGATGAATCGCTTAGAGTAATTGAATACATTCGTGAAGGTGGAGAGGAGGTTCGCCTCCGTAAGGGCGGAACCGTATCAGCATCTCAAATGCTTGAGCGATTTCTATTTTCACCTGATATGCAATGGACATACATATCCCGATTATCTGGTGGAGAGAAAAGAAGATTATATTTGCTTCGTATCTTAATGGAAGAGCCGAACGTTCTTTTCCTAGATGAGCCTACGAATGATTTAGACGTTCAGACGCTTGCTGTGTTAGAAGATTATCTTGCCGAATTCCCTGGAGCTGTTATTACCGTTTCCCACGATCGTTATTTCCTTGATAAGATGGCAGAGCAGCTTTTCGTTTTCGATGGTGATGGAAAGATTGACCACTATTATGGCTCCTACTCCGATTATCTTGATGTATTGAAAAAAGAAAAAGAGCTTGAAGCTATGGAGAAAAAGCAATCAACTCCAAAAACAGGAGATACAATCGAGAAACCAAAGCAAGTGAAACTCTCTTACAAAGAAAAGAAAGAATGGGAAACGATTCAGGACACTATTGAGAAAATTGAACAGCGCATTGAAGACGTTAAAGTTGAAATAGCAGAATCAGGAAGCGATTTTTCAAAAGTAGATGAGCTTTATAAAGAAGAACAGGCTCTAACGTTAGAATTAGAAGAAAAAATTGAACGTTGGTCTGAGCTCTCAGAGAAAATGGAATAGTAGGAAACCCTGCTATGTATTAATGAGTTTTGAGAGATTCACTCACCAAAAAAATTATGGAATCAAACCGAAAGCCACTCCTGAATTTCAGGTGTGGCTTTTTTGGTGTGCTAACGTTTTTTAGGTTCTCGAAGTCTAATTCACTTTTCAATTCACAGGTTGAAAAACCTGCAAGCAAAAGTGCATACCTGATACGAGTGCGGATTTGGGAGTGAATTGAAAGAAGTTTTTAATTGGCTATTTATGTTAATATTGAAGTTGGATTAAAGAAGGTATTCAAGTTAAGGGCAGTAATCTGGAATAAGATCGGGTTTCATTATCCATAAATAAAATATTTTCAAAAAACCATAAAAGGAAGTGTGCAATATTGGTTAGTGAAAGTAAAATCATTATTCTTCCATTAAATAATGCGTTAATTAAGGATATCAATAAGACAAATGATTATTTTAAGTTATTTGGTAGAGTTGTCCCCAGTTTACAATCAGGAAAGTGGTCTTATAAAGTGGTTCTTTTCAATGAAACTAGAGAAACACGTTTTCCAGATGACAAACTTGATTGGAGCCAATATATAAACCGAGAGGATAAAACCTTGTTATTAGCTTATATGAATAACATTTGCATAGGACAAATTAGAATAATTAAGGAATGGAATCGCTTCTGTTATATTGAAAACATTGCTACTAAAAAAGATTATAGAAACAGTGGAGTCGGAAAGTTGCTCTTAAATAAAGCGGAAGAGTGGGCAAAAGAAAGAAAACTTATAGGAATGTCCTTGGAAGCACAAGATGATAATCTTGGTGCATGCAGATTTTATGTGAAACAAGGATTTATACTAGGTGGAGTTGACACACTAAAGCAATCATATAATCCTAATATTGAAACCACTTTGTACTGGTACAAGTTATTCAAGTAATGGGGGCGGTAGCTGCACAGAGGCTATCACTTATTGTGCGAACGGAGTAAGTTTAGGTTACTTTAAAAATGAATTTAGATTAAGGAGTGCGTATTTTATGAAGCTGATGAAAATAACTGGTGTTATAGCTGTTTCTTTAATTATTTTTGTCGGTGGTTATTTTACCGGTAATCTAAACAATAATGAGGCTTCCAGGGAAATCAGGATTGGTTATCAAAACAGCGATAATCCAAGTCGAATTGATTATCGCAATGTTTTTAAAGATACGGAAAACCAAGCCATTATTGATAATTTACTAATGATTTATTTAGGTAAAGAGAAGATGAAGAATGTAAATATAGATAAAGAAAATCCAGATATTTATTATAAGTTAATAAGTCCGAGGCAATCGGTTAGCTTAATTGACTCTAGAGTATGGTTCACAAATGATGGTGCTATTATCGGTGAGCGTAGTGGAGAAGGCTGGGACCAAGTAGAATATTATAAACTTGATAAAAATAATGCTAAATATCTTAAGGAAATTATTGATTACAAAGAAGGATAACTTTCTTGAACTAACGAGTGCATTAGTTTAAGATTTGCTTCAATATATCTCGAAACCAATTCTTCAAGTATATCGGAGCTTATCATTAATAGCTCGGTATCAAACAGTCTTGAACCATTCATCTACCATAAAGAAACATCTCGATGTTGAGTCTTCTGTTAAAGTTTAGAAAGAATATATATGTGAAAGAATTGTAGTAATGATTAATAAGGAGTGTTTAATGGTGGGAATAGATGAAGAAACAATAAAAAGAGTATATAAACAATTGACTTCCTCTTGGAACGAACGGAATGCACAAGGAATGGCGAATTTATTTACTGAATCAGGTGAGAGTATAGGTTTTGATGGAAGTCTATCAAAAGGACCAGAAGAAATTGCTACTCATTTAGCGCCGATTTTCAAGGATCACCCTACTGCTCCTTTCGTTACGAAGGTTAACGAGATTAAGTTTATTGGTGATAATGCCGCCATACTAAGAGCCATTGCCGGCATGATTCCGCCTGGTGAATCTGATATAAAGCCAGAGTTAAATACCCATCACACATTAGTTTTAGAGTATAGAGAAAATGAATGGAAAATTGTGTTGTTTCAAAACACACCTGCTCAATTTCATGGGAGACCTGAATTAGTAGAACAAATGACAAATGAATTGAGAGAGCAACTTTAAGCCAGCACATTCCTTTACGGTGCTTTTTTCTACAGATCTGTAATCTTAAGCGTGTAAATTTGTGGCCAAATCTTTAATAAAAAGGATTTGGCCACTTTTATGCTGGCTGAGAACCATCTTAAAGGAGATGTTGTTCGTTAACAAGAGGTTATATGACATACCATAAAACTTAAATTCGCATTTTCCTATAGTGTGACTTCTACTGACAAGGTGTTTTGTGGTGAAGGAGTTTGTCTCATTTTAAACGAATGGTTATGAAGATGAGCAGGTAAAAAATTTGTAAACGTAAGGGGCTAAAATTATGGCGGAAAACAAATTACTAAGAATGGACAATGTCGGCATCGTTGTTGAATCCCTTGATAACGCAATCTCTTTCTTCGAGGAGATTGGCTTGAACCTCGAAGGACGAACTACTGTCGAAGGAGAATGGGCTGGTCGTGTAACCGGATTAGGTACTCAATCCGTAGAAATTGCAATGATGGTTACTCCAGATGGCAATAGCCGCCTTGAACTTTCGCAATTTATCATCCCGTCTACTATATCAGATCACCGGGCTGCTCCTGTAAACTCCCTGGGTTATTTGCGCGTTATGTTTGCTGTTGAAGACATTGACGAAATGGTTGCCAGGCTGACTAAGTATGGTTCTAAGATCGTTGGTGAAGTGGTGCAATACAAGGACTCGTATCGACTCTGCTACATTCGTGGAATCGAAGGTCTCCTAATTGGTTTGGCGGAACAACTCGATAACAAATAACAGGATTCTTACTCAATAAAATCGGAGCGTATCTGTAATAAGAATAGTAGTTTATGACGTTTTCAATGTAAGTGAAAAAATAAGGGAGCTTATAATTTGAACAAATACATTACAGCAGCAATCGTGGCATTTGTCTTTGGTATTTTAGCTACAGAACTTTTAGGTACCTGGGGATTTTTTATAACAGTCATTATAGTGACTCTATACTTGATTTATGAGGAACTACGTGAGATTAAAAACAACTCAAAAGGACTAGCAAGTTTTAATGAGTATATTCCTTGTTCTGTAATCTCGGAACGAATCTTGAACAATGGTTGGTTCCCTCTTCAAAATTTATAGAAAAAACATTGTAATAAAGGAACAGTTTTGTGTTATAGGAGGGAGGTAACAAATGAATAGGAAGATGAACACTATACAAAGTATTGTAGGTGCAATATTTTGTTTTATTTTATTTGCTGTAAGTATGGTTTATGTGGAGAAAAACGCTTTCCTTATCCTGTTCGGAATTGCAGGTCTTAGTGGAATGAGTTACTTTGTATTCCATATAGTGACGAGAGCATTAGAGAACTAAAAATAGTAATATGTGTTTTTTACTAACGAGTACTAAAGTAAAAGAAGAGTAAGAGATATCTCGAATACGATTCTTACATAATCTCGGAGCTTATATGTAATAAGATAGGCTCCTTATTGTAAATGAAATATGAATTTAATAGAATCGTTTTGAAATAATTGGTATTGACGAGTAGAGCAAGAATTTTTAAGAGGGTAGTATCTGTTTAAACAACAATTGGGAAGTTTACTAGAGGTGATATTTGTGATTGGTTTATTAGAGATTATATTTCAAGTATCAGGAGTTGTGTTGCTCATATGTGCAATTTATTATTATTTTCATTTTAAGAAAATCAAACGGGAAAGGAAGCTGAAACCAGTTGAGTTAACAGTTTACGCTGTAACTCAAATTGCATTTCTTCTTTTAGGAAGCAGCTATTTACTACTACTTTTGGATAAAAATAATTAAATAAACTCGGAGTTTATCTGTAATAAGATAGGCTTCTTTTTAATTAAATGGCTATGTTAAAGTTTAATATTGATACTTCACAAAAATAGAACTTCCAGTTTTATGGAAGTTCCGCTGTGGTATATTTTGCTTGTTAACTAAAGCAATAGGTTAATTAAGTGGGGATATCATTTTCTCTCAATCACTGAAGATATCCTTCATTTCATTTTTTTCTTTTTTTAATCGTTGAAAATGCCTTTCTATTCGTCTTGCTATAAAAGGCAGAAATATTACTATTAACATAAGCCAAAGCATAAAATTCCACCTTTATTTAAGAATTTCCCAGTCAAACTCCTCTAATCCTTCGGTTCAAAGAAAAAAGAAATGTTAGATATTGAACTTACTTAATCTAAGTGTATCATAAGTTTTTGTACGAAATATACCATGCTTCTTTGCGGATGGTTTTTTTAAGCCGTTAACTATATTAATAACTACGATTATTATATATGCTATTGTCATGTTCATTGTTGGATTGTTAGGATCGTTATTTACCATCTCCCAGTATGTCGGAGGGATAGCTACACAGTGGTTATCGCTTAGCAAGCTGGTGTAAGATTTTACGAAACGTTATTCTATTAAGGGGTGAGGTTATGGGGTTTTGGTATTTCTTAATATTATTTGTAGGAATATTTTTAGTTGTTAAGGGGCTACTAGGGAATAAAAGAAATGCCTTGGTATTGATAGGGGTCATAAGTATTGCGTTCTCAATATTTATGTTTACACCAGGAAGTGATGTAATCATATCAGAACTATTTAATTTTTTTGGAATAGATATATGAGTAATTTTCTACTAGGTATTTTCACGAACGGTTGCTAAAACAAAAGAAAAATATCTTGATTTGAAGTATTCCTCAAAAAAGAGCGTTAATCTAAAAAGGATTACGCTCCTTTTTGTTTAAGTTGATAATAGGACAGTTTAACCGAATAAATTATGTTGAAAATTAATCATCTTAAAAGCGAAAGAAAGTAGGGTTTATAATATGGATTTATCTTTGAAAATTGCGCATATTATACTGCCAGTTGCAATAGTGGGTGGGATTGGAGTATTTGTAATTCTAAGAATGAAACATAAGTCTAAGAAAGCAACTCTAGGTAAGAAAAAATCAAGAAGTGCTCAAAATATATTAGATAGCTTAATACCATTCGGAATGATGATTGGTTTGGCTGTTGCTATACTTCTCAGTATATTTAGCCCCTTTTCCTTTCTATCTGCAATTACTTGGGGACCTGGAATAGGTATGTTATTTGGATATTTTGCTTATGAAATTTTCAGCAAGAAGGAAAATAGTTATTCATAATAACTGCCTTCCAGAAACTCGGAGCTAATCTGTAATAAGAGAGGCTGCAAAATATTGTTATTTTAGATACATAATAGAACTTTTTGTTCAAAACCAGGCATCTCTAGTATTGAGATACCTAGTTTTTCTTTCAAATTATGATTTGAGAGATTTTGAAGATTAATCATATATGACAAATTTCCCTTGTTCATGTAACCTTTTTATAGATGTAAGCATATGATTTATTTCTTCATCGGAATGTCTTTCCCATGTACTTAATTCAGCTACTATTTTTAAGGGCGATTTCGATCTATAAGAACGTGTAGGGTTTCCGGGAAACTTTTTGTCAGTTACGTTTGGATCATTTTCAAATTCACCTAACGGCTCTACAATGTATATTCTTTCTTTTGATGTAGATATTGCTAATTCAGCCCCCCATTTAGCGGCATTTAATGTAGCAGTGAAATAAATATGGTTCGCTTTTTTGTTTTGGTAATTAGATAAGTGTTGCGGTACTAATAGATCTCCAATTTTTAGTTCTGCTTTCGTACCATGAAAGAAAGGACCATGATCTAAGACATCTTTTTTGTCATTCATTTTAATACACCTCTCTTTTTTGATTTGTATAAAACAGTATAGAGCAGTAAGTATAAAAATAGTAGTCTATAATTAACTGGAAATTAGCGATATAATATAAGTAGAGAAAATGTAGTTGAACGACAAGTAACTATAATTTGCGTTTTAATTAGCAATCACCGTCAATGGTTGTTGGAGCTTTAATGAAATAACAAAATTTATAGAGCTTGGAATGGCATATTGCCTCCAAGCTCTATTTTTTATGATTTCATATATGTTTTGCCCTTTGAATCGCTATGCGATTTCATGTTTTCTACATCTTACGTAACCGGTTATCAATATACTAGTGTTGTTCTTTTATATATAGTAAATGTGTTTACAGGATCAACTATTTTGCAAACTTTACGAACTTTGAAGGAGCATTTGCAGAATGAAATAAAACTTCACGATATCCTTAGAATATTTTGAGAAATGAAGTAAATAGTGGTATAATTATTCAGAAAGTTACGAATCTGGAGAGAAAGGAGAACATTTGTGAAGTTTTATTTATCGGTAGATATGGAAGGCGTAACCGGCCTCGTAGATGACACGTTTGTGGATTCGAATAAACATAATTATAAACGTGGTCAGGAAATGATGACACAGGAAGCCAATAACGTAATCGAAGCCGCCTTTGGAAGTGGATGCTCAGCTGTGACGGTGAATGATAGTCACTCAAAAATGAACAACTTACTTATTGAGAAGCTTCATCCCGAAGCAAGGCTCATTTCAGGAGATGTGAAGCCTTTTTCCATGGTTCAGGGGTTAGACAGTACATATGAAGGTATGGGGATGATCGGTTATCATGCACGCGCCGGTATGCCGGGCGTAATGTCTCATTCCATGTTCCACAATGTGAGAAATTTCTACATAAATGATCAAGTTGTAGGAGAGCTAGGGATGAATGCATACGTTGCGGGATACTTTGGTGTTCCGATTTTGTTCGTTGCAGGGGATGACAGAGCTGCACTAGAAGCCGAAGAGCTTATTCCAAACATAACAACAGCTGTTGTAAAAGAAACGATTTCTCGATCTTCCGCTCTTTTGTTATCGCCACAAAAAACAGGGCAAGTGTTACGTCAGCAAACAGAAAAGGCAATGCTTAATAGACACCATGTCGAACCTTTAGTTCCTCCTCGCGAGCCTGTATTTCGCATTGAATTTGCGAATCATGGACATGCCGAGTGGGCGAGCCTTATGCCTGGTGTTGAGATTGAAAAAGAAACGACAGTTAAATATCAAGCGAAAAATATGCTTGAAGTCTATCAAGCTATGCTTGTGATGACTGAATTAGCATCAAGAACAACATTTAGCTAGAAAGTAGGGATGCCTGTGGCGAAATATATTATCAATCGTCTCTTCGCCATGGTGATTACATTGTGGATTATCGTAACCATTACGTTCTTCTTAATGCATGCGGTACCAGGGTCACCATTTAACCAGGAAAGAAACACCAGTGAAGCGGTGCAGCAAAACCTTGAAGCGCACTATCATTTGGATGAACCAGTTTTTATTCAATATGCCATTTACATTAAATCACTGGCAACACTTGATTTTGGACCGTCTATTAAACAATCATCTACGTCGGTTAATGAAATGATTGGTAGAGGGTTTCCAGTCTCGGCGGAACTTGGAATTACGTCGCTTGTGATTGCGATTATTTCAGGTATTATTCTAGGCATTATGGCTGCCCTTCGTCACAATGGTGCAATTGATTACATAGCGATGACTTTTGCGGTCATCGGCATTTCAGTACCGAACTTTATTATGGCGACTTTACTTATTCAACAGCTAGCTGTGAACTGGGAAGTTTTCCCCGTGGCTACTTGGGCCTCGCCAACGCATATGATCCTACCTTCTATTGCGCTTGCAACAGGGCCAATGGCCATCATAGCGCGCCTTACTAGATCAAGCATGATCGAAGTTCTCAATCAAGATTACATTATGACTGCTCGGGCAAAAGGAATGACAACATTCCAAATCGTTATGAAGCATGCTATGAGAAATGCATTGCTGCCGGTTATTACTATTCTTGGAACACTTGTTGCTGGAATATTAACTGGGAGTTTTGTTATCGAAAAAATCTTTGCCATTCCAGGCATGGGTAAATATTTTATTAACGGTATAAATGATCGTGATTATCCTGTCATTATGGGAACAACAGTCTTTTATAGTGCCTTCCTCATTATGATGCTCTTTATTGTAGATATTGCTTACGGGATACTAGATCCGAGAATTAAGCTGCATAAGAGGGGGGAATAGTATGATACCGGAGCGAAAAGAAACGAAACAAGAGCTATCAGATGACCTCTTTCTTCCGTTACAAGGTTCCTCTAATAATGCTGAAATGATTGCGAAGCCAAGTATTTCTTATTGGAAAGATGCATGGATGAGGTTGTCTGGGAACAAGTTGTCCATGGCTGGTCTTATCATGTTAGTACTGCTTGTCTTAATGGCCATATTTGGTCCGTTGCTAACACCATATTCTTATGATCATCAGGTTTTGACCGAAGGGAACTTACCTCCTTCTTCCGAGCACTGGTTTGGAACAGATAACCTTGGTCGAGATATGTTCACACGAACGTGGAATGGAGCAAGAATTTCATTGTTTGTTGGATTTATGGCAGCGATTATCGATTTTGTTGTTGGAGTAGCTTATGGAGGGTTTTCAGGATATAAAGGAGGAAGAACGGATAATTTTATGATGAGAATCATTGAAATTTTGTACGGTCTTCCATATCTCCTAATGGTTATTCTTTTAATGGTCGTCATGGGTCCTGGGCTTTTTACGATTATTATTGCGTTAACTGTGACAGGGTGGGTCGGAATGGCGCGGATTGTTCGAGGACAGGTTCTACAGTTAAAGAACGCAGAGCATGTTCTCGCATCTCGTACGTTTGGAGCAAGCGCAAGTCGCGTTATTCGAAAGAATCTCCTTCCTAATACGATGGGGCCGATCATCGTTCAAATGACATTAACCGTGCCTACAGCTATCTTTGCCGAAGCCTTCTTAAGTTTCTTAGGTCTAGGTGTACAAGCACCCGTAGCGAGTTGGGGAGTAATGGCAAATGATGGATTATCGGTTATTTTATCCGGGCACTGGTGGAGACTGTTCTTTCCGGCATTCTTTATTTCATTAACGATGTTTGCTTTTAATGTTCTCGGTGACGGTTTGCAAGATGCTCTTGATCCTAAACTACGTAAGTAAATCCTCATCTCGATGAGTTTTCACTGATACAAATACTAAGGGGGAATTCTTTTGAAGAAGATCATTACAATGCTGCTTTCTCTAGTGCTACTTATTAGCATCGTTGGTTGTACAACTACGGAAAATAGTTCATCAGAATCAAATTCAGGAAATGATGATGCAAAGCAAGAGGATGGAGCGAAAGTACTGAAGTTAAACAATGGAAGTGAACCAACATCATTTGATCCACCAATTGGTTTTGATAGCGTTTCGTGGAACGCTTTAAATAATTTAATGGAAGGTATGACGCGTCTCGATAAGGAAGATCAGCCACAGCCTGCTGCTGCTAAAGAGTGGGATCTTTCAGAAGATGGCAAAACGTATACTTTCCACCTTCGTGAAGATGCCAAGTGGTCTAACGGGGAGCCTGTTACAGCGGAAGATTTTGAATATGCTTGGAAGCGTCTAGCGAATCCTGATACAGCTTCACCAGCAGCTTTTCTTGCTTATTTTATTGAAGGCGCAGAGGCATTTAACACTGGAGAAGGATCAGAAGACGATATGATGGTAAAAGCTGTGGACGAAACAACACTTGAGGTAACTCTTGAAAGTCCAGTAGCCTATTTCCCTAGTGTTATTTCAAACCCAGCTTTCTTCCCTGTTCATAAAGCAACAGTAGAAGAAAATCCTGAATGGCATACAGAAGCTGATACGTATGTAAGTAATGGCCCTTTTAAACTAACGAAATGGGAACATGATTCAAAATTCGAATTTAGTAAAAATGAAAATTATTGGGATGCTGCAAATGTAAAGCTCGATAAAGTAGATTGGGCTATGGTTGATGACACGAATACAGAATACCAAATGTACAAAACTGGTGAACTTCATACTTCTGATGTACCGGCTGACTTAAGTGAAGAGCTTTTCAATGATGGACAAGCTCAGGTTGAAGATCAGTCAGGAACCTACTTCTATCGCTTTAATCTTGAAATGGAGCCGTTCCAAAATGAAAATATTAGAAAAGCATTTGCGATGGCAGTCGATCAGCAGAAAATCGTCGAATTTGTTACAAAAAATGAAGAAAAGCCTGCAAATGGCTTTGTGGCCTATGGATTTGAAGATGCAGCAGGCGGCGACTTCAGAGAGGTTGGCGGTGATCTTGTAACTACTGATGCTGATCAAGCAAAAGAGCTACTCGAAAAAGGTATGGAAGAAGAAGGTTATGATGAGCTTCCTGCCGTAACACTAACGTATAACACGAGTGATGATCACAAAAAGATTGCTGAAACTCTTCAACAAATGTACAAAGAAGTGCTTGGTGTTGATGTGGACCTTGCCAACCAGGAATGGAACGTATTCTCTGATGAACAAAAGCAATTAAACTTACAGTTCTCAAGAAGTTCGTTCCTTGCAGATTATGCTGATCCAATCAACTTCCTTGAAAGTTTCCAGTCTGGGCACTCTATGAATCGTACTGGCTGGAGTAATGAAGAATACGATTCCTTAATTGCACAGGCGAAAGAAGAAACAGATGAAGCTAAACGATTTGAATACATGCATGATGCTGAAGCACTTTTGTTCGAAGAGATGCCAATCTTCCCGATTCATTTCTACAATCAGGTTTATCTTCAGAACGAAGATGTGACGGGAATTGTACGTCATCCTGTTGGCTACATGGAATTGAAATGGGCGGATATGCAGTAATACAGTTGAGCCTGGTGATACGAAAACCAGGCTCTTTTTTTTCTGTCATTATACGATATTGGCACAAGGGCTATAGTTTTACACGCATCATTGATAGAATTAGCTTGAGCTATACGCCACACACTTCAGACTATCTATCTCGTAACAGCTAGGCATTACATTTGATAAAACCATGAACATTTTAAAGGAGATATCTATGAAGATTACTAATATTGAAACGTTTTCTGTATCCGTTCCGTTAAAGAAACCTTTTAAAACGGCGCTTCGTACAGTGACAAATGCCGAAGCGATCATTGTAAAAATAACAGCTGGGGAATACGTCGGTTATGGAGAAGCACCTCCAACAGTCGTCATTACTGGTGAAAGTCTTGCTAGTATTGATTCGGCCATTCAACATGTCGTGAAGCCGAAATTGGTTGGAATGGATTTAACGGAATATGAATCCGTCATGTACACTCTACAGAAATCAATGATTGGAAATACGAGCGCAAAGGCAGCAGTTGATATGGCTATTTATGATCTATTGGCTAAGCGAAGTCAACTCCCTCTTTATCAATTTCTTGGAGGATATCGGAATGCCCTGGAAACAGACTACACCGTTAGTGTAAATGAACCTGTAGAGATGGCAACTGACGCTGTTCAATACATAAAAGATGGGTTTTCAATTTTGAAAGTAAAGGTAGGCAAAGACACCATTCAAAACGACTTAAGTCGAATCAAAGAAATTAGAAAGCGCGTTCAAAACGATGCCGTTATTCGTCTTGACGCCAATCAGGGGTGGACAGCTAAGGAAGCAATTTATGCCATTCGAAAAATGGAGGATGAAGGTCTTAACATCGAATTAGTTGAACAGCCCGTTCATGCGAAAGATATTGAAGGTCTAAGAAAAGTGACTGATGCTGTCTACACCCCAATTATGGCAGATGAAAGCGTGTTTTCACCTGAGGACGCACTAAAAGTAATTATCACCCGAGCAAGTGACCTTATTAATATTAAATTAATGAAGTCTGGCGGTATCCATCAAGCATTAAAGATTAACGCGTTAGCGGAGAGTGCTGGAATCGAGTGTATGGTAGGAAGTATGATTGAATCACGAGTCGGTATAACTGCCGCCGCACACCTTGCCGCCAGCCAACGAAATATAACGAGGTTTGATTTCGATGCGCCACTGATGCTTGATTACGATCTTGTGAATGGCGGGGTTCAATATACTAAAAATATGATGACGTTTACTGAAGATTATGGTTTAGGAATTCACTATGTAGAAAAGGGTGGGATTACAGTTGGAATGGACTAAAAAAACAATTGCGGTAGCCGTAGCAACGTTATGGACAACTCCGGAGAAGGCAAGAACAATTGATCATAATGCTCTAACCAATCCAGTGAAATTAACAGAATGGTTGGAACCATTGTCTTATTCGAATAGATTGGAACTGTGCGATAATAACCACGTTCAATCCCAAGTTTTGTACGGGGAAGAGGTCTTAGTTTTAGATCAGCGAGGAAATTGGTCTTATGTACTCGTCCCTTCACAACCCTCTTCAAAAGATGAAAGAGGCTATCCTGGATGGATTCCAACGATCCAACTTTCTGAAAATGTACCAGGAGTATTTACTGAAGTTGTAGCTACAAATAAGCATGGTGTTCAATTTACAACTCAAAATGGAAAAAGTGAAATGCGATTAAGTTATCAAACGATCCTTCCTGTTTTAGAAGAGCGTGAACGAACTTACCTTGTCTGGACTCCACATGGAGAGGTGATTTTGAACAAAGAAGACGTTACGCCTCGTCCAACAAATGGCCCATTTGGAACAGGCTTAGACCTAATTCACGAAGCTGAACAATTTATTGGTCTCCTCTATTTATGGGGAGGTATGTCATCTTATGGATATGACTGCTCTGGATTTAGTTACAATATGGCTAGAGCTATTGGCTGTACGATTCCGCGAGATGCTCATGATCAGTTAAAGGATGGAACGCTAGTAGAAGAAGGTGACTGGCAAAGAGGTGATCTTCTCTTTTTTGCTTATGAGCACGGAAAGGGATCTGTGCATCATGTAGGCATATATTACGGTGAAGGAAAAATGATTCATTCTCCTAGCACTGGACGCTTTATAGAAATTACCCCTCTTAAAGGTACGCTCTATGAGGAAGAACTTTGTGGCGTTTGCCGCTACTGGGAGACGAATTAATGCAGTTTGAACAAGTAAAAGAGAAAATTATAGCATGTTTCCAGGGTCTTGAAGGAAACCAATCCGTGTATGTATCAACGCCTGATGGAGAATTAACTCATCATGAGGATCAGCCTGTATCATCAGCTAGTATTATTAAAATTGCTATTATGCTGGAAGCTTTAAGACAAGTGGATAGAGGTGCGCTCACATTAGATCAAGTAGTAGAGATTGAAGATGTCAATCGAGTCGAAGGCGCTGGTGTGATCTACCATCTAGGTAAAGAACTTGAATGGAGGCTGACTGATCTGATTCATCTGATGATCATCTCTTCTGATAATACAGCTACAAATCAGTTAATTGATTTAGTCGGTATAGCGAATATTAATCATACTATGAAAGGAGCGGGGGCCTTTCATTCAAAGCTAATGAGGAAAATGATGGACAGAGAAGCCGTCAAAGCTGGAAAAGACAATATGATGAGCGGAAAAGATACTTATTTACTATTAAAGCAACTAGTTGAAAAACACCTTTTATCGAAATCATCTATGAAATGGGCGATAGACGTTTTGCTGCAGCAGCAATTTAAGGATAAGTTTACAAGTAAGATTTCTACTATAAAGAAAAATATGCTTGCTCATAAAACTGGTGAACTTGCAGGAGTGGAGCATGACGTAGGTATTTTATTTACACCAAGAGGTCCGGTTATCTATGCTTTTTTAACAGCTGGATTGCTAGAAAACCAGTACGGAAGAGATGCTATTGCGAATGCGGGTCGGTTACTTTATGACTTTTATAAAGAAGGCTGAAGCGATAATTGAAATGAACAAAAACGCCGTTTATAGACGGCGTTTTTGTTTTGCAAAAATCCCAATTAAGGACCAATTGAAACGGCCGTTCCAATTGGAATAGTATTTGCCAGTTCTTCGACATCTCGGTTATACATTCGTATACATCCTCTCGATACATATTTCCCAATAGAGGAAGGGTCGTTTGTCCCGTGTATACCATAATGTATTTTAGAAATACTCATCCACATCGTACCGAATGGTCCGCCGGGGTTTGGAGCTTTGTTGATGATAATAAAATGTCCAGTTGGCGTATCGTGGAGCATACGCCCCACACCAACAGGGTATACCTTTACAGTAGATCCATTTTTTTGAAGTGTAAGCGTTCGCTGTGTAAGAGATACATAAATGGTATATGGAAGTGTTGCAGGGTCAGGGTATCCAGGGATTTGGATAAGCTGGCCTGGATAGATAAGGTTAGGATTTTGTATGGAATTTGCCCTTATGATTTCAGTGACTGGAACTCGGTAATCCCCACTAATAGAAGATAATGTTTCACCTGGTTTTACAACATGCTGCAAAAGTAGCCCCCAAGCGCTATTAAATGAAAGGAATGAAAACTAATGAACGTCGTTATCGTTTCAGATACACATATGCCACGGATGGCAAAAGAGCTTCCCAAAGCACTAAAAAATGAGCTGTACCATGCAGATCTCATTATTCATGTAGGTGATTGGCAAACACAGGCTGTTTACGAAGAATTAAAGTCGTTTGCGCCTATTAAAGGAGTTTATGGAAACGTCGACGAAGCTTTTTTTATTAATAAGTTTAATGAAAAACTCATACTGGATTTAGAATCTCATCGAATCGGCGTTACGCATGGTCACGGTAAAGGAAAAACAACAGAACAAAGAGCCGTTGCTCAATTTCAAGATGATGATGTCGAATTAATTCTCTTTGGTCACTCCCATATTCCTCTTCATAAAGAATATGATGGGAAGGTCATTTTTAACCCTGGCTCACCCACTGATAAGCGGAGACAAGCTCGATATTCATTTGGCAAACTTACTGTTGAACGAAATAAACCTCTCCACATTGAACATGTTTTCTTTAATGAAAAATAGGGCAATACGTTAATCAGATGGTTTTGTGCATAAATTGTTGAACAAAACAGCGTTAATATGTATAATGTTTGTATAATATATGTGCGAAGTTTCATATGCGGATGGAAGGGGAAAAATGATGCCAACAACAAAACGAGTCATCGTAATCGGTGCAGGTCCGGGAGGGCTTACAGCTGCTATGCTTCTAGCGAGCAAAGGACATTCGGTTACAGTTTATGAGAAACAATCCTATGTGGGGGGGCGAACTTCTGGATTTGAGCGAAGTGGCTACCGCTTTGACAGAGGACCAACCTTCCTTAATATGCCGCATATTCTCGAAGAAATGTTCGAGGAATCTGGACGTAATGTCCACGACTATATCGACTTAATTGAAATCGATCCAATGTACGAATTGAAATTCGATGATGTTTCCTTTTATCCAACGCGTGACCAGGATGAAATGGTTAGAAGAATTGAAGAGACATTTCCAGGAGACGGTGAAGGGTATAGACGTTTTATGAAAGAAGAGAAAGAAAAATTCGAAGCGCTAATGCCTATTCTTCAAAATAAGCATGATTCACTTCTTGATTATGGTAGATGGCGGTTTGTGAAGGCTTTACCTAAATTGACGGTGACAGATAGTGTTTACAAGCGACTTTCCCATTATTTCGATGATGAGCGTTTAAGACTATCCTTTACTTTCCAGGCAAAATACCTTGGAATGTCACCGTGGGAGTGTCCAGGAGCTTTTACGATTCTATCTTATATGGAACATGCTTACGGCATTTTTCATCCGATTGGCGGACTGAATCAAATTCCAGAAGCTATGGCCAGGGTCATTAAGGAAGAGGGCGGCGAAGTTCATACGAATAAAGGTGTGAAGCAACTCTTACTTGATGGGAAGACAGTGAAAGGTGTGGAACTTGAAGATGGTACGAAGGATTATGCCGATGAAGTCATTATAAATGCTGACTTCGCACATGCTGTAAATCATCTCATTCCATCTGGTTCTGTAAAAAAATATACACCTAAAAAAATGGAACAGAAAAAATATTCTTGCTCAGCCTTTATGCTATACCTTGGTGTAGATAAAAAGTAC
Organism: Pseudalkalibacillus hwajinpoensis; assembly: GCF_015234585.1. Lineage (NCBI taxonomy): Bacteria > Bacillati > Bacillota > Bacilli > Caryophanales > Guptibacillaceae > Guptibacillus > Guptibacillus hwajinpoensis. The sequence continues at coordinate 1,360,528 of NZ_JADFCM010000008.1, forward strand.
GACTTACCGCATCACTCTATTATCTTCTCCTCTGATTATAAAAAGAACGTAGAAGAGCTTACTAAGAAGAAAATTCTATCAGTAGATCCTTCCATTTATGTACAAAATGCTTCCGTTACTGACGATACTCTTGCTCCAGAAGGTAAATCTTCCATTTACATCCTTGCTCCAGTACCGAATAACTTTAGTTTAGTTGATTGGGAAGAACGTAAGGATGAATTTAGAAGATTAGTTCTTGATCAGCTTGAACAAAGAACGGAATTTAAGGATATTGAAAAGCATATCGAAGTTGAGGAAATGTACACGCCAACGGATTGGGAGATGGATTTAAATGTTTATAAAGGAGCCACATTTAATCTAGCTCATAATCTTCCTCAAATGATGTACTTCCGTCCACCTAACCAGTTTAAAGAATTAAATCATTGCTGGCTTGTTGGTGGAGGGACTCACCCGGGGAGTGGACTTCCAACAATTATGGAATCTGCACGAATCACGAGCAGAATGCTTCATGAACAAGCAGCGCTTTTGGAGAGTGCGAAATGACGATTGGTATAGTAGGTGGAGGCATAGGTGGCATGCTTTCCGCGCTACTCCTTTCACAAAAAGGCTACAACGTTGAGCTGCATGAAAAAGCGCCTACGCTTGGAGGTAGACTTTCATTTGTTGAACGAGATGGATTCAAGATCGACAAGGGCCCTACGATCGTACTTCTTCCAGAGATGATCTATGAGTTTTTGGATAAAGCGGGAGTTCCTCGTGAGGAAGTGGAGATGGTAAGATGTGATCCACTATATCGCATGATTTATCCAGACGGTTCTACTTTTACGAAAACAAGTGATATCGAGAAGCAGCTGGAAGAGATCACTCGAATGTTTCCTGGAGAAGAGCAACATTTTCTTTCTTATCTTGAAGATATGCGCGTTCGATTTAAGAAAGGAAAGGCGGCTTTTCTCGAACAGTCTTTTATTAATAGAAAAGATTTCTTTACTCCAAGTAATATGAAGCTTTTACTCGAGCTTAAAGCTTACCAGTCTGTTCAATCTCAAGTATCTAATTATTTTAATGATGAACGGATGCAAGACGCCTTTGCCCTACAAACGCTTTATATTGGTGGAAATCCATCTGCTTCACCAGCACTTTATTCTTTAGTTCCTTTTAGCGAATATGAACATGGCATCTGGTATTTAAAAGGTGGCTATGCAAGCTTGATTACTGTATTAGAAAAACATCTTCGTCTTCAAAACGTAACGGTTCATTTAGAATCTAACGTGGAAGAATTACTCATTGATGGGAAGACGTGTAGAGGAATTCGTACTACAAGTGGAGAACATTATTATGATAAAGTAGTGTATAATGGAGATTTCCCTATGATCAAGAATCTGATAAAAAAAGAGAAAGTTCCTCGGAAGAAATACAAAGCTTCCTCAGGTTGTCTACTCCTCTATATGGGGCTTGATCGCGTATATGATAATGCTGATGTTCATCAATTTTTTATGACAAATGACTTTACATCCCATATGAAGGACGTTTTTCAAGGTGGTAAATTGACAGACCAACCGGCTATTTACACGTTTCATCCTTCTCTCATTGATGAAACGCTAGCACCTCCTGGTAAAGGCGTGCTATACGTGCTGATCCCCGTACCATCAGGTGAAGCAGTCGAATGGGGTGAAAAGGAAAACGTTGCATCAAAAATGATTGAACTTCTTGAAACAAGAGGTTTTCCAGGTTTAAAAGAATCTATAGAGTGGTTAGAAATTCGCACACCTGCTGATGCAGAGGTGGAAGGCTTATATAAAGGGGGAAGCTTCGGTATCGCCCCAACACTTACACAATCAGGCGCGTTTAGACCTCAAGTGAAACCTTTTAAATTTGAAAACCTTTATGCGGTGGGAGCATCGATCCATCCTGGAGGTGGCATCCCAATCGTAATGCAAGGGGCGGATCTTCTTGTAAAAGAAATTGAAAGGGTGTGAACGAAAGATGCTCGAACAAGCCTATGCTCACTGTGAAGCCATTATTAAACATCATTCCAAAACGTTTTACAAAGCGTTTTCTTTATTGCCTTCTTCAAAGAAGAAAGCAGTCTGGGCTGTTTATGGTTTTTGCAGGCAGGTTGATGACATCATTGATGAAGGCACAGATCCTGAAGCAGAATTAAAGGTCTTTCGTTCTGAATTTGCCTCTTTTCTAAAAGGTGAAATACCAAAAACTGATCCTATGTGGCTAGCTCTTGAAGATGTTTTTCGTAATTTCACCATGGATACGAAAGCTTTTCACGATATGATTGCTGGGCAAGAAATGGACTTATATAAAACGAAGTATTATACGCTTGAGGAACTTGAACATTATTCTTATCATGTGGCAAGCACCGTTGGCCTTATGCTTCTTCCAATTCTTGCTCCAAAGAAGGTAGACGAACTTCGAGAGAGTGCCATAGCGTTAGGTCTTGGCATGCAAATCACGAACATCTTAAGAGATATCTCTGAAGATCTAGACCGAGACCGAATTTATTTGCCAATTGCTGAGATGGAATCATTAGGTTATCGTGTTGAAGATTTAAGAAGTCGAAGAATGAATGAGGCATTTATCAAAGTTTGGGAAAAGCTTGCTGTTCGAGCTGAAATGCATTACGAAACAGCTTTCTCAGCAATGCATCATTATCCTCTAGATGCTCGTCTCCCAGTGAAAAGCTCAGCGGTTTTTTACAAAGCCATTTTGCAATCCATTCGTAAAAAAGATTATAATGTCTTCCACCAGCGAGCATTTGTATCGGAAAAAGAAAAAGAAGCGCTTTTATCGGCGATTGCCGGAAATTGACAAAAACTCTCTTCCAATTGGAGGAGAGCTTTTTTGTTATATCCTTAGTGTCTTTAAGATTAAGGAATCTAAGCGAAAAGTAGTTGTAACATTTGAGAGAATTTGAAATGATTAGGAGGTATTAAATGTTTTATGCATCATTAGGGGCCATGATCTCTTACTTATTTCAAAAAGGGTGATGCAAGTATTCAAGAAAGCTATTCTAGAAGGAGCTTATCCATAAAGAAAGGTAGGAAAGCCTGTTGATTTATATTGAGAAGAAGAAAGTAACATTAAGAGAGGCGACATGGGAGGATATTAGTACTTTATACTATTGGAAATATGAAGAGGAGAATCAAGAAGCAAAAAAATGGAACGGGCCATACATCATTGAGAAAAAGATATCCAAAGTAGAGTACAAGAAAGAGTGGGAGCAACAGCGTAAAATTAGCCTCGGAGTTCCAGACACGTTAGTCATTGAAGCAGATAATAAAGTGATAGGTACAGTGGGATCATACTGGGTTGATAAGTTCACCAACTGGCTTGAAACCGGAATTGTTATTTATGATCCATCTTACTGGAATGGAGGATACGGTTCTGAAGCTTATAGAGAATGGATCCATTTTCTATTTCGATCAACAAAGCTTCGTCGACTTGGCATGTCTACCTGGTCTGGTAATGAACGGATGATCAAGGTGGCAAGTAAGATTGGAATGAAAGAAGAAGCCAGAATAAGAGATGCAAGGATAGTAGAAGGTGTTTACTACGATGCCATCAAAATGGGGATGCTTCGAAGTGAATGGGAGCAACTTCGGTCTTAATTGTAAGGCGTTTTGTTTTCGAAAGACATATGGCATGATAGAGGTAGCT